>CANRGX010000004.1 GCA_947630215.1 uncultured Eisenbergiella sp. | reverse complement strand
CTAACAGCTTAAGCAACAAGATGGATAATTCCTTACTGGCTGTAAGGGGGTATTAACCATAAATATATTGTAGTAGGAGGTAATTCCAAAACAAAAGTACGATATAAATACTTATTCTCATAATGTCTAAAATTTGCCATGATTGAATTATATATATCTAGTGTTTTTTACCTTATTCTCAATACACACAATAATCCCGTTTCGTATGCCTACTGTGCGGATATTCTATCTGTCGAAATTGCAAAATTATCTCCGTCTTGCTCTAATTCACGAATACAGTATAAAACAGCTTCCATCAACTGCCCCGCTTTTTCATGTGCGATAGATGTACTCTCATAGGTAGTATATTTTTCTGCCAGTTTTCCTACAATCGGCACCAATTCTTCCATCGTATAATTCATCACTTCTTACCCCCAGCGAAACGCCTTCAGCGTCTTAAAATATAATTCATAATCCCATCTTTTTTATCAAATTTTGAATACTCGCCACACCCGGCCAGGCCCTTATAACCATCGTATCCTGCCCGAACAACCTGTGCAAAATTAGCATGACATGTTCCTTCCAGATACTCCAAATCTCCGAAACAAATCTATTCAAACTATTCTTTCATCAAATGAAGAAGCTCAACATCCGTAATTTCATTCTTATATAAATAGAATATCTCTTGAAGCCGGATTATGGTATCAACATAGTTATTCTAGTCGATATAATGCGAATCACAAAATTCAAAAATGATTTTGGGAACAATTCCCTGTCCAAACTCCACTTTTTTCCGCTCCTTCAAAACATTTTCCGTTCTTCTAAAATAAATTCTGCATCTTGGGCCGTCAGAGAAAGGTCAAACTGTGCAGTAGACTGATTCGTTTCCAAGGCCTTAGCAAACTGGTTTTGCCACAAAAAAACATCCAGTCCTTATTCATAGACATTACCCCTTTTGTATCGGAAGCAAATCATATCACCTCCCGAAAGCTAATACCAGTCTTGTATTTCAGCATTTTTAAAGGCAATAATTATGATGGAAAAAGGGAACGGAGAGCCGTTCCCTTTCATTTATTATAACTGTCGTAGTCATAGTACAAATATGATTCATAGTAGCTGCCTATCCATTTCATCACTCAAACTCTTTTCAGAGTACAGAATATATCTTGTTTTTCTATTGTTTTGCTTGTGCAAATCGTATCATTTGTTGCGGTTTTGTTGTCCTTTTATGTAGTTACAAGACTGGTGTACCCAAATTGTACCCATGCAGAACAATTTCTAACGGTCAGCACAACATTCTTATGCTTTTCTATGCAGCTTGTATTTTGCTAAACCTACTATCATCATCTTGAAATCATCTAAGAAAAATATTTTTTTCTATTTAGATAATCATCTGGCACACTTTTGTCTGGTTTCTCTCTCACTTTTTAGGCAATTCATGTCTTTACCGAATTTTTTTATTATCTAAATCATTATCTAAAAAATTATTTTAAGATCCATTTAGATAATCGTCGATTAGTTCCATCACGAACAATAATCCCTTTTGTGTGCATAGAATATAGCATATTTCTTATCTTATCCTCTTTCTGCCTATCATTCATAGTGTCCTTTTCTTTCATAAATTCCATAACCTAATTCTCCAAAGCTTTTCCTAAAGCCTTTTTTGAGCTTTAGAGTTTTAGAATCCGAGCTTTGAAACTATTGGTATCCATTCTCTCTATTATTTCAAAATATTTTTTCTATTCCGCATCCCAAACTTCACGATACACATTGATTTGATCAGCTATCATTTCCGGATAAATGCCATAATAGTGCCTGCATAACTCCTTAAATAACTCCAACACCGTATCATCTGCGCAAAAATCAAGCATAGCATCTAAAGTATGTTCCACTTCATTCAACGGAGCAATTCTACTGCATAAATCACAAACAATAGGTTTATATTGTAAGTATGCCATCTCATTTATTTTTTTCAGTTGTAATGCAATTTCTTTTATTTCATCGACGAAATTATCCATCCACTACTCCAGCTTTAACTTTTCGTTCATAATTCAATCATTTCAAATGAGCGAATTATTCATATTTTTGTATAAGCATTTCCTTTTGTTGTTTTTTTACTTTTGACAACTCCGCAATCCGCCAGTGCTTTCAAGTACCTACGGACTTGCGCTTCCGATTTTCCTGTAATCTCCTTTCCAATCATCGTAGTAATTGTATCATTATATTTAAGATACTCCAGTATCTGCTGCACAGGCTTTTTCATTTTTCCGCTCATCAATTCGCTCATAATTCGCTCATTTGAAATGAGCGAATTATTTTCCTCACCCGAAAGCAACTTGAGATACCTATCACAAGCCTTACAAAGCACCATAACTCCCGACTTACTTATATTATATTCCGGCAGCGGACCGTCATATCTGGCACAGGCTTCTTTAATCTTATCAAATCCGCGTCCCCAGGCTTCGATCATTCCGCTCATAAAAAAGACATTTGCCAGTTTGGGATTATAAGGTTTTGAAGAATGTTTCATAA
Source organism: uncultured Eisenbergiella sp. (assembly GCA_947630215.1). Taxonomy (GTDB): domain Bacteria; phylum Bacillota; class Clostridia; order Lachnospirales; family Lachnospiraceae; genus Gallintestinimicrobium. Next base: position 131,981 of record CANRGX010000004.1, on the reverse strand, counting down.
ACAGCTTGTCCGTTGAATCCAGACCTTCCGGCATCTCCCCATCATTCCAGATATAGATTTTATCTTCATACACGCTGATCTGGATTGGATTACAAGCACTGTAATCCTTATGAACAATAGCATTCAGCAGGATCTCCCGAAAAGCATCCTGATGAAACATAAACTGCTCCACCCGCTGGATTCCCTCATAGGTGATCAATGCTTTCATGTATTTTGTATATACCAGATCAACCGTCTTGTCCACCTGCTCGATCAAAGAGCCATGCACCTCATCCTGATACCTTAAATCTGCATCTGACTGTTCAAAATAACCTATTTTTACATAAGCACCGGTTACCCACTTTTCCGGGTCTTTATAAAATGCCAGCATAGCCGCCCGGATCAGGTAGCCGTCCTCATCAAACAAATGCAGATTGTCCAGAAGAATAGAATCTTCGACTTCTGTTTCCTCCGGAGTCAGCCTGCCACGCCTTACCGCTTTCTCTTTAAATAATTCTATTGCTTCCCGCCTTAAATCCTCGACTTTCAATTTCGGGATTGGCATACCGTCCCATGTCCTGCCCTGGGATTTCAAAAGCGCCTTATCCAGCTCTTTTCCGGTAATTGTTCTCATGGTACTGCCAGAACGATAAAAATACTTGCCATGATAGCTGATGAGCGAAGGATACTTTTCCACAATAATTTCAATATACTGCAGATCCCCTTCATATAGAAGATTGACGTCTGCCACAATACCCATTGTATCAGTGATCTTATTCGGAATGACTTCCAACAGTTTCCTGCTGTCCTTATCGCTTATACCAACAACATCGCCATCATCATTTTTGCCAATATAAAGCGTTCCACCGTATGCGTTTGCATAGCCGCAGATCCATTCCAGATATTCATCGTGCCATGATTCCTTCCATTCTATTGTTTGGTGTTCAATCATCCTATTTGTCCGCCTTTTGTCACAATATCATTAATAAATATATCAATTATTAGAGCAAACAACCACTCTTTTATTCACATATTTCTTTTATATGTTGTAAATAGATTTATTAACATAGCTTTAAACCAAATTCCTCAATTAACAAATTTGCTATATAAGCAGCAGTTTCTCTATTCACTTGAAATGATTGACTAATTTTTTCAGGATTCTCCCGCGCCGGCTTTCCATAAGTATCTATTTGCAAATATTTCTTACCGTTATAATCAAAAACTGTATATGTTGCATATACTTGATCGTGTACGTTATTTCTTTCCTTATTTATTTTCTTTAAATTACTAATATCAATTTGAGCCATATACTTTTCTTCCCTCATCCTATTCTTCAGCTTATACTACTCATTCTTATATCAAAAACAGCTTCTTCTATTGCTTTTACACAACTTTCAGCATTTTTCTTTATATCTCCACCCCAAAAGCGCAGCACCACCCATCCCATAGCTTTTAATCTTTTGTTAATATCTTCATCTCTATTAATATTGCTTTCTATTTTCACAATCCAATAATCACTGTTATTACTTTTTTCAATTTTCTTCCTTTGCATTTCCCAATCTTTCCCATGAAAAAATTCACCATCGCAAAAAATTGCAATTTTGTACTTTGTCAGAACAATATCCGGCCTTCCAGGAAGTTTTGTATAATGCTTTCTATACCGATATCCTTTCTTCCAAAGTGCTTTTCGAAGTATGCATTCAATTTCAGTATTTTTTGAACGTATATGCTGCATATTCTTTTTTCTTTGTTCTGGAGTAAGATTATCCATATCAACCATCCCCTTTTTATGAAAATGTTAAAGGCATTCCTTCTCCGATAAGCCTATCCCTGGTTCTTATTATGGCTTTTGCCTGTCGGTCAGATGGTATTTTCCCTGTAATTGAAATACTTTTTGCCATTTTTAATAGTGAATCCTCCATATCAGTAAGAAACTTTCTTCCTTTCCCCCATTCGTATACTTGATTCCAATAATTTTCTCCTACTGAAATAATATATTTAAGATCATCCACCTCATTAGCTATTTTTCTCACAGCTTTAGCATCTTTTTGTATATCCTTTATTTCAGATACCGGCACCAGTGTCTTAATAAAACTATCTTGTATTAACCATTCTCTATTTTGTGCTCTTTCCCAGCATAACTCTCTTTTACACCACTCTGTTACATTTTCGACCATTCTGGATGATTCCGTAATATATTCATACACCTCATCACATAAAACAGACATCTGTTGCCAAAGTTCTTGATATATACTTTGTTGTGACCATATTTTACCAAAATCCAAAGAATAATCTTTACAGTTTTTTCGGATATAATCAAACAAAATACTCATAGCATAAGCTATAACATTAGCTTTGTAAGAATGTTTTTCCTTCCACCATGCTTTTTGCTTAATAATCTCATCTGTCGCTTTAAATATAATTGCCAATGAAACAACTCGTTTAAAATAATATACATTAAATACTTCATCATTTTTATCCCACTGCCTCTTTATTTCATTTGAAAACGTCCTTACTAAAGCTTGTTTCCCTTTACTTACTATATGAGGAACACAATTATAAATCTCCATATATTTTGCCAAGTCAACCAATTTTATAACTTGGCTCGCAGGATAACGCATTTCATACTGTTTCATTTGGCTGGATTTGGGTTTAAACTTCATTTTGCCCTGATTATATTGTCCCTTAGCTCTTTCATAATACCAATATTGTTGATATTGATTTCCTTGCACTGCAGGTGCAGGAGTTTTTCTAGAATACTCCTCCATCCTAATATGAAACGGATGGTTTGAAAAAAAATCAGACGCATCAACTTTATTTTGAGAGTTTGAATACTCTGATATCTTAGGTATAATTCGTTCTGACATACTATGATCCAAGACGGATATTTTCATCGGAACATACAACTTAGATATATTGACATTATCATCCTTTCTCTGCGTTAGTAAGGTATATGCTATTGAAGCAGTCGTCTGTCCTCCATTCACAATCTGCAAATCTTTAATTCTTTTTATAACAAGACCTTCCTGTGTCATTTCTGTATCAATTTCAGTCGCAGTTGCTGCTATGCCATTGTTATATGCAAAAAACATTTCCGGATAATTTTTAATAGTATTCTGAATACTTTTATTTACCTTTCCTCTTGCACTTAGAAAGGAGCGTACATTTCCTTCTAAAAGCCTGGAGCCAAACTCCATATATAAATCATTTAATACCTGTCCCGGAACAACCGCTAAATAAGATGAATAGGTAATGGTATTATCCGGCATTATTACCTCTTCTATGCTTTCATTTTCATATTTTATTGGTAATTCTATATCAGCTTTCACATTTTCATACTCTACTGCTTTTACGCATGGAATACCGTCAACTCCCATCCTATCAAATATAATTTCTACACTTTCTTTTTGACTCGTCGAACTTATAATGTCAAAAATTCTAGATATATCCCAAACATTTCTTTCAACATTAATTCCGGCTATTTCAATATCTTTTATGTTCTTTACTCTTTGACGGTTATAAGCATCTGTTAGTATATAAAAACGAAATTTAGTAATTTCAGCCGCTTTTTCATGCAACAACATATTGAACTCATATTCTTGAGAACTTTCTTCAAACCCCATGTTATAGTTAATTGCTTCCTCAACAAAATGACGGATAAGGTTGAATTTAATTTCAATATCTTTTGCATTTATAGAATCATTTTCAAACGGGCCATGATAATCTAAGATAAACACACAGCAGCTGCCATCTGCATCATCAAAAGCATATCCGTCAATCTCAATATTTGCTCTTTTATGAGAAATTCCTTCTTGATGGCACTCAATAAAATCATCAAATTCCTCTCCTGTTGCAAGGACATCTGTAACATAATAAAGGAACTCTTTATCCGCAGTGCTATTGCCATCAGCAGCTGCCGCAACCGCCATATCCTCTAATAATTGCTCTCTATATTCTTCAACAGTCAAACCCAATCCTCCTTAAACCTCTCAATGCCATCAAGTATAATTGTATATTGAGCATTTCCGATAGAACTATCTACATCCTTCTTGCGAATTCGCGGGAATGCCTCATCCACATAGTACGACTGCCTGCCTTTATATAGAAAATTCCACGAATTATATTCTTCATCGAACGAATACCCTATATTGTCTAATTTTGTTTGAAAAATACTTAGATTCTCAACATCTGTAATCAAACCAATGATTTCAGCCGTCAATTTATTTACATTAATAGCATTCTCCACAACCGTACTTGTATCTTCCAATCGCACCACTATTAAATGCCCCTTTTTATCCGATTCAAGCTGTTCCAGAGAACTAATCTTTACCTGCAGAGCATTCTCATTAACACTCTTTATCTCATACCATGTATCATCAATCTCAAAATCTTTATGTCCGGACAATGGTCCCATCCATGCTTGAACTGCCTTTTCTTCACCCCAGCTTGTCAAAATACCTTCTTTCAAAATCAGCAGTTCGCCAATCAATCCTTTTATCTCCTGCTTATCTAATATAGTTTGTTTTCTTTTACCAAACATTTCTTTCCAATATTTCCACCTTATAATTGCACATGCAATTGCCTGAGCACTTCCTGCCTTTTCACAAATGGCAATAATGTCATTACAAAAGATTAAAAACAACGATTCATAGGCTGTATCTAACAGCGAAAACGATAATGCCATTTTTCCGTCATTACGCATTTTTAGTGACACATCAATCAGCTTTGTTGATTTAATTTGCTTGAAAGCAGAATCTCCTGTAATAACAACCGTCATTCTGCCATCATCATCAAATCCTACAAATATATTAACTGTATATGTACTATCAATGCGTTGAAAGGTTCTATTTGCTTTTCCCTTTTCAAATTTAGACTTCAAATCCATTTAATCATCATCCTCGCTCAAATCCAGCTCATCCTCGAATATCTGTTGTATAGCAATTTTATTTAATACATACTTCACATACTTTGTTTCCTGATCTGACAGAGATGGAATTCCCATTCCAAATCCTATGACATAATCCTGAGAATATTGTTCTTTAATCTCTTCTCCCAGGTCACTAAATTCAGATGGTTTACATTCTTTCAAATCAACAACAAATACAGTTAGCAGCGGATTTCTATCTACATTCTTAAAATAGTCATTAGAGGACAAATTATTTTCACTCTTTTCTTTTAATTCGCGCACTTTTTCTTTGGACAGTGCAGCCGCCGCATCACCACCACCAGCTAAGTGTTTTTTACTTCCAGACATTTTTAAGATTTTTCCATTATTTTCAACAGAAAAGCTTCTCCATACGCAAGGATATTTTATATCATTATAAAGTTCAATTTCTCGTTCTGAACTGCCCGAAGCAAAAGCAATGTCCCACTTTTCCAATTCCCTGCCGCGATATTCTCTAATAAATTTTTTTATTGCCATGGTATTAAATTTTTCATTTTTAGGCGACACTTCTATCTCGTCCAAAAACTCCAAAATTATCTGCACAGGTATATCTCTGATAATAAATTGATTACCTTCTTTTTTAGGAATAAATGCTTCGCCGTATTCTATACATGTTTTTATTAAACTATTGACACTCTTCAAATTCCTTCTATTTTTATCTACATCTGCATAAATTTCCGGTGTATCAATATATACTCCGCTAAAACTTATAGCACACTCCATCTGTTCTGTACTACGCATTTTGTTCCGCGCCGTTACAATCAGCGCCGTTAAATCTGACCTGACACGTAATCCAAAGTCTTTGGGCGTTAATCCTGAATCCTCAAACCTCTTTACTTCTTCCCGAAGTTCATCTGTTGCCTGACTAATATAACGATACCATTCAATACTGTCATCAGACATCCATATACGGCAAAGATCTGCATACTTTCCCCGATATCCAAACCATCTTCCCATCTGCATTAAGGTATCATACATACGCGAGTTTCTGTAAAAATAACTTATTACTAAGCCCTCCAAAGTCAATCCTCGAGAAAGACTCATTCCACCAACAGCTATTAAGCGTAATCCATGCGGATAATCATCATAATTTAAATTTTGACCATTACGTTGATTTATTGTCTGTACCATAATACTGCCACATGAGCTGTATAATTGTGCTTGTACTTCTTTCCACGTAAAATCAACATTTGAATAGATGGTTTCAAATGTTTCTTTCAACCGCATTATGTATGTATCCTGTAATGCCTTATCTGTAGATAATTTACAGTATAATTTACACGCACTCTGTATATTTTTTAAATACTCATTGACCAGCCCACTTACTTCTTCCTGCACAACAGTAAACCTGCTGACATTTATAAGCATTGACCTGTGATTATCTGAAATCCCCTTCAAATCTTCCATAGTATTTGCAAGCACAAATGCCTCAATAGCTGTTTTTAAGTCTTTTGGAAGTTCTCTCACATGAATTGTAGATTTATGTTTCAATGGCAGTATAAATTCTATGCTTTGAGGATTTTTCAAGTTATCATCTATCTCCACAAGCATATAAGTTGCATTTCCATCTTCTGCAAAGATATTTCTTGCACCTATATAATTCGACGGCGCATTCAATGAATATATATAATCTTTGGGGAAAAGATCCTCTTCCAACATAGCGTCATAACTGTCCGGATCAATAAAAATATTTGCAAACGGAGTCGCTGTAAACCCTACATAACTGGATTTTTCAAACTTGCTGACTAAATCTCGAATCTGCCCATTTATTGCGGTTGGTGAATCTTCATCTTTATTTGTATTCACCGATGCATTATCTGCTTCATCGTCTATCACCAAAATAGACTGCCGGATTTTTTGTTGTCCATTTTGATTAAATGTCGTCAGCCATTTATTTAGTCTCTTGAGAATTGATGAATTTTTCTTGACAACAAAAATAACCGGTCCGTTAATATTTCGTAAATCAAATCCCAAATTGTTTGCATTTTGTTGTTTAAAATCATCCGCCGTTGAAGTCAGAACAACCGGACGAACAATCGAAGAATCATATTTTCCGACCCCAATAACTTGTCCATTCTCCAACATTTTCATCATAGCATCACTATCTGCGCCAACAAATCCTTCGTCAACCCGCATCTGTGTTTGTTTTCTCAGTTTTTCTATTGTTCCTGTCATCAAGACAACAACCTTATATCCAGCATCTGCAGCCTTGCAGATTAACCCTAAATAATTAGCAGTTTTGCCTGATTGTACATCTCCTATAATTAATCCAAGTCTGCTATATGCAACATCCCTGCTTGGATCTCCTAATAAATCAGTCAATTTATCCAAAATATCATCCATCGTATTTACTACTTTAACAGAAAAACCTTTGTCATTTAAAAGATACTTTTTGTATCTTTCCCAATATTTCATATCTAGTAAAGGTTTTTTATCCAAAAACCACTTTTCATGCCCTTTTTCTTGAATGAGAGAACCTTGATCAAGTTTAATAGAGAATTCTGATTTAATTTCTGCTCTAACATTTTCCACCTCAACATCTGTCAAGTCAGAAAAAGTTGGCAAACACCTTAATTCCGCTATTTTTTCATCAATCGTCCGCTCTTTAATCTCTGGCTCGCCTGCTAAAAAAGAACTTACAAGACCATGAAATCTCTTTTCAATATTATTCATTATTTTCTATCTCCTTTTGAATACGCTTTTTAATTTCATCATAATTACAATATGGTTCCGTATTCATAAATGCTTTATAATATTCTACTATATGAAGTCCTTTTGATTTAACATAGTCCATCTGAATCTGCAATTCTTCCCATACATCTTCTATTTCCTTTTTATCACGTTCTTCAATAGTTCCTTTTGCCACATCGACATATAGTGCATTGACAGGAAACGCTTCTTCTATCCCATTTATAGCAGAATCCAAAAGCTTGATTTGTTCTGGTTCCATAGTTTCTACTAAAAGCTTCAGTTGAGGAATTTTCCGATTGACTACATATTTATAACCATCCCGCATTTTAATTTTTTCCCAAATCACTTCTATATTTTTATCATTCTTTTCCTTTCTCCCCCTGTATGTATATACTTTTTCACTATTTAAAACTGTTTCATATACAGCGTTAAACATATTCTTTTTTATCATGTCAGGAAGCGAAGCAGTGCTCTTTTTAATATCAATTGCCCACATATAATCCAAAGAGTTTGGAATATCAACTCTTACACGTGCTAACTTATTCAATTCATCCTTTCTTTCAAGCCTAAACCACGTTCCCCATATAATCAGCCGTTTATTTCTATATACATAAAAGCCCTGTTCATTTCGAATATGTTCTTTCCCTCCAAGCTTATCTAAATCTTCCTGTTTTAATTTTGACAAATGCGGAAGCACATATGGCTTTAATGTAATCTTTTCATTATTTACGTAAAAAGAGCTTTCTCTTTTTTTCTGAGTAGCTGGATTCGTACTTAAAAAAGGATCACGCCCCTCAATTTTCATACCGTTTAACTTAATTGTAAGTCCTTCCTCTATAAACCTATGGAATACAAGTGCGATATGATTTTCCATATCACTTAGATTTTTATTAAATGTTGTGTTAATGTCGGCTGTGCTTTCCTTAACTCTATCAAAATTCTCTAGCAGAATATACGTTCCTGTTTTCACTTTATCCAACATCTCTATGTGAATATATTCTTTTGTTTCTTCGTCCGAAAAACACTTCAATACCCATGCACCTTTTTCTATGACAAAATCAAGATCCCATGAATATGCGCTTATTTTATTATCTTTTTTGCTGGCAATCACTAATCGTCGGCACTGCGATAGGGATGCTGCTTTAAGTCCTAAACCAAATCTTCCTAAATCATCACATTCCCTTTTATCCAATGGATTTTTACTTCCGTATCTCATTGCTTCATACAATTCATCTTTTGACATTCCACAACCATTATCAAATATTACCATCCAAGGATCGACAGATGGTTCTGATAAAATAGTTATTTCATCAGCTTTTGCACTAATGCTGTTATCAATCAAATCTGCAATCGCTGAAGGAAAAGAATACCCCAATGAACGCATTGATTCAATTAATGACGGTGCAAACGGCACGCAATTTTGTTCATACATTCCTTTCCCTCCCAGCAGTGCAGACTATTATTATAGTTCTTACTCTTGTTCTCGTATATAATTGTACAACCATTCTGCTAATCCCTTTGCCATCAGTGGCGGAACAGCATTTCCCACTTGTTGATATTGTGAATCTTTGCTTCCCGTAAATACAAATTTATCCGGAAAGGATTGAAGTCTAGCCGCTTCCCTTACACTGATTGCACGATCCAATCTCGGATGTATCCACATGGATTTTCTCACATTAATTACCGTTCCACTCGGTTCATTGCCTTTTAATCTCAAATAAATACTATTCTGTGTCCGCTTAGGATCAGCATAATTGGACTTTAATTCTTCATCAAGATCATGAAAATTCTGCCCTTCTTTTAACTGTGCAAACCGTTTTTTTGCATTTTTACCACTTTTTGTAATTACATGATTATATACCCCCTCAGAGCCCTTTCTCATCCTCTTTGCGTACTGTGATAATTGTTTAACATCAGCATATTGAACTGCATCGGTTAACACATTTTCAGTCGTCTGGCAATCAATTAAATCTATAATCGCATCACTTACTGAAATTTTCTGAATTTTCTTTGGTTCACTTGGCATCTTTAGCTTTTTTACACCAAGTATATCTTTTTTTATTCCAAATACTACATACCTTTTTCTATATTGTGGCACTTTATACCACAATGAATTAACTACACCGCCACACTGCTCATAGTCGTCTGCTACAATCTTCTTGACATATTGAATTACAGGATATGAAGACACTTTAGCTACTACATTCCCAGTTCTTTCCTTTTCTTCAAATTTATATAATATTTGATTATCATCCAGTTCTCTTTTTAAAATAAAGGCTTTTTGAAAATTCAAGAAATCTAAAAGTTCTTCAAATACACTTGTAATACTATTCTCAAAGACATGAGCTTCTATTGTATCTAAAATAGGAAAAGCATTTTTCCCCATCTCTTTATGAATTGATATCTCCTTAACTATTTTTTTCCCATTCTTTTCTATATATTTTTTCAGCTTATTCTCACTATTTCTATTTTTATAAAGCACATTCAACAGTTGAAATAGTTCTGGAGATATTTCGTATTCTTTACATGAATTTTTTTCTAAGATATCTAATACATTTAAATTATTATACATCTTCTTTGCAATCACTAATTCTTCTTTCTGTAGTTCAATTCCCAACTTTGTAATCACTTCATGATCTATCTTAGAATCATAAAATCTATGTGTTTCAGATGCAAGCATACTTACATTTTCCATTACAAATGCTTTCGGCTTAATCTCCTTCACAGCTCTGAAATACTCTTTGACAAGAGAATTATTCATACTTATTATGTGATTCTTTTGTCTATTTGCATTTGAAAAGCCCTGACAAGGAGGCCCACCTATGATAATATCTATACCTCCAACCTCTTTATCTAGCTCTGCAAAGTTACAACCTATTACATCTTCTATTATCTTTATTTTATCTTTTTTCTTATGATTATTCTTATATGTTTCTCTTGCGTTTTTATTTTTTTCAACAGCCGCAACAATTTGAAATTTATTTGTCATTTCAAATCCATAACTCAAACCGCCTGCACCTGCAAACAAATCCATTGTCTTATACATTTTCTTTTCCCCAATTTGTGATTTTTTATTTTGTTTACATTATCATCTTTCAAACATGACTCTCCATTTAATTCCACAAACAAATTTAATAAATACATTGAGCAATGCTCTGCATAATCCTTGGAAAAAGTAAACCTGGCAAAATGTCTTATAATCCGATTTTATTATAGCACTAAGCCCCTTCTTTTCCAAGAAGTTCCTATAAAATTGTTTTTATTTATAGATGATAAATTAACTCTGCTAAAACAACCTCCTCCGCTCTCGCCCGGATATTGTTCATCTTCCTCACCCAGAGCATCTGATCTGCCGCCTTTAACTGCTCCGTCACACCCTCAGCCGCCGCCATCTGCTCTATCAGCACATCAAACCTCTGCTCCGCCTGTTCCTGCACCGCCAAAAGATGCTCTTTCAGCTTCCCTATCAGAAGCAGCCCCGAATAGATCCCGGAGCGGTGTTCTTTCAGGTACTGCCGCCTCATCCGTCCGAACTTACGTAGCTCTCCTTCTGGTTCCCGGCTGGGGAGCAGGTTCGGAATCAGATAATCCCCGCATTTTTCATAAGTCAGTTCCATTGTCATATCCTCTCTTTCTTCATCTCTTAATGATACTTTACAGTTCCTGCCCTTGGTATTTCTTCTTTTCCGGCATCCTGCGGATATTGTCCGCCCTCTGCCGGTTCTGCTCCGCCGCCTCCGCCTTTGCCTCTTTCAGCTTCTGCTTTATAGTCTTTGGCGCAAGGGATTTCAGATATTCTGCAAATGCTTCTCCCAATCCTCTGGATTCCACAAACCGTTTCAGCTTCTCCATCTGACCATTTAAGACATCGAGCCGTTTCTCCAGTCCGGCTATCTTCTTTTCATATTTTTCCACCAGATGATTCTGCTGCACTGCCTTGTGGAAGACATTCACGATCTTATTCCAGTCCGCCTTTTTCACCTTCACATATTCCTCACCGCCGAACAGGCTGCTGACCGGAACCGCAGTGCTTTTTACTGCCTTAGTCTCCGCATCCGCCTCCCGCTCCATCAGCTTCAGTTCCGATGCCCTGAGCGTATGCTGTTTCAAAATATCCCGGCTGTCCCGCTCTTTTTCCTCCAGCTTTTGAATTTCCTGAAAAAGATTTTCCGTCTGTGCTTCCAGTTCCTGATTGCGGCTCCCGATCTGCTCCGCCTGTTCTTCCAGCGTCTCCACCTTCCGCATGGCAGCCTTATACTCCGGCAGGCTCAGATTCTCCCGCTTGACGCCCAACGTTTCGATCTCTATGCCATGTTCTGTACAGAGCTCCTCCAGATACGCCCTTTCCCTCTCCTGCCATGCTACCGTCTCATTCTGTTTCCTGCTGACCGCTTTAGCAAATCCCATCTGCTGGAATGCTTTCGTCAGGCTGTTGCGTGTCTCCATTCCTTTTTGATACCCATGTGCCACAGGAATATAATCTATATGCAGATGGGGTGTTGCCTCGTCCAGATGCAGGACGCAGTTAAATAGATATAAGTTGGGATTGCGTTCCTGAAAGGTAAGGGCATACTGCTCTAATACCTCAATGGCAGCTTCCACCTCTTTGGTCAGGTTCCCGTTTTCATCCACCACCGCCGTATCCGTCTTTTTCCCGATCTGAACCACATTTTCATAAAAGACTTTCTCCCCGTTTCCGGAGTTTTCAATCTCCTTCAGGTAATTGTCTTTCTGCCTGTCCTTCCGCTTCTGCGCCGCATTGTATTTCCTGAGAGCCTCCCCGAAGCATTTCTCATAGGCATCCGGCAGGGATTCCCTGATATAGGTCCGGTTCCAGCCTGTCCTTTCCGGACAGACATTTGCGGCTGTAAATTCCCGGTTGTTATGCGCCAGGCTTCCCCGCCCTTTGGGAAAAGAGATTGTTTTTGCCGCCATTTCCCGCCTCCTTCCTTTTTCTGGTATGCTGCTCTCTATGGTCTTGTTACTTCTTCCAGAAGTAACGCCTTATTACTTCTGACACTGCGTGTCAGAAGCAAGGCGCCCTGCGGGGCTGATGCCGCAGAAAAGCTGCGGCATGGTCTGCCGAAAAAAACATCCGGCAGACCGCTCCTTCCAGCATAATGCCGCCGTCATCCGCTGTGGGCGTCGGTACCATACAAAAAACATTCGGTACCGTATCATAGACGCTGCACAAAAATCCGGTACCAAGCATCTGATGTTTGGTTCCCGTTTCTGCAGGCGTCTATCCGCCCATTCCAAACGCAAAAGCCATCATGTCCTCCGACAGTTCCGGCTCCTGCGTCTGTTCCCGCGCTTCATCCGGCTGTGGGAAAACCGTTCTTCCGCCCGGATCGGAAGTGCAGGCATATTCCGCAAGACTCTGCCTGATCTCTGCCGCCAGCGTTTCCCGCATTTCCAGAAACATCTCTGAAATCATTTGCACTAAAAGCTGCTCCATCTTCCCTTCCGCTATACCCGGAACTGCCGCCTCTTCCTCCGGCGGATTTTTCTCCCCGGCTCCCTGCCCTGCTCCGTATCCGTCAAGATACCCCGCAAATACATCCGAAAGCACTTTCCCATAAGAACCGTCTTTCCGGCTTAGTCCCTGGAGATACTCCCATGTCCTGCGCTGGTTTTCATCTTCCATGCAGAACTTTATATTGCTGCACTTATAGGTTTTTCTCATTCCAATACCCGCTCCTATACCGCCTGCCTGCGCTGCTTCTGCACCGCAAGATATTCATACCCTTTGGCATTGGCGCAGATGTCCTCAATGAAAGTCACATTCCCCCTTGAGGCAATATCACTGTAATGCCTGAGCAGGCAGCCGCCTCCGCCGGCCACATAGAGATGCACCAGATTTTCCTTATATCCATAATCTACCAGCCGCTTTATGATGTTGTCTGTATACTGTGCAGCAATCCGCTGTACTGCTGCCGCCATCCCATCCGTCCTTCCCTGCACCCCGTCCCGCAGGAGCGGCTCGACCAGCATCTCAGGGATCTCCTCGCCGGATGCCTTGGACAGCTCTTTCCGGATCTCCTTCATGCAGATGGATACGCCGAATTTGTCCGTCACAAGGCTCTTTTCTATCGGCTTCCCATCAATGATCTGCATCACATTCATCGTTCCGTTCCCGATATCCGCGATCATGTTGAAGCCTTTCATAGTCCTAGCGCTGCACACCGCCGCAAATCCCTGCGGGAACACTTCCACGCCGCACAGATGCACCCTGTAATCCTCCCTGCGGAATGAAAAAGACAGTTCCTGCTCCTGCATCAGATATTTCCTAAAGTCTGCCGCCTGGCTTTTCGCCCACGCAAGAGGCAGTCCGGCAGCCAGAACCACCTTTGCCTCATGCAACCCCCGGAACTTCAGCTCCTCCGCCAGACCTGCCAGTGTCAGGATAAAAAAGTCCTGCGAATCCGTCTTGTTGCCCTGATAGATTAGGTGGTTTTCTCCGATTACGTAATACTTATCCTTGTATTTCACGTAATTCATGCTGACGATCGGCTCCTCCTCGAAACATTCCACGCCCGTTTTAAATACCCTGTGCGCCGTCTTGATGTTCCCGTAACCATGATCCAGTCCGATAATAATTTTTGAATGCTGCTTCTGCATAAAAATCTCCTCCTTGCTTTTCCGTTTACCTGCCTGTTTACAGATATTGTTTACAAATGCTCTTTTCCGAAATTTTTGTTTACATCGTTTACAAGATAAGAACTCCCGTTTTTTCAGCCTTCCAGTGTAAACTGCTCTGTTTACTTTTCTCTTGATCCAGTCCCTGTAAACAGGATCTGTAAACGGAGCCTGAAAAACTTTTTTCTGTTCCCACTCTATTACTGCTTTGCTTCCTCAAAAGGAGTCGGCGTATTTTCCGGAAGCTTCTGAAATCCATTTTTGTCAGTTACTCTCCGCCATCCCCTCTGTGTGCCATATCCGGCAAACCTGTGGGAAGAAATTTTCTCCCAGCCGACAATGCTGTTATTCATCACATTGTTAATCTCTTTCAGCTCCCAGTCCTTTGGCGTATCATACTCATGACTGAACGCTTTCTTATAGATCATAATGCTACACACATAATCCTCTGCCAGCTCGTCCAGCCACTGTTGGATGATCCCAACTTTGGCATCTTCCGGCATAAACTCTTTCTGCATTTCTTTTAAATATTTCTCCGTTTCCTTGGACAGTTTCAATTCGCAGGCACCGTTTCGGTACAATACCATCGCTTCCGCCCATGCCTGCCTGATATATTTTCTCGCTTCGCTTTCATCCTCCAGAATATGTTTTTCCACACGTTCCGGATGTACCAGAACCGGAGCAAAACGCCGGTTGCCCGTCCGATCCAGCGGAAGAAAATCCATGCTGTTGGAAGTCCCTACAAATACGCACTGCCTCGGTCTGTCTTCCGGATGCGTTTCATAGGGGATTTTATAAGTCTCTTTCTGTCTGCTGATAAAAGACTTGATATCCTCTATGCTTTTAGCATTTACTGTTGCGATCATCTCCGACATTTCTATGATCCAATGCCCCTGCATCTTTCGGTATACATTATCGTCATCCATGTGCTTTAGATCATCCGAAAACCATTCATCATGAATAGCCAGAAAGCGGAAAAAAGTGGACTTTCCTGCGCCCTGTCCTCCCACAAGGCAGACCATAATCTCAAACTTACATCCCGGCTCATATACCCTGCGAATCGCCGCCATCATTAAAAGCCGCATAATCTCTTTGGTATAATTGTCATTATCCGCACCCAGATACCGGGGCAGGAGATGCTCTATGCGTGGCTGTCCGTCCCATTCCAGCTTCTCCAAACAATCCCGAATAGGGTGGTACCTGTTCTCACTTGCCACAATATTCAGCGCTTTGTTGATAATTCGGTCATTTTTCAAACCATAATTCTTTTCCAGATACCACTGGATCTGATACACATCCGTATCAGTCACACTGGCAGATGTGCGCTGCCAGCCGAGACTTCCTACAACATCAATCTTTCCGGACAGTTCGTTTTTGCGGATTGCACCCTTCAATACCGGATCACGATGCAGGACAATCATGCAATTATTAATCGTCTGACTGGTACTGCCTTTCTCATTTTTTGCCAGATCATACCTCACATCTTCTACGCTGCTCATCTCAGCATCAAGCGCTTCCCCTATTTCGTTCCACAATTCTTTCTCCGGCTGCTCTGACTTTCTCCGCAAGATGCTCCACCTCCCTCCTGTCTTTTATAAATACTTCCTGCTTTTCTGCCGTTTCTCCCATACAGAGAATATCCAGCCAGTAATTGATCAGCGGCTCTGCGTGAAGCATCTGTGCATATTCCTCGCTAAAGACAGCATCAGGAGGCTTTCCCATAAGGAATATCCCTGTTTCCTGTATCCGGACCAGCGCATCTTTTAACAGTTCTGTAGTACGGCTGCACCACATCTGAAACCTCTCCTGAATCCGGATAATGCGCTCTTTCTCTGCTTTTTCCTTCCGGATCTGCTCTTTTTCCTGTGCATTGAACCCGGCATTTTCTTTTACATCCACTGGCAGAGAAAAATCTTCTATCAGTTTTAGCGCCGCCTCATACTGTGTCAGACCGAATATCCGGGAAACATAGTCAATGGCATCACCGCCCACGCCGCAGGCGAAGCAGTGGTAATTTTTATCAATCTTCATACTCGGATGCTTATCATCGTGAAATGGGCAGCATGCCATGCCATTTCTCTTTATCTGTAACCCATATCCCTCTGCCGCCTGTCTTGCGGTCAAATGCTCTTTTACTTCACTGAAAATAGACAAAACAACAGCTCCTTTCTTTAATTTCAGGTGCCATAAAAAGCCATAAAAACTTATGGAAATTTCTTCTGCACCATTGTCGAAAGACCGGAGCTCTGCTATACTGTATTTGCGAGATAGAGTATAGTAAAGCTCAGCTTTCATTACTCGGAAATGCCCTTGTTACCAGCAGGGGCATTTCTTTTTATGTCCAACAACAGCTTTATCAGTTCCACCAGCAACTGTGCATCTTCTGCATTTCCATATTTAAAATGCTCCAGTATCTGTTCCAGAACTTTGGCAACTCTGCTTGACATATAATTTCCGGCAGTTACCGTCACTTCCTGCCCTAATATGGCCCTCCGGTAATATTCTCCTTTGGGAAGTCCGGACAATATGATTTTTGCTTCCACCCGTGCCTTTTCTTCATCACTCAGCCAAAATGCGATCGTATTGCGCCGCAGCCTCGCCTCACGCTTACACGCCACTTTCCTCACCCCTCTCCACTTTTCCCAGCCGGTCCGCAATCCTGATCTGTGCATCCATCGACTGGTGGCAATATGTTTCAATCGTGGTCGTTACTTTCCCATGCCCCAGCCTCTTTGCGATCTCAACCGGACTGAATCCCATCTGCACAAGCATACTGGCATGGCTGTGTCTGGTGCAATGGATTGTGATTTTTTTAACTCCGGACAGCTTAATGCCTCTCTCCATCTCATGTTCAAAAAAGCTCTTTGTCCGTCCTGCAAAAAGGCGTGTGGTCGGTCTTGCCCGATAAAGGCTCCCCACATATTCATGCAGTTCGTCACACAGTTCTTTATGGATAGTAATAACCCGGACAGAACTCTCAGTTTTGGGTGCAGTGATTAAATCTTCCCCGTCAATCCTTGCCAGAGATTCATCTACTGTGATTGTTGCATTTTCAAAGTCAATGTCCTTTACCTGTAATGCCATCAACTCGCCCAATCTCATTCCCGTCCAGAATAAAATCTGAAATGCAATCCATGAGTCTTGCTTGTCCATAATGGCATCCGAAAACTTCTGAAATTCTTCCAAAGTCCAGTATGGTCTTTCATCCGCCCTGCTTTTTCCCATACTTCCCGCTTTACGGCATGGATTGGATCGCAGATCGTAAAAATTGACTGCATAATTCAGAATTGCGCTGAGCTGGTTATGTATGGTTTTCAGATAAGTAGGCTTGAAACCTTTCTCCATCATTTCTCCCTGCCATTTTCTTATCATAGGCGCAGTAATTTCATTGATCGGTGTTGTACCAAAGTAGGGCAGAACTTTATCATTCATCACATACTCTTTCTGCTTCATCGTGGTCTTGCGCAGACGCTTTTCCATATCCATCCGATAAATCTCCCAGAAATCCGCCAGTGTCATTGTGGGATCAGAGGACTGCTGCAGTAAAAAGTGTGCATACCATTCCTCCGCTTCTTTTTTAGTTTTAAACCCCCGCTTTTGCGACTTCCGCTTTGTTCCAGTCCAGTCCGTCCAACGGTACTGAATATGCCATGTCCCGTTCGGATCTTTCTTTGCCTGACAGCTCATGCGCTTGCCTCCTTTTTCCCTCCGTACCATTTCTCTCTGAAATACTCCACCGGGACCTTGCCGGAGATTGTGAGAAATCCTTTCGCCGCTAAGTCCTTATTCATCTCCCTCAAGACTTTGTAGGACTTTCCAATGCTGACACCTAGCATCTCGGCTACCTCTGCCGCACTGTAATAAAGTTTTTCGTTCATTTTGCTTCCTCCTTTACCTTTTACTGTTTCTGCATCGTAACATTTGTTTCTGTTGGGTTGCATTCATATATTATCGCAACTTTTGTTTCGTGTCAATATCTTTTTCTTTATTTTCTTTCTTTTTTATGATATACTAAATATTAATCAAAAATCCGTAAAAGGCAGGGAAACAATATGACTGTGGGTGAAAATATAAGGCGTATTCGTCAGGAACGTGGTCTTACGCAAAAGCAGCTTGGGGAATTAGTAGGTGCAAGCGAAGCATATATTCGTGCATATGAAAGCAGCAGAAGAAATCCTAAACCTTCATCTCTCGAAAAAATAGCAAATGCTCTTGCCGTCAATCCGGAAGTATTGGAAAACTCCGATTTTGACGGCATAAAAGCTATGCACAGACTCTTTCAGGTATTCCGGCAATATAGCGGGCATCTTTTTGAATGCCAGGACCCGGACGGTAATGATGTCGTTGGGATTTACTTTGACACGTTAAGCCTGATGCGCTCATGGTTTGAACGTTATGAGCAATATATGCAGGAAGTCGAGAAGTGTAATTCAATTAAAGATGTTAAAAAACGTGGTGAAGCGCTCCTGAAAGCGGAGGCAGATTTTAACCTTTGGATGGATGTCTACCCAGAGTCAGAGCCTTGGAGACAGCGTCTCGATCTTCAAAAGACGCATGATGAGTTTATGGATAGGATTGGGTTGAATCCGAAAAACTAATGTTTTAGAATATTAAAAAATGGAGAATTTATGACTAGAAAAGAACTAAATTTGAGAGAAACGGCTGTGGTTTATGCTTACTTAAAAAATAATATCAGTACCGCACTTGACTGTATTATGGAACTTAGAGACCGAAATACAGACAAAAAATTATATAGATTTCGTCCTCCTAAAATGTACGAAATTGATGCTATTCAAAAAGAAAAAATTTATCTTTGCCGACCATCACAATATACAGACTCTGATGATTGTAAAATAGAATATGATATTCCCGACTTATATGAATATTATCTTCGCAATATAAAATATCCAAAGCATAAAAACGATTTATGTTTTATAGATGACCATGCTATGAAACAACTCATTAAAAAAATAGAAGCTAATTCCGATTTTCAACAGGTTAGTGAGCGCATGAGAAATGAATGTTTAGTGGCTTGTATCTCAGGTACTTTCAACACATATATGTGGGAACACTATGCGCAAAATAATGAAGGTATATGCCTTGAATATGATATGGACAATATAATAACAAATACTAAATTTCCTTTGCGTTTTCTCCCCATACGATATGTTGAAAGTAGGCAAAAAACAGACGATATTAAATTTAATTCTCTTGATTTCAATAATACAGATGCCGCATATAAAAATGCGGCAAAAAAATACATGGCATCATGCCTCACCAAAAACAAAATACCATATGCCCAAGAACATGAATGGCGACTGATATATGATCACTGTTCACTCGACAATGGCAAAGAAGGACTCTTATTTGATTTTATATTACCTTCAAAGATTATCTTAGGGAAGAATATTTTCAATAATCCTAATTTTGCCAATTCCATTATAGAATGTGCTAAAAATAAAGGAATACCTATCGAAAATCAGTAAAATAAATTTTTGTACCCAAATCGTACCCACCGCCAATTTCAAAATCCCCGCAAGCCTTGAAAAATCAAGGCTCGTGGGGATTTACCCTCTCACTCAAACTCAATCGTCCCCGGCGGTTTACTCGTCAAATCATACAGCACCCGGTTAACCCCCTTGACCTCGTTGATCACCCGGTTCATCACCTTCGACAGAACCGCATAGGGAATTTCCGCCGCCTCCGCGGTCATGAAATCAGAAGTAATGACCGCGCGGAGCGCCACGGCATAATCATAGGTTCTCTCGTCGCCCATGACGCCCACCGACCGCATATTGGTCAGCGCCGCAAAATACTGACCCAGGCCCTTATCGCAGCCCGCCTTTGCCAATTCTTCCCGGTAAATTGCGTCTGCATCCTGCACAATGCGCACCTTCTCCGCCGTCACTTCTCCTACGATCCGCACGCCCAGACCGGGGCCGGGGAACGGCTGGCGGTATACCAGATATTCCGGAATACCCAGCTCCAGACCGGCCCTGCGCACCTCATCCTTAAACAGCAGGCGAAGCGGCTCGATGATCTCCTTAAAATCCACATGATCCGGCAGACCGCCCACATTGTGATGCGACTTTATCACAGCAGACTTTCCCAGTCCGCTTTCTATCACATCGGGATAAATGGTACCCTGTACTAGGAAATCCACCGCGCCGATCTTCTTCGCTTCTTCCTCAAAAACGCGGATGAACTCCTCCCCGATAATCTTCCTTTTCTGTTCCGGATCCGATACGCCGGCCAGCTTTCCGTAAAACCGCTGCTGGGCATTGACGCGGACAAAATTCAAATCGTACTGTCCCTGGGGGCCGAAAACGGCTTCCACTTCATCCCCCTCGTTCTTACGCAGCAGACCGTGATCCACAAACACGCAGGTCAACTGTCTTCCTACCGCCTTGGACATCAGCACGGCAGCCACAGAGGAGTCCACGCCGCCGGATAGCGCGCACAGCACCTTGCCATTGCCCACCTTCTCCCGGATCTGACGGATCGTAGTTTCCACAAAAGAATCCATTTTCCAGTCGCCCCGGCAGCCGCAAATGCGATACACAAAATTGGAAAGCATCTTCATGCCCTCCTGGGTGTGCATGACCTCGGGATGGAACTGCACTGCGTACAGTTTTCTTTCGGCGTTCTCCATGGCGGCCACCGGACAGACCGGCGTACGGGCCGTTACACAAAAATCCGCCGGAGCCTTTTCAATATAATCGGTGTGGCTCATCCAGCAGATGGTGCGCGGCGATACGCCGTCGAAAAGAACCGACCGGCGATCCACTTCCACTTCCGTCTTTCCATATTCGCTGACAGGCGCGGTCTTCACACTACCGCCCAGCATATACGCCATGAGCTGGGAACCATAGCAGATACCCAGAATCGGAATCCCTAGGGAAAACATTTCCTCAGGACATCTGGGAGAATCCTCGCCATACACACTGTTGGGCCCGCCGGTAAAAATAATTCCTTTGGGATGCATTTCTTTGATTTTATCCAAGCTCAGCGTGCAGGGATGCACCTCGCAATAAACATTGCATTCCCGCACCCTTCTTGCGATCAGCTGATTGTACTGTCCGCCGAAGTCAAGAACGATAACCAACTCCCTCTCCATCGCGTTCCTCCAGTCATTTTTGTATAATAAGAAAGGAAATCATGAGTGATTTCCTTTATCTTATCTCATCCCCGCTATTCTGTCAAAGCCTATCTCCATCGCCGTTTTTAGCCGCAGAATTTCTGTTTTCTATTTCAGGGCTTTCGTTCTTTAGCCCTTTGCGCCGAACAGCTCCCACTTATGTCCCCGGTAACGCAACAGATAACAGGAGCCGCGGAAAATCCAGTCAATGATCATTGCCACCCAGATCGCCAACAGGCCGAAATGGAAGACGTAGGTAAACACGTAGGCCGCCACCACGCGGAATAACCACATGGAGAGAATCGCCACCACCATCGGCCATACCACGTCCCCGGCGGCGCGCAGCGTATTGGGAATGGAAAAGGCCGGCACCCAGAAGAAAATCGCCATTGCCGCATGGAAACGGGCCACCTCTATGGCCATGGCGTTTCCCTCCGGACTCAGATGATAAAATCCGACGATAACCGGCACGGCAAAGTACAGCACAGCCGACATGGCAACGGTTCCGATCTCCGCAATCAGACAGAGCTTTCTTGTATAATAGCGGGCCTGTCCATACTCTCCCGCTCCGACACAGACACTGATCACGGATACGACGGAAAGGTTCACCGCCACGCCGGGCAGAATATTCCAGCTTGCCAGAGAATTGCATACGGCGTTGGCCGCAATGGCCGCCGTCCCCATGGTGGACACCGCGCTGATCACCAGGATTTTCCCCAGCTGGAACATACTGTTTTCCATGCCGTTTGGCACGGCAATATAAAGGATCTTTTTGATCAGATTCCCTTCAAAACGAAAACGGATTTGCCCGTGCAGATTGATATCGCGTTCCGGATTGAGAATCAGGAAGAAAATCAGAAACGCGGCCACATAGCGGGATATCGTGGTGGGCAGCGCCACGCCTGCGACGCCCATATGCAGTCCGAAAATACAGATTGCGTTACCCACCACGTTAATGACGTTCATCAGAACGGAAACCCACATGGTAACCTTCGCATAGTTCATGGCGCGGAAAAGCGCGGCGCAGGAATTGTAGATCGCCAGTGCCACGAAGGAGACAGCTGTAATGATCAGATACGTTTTGCAGGCCTGCATCACGTCCGGCGCAATCTGGCCAAACATCAGTCGGAGCAGCCAGTCATGGGCCGCGATAAACACTACGGCAATCGCCAGCGCCAGCAGAATGGAAAACAGCAGGATCTGCCAGGCCGCCCTACAGGCATCCGCCTTTTTCTTCTTTCCCAGAAAATGTCCCGCTACCACGGCGCCGCCGGTGGCCAGCGCCGAGAAAACGTTGATGAGAAGGATGTTGACCGTATCCACCAGCGACACGCCCGATACGGCCGCTTCGCCCGCCGCGGAAACCATGATCGTATCCGCCATGCCCACCGCGATAGCCAGTACCTGTTCGATCAGCAGCGGAATGATCAGTTTCCGCAAATCCCTGTTTGAATATAACATTTTTCTCTCCCGTATCCCGCCGTCCGGGCAAAAGGCCCTCTGCGCCTTCCCGTACAGACCCGGCGGATTCAGCTTGTCATAAATTCCTCTTTTTCTTATACAACGGCCCGGAGATATTGTAAATGTCATAAATTGACGACAACACCGTTTTATTTGTCTAGATTGACGCCGGCAGGACAGGATCTCTCCGAAAAAAGCGTTTTAAAGGGCGCCCCTGCTTCAGAGATGGTGCAGATATTTTTCCCGCGTAGCCAGTCCTCCCCTGATATGGCGTTCCGATTTGTTCACATCCAGCACAATCCTGGCTTCCTTTGCCAGGCCCGGATTGATCTGCTCCAAGCGCTCCGTAATGTCTTTATGTACCGTACTCTTGCTGATCCCAAACTGTTTCGCCGCCTGTCTCACCGTCGCGTTATGCTCAATGATATAGCCGGCAACCGCCATCGCCCGCTCCTCAATATAATCCTTCACAGGGAAACCCCCGCCATATGTTTTTTACATTGTATGACGGGGGACATGGAGTTATGATTGTTCCGCCGGCACAATCCCTCCTTGAAAAGCGCCCTGGGCCTGCTTTTGTCTGCCTGTTTCCTACCGCAGCAGCTCCAGCAGTTCTTCTTTGGTCAGACTGCCGCTTTTCAGCCCTCTGCCGCCCAGAATCTTGTCCGCCAGCTCCTGCTTTTTCTCCTGCAGCTCCACAATCTTTTCCTCAATCGTCCCCTTGGCGATGAGACGGTATACGTTGACCGTATTCGTCTGACCGATCCGGTGCGCGCGGTCGGTGGCCTGGTTCTGAACCGCCACGTTCCACCACGGGTCAAAATGAATGACCACATCGGCGGCAGTCAGATTCAGTCCCGTTCCGCCGGCTTTCAGGGAAATACAAAACACGGGAACCGCATCGAAGGAAAACTCCTCCACCATCTGCACGCGTCTCTCCTTCGGCGTCGCCCCGGTGAGCATATAGTAGGGAATGTGCGCCTCCTGCAGGGATTGGGCCAGCCGATCCAGCATGGAGGTAAACTGGGAGAACAGCAGGACCTTATGATTGTTTCCCACAGCGTTTTTTACCAGCGTCATGGCCATCTCCTGTTTGGCAGAGCCGCCCTGATAATTTTCATATAGGAGCGCGGGATCGCAGCAGAGCTGGCGCAGCCTGGTCAGTTCCGCAAGGATCTGCAGTTTGGAATGGCGAAACTCCTCCTCGCTCTCCTTATCCAGCCAAAGCTGGATCCGTTTTACATGAGCGTCATAGAGTTCCTGCTGTTCCTTTTCCATGACGGCGTACCTGTTTTCTTCCAGCTTATCCGGCAGTTCCTTTAAAACCTCCTGCTTCAGGCGGCGCAGCACAAAGGGCCGTATCATCTTCTGAAGGCGCGCGGCGGTTTCTTCCTCCCCTTCCCAGACAGGGCGCTCCAGTTCCTCCCGGAAGCGCTGATAGGAATAAAGATATCCGGGCATCAGATAATCAAAAATGCTCCACAGCTCGCTCAGCCGGTTTTCCACCGGGGTGCCCGTCAGCGCAAGCCGGAAGGACGCCCGCACCTGTTTCACCGCCTTTGCCGCCTGCGTACCTTGATTCTTGATATATTGCGCCTCGTCTATCACCTGGCAGAAGAAGGAAATTCCTTCGTACCATTCCACATCCCGGCGCAGCAGATCATAGGAAGTGATAACAACCTCTCCCCGAAGGACGCGCTTTAATTTCTCTCCCCGTTCCGCCGCCGTTCCGGTGATCACGCGCACCGGAAGGCCTGGCGCGAACCGCTCCAGCTCCTTCTGCCAGTTATAGACGAGAGAAGCCGGGCATACAATCAGCGCGCTTTTGTCTCCGGAGGGTTGTCCCTCTCCGGCCTGCGGCCCCATCTCCGACAGCAGAAAACAAATCACCTGCAGGGTCTTTCCCAGACCCATATCATCGGCCAGTATACCGCCAAACCCGTTATGGCACAGCGTTCGGATCCATCGGTACCCATATTTCTGATATTCCCGCATCACGCCTTCCAGGGCGGGAGGCACCGCAAAATTGTTTTCCTCCACTGTCCTCATCCCGGAAATCAGGGCACGAAAACCTTCGTCCTTTTTCACGCTGAGGCTCTGTCCTTCCTTCAGCGCATCCTCCAGGTTGAACGCACGGTAGCGGGGCAGTTCTATCCGTTCCTTCTTCCACTGTCTCTCCGAAAGCTGAAGGGCTTTCTGCACTTCATAAAGAGAATGCCAGTCTTCCCCATCCGTGCGCACGATGTCCCCGTTTCTGAGACGGTAATACCGTCTGCGCCTGTTATAGCGGGATAAAATCTCCGCCAGCTGCTCCCGGGACAGATCCTGCGAAGTGACGGACAGATCCAGCAGATCCCCGGCCAGGGAAAGTCCCACCGATACTTTGGGGGAAGGAAGAACCCGGATCCGCTTTATGGCATCGGAAACATATACTTCCCCGTACTGGCGCAGCCGGGCGGCGCCCTCCGTCAAAAATTCATAAAACGCCGGGGCCCCTTCTCCGATCCCCATCGTTTTCTTCTTTTCGTCATAAACGCCGCAGCAGGCGCTTACGACTTTTCCGATCTCCGCTTCCTTCCAGATATCGCGCCGTTCCAGATCGGAGGAAGGATCGTATACGTTGTATTCCTTCTCCCCATAGACCGCCATGGCCCTGCAGGATAGGAAATCCTCCTGCGGCATATCCAAATAAAAGCGGAAAGTCGGAGAAGACAAATACGCTTCCTCCTCCGTCACATTCTGCATCACGCAATCACAGGTCTCCCGCAGCGCAGGCATGATCTGGCGGAAAAAGGCCGGCATATCCGCTTTCTGAATGAAGGCCGTCTTCTGCGGGATTTCCCGCATACAGGAAAAAAATTCCCCCGCGGTCCCAAGCTCCTCCTTCTGTACCGGATAGATCAATCCATTGCAAAAAAAGATAAAATACCTTTCGCAGTCATAGCCGAACAGCGGATCCATCGTAATTTCCATTCCGTCCGAAAGCCCTCTGAAATAAAGCTGTCTGCGCAGGGTCTTCCCGGTAACGCGCCATTCCTTTTCTCCCGTTCCGTTCACGTCGGCCCAAAAAGGCCGATCCCCGACCGCTTCCAGGAAGGACTCGATTCCCCAGCTGTCCAGCTGCATTTCCCGTATCCGGAACGACAGCGAAGAATACAGCAGATAGGGATGGTACTGCCGGTATGCGCTCTCGTATCTGTCCATCCACTCCAGAATGAACGCCGCCAGCTTTCGGGACTGCGGGTCAAAACTCTCCATCACGTGAACAAACTGAAGATTTTTCCCGTAGGCCAGGTCAGTTCCCTTGCGCATGGCCTCCGCAAACTCCCCTACATTCTTCAGGACATACTTTTTTTTCAGGCCGATACGAAATTCCACCTGACAGGCCCCTCTGGTGCAGGTCAGAATGGGGTCGAGCTGTATTTTCCCATAGGAGTCGCCCTGCAGAACGGGCAGCGTATGCCGGACAATCTGCCTTTGCAGCAATTCCTTCATCTGTCCGGTGGTCTGTCTTTCCCTCCGGCGGATCTGGGGTGCGGCATCCCCGCCAACCGTCTCCCGGCGCCGTCTGAAAGTTTCCGCCAGTTCTTCCCTCTGCCGCTGGGCGATGTATTTCATCATAACGGCAACACAGTGCTTGCAGAGTCCGCTGTAAGAAAGGTAGGCCGGGCACTCGCAATAGCTCTCCGTCACTTCGTCCGTATCCCGGTTCACGGAAAGTCCCACCATGTAGCTGTTCCTGCCGCTGCCGCGCACAACCGCCTCTATTCTGTCAAAGGGTGTCTCGTCCTCGATCTGAAATTCCGTCACGCTGTCCTGATAATACAGCTTCACGCCCCTCTCATAGGAATACTGCGCCATCTCTCTCAGCTTTCCCTTTGTGATCATCCGCTCTCCCTCACGTTTTATCCAACGGCCGGAAGCCTGCAGGAAGCGGCCGGCCCTTAAAAGATGCTATCTTTTATCATACCGTATCCGGGCGCCTCCTGCAACGAAAAAACGGATATTCTGGAAAACTGCAGCGCATCCGCCAAAAAAGACAACGCTTTACGCTGCCCTGCCGCCGCCTAAGGCCTGCAGACAAAATCCCTGATAGGCCATCATGCGTCTCTCCAGGGATCGGAACGCATCCCGCACGGGAACTTCTCTCCCTCTGTGCTGCGGTACTACCAGTTCTTCCATCCGCGCGCCCAAAAAGCAGCTGAGTGCATAAAAATTGTCCAGCGAAGGCAGGGTATTCCCCCGGAACCACTCATAAACGGACTGCAGTGCCGCCAGCCCCAGAAACTCCTGGATCTCTCTGGGCGTCACGCGCCTTCTCTCGCACTCTTCTTTCAGATGCTTTCCCGTCTCCTGTGCATCAATCACCGGATAAACCAGCATAAAACCACATCCCTTCTTCTCTGCGGCAATCTCTGGTGCAAACATTTTCTTCCTTTTCCCCGTCCCTTTCCAGCATAGCGGGTATGCTGTCCCGTTTTCCGTACTTTATCAAAACTGCCCGCCGCACAGCCATGCGGTTTCCCCGGCTTTCCGGACTGCCATAACCGTTCCCATGGATTTTGCGCCATCGTCATGCATGCCTGCGAGAGCGTGTTTTAATGAAACAATACAAAGAAATCCGAATCTATCTCTTTTTTCTTTCCAGACTTATACGAGAGGATTTCCTCCCAGCGGCAGAACCTGCCTGTCCGGATAGGGGTTTTCGTGCGGAGGGCAGTTTTTTCACACGGTAAGAAAGGTGGTAGCATTGGATATTTTGATCTTTGCGTCCAGCTCCACCAGCAGGGCTTCTCTCCGTTCCTCCAGTTCCTGCGCCCTCTGGCGGACGTCGAGAGGATCGAAGACCTGCAGCCTGTCCGGGCCTTTTCCCCGGGCTGGGCCTTTTTTCCGGGCAGACTCCTGCCTTCCGGCGCCCTTCTCCTCCCCTCCTGTTTTTCCGGCTCGTTCCGCCGGGTTTTCCTTTTCCGCGCGCTTTTTTGTAGCGTCTGCGCTCTTGAGCAAAACCACCGTCCCTTCTTTCCTTCCGGGCTGGATCCGGGCGTTTTCCCTGCGGATCGCGTCGTTTCTTTTGCGCGCATATTCCAGATATTCCGGATAAACGGCTTCCAGCCGACGCGCCAGTCTCCCTTCAAAATCCGCCAGATCGCCGTATACACTGCTGCCCCGCATCCGGCCGCGCAGCAGAATCGCGCAGGCCACCGTCATTTCTCCCACGGAGGTTTCCAGAAGGGTGGACGCGTTGGAAACGGAAATCGCAAAACAGAGCTTATCATAGTAGGCAATCAGGGCGTTGATCTGCTGCAGGGCGCCTTCGGCCTGTCTTTCAAACTCCGTCCTCGTCAGCCGCCTTTCCCGGGTCGTCGTTCCTCCGGCCCGGATGAAGTCTACAAACTGCGCCTTCTGTATCCGGGACAGGATCCGCTTCACCAGCAGATCCCGTTCTTCCAGCGCCTGCACCACCGTCATCCTGCTCTCCATCCGCTTTGTCCTCCGTTTTCTGTCTGATAGGAACAGGATAATACAAAAACGGGCCCCTGTCATTCAGGTACAAACTGATTGACAGGGGCTTTCCGTTCCTCTATAATTATTTATTTTGTCTGTTTCTCACCACGCCAGAATTTCGCATCCGTCCTCCGTCACCGCCACCGTCACTTCCCACTGGGCAGACGGCTTTCCGTCCTGGGTATAAATCGTCCAGCCGTTCTCCTCGTCGATACAGATTTCCGGGCTTCCCGCGTTCACCATGGGTTCAATGGTAAAGACCATTCCCGGTACCAGAAGCATTTCCGTTCCTTTGGGGGCCACATAGCTGACAAAAGGATCCTCGTGGAACTCCAGCCCCACGCCGTGGCCTCCTACCTCGGCCACCACACTGCAGCCGTTCTTTTTCGCATGGCAGTTCACCGCGTCCGCCATATCCCCAAGGAACTGCCAGGGCCTCACCTGGGCGATACCGGCCTCCATGCACTCCTTCGCCACGCGCACCAGTCTTTCCCTCTCCGGCGTGGTCTTCCCGATGATGAACATCCGGGAGGAATCGGAAAAATATCCCCGGTAAATGGTGGATACGTCTACGTTGACAATATCCCCCTCCCGCAGGATATCTTTTTCGGATGGAATGCCGTGACAGACCTGATCGTTGACGGAAGTACAGACGCTTTTGGGAAATCCCTCATAGCCCAGCGGGGCCGGGACAGCATGACAGGCCCGGGTCTTTTCCTCCACCAGACGGTCGATTTCCGCCGTGCTCATACCGGCCCGGATATGGGCCGCCACATGATCCAGCACGGCTGCATTGATTTTGCCGCTCTCCCGGATCCCGTCGATCTGTCCGGCGGTTTTTATCAGCCGATGCTCCGGGACAAGATGCCCTGCCATGGCAAACGTATGGATCCGTTCGTCCAGGCGCATATGACACTGCTTGTATTTTTTCCCGCTGCCGCACCAGCACGGGTCGTTGCGCTCCAGCTTCTTTTCCTGCATGTTTCCTTTCCTTCCCGGTCAGCCCACGATCCTTCTTATCGTGAGAATCGGCCGGTAATTGGCATAGCCGTATTTGATGCCGGTCTTGGCGGTGCTGGCGTGCACAATCCGCCCGCCTCCCAAATAGATGGCCACATGGCCGGAATAACAGATGATATCCCCGGGCTGTGCCTGATCATAGGACACTTCCCTTCCGGCGCTCCGCTGCGCCGTGGAACTGCGGGGAAGGCTGTAGCCGTACTGCTTGTAGACCGCCATCACAAAGCCGGAGCAGTCCGCGCCTGCAGTCAGGCTGGTTCCGCCGGCCACATAAGGGTTCCCCACAAACTGACAGGCGTATTTTGCAATATCGGCGCCCGTGGAACCGGTGGCCGGGGGCACGGTCTTGAGACCGCCGCCGGAGGAGGTGGCGGTCTTGTTTTCGCTGCTCTGGTTCTCCGCCGCTTTCCGGGCCGCTTCCTCCGCTTTTCTGCGCTCCTCCTCCGCCCGGATAATGGCGTTTTCTTCCTCCTGCAGGGCCGCCAGCGCCGCGTTCTGCTGCTTGATCTGCGCCTTATAAACGGCGGCCTCCTGCCGCACGCGGGCGATCTGATTGTCGTAATCCGCCGACAAGTCCTTTTTTTCCGCCATCATTTCCTCCATGGCGGCCTTTTCTTCCTCCAGTTCAAACAGCTGCGCGTCCAGTTCGCTCTCCTGTTCCTCCAGCTGCTCCTTTTTAAGGGCCACTTCCTCCTTCAGCGCGATATACCGCAGGAGCATTTTGGCGTCATATTCATGGAGTTTTTCCACATACCCGGCCTGATTGATCATTTCGCTCCAGCTGGTGCTTTTGGTCAGAAACTCCACATAATTGGATTCTCCCTTTTCATACAGGTAGCGAATCCTCTTTTTCATGGAAGCGTACTGCGCTTCTTCCCTTTCCTTGGCCTCGTCGTACTCCTCCTGGGCCTCCTGAATCGCTTCACGGGTCTGCGCAATCAGATCCTCCTGCAGGCTGACGCTGGCAATCACCTCCACCAGGGAAGCGTCCAGCGCTTCGATCTCCTCCTGCAGGGCCTCCTGCTCGGCCTCCAGATCGCCCAGCTTCCCCTGGGCCTCGTCGTACTGCTTCTGCGTATTTTGTTGTTCCTGCTTCGCCCTATCCCGATCCCGGGCAATATCCTCCCGCGTCCGCGCAGCAGAAAGAGGCTGGCCTGCCAGCATAAAAACCGATATGAAAATCAGAAGTCCAGCCAGACCCTTTCTCATTTGCAGCCCGCCTTTCAGCCGCCCGTCCTACGCGCCCGGTTTTTCCTACAGTTCGCAGTTTTTCACGGTTCTGGGGAAGGGAAGCACGTCCCGGATATTTCCCATACCGGTCAGATACATCACGCAGCGTTCAAAGCCCAGCCCGAACCCGGCGTGTCTGGCCGAACCGTATCTGCGCAGATCCAGATAAAACCGGTAGTCCTCCTTGTTCATTCCCAGTTCATCCATCCGTTTTTCCAGAAGCTCCAGACTGTCTTCCCTCTGGCTGCCGCCGATGATCTCGCCAATTCCCGGCACCAGGCAGTCCATGGCCGCTACCGTCTTTCCGTCCGGATTGAGTTTCATATAAAAGGCCTTGATTTCCTTCGGATAATCCGTCACAAACACGGGACGCTGAAACTCCTTCTCCGTCAGATAACGCTCATGCTCCGTCTGCAAATCGCAGCCCCAGTACACCTTATAGTCAAATTCGTCGTTGTGCTTCTCCAGAATCTCCACGGCCTGCGTATACGTCACATGGCCGAAATCGGACTGCAGCACATGGTTGAGCCGCTCCAGCAGTCCTTTATCCACAAAGCTGTTGAAAAACGCCATTTCCTCCGGCGCATTTTCCAGCACATAACGGATGATATATTTCAGCATGGACTCTGCCAGCACCATATCGTCCTTCAGATCCGCAAAGGCAATCTCCGGTTCGATCATCCAGAACTCTGCGGCGTGGCGCGTGGTATTGGAATTTTCCGCCCTAAAGGTCGGGCCAAAGGTATAAATGTTTTTAAACGCCATGGCAAAGGCTTCTCCGTTGAGCTGCCCGCTGACCGTCAGATTGGTGGATTTCCCAAAGAAGTCCTGCGTGTAATCCACCGCGCCGTCCTCTGTTTTCGGGACATTGCCCAGATCCAGCGTGGTCACGGAAAACATCTCCCCCGCTCCCTCGCAGTCGCTCCCGGTGATCAGGGGTGTATGCACATAGACGAACCCTCTCTCCTGGAAAAACCGGTGGATCGCGTAGGCGATCAGGGAACGCACCCGGAACACCGCCTGGAATGTGTTGGTTCTGGGTCTCAAGTGGGAAATGGTGCGCAGATATTCAAAGCTGTGGCGCTTCTTCTGCAGCGGATAGTCCGGCCCGCAGGCCCCTTCCGTGGTCACTTCCTCGGCCTGCATTTCAAGGGGCTGCTTCGCCCCCGGCGTCAGGGTAATCGTCCCCGTGACGATGACCGCGCTGCCCACGCCGATCCGCGCGGTCTCTCCGTAATTCTCCAGTCTGTCCGCCGCGTACACCACCTGCAGCGGTTCAAAAAAGGTCCCGTCGTTTATCACCAGAAACCCAAAGTTCTTGGAATCGCGGTTGCTCCTGACCCATCCGCCCACGGTCACCCGTTTCCCGGCATACGTTTCCTTTTCCCGGAATATCTGTCTGATCTGTGTCAAATCCATTTTTTCCTCCATGCTGCGTTTCCCGCTTCATTGCGGCCGCAGCGCAAAATACGGCTTTCCTTTTTTTCTGCTGTGGCAAAAGGGCGTCTATCTGGCCGCGGTTTCCGTCTCCGTTTCCGTCTCCGCCTGTGTTTCCGGCTCCGGCTCCGTCTGCGTCACCTTGGCGTTTTTCACCAGGAAATCCACCACCTTCTGCATCACCAGCGATTCGTCATAGCCCCGCAGTTCGCCGCCCATGGCTTCCTTAAAGGCGTCCGCCGACTCATAGCCGTAGATCCCGGCCTGTTGCTCCATGTCCGCGTCGATCTCCTCCTGCGTCACGGTCAGTCCTTCGTTTTCCGCAATCTTTTGCACCAGCAGAATCTGCTTGGCCGCATTGTCCGCGGAAGCCTGGATCTGCTCCTCGTTGGCTGCCACATATTCCACCCAGCTGCTTCCCAGCAGGGTCTCCAGATCCGTCCCGTACATGGCGGCCATGGTGCTCAAATAAGAATAATTGCCGTTCACGATCCGGTCGTGATAGCGCGCCTTCATCTCCGGCGCCTCCGCCTTAAAGACAGCCTTGTCGTATATGGCGTCCATCACTGTGTTTTCCAGCTCTGTCTGGTACTGCTGCTGAGCGTCTTCCATATACCGGTCATAAAGGTACTGCCGGTACTGATCCACCGTCTCCACGTTCTCGATATCCAGTTTTTTGACAAAGCTGTCGTCCAGCTTGGACGTGGAAAGCTCATAGATCTTATTCAGGGTGACGGTGAACACCACATCCGCCCCGGCCAGCTCCGCATTGCTGTACGTCTCCGGGAAAGTGAGGTTCAAATCCTTTGTCTCCCCCGGTTTCATCCCGATTATGCCGTCCTCAAAGCCCTCGATGAAACGGCCGGAACCCAGTTCCAGTTCATAATTGTCGGCGCTGCCGCCGTCGAACGCCGTGCCGTCCTTCTTCCCGACATAGCTGATATCCGTCAGATCTCCCTCCTTGGCGGCGCGATCCGTAATTTCCGTCCTGTCCGGATTGGACTGGAGCGCGTTCTGAATCCCGTTTTCCACCTGTTCGTCGCTCACATGCGGCGCCTCCAGGGTCACCTCGACCCCCATATAGTCTTCCCGCGCAATGTCTACATAATCGTCCACGTCCAGATAACTCAGATAGGCCTCGTCCGGATAGTCCTGTGTTTCTGTCGTCTGCGACGTTTCCGCCGTCTCCTCCGGCAGAGCCGCGCTTTCCGTCTCCTTCTGCGCGTTCTGGCCGCCGCAGCCTGCCAGCAGCAGGACGGACAGCGCAAACGCTCCCGCGGTAAAATATCCTTTTTTCATAACTGTATGCTCCTCCTTTTTGTACCCGCTCGTTCAATCGGTTTTCAGTGTATCACAATTTTCGGAAAGTTACAATACTGGCGAAAGCAGGCGGCTGATCTGCTCCTTGAACCGGATCCGCAGCGATCTGCCGCGGTAAGCGTCCTTGCTGATCCTGGTGCACAGCTTCAGATCCTCGATAAAAATGCGCTCCATCTCCTGTGCCACCTTCTCGTCGTAAATCATGGCGTTGACCTCAAAATTCAGGGAAAAACTGCGGATATCCATATTGGCCGTCCCGTAGCAGCAGGCTTCCCCGTCGATAGAAACGCCCTTGGCGTGCAGGAAACCGTTGTCGTAGGTATAGCAGTTGGCCCCCGCCATCACCAGCTCCCCGATATAGGAGTAGGTGGCCCAGTACACAAAGGGATGATCCGGCTTGCAGGGGATCATCACATTGACTTCCACCCCGGACTGGGCGGCGATCAGCAGGGCCGTGTGAATGGATTCGTCCGGAATATAATAGGGCGTCTGAACATAAACGCGCTTTTTCGCTTTGTGGATCAGCCGCAGATAATTGTCCCGGATGTTCTGCCGCACGGAGTCCGGCCCGCTGGAAATGATCTGGATATCCGTATGCCCGCAGGGATGCTCCGGATAGCGGACATATTTCTGAGAGGCAAACAAATTTTCCCGGGCCGCGTAGTTCCAGTCCTGGAGATAACGGATCGTCAGAGCCGTCACGGCGCTGCCCGTGATCCGCAGATGCGTGTCCCTCCAGTAGCCGAACTTGGGATCCAGCCCGATATATTCCTTTCCGATATTAAAGCCGCCCACGTAGCCGATCTCTCCGTCGATAATGGCGATCTTGCGGTGGTTGCGGTAATTGGCGCGCAGCTGCATCCGGCCGAACAGGGCCGGGAAAAAGACCGCCAGGCGGATGCCGGTCTTTTCCAGTTCCCGCCAGTATTTGGGGGACATTCCCTTACAGCCCATAGCGTCATAGAGCAGAAAAACCTCCACGCCCTGGGACACCTTCTGGGTCAATACCTCCCGGATCCGGGAAAAGAGCACGTCGTTTCTGACAATATAATACTGCAGGAAAACATAGTCCCGCGCCTTTCGGATATCCTCGATCAGCGCGTTAAATTTCTCGTTGCCGTCCGTAAAGATCCGCACCTGATTGTCCGTCGTCAGCATGGCCCCGGAGCTTTCCAGATTATAAAAGACCAGGTCGGAAAACCCCTTCAGATCCGGATTCTCCTGCTCCAGCTTCAGGCTGCGGACGCTGGATTCCTGCCGCCTCACCGCCTCGTTCATCAGATCCTCATAGCCCTTGATCTGGAACATCTTCCGCTTGTGCATATCGGTGCCCGCCAGCAAATACAATAAAAATCCCACGCCCGGGATGGCGTTGAGCACCAGCAGCCACGCCCAGGCCGATTTGGGTTCTTTGCGCTGAAAAAAAATAATGATGATGGAAAATACAAAATTCAGCAGCAGGATATGACGCCAGATAAAGTTGATCGCCAACAGGAGAAACTGCCCGATCTGAGTCCAGACTTCCATCTTTCCCTCCATTTGCGGGTTTGCCCCCCGCTAACGCCCATTATAGCCGAAAGTGACGCAAACTGCAATAAACACCTTGTTTTAAGTTCGGGTTTCTGCTAAAATCAAAAAAAGACGGCACGGCCTCCGAAGCTGTGCCCCCGACATACCATCCAAGGAGGAACCAAGTTATGTCAACCCTTTTAAAGGTATTGCTCATCGTCCTGGCGGTGCTCATCGTCCTCATCGCCGTGCTCTACTTTCTGGGCAGACGGGCACAGAAAAAGCAGGAAGAACAGCAGAAGCAGATTGAAGCATACAAACAGACCGTATCCATGCTGATCATTGACAAGAAACGGATGCGCTTAAAGGACGCGGGCCTGCCCCAGGCGGTGATCGACGGCACGCCGAAGCTGCTGCGCCGCTCCAAGCTTCCCATCGTCAAGGCCAAGGTGGGGCCGCAGATCGTGTCCCTCGTCTGCGATGAAAAGATCTTTGATACCGTTCCCGTCAAGAAGGAGGTCAAGGCCACCGTCAGCGGGATCTATCTGACCAGCGTGAAGGGCCTGCGCGGCAGCCTGCCGGTTCCGGAAAAGAAAAAGGGCTGGCTGAAGAAAAAAGTGGAAAAGCTGCAGGAAAAAGCCGGCGCCAAGCCGCTGAAATAACCGATTCCAAAAGACCGGCGTCCTCTGACGCCGGTCTTTTTTTGCCCTATGACGGTATGGCTGTCCCGTTCTTTCCGGTATCCTGTCTGCGCATCTTCGCCGCGTGCACCCGGCGCACCGTCCGGGGGGCCAGGGTCAGAAGCAGCAGATAAACCCTGTTTTTCCCCGTCAGAAAGGGGTTGGTCAGCGTCTCCGGAAGATGGGATCGCAGATACCGCTTCACCCGCGTATAAAACGGATCCGATCCGGTCATCCGGTTCACGGGAATGTGCAGCAGATAATCCAGCCGCTGGATCAGCGCAAACCGCGCCGCCTCCCGCACAAGATGCGGATACTTCTGTGCCGCCAGCTTCTCCGCAAAGTCCGCGTTCTCCACAATATCCTCAAATACTCTGGAAAACTCCTCCGGATCCCGCTTTCTCGTATTGCTTCCCACACGGTAAAACACGTGGTACATCTGCTGGGGCAGGACGCAGATCGCGTGGTCTTCCGCCAGCATTCCCACCAGTAAAAAGAAATCCTCGTTCAGCTTGCCCTCCGGGAAACGTCTGTCCTCAAACAGTTCCCGGCGCACCAGCTTGGTACAAAAGGAGCAGTCCCCCCGGTGCAAAAGCAGCTCCCGCAGAAACGGCTCCGCTTCCCACACCGTAACCTGATCCGGCGCCCGGCACACATCCGGCCGGCGCTGTCCGTCCTCCCCGATCTCATCCCGGGAAGCCTGCGCAATATCCGTTTTGTAGAGCCGTGCCGTCTCCAGCAGCCTCTCATACATTTCCGGTTCAATCCAGTCGTCGCTGTCCACAAAGCCCAGCCACTGCCCCCGCGCGCTGTCAATCCCCAAGTTGCGGGCCGAGGAGGAACCGCCGTTTTCCTTATGGAACACCCGTATCCGGCTGTCCATGGCCGCAAAGGAATCGCACAGACGGCCGGTTCCGTCTGTGGAGCCGTCGTCCACCAGCAAAATTTCCAGTTCCCGCAGCGTCTGCCGCCGGATGCTGTCCACGCACCGCGCCAGACAGTCTTCGATATTGTAACAGGGAACGATCACGCTCACCAGAATTTCCTGTTCCATGCCCACCTCCGCGCCTTTTGCCGCCGTTTGATCCTTCCGGCAAAGGGCTACTGCAGCTTTCCTTCTTTGTACTTCCACCGGGCCGGCAGAATCTGCGCCTCGGAAAACGGGCCGCTCTCCGGCAGATCCCGCTTCCCCTGCTTCCAGTTCTCATAAAACCGGAGACATTCCTGCGCCGCGTGGGACGCGTTCCATTCCTCCGAAATGGTGCGGTATGCCGCCCGCCCCATCCGTTCCATTTCCTCCGGCCGTTCCAAAAGGCGCTTTACGCAGGCCGCAAAGGTCTCATACGTCCCGTCCGGGTAAAGCAGTCCGTTTTCCCCCTCCCGGATCAGAAACGGCGCTGCGCCGGTCCGGGCGTTGGCCACCACGCAGCAGCCGCTGTTCATGGCCTCGTTTACCACCGCTCCCCAGCCTTCCAGATAATTGCTGGTAAAAAGATGGACCAGACACTTCTCCATCACATCCCGCACCTGTTCCGGCGTCAGGAACCCATAGCGCACAAAGCAGTCGGACAGTCCCTCTTTCCCGATCCGCTCCCACAGAGTCTCCTCCATGGGCCCGCTGCCGATGAAGTGGATCCGAAAGCGCTTCCCAGCCGCTTTCAGCTCCCCCGCCAGCCGCACCACGTATTCCGGATGCTTTAGGGCAATCATCCGGCCGGCCCAGACCATCTGCGTCTCTCCTTCCCCGCACCGCCGTTTTTTTTCAAACAGCGCTTCCGGATCATACCGGCGCAGCGGCGGGAAATACCCGAACCGCAGCATTTTATGGGGATAGGCGCCGATGAGGGAAAAATCCGACGCCACATAGGCGCCCGCGCACAGCAGATATACGGGCGCGCGGCGGAAACGCACGTGTTCCCGGTATTTGGCAAGCAGTCCCCGGGGCGAAACCGCCTTCCACTGTCCCTCTCGGTAGATCCGTTCGCTGACGCGCAAAGTCAGCTTGGGCCCCTTTAGGCGATCCAGGAACAGATCCGTTTGCAGCGTCCAGCCCGCCAGCACCAGATCCGCCTCCCGGATCAGCTGTCTGGCCCGTTCCTCCTGTTCATAGGAAAACACCACATAGGGGATTTTTCGGGCGTCCAGCTCCCAGCCCATCTCTCTGCGTTCGTCGGACATGGGCTCCGTCTGGATAAAATGATATTCCTCCCCCAGCCGCTCATAGAGGGCGTCGGAAAAGGGCTTCTGATGATGGTTGATATAATTGGAAAGAAATACAGCCTTCATGCGCCACAAATTTCCCCGTATATTTCCAGGAGCCTGTCAAAGTTGCGGGCCCCGTCATACTTTTCCGCCGCGATCCTGCGTTCCGAACAGGAAAGCGACTCCGCCAGTTCATCGGAGGAAAAAATCCGCTTTACTGTCTGCGCCAGTCCGCGGACGTCGCCCTTGGCAAACAGAAGTCCTCCCACGCCATCCTCCACCACGCCCGGAATCCCCCCGGCGTCGCTGGCCGCCACAGGGACGCCCAGAAGCTGCGCTTCCCCTACGGAATTGGGCGAATTTTCCATGGCAGAGGGACACAAAAACACGTGACAGGACAGAAAGGCCTGCCGCATCTGCGCCTCCTCCAGCCTGCCCAGCACCCGGATTTTTCCCTGCAGACGGAAGGTCCGGATCAGGCGGCGCAGATAGCTGCCGTAGGCCGGGATTTTCAGCCGGCCCTTCCAGCCGTCCGTACCCAGCACGCTGTTGCCCGCCACCAGGATTTCGGTCTCCGGAAAATCCCGCAGGATTTCTTCCATGGCCTGCAGCAGGTAATGGAAACCCTTGAGAGGGTAATCGGCCTGACTGACAAAAATCGTGAACCGCCGGCAGCCTGCAGGCGACCACGCGCCTTCATAAAAAGCCGGACGCATGGTCTCATTCATGAAATGATAGACGGCGTCCGGATTGAGCCGTCTGACCGTCTCCCGATCAAAGGGCGTGCGCCCGGTCACATGACCCGTTTCCTTCAAAAGCCGTTCCTCAAAGGCCGCCCGCGCATAAAATTTTTTCTGCTGCTGCCGGATGCTGTCCTGTTTCAGAATATCCCGCAGCGTCCGGCTGTCCTGCACCGCCGGCGGCAGATCGGCCATATAGGCGTCCGCGCAGGCGCACATCAGCCCCTGCAGTCCCACCAGCGTCCGTTCCGGCTGTCCAAACGCCCTGGCGCAGGCATAGGCATGGGGGAACTCCGTCCCGAAAATATGTACCAGATCCGGAGAAAAGTCCAGCAGGATCTGGGAAAAGCGCACCTCCAGCATTTCGTCCCAGCGCTCCGGGTGCGCGGTATCCTCGCCGAAGCCGTAACAGCATACCTTCCGTCCCTGCCCGCCAAAAACCAGTTCCCGCTTCAGGCCGTCCTCCTCCTTTTCCACGGGAAAGCACAGCCCCAGCTCCACGTCCGTCTGCGGCGAAGCAAGCACCCGCCCGAACAGCCCGGAAAGCCAGCCTTCCCGGACGCTGGCCGCCCGGCCCAGCTGTGCCGCCACGGCGGGGAGCATAATATTACAGACCCAAAGCACCCTCATCGGCCCTTCCCCCCTCTCTGGCGCAGCCGGTACAGGGCGCTTTTTACGGCGTTGTAACCGCCCGACAGCTTTTCGCTCTCCGCGATCCGCGTGCGCAGCGGAGCCAGCGTCAGAAGCAGGATCGTCCGGTAGCGCAGGACTTTTTCCCGTCCCAGATAGTGCTGCGCAATCTCCCGGTGCTCCCGCGTAGAAATCCTGCGGTTCTCGGCCGTTTCCGAAAAGCCGCCGCCCTCATAATCCGCCACCAGGATCCCGGTATAGACGGCCTCGGCGTTTCTTTCATAAATACAATATAAAAAATGCTCATAATCCGCCCGCACCCGGTATTTTGTCAGATACCCCCTCTGGGAAAACAGGCGCGCGTCGTAAAAGCAGAGCTGATGACAGGGCACATTCCGGTAACAGACAAAGTCGTTGATCTCCGGCGCCGAGCAGACCACGCATTTCTGCCCCAGATGGTACTGATCCCCGTAAAAAATCCGTTCCCGGACGCACCGGCTTTCCCCGTCCGCCCGCAGCCGCTCCTCGATGATCTCCGCCATACGGGAAAGCACCTCCCGGTCATGCAGGGCATCCCCGCAGTTTAAGAACAGGACATACTGCCCGGTCACCTGGGAAAGCGCCTGGTTCATGGCGTCATAAATCCCCCCGTCGCGTCCTGTCTGCAGCCGGATGCGGCTGTCCGCCGGCAGCTCCCGCAGAGATCCGTCCGTGGATCCGCCGTCCTTTACCACGATCTCATAATTGCCGTACTGCTGTTCCAGCACGCTGCGCACGGTGGACATGAGCTTTTTCCCCGGGTTTCGGCAAACCACCACAATACTAAAAGAAATCTGCGCCATTGATCCACTCCCAATCCGAAAAAATCCATGATTTATAAGGAAGCACCTGGATTCCGCTGCCGGAAGCGGTGCACAGGAAAATGGCAAAATAGGCCAGACAGAACACCGCCACGGCCCCCAGCGCCGCCCGCCGCTTCTTTGCCCCGTCTATCCCCGCAAGCAGGCCGGGCACCAGCAGAATCTGCGGCGTCACCACATAATACGCCAGCCGGGATACCAGCGGCAAAAAGGAACCGCAGGTGTAGAGCAGAAAGCCCAGTACGGACAGTTTGAAATAAAACCGGTTCTCCTCCCTGCGCAGGCCGCTGCGGCCAAAAAACGCCAGCGCAAACACGGCCAGACAGCGCAGAATGCCGGAAGCATTGGCCGCAAGCCCCACCCCCTGGGAAAGATAAACCGTGTCCCGGAAGGTCGGATAAAAAACCAGCGCCAGCTCCAGAATCGGCTGCCGAAAGCAAAAGACCAGCACGGACAGAACAGCCCCTACTGCCACGACTTCCTTTCTCCAGCGCAGCCGGGCCGCCGGATAGAGAAGGAGCACCGCCAGCACCGATTTATGGAACAGGGCCGCAAAGGCAATGCAGAGGACAAACCTTCCGTACTGCCTGCGCCGGATATCCCGCAGCGCATACAGCGCCAGCGCCAGCGCAAAATAATAGCGCACCGTGGTAAACGTTCTAAAATACAGACCCAGCGTCAAAAACAGACAGACGGAAAGAAAAAAGTTTTCACTCAGATCGTACAGGGCGCGAAGGAAGAAGAAGACCGTCGCCGCGCCGAAAACCGCGAACACCAGCAGATAGTTTTCATATCCGGAAAGGGCATACAGCGCTTTGACCACCAGATTAAAGCCCGGCTCCGTCACCACATACGCGGCGTCGGTGCCGGCACAGATCTCATGGAAAATATCCACGTATTTCCCATAATCGTTTCCCACCTCGACCCGCAGGGCGGCCACCGCCGTAAGCAGCAAAAAAAGCCCTGCCAGGCAGACCCGGTCAAACGCCTGTCTCCGCGTCAGCCACAGAGACGTCCCTCTTTCCTGCCGCAAAGGTTTCTTTCCCCCCGGCCAAACCGCCCGCTCCCCCACAGGGAAGGCAAGCGCCGCCGCCAGGAGGGTGATCAGACAATAAAAGAGCATGGTCAAAGTTCCTTTCTTCCGGTGCGGATGCCTGCAAAGAGCAACGAGACGGCCCGGTGCAGTCCGATGCTGCCGCTGCACATCTCCGTCCGGTTCTTATAGAGAAAACGCAGTCCCATCAACCCGGCGGCGGGCCCGTAGAGCACATGATAGAGCACGCCCCTGTCATGGAAAAATTTCTCGTCGTACCCGCGAAACCAGGTGGAGGGCCGGGGAACCTCCTCCCCGATTTCCTCCGGCACCGCGTATATCTTCAGACCGGCTTTCAGACAGTCCAGAAGAAACAGGCTGTCCTCTCCGTTGGCATATCGCGCCCCGCCGCCGAACAGCAAAGAAAAGGTCAGGTTGCGGCTGTGCATCTTCGCCGTGCGCACCGCAATGCTGTATGCGGGATACCGGCCACAGTTATACCACCGCACCCGGTGGAACCTGTCGATCCAGTACGTGCGCCGGTTTTCCTGTACCCGGACATTGAACAGCAGCACATCCGCCTGGGGGTGCGCTGCAAATGCTTTTCGGACGCGCTCCGCCGCGCCGTCCGCGTACACGATATCCTCGTCCGAAAACAGGCTGATATCCCCGTCCGCCCGCAGCAGCGCATTGTTGCGGGACAGCCCGATCCCCCGCTCCGCAAAGTGAAAACAGCGGATCCGGTGTCCTTCGTATTCCAGTTCCTCATACCGGTTTTCCCGGCACTGGTCGATGAGAATGCTGTCCGCCTGCAGGCGCATTGTGGCGGCCAGTTTTTCCGCGTCCGCATTTACCGCGGACACCAGAATCTGCAGCTTCATGTCCGCTCCCCTTCCGCTTTCTGTTTCTTTCCGGCCCGGATGCCGTAATACCGGTTCAGAAATCCTGCATCGGCCCCGGTAATGACCGCACCGGCCGGCTCTATCCCCTGTGCCTGCAGGGAACAAAAGACCAGATCCAGACGGCGCAGGCAGGGCGTATTCCATTCCGCGCACAGCACCACCGCTGCGGCGCGCAGCGCGTCCCAATCCGGTTTTCCCTCTAAAATCTCCTTTGCGGACACTTCCCGGCAGGGGCCCTTTTGCGACGCCAGACGGGACAGATTTTCTTCCAGCCGTTCCTCATAGATCCCTCCGGCGTCCTTCGTCCGGTATCCCAGTGCCGGAACCCTGTACCGGCGCTCCAGGTCCGAAATCAGCAAAAGCCGGTCGTCCAGCACATAATATCCCGCCATCCAAAGCGCGCTCACAAGCAGACCCAGCAGGGCTCCCAGTCCCATGGCGTTTTTTGTCCGGTTCTGTGGCTTTACCAAAACCGCCG
Source organism: uncultured Eisenbergiella sp. (assembly GCA_947630215.1). GTDB lineage: Bacteria > Bacillota > Clostridia > Lachnospirales > Lachnospiraceae > Gallintestinimicrobium. Next base: position 89,582 of record CANRGX010000004.1, on the reverse strand, counting down.
GCGTGGTTTTCCACGCTTCAATGGCCGACAGTCCCCGTTCCTGCATGGTCTGTCCAAAGAGCGCCATGGCGCCTGCGTAAGCGTCCCGGATCTGTTCGGAAAGCGCCGCGCTCTCTGCGGTAAAGCCGGCGGTCAGAAATTCCGGATCCGAAGCGATCCGCGTATCCAGGGCGTCCTCCAGCTCCTGCCTGTCCACGCCGGGCAGGGCTTCTGTCACATACTGCATCACCGGATCGGATCGCATCACATCGCCCCAGGTATAGGCGTTGTATTCGTTGATAAACGCCTTGAGCGTCTCATCGTCCTCCTGTACGTTATACCGGATGGCAAACAGTACCTCCGAACGGTACTGCGGCGCGCCGGCGGTCAGGGCGCGTCCCGTCAGATAAACCAGCGCCGCCAGCAGCGCGCTGGCCAGCAGAGACGCCAAAAGCACCCACAGCCTGCCCCTCATACGCAGGGCGAACCGTTTCCAGTCCATTCCCTCATTCCAATATTGCGTCTGTCCTTCCGCCTGTCCGTTTTCCCGCATACGCGTTCTTCCTCATTTCTCCTGTTCTTCCACCTGGGCCTTTAACGCCGTCACCTGCTGTGCGTCCACCCCTTCCGTGCTGTCGGGCGTAAAAAGTATCTTTACGGTCAGAAGCATCAGCTTTACATCCATCCACACGGAATAATTCTCGATATAAAACAGATCCAGCTTCAGCTTATCATAGGGCGCCGTATTGTATTTGCCGTACACCTGGGCGTATCCGGCCAGTCCCGCCTTGACCTTCATGCGCAGCGAAAACTCCGGCATTTCTTCCATATACTGGGCAATGATTTCGGGCCGCTCCGGCCTGGGGCCGACAAAGGACATTTCCCCTTTCAGAATATTGAAAAGCTGGGGCAGCTCGTCGATACGGACGGCACGGATGAACCGGCCCACCGGGGTGATGCGCGTATCGTGCCGGGACGCCAGCCGGGCCACCCCGTCCTTCTCCGCGTCCACCCGCATACTGCGGAATTTTAAAATCCGGAACTGCCGCGCGTCCTTGGTACAGCGCACCTGCGCGTAAAACACCGGCCCTCCGTCGTAGAGCCGGATGCAGAGCGCCGTCAGCAGCATGATGGGGGACGCCAGTATCAAAAGCAGCAAAGCGCACACCACGTCGATGATCCGCTTGACAATCCTCTGTTCGATGTTGAGCGCATATTCCCGGGTCAGCAAAAGAGGGGTGTCAAACAGATGGATCTGGGAGCTTCCCTTTACGATGACGTCCGGGATCTTGGGCATCATATAAATGCGGATGGAACGGCTGTAACAGTATTTTAAAAGCACGTTCCGATCCCGGGTATGGATATCCCACAGCACCACGGCGTCGTAGCCGTCCATCGCCTCCTTGATGGCGTCATAGCCTTCTTTGATATTCATACACCGCGCCACATGGTATTTGTCCTGCCGGGTGGCGAATTTATTCAGAATATCCTCGATGGGACGATCCCCATGCACCAGCAGCAGCTGCCTGGGCGGAAAAATCTTCCGGTACGTCAGATTCGTCACAAAATCCCAGACCGCGAAAAACAAAAGCTGCTCTGCCGTCATCCAGATCATATGATGTCCCCCCAGCATGAACCAGCCGTACATCAGGCTGAGCTGGCTGTAGGAAATCACGTTGACGCACAGCAGGGCGAAAAGCTGGGAAAGAAAAATATCCAGCGGCTTCAGATAGCCGATTTTCAGCGCGCCGTAGGTGTTGGAAAAAAAGAACAGCAGGGCGAAATACAGACCGATGATCAGACGGTGGCCGTTGGTGTTGAACCGGTTGGCGGTCTTATTGGCGATATGCTGATAGTAATAAGTAAACCAGTCGTGGGCATAGAAAGCGGTCAGGATACACAGCCCCAGCAAAGACAGCGTCAATATGAACAACCGTTTCTTGGAATCGTTCTTTCTCATGCGTCAGTCCCTCTCGTTTCTCTCGGGAAAATCCGGTATCTCCTATCCCGCCGTTTGTCTTACAGCCGCCGCAGCGTGGCGAACAGCGCCCAGAAGCCAAAATGCCACGCGCTGGCAAGAACGGAAAGGCCCTCCTGCTTCCGGTACAGATCCCAGATCCGGGTCAGTGCGGTAAACTTGTTGGAGGACAGGGATTTTTTCGGCCTTCTGTAAACGGTCAGGGTTTCATCCAACCCATATGCGAAATAACCGGATCGCAGAATGCGCCACCAGGTGGCGGTATCCTCGCTCCCCACATCCGGCATATATAAAAGCTCCTTTTTTATCCTGGACAGATCAAACAATACGGTACTGGTAAAAATAACCGTCCGAGACAGCGCCCTGCGATAGGACAGGACCGGCGGCACATGCACGATTTTTCCGGTTCCCCGGGCCATCTCATCTCCAAATTCATAGGCGGTAAACGCAAAGGCCGCGTCCTTCTCACGCAGAAAATCCAGTTCCTTTTCCAGCTTCTCCGGCATCCACAGATCGTCCGCGTCCAGAAAGGCCAGATACTGTCCGGAGGCGCTCTGCGTGCCCAGATTGCGGGCGGCCGCAGCGCCGTGCTGCTCTGCCCCGGTGGCCGCCAGACGAATGCGCCCGTCGTCGGACGCCAGCCGGCGCAGGATCTGCGCGCTGTCATCCGTCGAGTGGTCGTCCACCAATATGAGCTCCCAGTCCGAAAAGGTCTGGGCCTGCACGCTTTTTACCGTTTCCGCCAGATAAGCGGCCGCGTTATGCACAGGAATGACGATACTGACTGTCGTGGCGCTCATTCTAAAATTCTTCCTTTACCAAAAAGATGGGACGCTGCTTCACTTCCAGATAGGTCTTGGCCATATATTGTCCCAGAATGCCCACGCAAAACAGCTGCACCCCGCTGACCAGCAGAATGATACAGACCAGAGAAGGCCAGCCGGCCACCGGATCATGATAGATCAGGTTCTTTACCACCAGGGCCAGAATGGCGATAAAGGCCACAAAGCAGAACAGTACGCCCATCACCGAGGAAATTGCCAGCGGCACCGTGGAAAACGCCGTGATCCCATCCAGGGAATACAGGAATAGCTTCCAGAAATTGAACTTGGTCCTGCCGTGGGCGCGCTCGATATTCTCGTAGTCGATCCACTTGGTCTCATAGCCCACCCAGCCGAAAATCCCCTTGGTGAAGCGGTTGTACTCGCACATACTCAGGATGCTGTCCACCACCTGACGGGTCATCAGCCGGTAGTCCCGCGCCCCGTCCACCACCTCCGTTTTGGAGATCCGGTTCATGATTTTATAAAAGAGCCGTGCGAAAAAAGAACGGATGGGCGGTTCCCCCTTCCGGGTCACGCGCCGCGTCGCCACGGAATCATAGCCCTGCCGGATATAGGAGAACATCTCGGGAAGCAGGGACGGGGGATCCTGCAGATCCACGTCCATCATCACCACGTAATCCCCCTTCGACCGGGAAAAGCCCGCGTAGATCGCCGCCTCCTTGCCGAAATTGCGTGAAAAACTGATCAGATGCACCCGTTCGTCCTTCTCGTGCAGGCGCTTTACCTCTGCAGAGGTGCCGTCCGAGGATCCGTCGTTGACATACAGAATCTCCACCTCCAGTCCCTCTTTTTCAAAGAAGGGGCCGTTTTTCATCAGTTCTTCATAAAAGGGAACCACGTTTTCCTCTTCGTTCAAACACGGCACAATCACACTCAGCAGCATCTTTTCTCCCTCGTATCTTTCTCACGTCCTCCGGCTATTCCAGCCTTACCTTATCCGCAATCCGCGCAATGTATTCACTGTTTGTGGGCCGGGCGGATCCGGTCAGCCTGCTGAAGCCGAACAGTTCTTCAAATATCTCGGGGTTCCCCCGTTCCCAGGATACCTCGATGGCGTTGCGGATGGCCCGCTCCACCCGCTGCAAAGTGGTTTTATAGCGCTTTGCGATAACGGGATACAGCAGCTTTGTCACGCTGCCCACCAGTTCCATATCCGCGGCGGAAAGCAGCACCGCTTCCCGCAAATAATAATATCCTCTCAAATGCGCCGGGATCCCCAGCTCCAGCATCAGCCCCGACACATAGCGCTCCGTCTCCAATTCGCTTTTCTTTTCGTTTACCATGGTGCTCCTCCTTATCCGGGTGCGGCAGATTTCGGGACAATCCCTCCCGTATCCCCATCTTATCACCCGCAGGCCATCGGTGAAACGAAAAGCCATCGAGATCTTTCGCGCTTTTTCGACTGCCTTTTTTCAAAGCCGGTCGGTGCGGCCTTCCTTTTCCAGCGTTTCCACCACCTGTTTCACACGCTGGGCCTCCTTTACCGGACAGACTAAAATGGCGTTGTCCCCTTCCACCACCACCACGTCCTCCATCCCTACGGCCGCAATCAGCTTATGCTTCGCATAGACCACACAGTTTTTGCTGTCCAAAAGGAGCGTATCGCCGGAGGTGATATTGCCCTGCGCATCCCTGGCGCGCACCGTCTCCAGCGTATCCCAGCTTCCCACGTCGCTCCAGCCAAAATCCCCCTCCAGCATCAGCACGCCGTGAGCCCGCTCCATGATGCCGTAATCCACAGAGATCCGGGGAATCGTCGGATAAACCTGCCGGATGACCTCCCGCTCCCGTTTTGTCCCCAGGGCGGCCCGTATGGAATCCAGGCATGCGGCCACATCCGGCAGCAGCTTCTCATACCAGCGCAGAATCGTGGAAGCCTTCCAGACAAACATCCCGCTGTTCCAGGCGTAACACCCGGATTCCAGATAGGCCCGGGCGGTCTGGGCATCCGGCTTTTCCACAAATTCCTCTACCCGGTGATAGCTTTTCCCCTCCAGAGGGCTGTGCTTGATATAGCCGTAGCCGGTGGATGCAAAGACGGGACGGATCCCGATGGTCACCAGCGCGTCCGTTTCCTCTGCCGTCTTCACGGCCTCCCGCATCACCCGCAGATACGCCGCTTCCTCCCGGATATGGTGATCCGCGGCAAAGACGCACATCACCCCGTCCCCGTATTTTTCGAGGATTTCCACCGCGGCGTAGCCGATGCAGGCGGCGGTATTGCGGGCCGCCGGCTCCGCCAGCACATGGTCCGCCAAAACCCTCCCTTCCGTGCGCTCCAGCATCAGGGACGCCTGCGACTCATTGGTCACGATGAAAATATCGTCCTTGTCGATGAGTCCCGCCTGCCGGTCGATGGTTTCATTCACCAGAATATCCTTCCCGGACAGATTCAAAAACTGCTTCGGCTCCGCCTTCGTGCTCAGGGGCCAGAAGCGCGTGCCGCCGCCCCCCGCCATGATGACGCCATAGGTCTTCATCCCTCAATCCTCCGAACTTCTTTTCCGAAACCCCGCCCCAAGCGAGTCCCCCCGCAGTTCAATGTCCTGCACCACCGGGGAGGACGGGAACTTATCATACCCGATCTGTCCCCTGTCCAGGGGCACATAGATCGTGACGCCGTCCACCTGATAGGTGTCGGCGGGCCATTCTCCGTAATCCTGCTGATACACGTAATACGGCTCCCTCCAGAATTCCCGGATCATATTACCTAGATTATACCCCCGATAGCACAAAAAAGCCACCAGGAATATCACAAAGGCATAAAATCCCCTTTTCCCCGGCAGAATCCGCACAAAGAGAACGCCTACGGTAAACAGCGGCAGAAACAGCACATAAAAATATCCGTACCGCACCAGCGGCGCCCCAAACTGCCAGGTCAGAAAGCCCAGAAGCGCCGTGGCCTCCAACAGGCACAGCGCCGGCAGACCGGACACGCTGTCTTTGTTTTTTCCCTTGAAAAGACGCGTCAGTCCCCATGCCGTCACCCCGGCTCCCACCGGCACACAGATCCAGTCCGCCAGAAGAAACAGCCGATCCAGCCAGGCCTGTGAAAAAAACCAGTGCGGAAACCAGATCCAAAAAGGCTGATCCCGGTTGGCAGCGTCATAAATTTCCTTCGCATAGGCCCGGATCTCGTTTGCGTCATTGTCCGCATAGCCCTTGGACAGCTTCCAGTCCACGTCAAAGAAATCAAACAGGGTAAACGGGTAAAAAGGCCAGCCCGATATCAGCACATTGCGGGCCACATAGGGGAAGGCGATCCCGACGCCCGCCAGCACCCAGAACCCGATCTGCTTCCATTTTCTGTCCCGGATCAGCATGACGCCGGGATAGAGGGCCAAAAGCAGCAGCACCGCGGCAGACAGCTTCACCGTGGCGGCATAGACCAGTCCCTCCGCCAACAGCGCATAGGGGAAAACCGCCTTTTCCCCCCGCTCCCACAGCTCCATCCAGTTCATCAGCACAAAAAAGGCCAGCAGCATGGCGAAATAATCGGAAGCCGGCGAAATCAGATCCCGGAACACGGCCACCAGATAAAAAATACAGCCCACATACAAAAAATCGGACGGCCGCACCCGGCGCTCTCCCTTCCGGGCCAGGTGGAAAAGCCCCCCGCACTTTATGGCGCACAACAGGGCGAAAAAGCCCTGGACACAGTGCATCGGCCGCTGTGTCAGCCCGGCCCCGCCAAAGAGCGCGCAGAGCGAAAAGGCGGCGCTGTTATACCCGAAACGGCTGTGCAGATTTGCCAGGCCCGGCACCACGCCGTACTCCTCGATCCAGCGGATGCTCTGGGCATGGTACAGACCCGTGTCATAGTGCAGATAGCCCCGGGAGGATCCATAGGCAAAAAGCAGCGTCAGCACCAGACCTGCGGCCAGTCCGGCCCGGCCACAGGAACAGAACCGCTCCCGCAGGAAGGCGGCAGCCGACCTGCGGCAGGCGACCAGCATCCAAAGGCACAGCAAGATAGCCAGCGCGTTGGCGGCCAGCCCCACTCCCGCAAAAAGGCTGAAATACTGGGCATAGACGTTCAGTACCGCCAGCCCTGCCATCAGGTAAGAGGAGACAGAGCGAATCCGATATCCGCTTTTTTTCTGAAGGAAAAACAGGAGGGCGAACCCCGTGGAAAACGAGAGAAACGCCATATAACACCATTGCAGCAGCACCAGAATCATGGGTTTTCCATCCGTAGTTTTTTGGCAGGCCGCCGGCAGGCAAAGCGGCAGAATGCCCGGGATTATTTTATCATGTCCCCCTTTCCTTTTCAACTCAAAACAACCTTGCCATCTGCCGGGAAAAGGAATAGAATGAAAAGGAAAAAGAGGGAAAGGAAGAAAAGATGAATTTTCTCAATGCGGTCCTTCACAATCCGCTGTTTATGTCCGCCGTCACAGGCTGGTTTCTCGCACAGGTGCTCAAGACCCTGATACATATGTACCTTTACGGCTTCGACCCGGAGCGTCTGTTCGGGAGCGGCGGTATGCCCAGCTCCCACTCCGCCACCGTCTGTGCCCTGGCCACCGCCGCCGGATGGGAATATGGGGGCGGCAGCTTTCAGTTTGCCATCTGCGCCATTCTCGCCATCGTCGTCATGTACGATGCCAGAGGCGTCCGCCGGGAAACGGGACTTCAGGCCCAGGTCATCAATGAAATGATGGAGTTTTTCCAAAACATGGGAAAGCCCATTTCCTACCAGGAAAAGCTCAAGGAATTTGTGGGGCACACCCCCATGCAGGTGCTGGTGGGCGCGATTCTTGGCGTCTGTGTGGCCCTGATTTACTGTGCCATTCTGGGATAAAACAAAATCGTCCGCCCGTTTTTGCCGATCAAAAAAGCCGCTTGCGCAGCTTTTTGTCCGGGCGCCGTCACGGCTGCCCCAGTTCTTTCAAATAGACGGCGATGGCATCGTGCCAGTCCGCAAAGGTAAAATCCGTCGTCAGCCGGAACATCCGGTTGTCCAGGACGGAATAGGCCGGACGGGGGGCCGGCGCGCCGTATTCTTCCGTGGTGATGGCCTCCACTTCCGTATGCTTTCCCGCCAGGCGAAAGATCTCCTTCGTAAACTCCGCCCAGCTGCAGCTTCCCTCGCAGGTGGCGTGGAAGACGCCGTAATTTTCGGAAAACAACAGGGTATGAACGGCCCTGGCCAGCTCTGCAGCGCTGGTGGGGGATCCGAACTGATCGCCTACCACCCGCACCTTTTCGTTGGTCTGGGACAGTCTCAGCATCGTCCTGACAAAATTTTTCCCGTCCCCGTACAGCCAGGCGGTCCGCAGAATGAACCAGCGATCCGCAAACTGTTTTACAAACTGTTCGCCCGCCAGCTTGGTGGAACCGTAGGCCCCCTGCGGATTGGTAGGATCCGTCTCCACATAGGGGCTGGTCTTCTTTCCGTCGAACACATAGTCCGTGGAAATATGCACCAGCTTCGCGCCGGTTTCCCGGGCCGCGATGGCGAGGTTGCGGGGGCCGATGGCGTTGATGGCAAAGGCCTTCTCGTACTGCGTCTCACAGGCGTCCACTCCGGTATGGGCCGCGCAGTTGATGATGGCGTAGGGCTTCACCTCCCGCGCCAGCCGCATCACAGCGTCGATATCCGTAATATCCAGCTCCGCCACATCCGTATTCACAAAACCGAGATCGGCCGCGTCCTTATAAAACTCGTTGACGGCGCGGCCCAGCTGTCCGTTGCAGCCGGTGACAATGATTTTCTTCATAAAACCCTCCTGTCGGCACGGTAAAATATCTGACTTGTATTTTACCATATCCTGTCCTTTTTTACCACCTTCTGCCGGATTTTCCATGAAAAAAAATACAGAAAGTAGTGACAAACTTTTTCCCTTACGTTATAATCATAGCGTACGGCATGAAAACATACCGATATTTTTCGTGCAAAAACAGGTACGAAAAAGAAAGTGAGGACGTTTATATGAAAAAACTGACCGCGCTTGCGCTCATCGGCCTTACCTGCGTTTCCCTGCTTTCCGGCTGTGGAAAAAAAGAGGAAGAAGTGGAAACGGTTCCGGTAAACGAGGTGATTTCCGCTCCCGCCCCCGAAACGGTTCCCGAACCGGAGACGGAGACGCAGACGGAAACCGTGGCGGAAGATCTGCCCCCCGAGGAAGGAATGGTGCGCAGCCCTTTGACAAATGAATGGATCAGCGGTGATCTTGCCGATCAGCGCCCCATAGCCGTTATGATTCCCGATGAAAACGCCGCTCTGCCCCACTATGGCATCAGCCAGGCCGACATCCTCTACGAGTGCAACGTGGAGGGCAACATGACCCGTCTGATGGCGGTGTTCAAGGACTGGAAGAACCTGGAGCGGATTGGCAATGTCAGAAGCTGCCGCGACTACTACGTATACTGGGCAAAGGAATGGGATGCCATTTACTGCCACATCGGCGGCCCCTTCTACATCCTGCCCATCATCAACGATCCGACCACGGATAACATCACCGGCGCCGTTCTGGCCAGCGATTCCAGCCAGAAGAAGGGGCTGGTGGACGCAGCGTTTTACCGCACCTCCGACCGCAAGGCGCCGCACAATGCCTACACCAGCGGCGACCGCATCGAAAGCGCGATTCAGCAACTGGGCTATTCCGAAACCTATACCGATAACTATGCGGGCAGCCATTTCAAATTCGCATCCGGGGAAAACACGCTGGAGCAGTACGGCAGCGCCGCAATTCCTGCCACAAAGATTGATTTGTCCGCCACCTACAAAATTACCAAGACCTATTTTGAGTACAACGATGCGGACGGGCTGTATTACCGGTTTCAGGGGATGCAAAACGGCGATCAGAAGCACATCGACGGAGCCAACATGGAACAGCTCTCCTTCAAGAACGTGCTGGTACAGTTCGCCCACTATGAGACCAGGGACGCCAAGGGCTATCTCGGTTTCCAGTGCCATGACGACACCAAGGACGGCTGGTATTTTACCGACGGCAAGGGTATCCATGTGAACTGGAAAAAGACTGCTGATTATGAACCCACCAGATTCTATGACGATAACGGCAACGAGATCGAACTCAACACCGGCAAAACCAATATCTGCATCATAGAGGACGGCACCTCCTTCGACGCCGATTAAAGAGTCGTTTTTTTGCAAAATGACAGCGGGCAGTCCCGAAAGGGAAGGCCCGCTGTTTTTATAGAAAAGATAAAATTTTATGGTTCCAGTTTTTTGACGATCTCGTCCGAATATTTCATCATACACATTCCTTCTTCGTACTCTCCCGTCCGATCTTCGTTTGTGATCCCTTCCAGGTTGTTGGCGATCAGCGCCGGGAAATTCACATGACAGTGATAGGCCAGCGGATATCCTCCGCCGAAACGGGGATTGATCTCCGAAATGTAATACCGCCCGTCCACGCGGAAAATATCCACGTCCACCGGGCCCGCCAGATCCAGTGTCGCTGCGGTTCGCCGGAGCAGTTCAAACAGCGCCGGGTCTTTTACGGAAACCGCTTTTTCCGTCTCTCCCGCGCGCATCCGCACCTTTTTTTTGGTGAACATAGCCACAGGCTTTCGGGAAATCAAATCCACATACAGATCCGCGCCAAACTCCTCTCCGCAGGCGTACTGCTGGATCAAAAACGGACTGCCGCCATCCTCCGGGCGGGAATTGCCGCCGTTTTCCCAAAGGGCCTGCAGCAGTCTCTCATCCTCCACCCGTCCGGCGCCTGCGCTCCCGCATCCGCGGACAGGCTTGACAAACACCGGAAAGTCCATCTGCCCCGACGCCCTCGCCCGTGCAAATTCTTCCAGAGACGCACAGGTGGGCAGCGCCGGAAGGCCATGCTTTAACAAATGGCGGTAAAAACGGTATTTGTCCCTGCACAGCGCCACGGTCTCCGAAGCGGAAACAATGACATACCTGCCCTGTTCTTCAAACAGCTTTCGGTTTTGCGCCAACAGATCCAGTTCGTCCTCAAACAGCGGCAGCAGCGCGTCCACGTTTTCCTTTTGACAGATCTCCTGCACACAGGACAGGTACCCAGGAGCCGTGATCGGCGGCACAAGGTGCCAGGCGTCCGCCTCATACAGGGCCGGTGCCCACGGGCTGCAGTCCGTGACCACTACCCGCCCGCCGCCGGGCAGGGCGCCCATCGTCTCTTTGAAAAACCGCACCAGTTTATTTCGGGTTCCGCAGCTTAATATCAGTATGGTCTTCATCGTCCCCGCTTCCTTTCCCGACGGCTGCCGCCGTCTGTTTCTCCTGTCCGAAAAGCAGGCTGTTGGCCACATATTCCCGAGGCGTCCAGCGCTCTCTCACCTGATACAGCTGCCCCTTCCTCCGGATATAGACATCCGGGAAATATTTAATGAACAGGGGATTTAAGCTCATGGTATAGCCGCCCACGTTTTCATACACAATCCGATCCCCTTCCGCCAGTTCCGGTCCGTTCCGAAACGAAAACATCCGATCCACTTCCATACAGGAAAAGCCGGAAATGCACTGATGCTCCAGTTCCCTGCGCTGCCCGGGATGATCGGGATGCAGCACGGTATGGAACAGATAGGAGGACTTGATCATGGTGGGATCGATGTTGAACCGGCTGCCGTCCGTGATCACGTACCGTTCCTTCCCAATATCCCGCACATCCGTCACGCCGGTGACAAACGTAGTTGCCTTGGAAAGCAGGGAAATGCCGGGTTCCACAATCAGCGCCGTTTCCTCCGGCTGAAATTCCCGGCGCAAAATGCGGCTCACCGCCGGAAAATAGTCCGGGTACTGCGGCCGTCCCGAAAGGCCGCCGCAATATCCGCCCCCCAGATCCACATAGGAGAGCGTCAGATCCAGTTCTTCCTTCAGACGGCAGGCCATCCGGGCAATGGCTTCAAACACCTCCACGCTCCGGGTTTTGCTGCTGGAATGCAGATGCAGTCCCGCAAGGCGCGCATTGGGAATCTGCCGCACACGGGCCACGGCACGGGCAAAGGAACCGTTTTCATAGGAGAATCCAAAGCGGCCGCCGGCCTCTCCCATGGTGGTCTGTCCGGGACAGGCCTTTTCCAGATCAAAATTTACCCGGATGCCCACGCCCACCGTCCGATCCGGAAAGCGCGCGCACAGTTCCTCCAGCCAGTCCAGTTCCCTTCTGCCGTCCAGGTTGACGATCCCGCCGGCCAGTAAGACCTTCTCAAAAGAGGCCTTTTCCTTGACCGGGCCGTTATAGATGATTTCTGCATCGGAATACCCCAGATAACGGGCCAGAGCGTACTCGTCGTCGGAGACCACCTCCGCCGCCGCTCCCTTTTCCTTCAGATAAGTGACCAGCCAGGGCAGGGAATTGGTCTTAAACGAATACCCGATCCGGTAATTCCCCCAGGATTCTTCCAGGGATTGCACCAGCATGGCATAGTCCGCCGCCAGCTGTTCTTCCTCTATGACAAAATAGGGGGTCTGGTAGTCCCATTCCTTCATCCCATCTTCCTCCTGTGCTCACACCGCATAGTATGCCGCCACCTTCTTTACGGCGCAAATCACATCCTCCACATCCTGATCGCTCATGGCGTAGTACAACGGCAGCGTCAGGATTTCCTCATACAGCTTTTCCGCCTTCGGGCAAAGCCCTTTCTCATATCCCAGCTTCCGGTAATAGGGGAAATAATAGACCGGAATGTAATGGACGTTGCAGCAGATATTTTCCGCGCCCAGCGCATCGAAAAATCCCCGCCTGTCAATCTGCAGTTTCTCCGGTCGGATACGCAGGATATACAAATGCCGCGCCGTGTCCGACTCCGGGATTTCCTCCTGCACGATCAACTGCTCCATGGCCGAAAAGGCCGCGTCATAACGGGCCGTAATCTCTTTTCTGCGCGCCTTGAACCGCTCCAGTTTGTCCAGCTGGCTCAGGACGAGGGCCGCCTGAATATCCGACATCCGATAGTTATACCCCAGATCCACCTGTTCATAATACCAGGGGCCGTCCGGTTCTTTCTCCATCCACTGCGGATTGCGGGTAATCCCGTGGGAGCGGTACAACAGCAGCTTCTCATAGAGCGTGGGATCGTTGGTCAGCACCGCGCCGCCCTCGCCCGCCGTCACCGTCTTTACCGGATGGAAACTGAAGGTCGTCATATCGGCAATGGATCCGGTGGGGCGTCCCTTATATTTCGTCCCGATGGAATGGGCGCCGTCGGTAAGGAGCAAAAGACCGTTCTGTCTGCAGATGGCGAGCAGCTCGTCCAGCTTCGCCGACTGTCCCGTATAATCCACCGCCACGACGGCCTTCGTGCGGGCGGTCACATGGCTGCGCACGCTCTCCGGATCGATGTTGTAGGTTTTCTCGTCAATGTCCGCAAAGACCGGCCGGGCCCCGCAATACAGCGCACAGTTGGCCGATGCCGCAAAGGTGATGGGCGTGGTGATGACCTCGTCCCCCGGCCCGATGCCCGCCGCCAGACAGGCGACGTGAAGCGCGGCCGTCCCATTGCTGACCGCCACCGCGTATTTTGCGCCCGTGATCCGGCAGAGTTTTTCCTCCAGCGCCCTGATCCGGGGGCCGCAGGTCAGATCGTCCCCGCTTTTGAGCAGATCCAGCACCGCCTCATAATCCGCCTCGTCCAGATACTGATGCCCGTAATATATTTTTTTCTCCCTTACGGGAACGCCTCCCTCTATAGCAGGTAATTCCTTCATGCTTCTTTCCCTTCTCCCTCTTTTTTCTCATCCTGCGCCCGGCGCATATGCGGCAAAACAGCCCAGGCAAACCCGGGCTGCGGAATGTATGCGTTATTCACCAAGGCCGCTTTCCACTGCCTTCACCAAAGCCGCCATCGCCTCCTGCTCGTCCTCGCCCTCACAGATGAGTTCGATCTCGTCCCCGCACTTGATGCAGGCCCCCAGGACGCTCAGCACGCTTTTCGCATTCGCGGTGTTCTCCCGGTACAGGAATGTAATATGCGATTTGAACTGCATCGCCTCTTTGCAAAGAATCCCCGCCGGTCTCAGATGCAGTCCCGTCGGATTCTTGATCACTACCTTTTGCCGTACCATAGTATCCTACCCCTTCCGTCCAGTTTTCTGAAATTCTCCAAAATACCATCCGATGTTATACCAGCAGATTCTGAATGAGATCCGCCAGTTTCCTGGCTTCCCGTTCGATCTGCTCCTTATCCGTCCCCTCGATCATCACGCGCACCTTGGGCTCCGTACCGGAGGGCCGGATCAGGACGCGTCCCTGGCCGGCAAAATCGCTCTCCAGCTTGCGGACCGCTTCGGCGATCTCCGGATATTCCATATAATGATCCTTGCGGTGATTGGGCACCTTGGCGTTGACCAGCGCCTGCGGCAGCACCGTCATAATCTGCGAGAGCTCCGAAAGGGGCTTGCCGGTTTCCACCATCACCTCCAGCAGATGCAGGGCCGACAGCAGGCCGTCCCCCGTGGTATTTTCATCCAGGAAAATAATGTGGCCCGACTGCTCTCCGCCCAGGCTGGCGCCGATCTCGCGCATCCGCTCCAGCACATAGCGGTCTCCCACCTTCGTCTTTTCCAGATGGATGTTCTCCCGATCCCCAAACTGGAAAAATCCCAGATTGCTCATGACCGTAACCACAATGGTATCGTTTTTCAGTTTCCCCTTCTTGCGCATATGGGCACCGACAATCGCCATGATCTGATCGCCGTCCACCACCTTGCCGTTCTCGTCCACCGCCAGCAGTCTGTCCGCGTCGCCGTCGAAGGCCAGGCCCACGTTTGCTTTTTCAAACACCACCCGCGCCTGCAGCTCCTCCATATGCGTAGAACCGCAGTTGGCGTTGATGTTGGTGCCGTCCGGCATATTGTGGATCGGCACCACCTTCGCCCCCAGCTGGCGCAAAGCCTCCACCGAGGTGTAAAAGGCCGCCCCTTCGGCACAGTCCGCCACGATTTTTACGCCGCTCAAATCCACGGGCACAGACTGCACCGCATGGTTGATATATTCCTCTCTGGCGTCGGTACGGGTTTTGATCCGCCCGATCCCGGAGCCGTCGGGGAAACGGACGCCCTTCATGCCGCTTTTGATCAGCGCCTCGATTTCATCTTCCAGCGCGTCGGGCAGCTTATACCCGTTTCCGTCAAAAAATTTGATGCCGTTAAACTCCATGGGATTGTGGGAAGCAGAGATGACCACGCCCGCTTCCACCTTATATTTCCGGGTCAGATACGCGATGGCCGGCGTCGGAATCACGCCCACATAGATGGCGTTGGCCCCCACGCTGCAAATGCCCGCCATCAGCGCATACGCGAGCATATCGCCGGAAATGCGGGTATCACAGCCCACCATGATCGTGGGCCTGTGCCGGTTTTCCCTGGTCAGCACATACGCGCCCGCCTGGCCGAGCTGCATCGCCAGAAGCGGGGAAAGCTCCTCGTTGGCGATCCCTCTCACGCCGTCCGTACCGAACATTCTTGCCATAACTCCATCCTCCTCTATTCTTCCTGGGCAATCCGGACCAGCCTAAGACGCGCCGTTACCGTGTCCTCCTGGCGCACGCCTTCCGGAAGAAGAACCTTAATTTCAATCGTATGCTCTCCCGAAGCATAGCTGCCGTCCTCCTCCTGCAGGGTGGACACGTCCGTATGGGGCGTGAGCCCTTCCCGGTCGATCACACTCAAATCCTCCTGCAGTCCCGTAATGGTGACTTCCAGCTTCTGATCGGGCAAAAGCTCCGCCAGCCAATGCTCCGGTATGTTGAGTATCTGAACCTCATCCGCGGGAATCTCATACGTCCGGCGCAGAATCGGCTCTATTCTGGCGGTCAGCGTCACCCGGCCGTCAAAGTTTTCTCCGGCCACCGTCACATCCGCAGGCAGATATTTGCGGACGTCCACCGTGACGGTCACATCCTCTGTGGCGTCCGTCACATCCAGCTCGGTGTCCGGAATTTCTATGTACTCCAGCTGACTGAGCAAACTCTCTTTTCCCGCGACGGTAACGGTTTCCGGCACGGACGGCTCCAGCCGCGTCAGCGCATAGCCGGACGCCACCGTCCCGCTGCTGGAATACCGCACCGGCACTTCCTTTGTGGGATAGACCGGGACGGTCACCTTTACATCCTGAATGCTTTTCTGAATATCGGAGCTTGTGATCTCATTTCCGTCCGCGTCCCGCAGCCGGATGCGGGCCACAATTTCCACATTGGAGGTCACGGAATCCATCGAAACCTCCACCACCGCTTTGGCCACCGTGGCAATCACGGACTCCGGCCCCGTTATGCTCATCATATTCGTTTCGGTCACGCTCCGGCCGGCCACATAGCCATCCGGCAGTTTCCCGGTCTTTTCCACCTGGATGCCGAGCTGTCTGGTCTTCTGATCCTCCACCTGCAGATGCACATAGGACTTATCCATCCGGATGCTCTCCATCTTGTTTTCCAGACTCTTATCGTTCAGGGAAAACTCGATGGGAACCAGATTTTCCTCCGTCAGCTGCGCGCAGTCCGCCCGAATCACAAACTGCTCCCGGGAAATATTCTGCAGAACCTCCCGCGGCGCCCGCAGCATCACCGTGACGGAATCGCTGTTATCCAGCACTTTATACACTTTGTTCTGTCCCGTGATGCTGTACGTGTTGACCAGCTGGACGGGAAGGTTGGTGTAGCTGGACGTAATCAGTGGATTGTTGATATTCACATTGATCAGCCACAGGAGCAGGGCGACGAAAACCGCCGCGATCTTCAGGCCCAGATTATGTGTCAGCTTATTTTTCATTCCGGAGCCATCCTTTCCAGCGCCTGCGCTCTTTTTCCTCCGGAGACTTATTCTGGATGGAACGCAGCCGCTCCTCCAGCTCCTGGACGCTCAGTTCCCGATACAGCCTGCCTTGATAGGCGACGCTGATCTTTCCGGTCTCCTCCGACACGATGACCGTCATGGAATCCGTCACCTCGGATATCCCCACGCCGGCACGGTGCCTGGTCCCCAGTTCCTTGCTCAGATCCATATTATCCGACAGCGGCAGATAACAGGTGGCATACGTCACCCGATCCCCGTGCACCACCACAGCGCCGTCGTGCAGCGGCGTATTCTTTTCAAAAATATTGATCAAGAGCTGACTGGTCACAATGCCGTCCACTTCGATCCCGGTGCGTTCATATTCGGCCAGGGAATCCTTCTGCTGCACCACGATGAGCGCCCCTGTCCTGACCTTTCCCATTTCCGCGCATCCCTTGCTGATCTCCCGGATCGTCTTGTCGGAAAACAGGCCGTCATCCGGTTTGCTGACGTCAAACGGCAGCACGGAATGTAAAATATCTTTCTTTCCCAGTCCCTCCAGGGCCTTGCGCAGCTCCGGCTGCAGGATAACCAGCAGCGCAAACACCGCGAACTGGAACACGCTGCTGGCGATCCAGAGGATCGTATCCATGTCCAGAAGCATGGCCACCAGGACAAACACCAGAATCACCGCGACGCCCTTCAGCAGGAAGTACGCCCTGGTTTCCCTGGCGAACACAATGACATAATAGACCATGACGGAAATGATGAGAATTTCCACCACGTCCATCACATCTATGAACTGAAGGCTGGCCAAATTACTGTCCAAAAACGATTTGAGCTGTTCCATGTCCGCTATCCTTACCTCTGCTGTCCCGTCCTGTGCCCTTTATTTTTCGCCTTTGCCCTGCCATGACCGCGGCGGGCCCCCTGATGTCCCTTCCGGGCGGTGATTTTTTTCACCCGCTTCTCCGGCACGGTGACCGCCATCTTGGGGACGGCTTTCACATAATAATAATACTCCTCATCCTCAAACTGTACCTTTTCTGTCCGCGCGTAATCCAGACTGAAATGGAAAAACTGCATCACCAGCGCGGCCACCGCCCCCAACAGGCTCCCGAAAATCACAGCGCCGATGGAAAAATTGGCGTCATACATCAGATCCCCCACCAGAAGGATCACCACGTCCGTCAGCGCGCCTACCAGCACCGCTATGGCGCGGGCATAACTGACGCTCATGCGGCGGACAATATAAACCAGAATCACCGTCACCGAAAACGCCACGGCCACAATGATCATCTCCCGGTTTTCCAGCACGCCTGTGGCCACATCCTGAAATCTCTGCAGCGGGGAATCGGCATCCGCCGCCCCCAGCGCAGGCGCGTTGCCCGTCATATAGTTCAGCACATAATAGAGCACCACGCCGCAGGCCACCGGCACCGCCGATGCGGGCGATCCAAACAGCCCCGCCGCCAGCGGGAGCACATAGGGAATGTGCCAGCAAAAGAAAAGCGGCGTCAGCATCAAAAGCAGATGTCCCTTCGGCGAAAACCGCAGATAGACCACCGCGATAAAAAGATACGCCAGCAGCAGCACCGCCATACATTCCAGCGACAGCGCATATACGTGCGCCAGAAGGAAGACGGCGCACAGAAATACCATAAAGCCCAGCGGCAGGAAGGAACACAGCAGCGCGGCGACCAGAACGATCACCGGGCTGTTGATCCGCTCCATGTACCCCAACTGTCCGTTGATCGAAGAAAACAAAAGCAGCGCGAAAAGGAATTTCAGCACCGGAAGGATGAAATCCTCATATTTCGCATAGAAGCTCTTTATGTATTCCTTCCATACAAGCAGATTTGTCATAGTTTCAATCCTTTCCGAGATCCCTGCTTTCTTCTTCCAGGCTTTCCAGCTCCGAAAGCAGAAGATCGAGCCGTCTTCTCGCCCGCCTGTAGCGCAGGCTGTAGACCAGATACGTGACGGCCAGATAGGCGGCGGCAGCGGTCAGATACCATCTGAGCACCTGCCGGAAGGAGGACACCAGATCCATCGTATAGATACTTTCCATCAGATCTTCAAAATGAAAACCGACATAGGCGCCGGCAATCACCGCGAACGCGGCCGTGATCACCACAAAGGAAAGGATCATCTGCATCCCGATATAATCTCCCCGGAAATAACCGGACACCGCCCTGTCCCGCTTTCCCTGTCCGGCCTCATAGGACGCCATCTTTGTCATATGAAGCACTTTTTCCCTGTTGACCATGCGCGCTCCCGCCTTTCGGATTTTAAAAACACGAAAATCACCGGTCACGTTTTCCCGTTTCCGATGGAAAGTGCAGCGAAATAAATTTTCTTGACGCCATGCTGTCTGCACACAGCAGCGATCTCGTCCACCGTGCTCCCGGTGGTATAGATGTCGTCAATAATTACAATCGTATTTAATTTTACATCATTTTGCCCGATTTTAAAAGCCCTTTTCAAATTATTTTGCCGCTCTTTCGCATCCAGCAGCTTCTGGGGCCTGGTATTCTTTACCCGCAAAAGCCAGTGATCCAGAACCGGGATACCCAGTCTGTCCCCCAACTCCCGGGCCAGAAGCTGCGCCTGGTTGTATCCGCGGCTGCGAAACCGTTTCGGATGCAGGGGAACCGGAACGAAGGCGTCCGGTTTCCAGGCCAGAAGCTGCGGGCCCAGATACCGGGCCATCTCCCGGCCAAAAAACGCGGCATACTCCCTCCTGCCGCCGTATTTAAATCGGTAAATGCCCTCTCTGACGCTTTCATAACCGTACAAAGAAAGCCCCCTGTCATAGACGTGCGCCCTGTGCAGGCAGTCAAAGCAGTACTCCTGCTGCCCGTCCGTCAGCGCCTTGCCGCATTTCATACAGACGGGCTGGCGGACATAGCGCAGCCTGCCGGCACAGTCCCGGCAGACGAGGGCCCCCGCCGGCTTTACCGGCCGGTCGCAGACCGGGCACCGGCGGGGAAAAAACAAATCCTTCAGTGTGAGCAAAACTCCCCTTTCAGCTCTCGTATTCTCCTGTCCAGGCTGGTATACCGTTTTGCCTCGCTGGCATTTTCAATCATCTGGCACACCACCTGTCTGCTCCCCAGTATCGTGACGCAGCCCCTTGCCCGCGTCACCCCCGTATACAGCAGGTTCCGGTTCATCAGCAGTTTCGGCCCTCCCAGCAGCGGCAGGATGACCGCCGGATACTCGCTTCCCTGGGATTTATGTATCGTAATGGCATAGGCCAGCTCCACCTCATCCATCTGGGAAAAACCGTAGGTCACACGGCGGGCCTCATCGTATTCCACCATCACGGTCTGGGCATACTCGTTGATCTCCCGGATCACACCCATGTCCCCGTTGAAAATCCCCACGCCCCGATCCACGGGGATCCCGAACCGGCTCACCACCTCCCATTCCAGCTGGTAGTTATTTTTCACCTGCATGACCTTGTCGCCTTCCCGAAAAAGCGTCTCCCCTATCCGGGTTTCTTTTCGGGAGGGATCCGCGGGATTTAAATACGCCTGCAGGATGCCGTTTAAGGTTTCCACCCCCAGGCTCCCCCTGCGCATCGGCGTGAGCACCTGGATTTCATAGGGAGAAGCATCCACATAACGGGGGAGCTTTTCCCGGATAAGCTGGATCATGTGCTTATAGATGACCGGGACGCTGTCCCGTTCCAGGAAAAAGAAATCCCTGCTTTTATTGTCCAGCGCGATGGGCTCCCCCCGGTTGATCCGGTGGGCGTTGACCACAATATCGCTTTCCCGGGCCTGCCGGAATATCTTCTGCAGACAGACCACCGGGAACGCACGGCTTTCAATCAGATCGTGCAGCACCTGTCCGGGCCCGACGCTGGGAAGCTGATTGCTGTCTCCCACCAGGATCAGCCGTGTGCCGGGCGCCACCGCGCGCAGCAGAGACTGGAACAGATGAATGTCCACCATGGACATCTCATCCACAATGATCACATCCGCTTCCAGCGGATTGTTCTCGTCGCGTTCAAAGCTGACGCTGTGCCCCTCCTTTGGCACCGCGCCGGAAAGCTCCAGCATCCGGTGAATGGTCCGCGCCTCAAACCCCGTGGCTTCCGTCATCCGCTTGGCCGCGCGGCCCGTGGGGGCCGCCAGGAACAGATCCATCCCTTCCGTGATAAAAAAGCGGATCATCATATTGATCGTGGTGGTCTTGCCCGTTCCGGGCCCGCCGGTCAGGATAAAGACGCTGTTGCGGATACTTTCCAGCACCGCTTCCTTCTGCAGGCCATCCAGCTCGATCTCCTCCTGCCGCTGGATTTTTTCTATTTTCCGGCGCAGCTGCTCCTCCTGTCCGGCCCCGTCCCAGACGCCTCCGGGCAGCGACTGCTGCAGATCCATCAGCATCTTTGCGCAGGATAGTTCCGCGTAGTAAGAAGCAAAAGCGTAACAGCAGACCTCCTCCCCCTGCTTTTTGATCACCAGTTTTTTGTCCATGGCCAGGTTCGCAGCCTGATCCGCCACCGCGTCCTCCGACAGTTCCAGCAGCCCGGCCGCCCTTTGGATCAACAGCGGCTGCGGCAGATAGAGATGGCCCTCCGAAGACGCCTGCAAAAGGGTATAGAGAATCCCGCTGCGGATGCGGTATTCCGAATCCACATGGATGCCGATCCGCGCCGCCAGCTCGTCCGCCTTTTTAAACCCGATGCCGTCAATATCGCCCGCAAGCTGATAGGGATTCTCCTCCAGGACGCGATAGACCCGATCCCCGTAGGTCTGGTATATTTTGACCGCCATGGTGTTGGAAATGCCGTATCCCTGCAAATAAATCATGGCCTGCCGCATTTCCCGCCTTTCGGACACCTGCCCCGCGATATCCATCGCCTTGCGCTCGCTGATGCCCTTGACCTCCGCCAGCCTTTCCGGCTCCTCCTCGATGATACGAAAGGTGTCCTTTCCGAACCGCTTCACGATCCGTGCCGCCAGGGAAGCGCCTACCCCCCGCACCGCGCCGCTGCCCAGGTACCGCTCCATCCCGGCCGCATCGTCCAGGGCCTTTTCTCTGCCCGACACGGCCCGAAACTGCCTGCCGTAAACCGCGTGTTTGGCGTAATCGCCCTCCAGTTCCAGCAGTTCCCCCTCATCCAGCACCGCGAACGTGCCGACGCAGGTGATCTCCTCCCCGTCGCCGCTTAGTTCAAACACCGTGTACCCGTTTTCCGGATTCCTGTAAATGATGTGGGAAACATACCCTTCTATCCGTTCCAATGAAACCTCCAGAAATTCTTCCTGCCCGCTTTCTTTTGCCGGGTCAAAAATCCTCACCCGACAGAAAAAGCCGCCCTGCCGGGCGGCCTGTCTGTGCAGGATGCTCTGCTCCGGCGGGCCGACTATTCCTGATACCCGCCCAGAAATTCCACATATTTCCCCGTTCCTATGGCAACCGCCGTCATCGGATCCTCCGCCGTCATGGTGTTGATTCCCGTCCTGTCCTGGATCAGTTCTTCCAGACCGCGCAGCAGGCTGCCGCCGCCGGTCAGGACGATCCCCCGATCCGCGATATCCGCCGCCAGCTCCGGAGGGGTTTTCTCCAGAACGCCGTGGATCGCTTCCACGATCTGCAGCGTGGACTCCTTGAGCGCTTCCTCCGTCTCCTCGGAGGATACGGTGATGGTCTTGGGCAGGCCGGTCACCAGGTTCCGTCCCCGGACGTCCATATAGTCGGGCTCCGGGCGCGGGAACGCGGAACCGATCTTGATCTTGATATCTTCCGCTGTCCGTTCCCCAATCAACAGGTTATGCTTTTTGCGCATATAGCGCACAATGGCTTCGTCAAAATCGTCCCCGGCAATCTTGATGGAAGCGCTGACCACCGTCCCTCCCAGGGAGATCACCGCAATGTCCGACGTGCCGCCGCCGATATCCACGATCATATTGCCGCACGGCCTGGAAATATCGATCCCCGCGCCGATGGCCGCGGCGATGGGCTCCTCGATGATGGCCACTTCCCGCGCGCCCGCCTGGTAGGTCGCGTCCTCCACGGCCTTTTTCTCCACCTCGGTCACGCCGCTGGGCACACAGACCGCAATCCTCGGGCGGCGGAAGGTCTTCTTCCCCAGCGCCTTCTGAATAAAATACTTCATCATCTTTTCCGTCACGGTATAGTCGGAAATCACACCCTGACGCAGCGGTCTGACCGCCACAATATTGCCCGGCGTGCGGCCGAGCATCCGGCGCGCGTCCTCCCCGATGGCCTTGATTTTGTTGGTGTCCCTGTCAAATGCCACGACGGAAGGTTCCTTTAAGACGACGCCCTTCCCTCTTATATAAACCAGTATGCTGGCTGTTCCCAGATCGATCCCGATATCTGTATACTGCATCTTCTCTCCTTCCACTTCAAAACGGGCCCGCCGTCCCGGCAGACCGGGACTGTAAAATCATTCCCCATTAACGCCCATTATATCCTAATTTTTCCCCCATGGAAAGAGGGTTTCAAAAAAAACTCATGTTTTCGGGCCGCATCCGCCGGTATCCGGGAGCGTTTGGGCCCTTTCCAGCATCTTTTTCACATACTGTCCGGTATAGGAAACAGGGGAACACGCGATCTCCTCCGGCGTCCCGGAGGCAATCACCGTGCCGCCCCGCATCCCGCCTTCCGGCCCCATGTCGATGATATAGTCCGCAGTCTTGATCACATCCAGATTGTGTTCGATGACCACCACCGTATTGCCGCCTTCCGCCAGCCGGTGCAGAATCTCAATGAGCTTGTGCACGTCGGCAAAATGCAGTCCCGTGGTGGGCTCGTCCAAAATATAGATCGTCTTCCCCGTGCTGCGGCGGGACAGCTCCGCGGCCAGCTTGATGCGCTGGGCCTCGCCGCCGGAAAGTTCCGTGGAGGGCTGCCCCAGCTTCACATAGGAAAGCCCCACGTCATAGAGCGTCTGGATCTTGCTCTGGATACTGGGTACGTTTTCAAAAAACGAAACCGCCTCCTCCACCGTCATGTCCAGCACGTCGAAAATGTTCTTCCCCTTGTACTTCACATCCAGGGTTTCCCGGTTGTAGCGCTTGCCGCCGCAGACTTCGCAGGGCACGTAGACGTCGGGCAAAAAGTGCATCTCAATTTTGATGATGCCGTCTCCGGAACAGGCCTCGCAGCGCCCGCCCCTGACATTGAAGCTGAAACGGCCCTTCTTGTATCCCTTCGCCTTGGCGTCCGGCGTGGCCGCGAACAGATCGCGGATCAAGTCAAACACACCCGTATAGGTGGCCGGATTGGAGCGCGGGGTGCGCCCGATGGGGGACTGATCGATGTTGATCACTTTGTCCAGCTGTCCGATTCCCTCGATCCCCGTGTGCCGGCCGGGAATGCACCGGGCGCGGTTCAGTTCTCTCGCCAGCCGCTTATAGAGAATTTCGTTGACCAGGGACGATTTGCCCGACCCGGAAACCCCGGTGACACAGGTAAACACGCCCAGCGGGAACTTTACGTCGATCTGTTTTAAGTTGTTTTCCGCGGCCCCGCGTACCGTAAGCCAGCCTGTGGGCACACGCCGTCTGTCCGGCACCGGGATCCTCTTTGCGCCGCTTAAATACTGTCCCGTAATGGAAGTAGGCACCTTCATGATATCCTCCGCCGTGCCGCAGGCGATGACCTCGCCGCCGTGGGAACCGGCGCCCGGCCCGATGTCCACAATATAATCCGCCGCCCGCATGGTGTCCTCGTCATGCTCTACCACGATCAGGGTATTGCCCAGATCCCGCAGATGCTTCAGGGTCGCCAGCAGCTTGTCGTTGTCCCGCTGGTGCAGGCCGATACTGGGCTCGTCCAGGATATAACAGACGCCCACCAGCCCGGATCCAATCTGGGTCGCCAGCCGGATCCGCTGCGCTTCCCCGCCGGAAAGGGAACCGGTGGCCCGGGACAGGGAAAGGTAATCCAGTCCCACGTCGATCAAAAATCCCACCCGTGCCCGGATCTCCTTGAGAATCTGCGCGCCGATCAGCTCCTGCTGCCGGGTCAGCGTCAGATGGGAAAGAAACTCCTGCAGCTCGCCCACAAACATGGACGTGATCTCATGGATATTTTTCCCACAGACCGTCACCGCCAGCGCGCCCTTTTTCAGCCGCTGTCCCCGGCAGAGCGGACAGGGTGTGATCTGCATGAACGTCTCGTATTCCTGCTTGGTAATATCGGAGGCCGTCTCCCGGTACCGGCGCTGCACGTTTTGAATCAGCCCTTCAAAGGCGACGGGATAAATCCCCTTACCGCGCTGTCCCTCATAGTATACCGACACCTCCCGGCCGTTGGTTCCGTGCAGCAGCATGTCCTGTATGTCCGCAGGATACTTTGCAAAGGGCGTATCCAGACTGAACCCGTATTCCTTTGCCAGCGCCTGCAGAATGGCATTGGCAAAAGAGCCGGGCTGATGGCAGGACTGCCACCCCAGCACACGGATCGCGCCCTGGTTGATGCTCAGGGACGGATCCGGTATCATCAGCTCCGGGGAAAACTCCATCTTATACCCCAGCCCGAAACACTCCGGACAGGCCCCGAAGGGATTGTTAAAAGAAAAGCTCCTGGGTTCGATCTCCTCAATGCTGACGCCGCAGTCCGGGCAGGCAAAATTCTGGCTGAACGTGAGCATCTGCCCGTCGTTTCCAATCTGCTCCACATACAGCAGTCCATCCGACAGCATCAGCACGTTTTCAATGGAATCCGCCAGCCGGCGTTCGATGCCGGGCCGGACAATCAGGCGATCTACTACAATCTCGATGTTATGCTTCAGATTCTTATCCAACTGAATCTGCTCCGACAGTTCATAGAGGCTGCCGTCGACGCGCACCCGGACATAGCCGCTGCGGGCCGCCCGTTCCAGCACCTTTTCGTGACGTCCTTTTCTTCCCTTCACCACCGGCGCCAGTAACTGGATCCGGCTGCCCTCCGGCAGCTCCAGGATCTGATCCACCATCTGATCCACGCTCTGCCGCTTGATCTCCTTGCCGCAGTTGGGGCAGTGCGGAATGCCGATCCGGGCGTAGAGCAGACGGAAATAATCGTAAATTTCCGTCACCGTCCCTACGGTGGAGCGGGGATTGCGGTTCGTGGATTTCTGGTCGATGGAAATAGCGGGGGAGAGCCCCTCGATTTTTTCCACGTCCGGCTTCTCCATCTGTCCCAAAAACTGTCTGGCATAGGAGGAAAGAGACTCCATGTACCGTCTCTGTCCCTCGGCATAAATTGTGTCGAACGCCAGGGAGGATTTCCCCGATCCGGAAAGTCCGGTCAGCACCACCAGCGCATCCCGTGGGATGTCCACGTCGATGCCCTTGAGATTATGTTCTTTCGCCCCCCGGATGCGGATACAGTTTTTCCGGGAAAGGATCTTCTTTGCTTCTTCCATTGCTTTTTCTTTCTCCTGTCACATCATGTTCTTATCTTTCCAATGCCTTTTTCAGCTCGATCATCTGATCGCGGAGCTGCGCGGCCGCCTCGAAATCCAAATCCGCCGCCGCCCGCTTCATTCTCTTTTGCACGTCCGCAATCAGCTTTTCCAGTTCCTCCCGATCCATGGATTCCGGATCCTTGCCCAGCTTTTGATCCGCCGTCGGGACTTCCCTGGTGATGCTGATCCGATCCCGCACGGCCTTCCGGATGGACTGGGGCGTGATATGGTGTTCTTCATTATACCGCTGCTGAATGGTGCGGCGCCGCTGGGTTTCCTCTATGGCCGCCCGCATGGAGTCCGTCACCGTGTCGGCGTAGAAAATCACGTGCCCGTCCACATTCCGGGCGGCGCGCCCCACCGTCTGGATCAGTGAAGTCTCCGAACGCAAGAATCCTTCCTTGTCCGCGTCCAGAACCGCCACCAGGGAAATCTCCGGGATGTCCAGCCCTTCCCGCAGCAGATTGATGCCCACCAGCACATCGAACACATTCAGGCGCATATCCCGGATGATCTCGGCCCGTTCCAGCGTATCGATATCGGAATGCAGATATTTCACCCGGATCCCCACCTCGTGCATATAGTCGGTCAGATCCTCCGCCATGCGCTTGGTCAGCGTGGTGATCAGCACCTTGTTCCCCCGATCCGTCTCTTTGCGGATCTCCGCGATCAGATCGTCGATCTGCCCTTCTACGGGGCGCACGTCAATTTGGGGATCCAAAAGCCCGGTGGGACGGATGACCTGTTCCGCCCGCAGCAGCTCGTGCTCCGCCTCATAGACGCTGGGCGTGGCGGAGACAAACAGCATCTGATCGATATGGCTTTCAAATTCTTCAAAATCCAGCGGCCGGTTATCCAGCGCGGAGGGCAGACGGAACCCGTAGTCCACCAGCGTCTGCTTCCGGGAACGGTCCCCGGCAAACATCCCCCGAATCTGTGGGATCGTCATATGCGACTCGTCTATGATAATCAGAAAATCGTCCTTAAAAAAGTCCAGCAGCGTATACGGCGGCGCCCCAGCCGGCATTCCGTTCAAATGCCGGGAATAGTTTTCAATGCCGGAGCAGAACCCCGTTTCCCGCAGCATTTCAATGTCAAAGTTCGTCCGTTCGGCAATGCGCTGGGCCTCCAGCAGCTTGTCCTCCCCCTTGAAATACCGGATCCGCTCCTCCAGTTCCTTTTCAATCTCGTCGCAGGCCCTGTCGATCTGGGACTGGGGCACCACATAATGAGAAGCCGGGAAGATGATGATGTGCTCCAACGTGGCCGTCACCTGCCCGTTGAGCGGATCCACCTGGGCGATCCTGTCGATCTCATCTCCGAAAAATTCCACCCGGATCAGGCTGTCTCCGCCCTGCGCCGGGTTGATTTCAATCACGTCTCCCCGCACCCGGAAGCACCCGCGGTTTAAATCCATGTCGTTCCGATCATACTGAATGGCCACCAGCGCCCGCAGCACATCGTCCCGATCCATGGTCATGCCCGGCCGCAGGGAAACGCTCATACCGGAGAACTCCTCCGGCGACCCCAGGCCGAAAATGCAGGACACGCTGGCCACCACCACCACATCCCGCCGCTCCGACAGGGAGGCCGTGGCGGAAAGCCGCAGCTTGTCTATCTCGTCGTTGATGGCGGAATCCTTTGCGATATAGGTATCGGTGGAAGGAACATAGGCTTCCGGCTGGTAATAATCATAATAGGAAACAAAGTACTCCACCGCGTTCTCCGGGAAGAACTCCTTAAACTCCCCGTACAGCTGCCCGGCCAGCGTCTTGTTATGGGCAATGACCAGCGTCGGCTTGTTCAGCTCCCGGATCACGTTGGCCATGGTAAAGGTCTTGCCGGATCCGGTGACGCCCAGCAGGGTCTGAAACTGATTGCCCTCCCGAAAGCCCCTGACCAGCTTTTCAATGGCCTGGGGCTGGTCGCCGGTGGGCTGATAGGGGGCGTGGAGCTTAAATTCATTCTGCGCGCTCTGCACAAATGCCACCTCCGAATCGTGTCGTTGTCTCCCTCCCAGTATAGCATAAACAAAATCAGAAGTACAGATACTTTAGAACATTTGTTCTATTTTCTTTTTTTCCGTTCTATGCTATGATAAACGGCAGAAAGAAGGGAACCATACCATGCTGCAGTTTTTCCTTTATTATGTGTTCAGTCTCCTTTACATGGAGATCCTCTATCATATCTCCTGCTTTGGAACCGCTGCGTTTTTCCCGCTGCCCGGTCTGCCGCTCTGGATCGCCTGGGCCGGACTGGCAGGTCTTTTTTTAAATCTTGTGGCAAGGAAAGGACGGGCTCTCCTGTTCTGGCTTTTTTCCGGAGCGTCCTACCTGATCTTCGCCGTTCAGTTGGTTTACATAAAAATATTCCGCCAGCCGCTCCTGGTGAGCGCCGCCGCGCATAACGGCGCCGCCGCGCTGTCCGATTACTGGCGGGAAACGATTTACGCCATTTTCCATACCTCTGTCTGGCTGTTGCTGCTGGCCGTGCCGCTGGCGGCTGCGGGCCTTCTTCTTTCCAACGGACGGCACTCCCGGCGTCCCGCTCTCACCTTCGATACGCCGGTTCGGAAAAGCCGGGGCGTTCATGTCGCCGCCCTGCTGGGGGGACTGGCTCTCTTTCTGCTTGTCTGTGCGGCCGGTTACTGGGGCAATCTGGGGTTCTACGAAGAATACAGCGGCTTCTACGATCCGGAAGGCGTTTTCTCCTACTGCGGGGTGGCGGCCTCCGGACTCAGGGATATCCTGGGGGACGCCTTTCCCGAAAAACAGACGGTTCTGGCCGCCTGGACCCAGACACCGTCCGACGTCCCCGTTAAAACAGAGGAAAAAGCGGACGATTCCCCAGCCCCTTCTCCGGTAAAGGAAGCAAAAAAGGCTGTCGTGGAAGAAAGCGCCGAAAAAAAAGAGCCGTCATACTCCCCCCACGTGCTGCCTGTGGATTTTCAGGCGCTGGAGTCTGAAGAAAATCCGGAAGAAATCCGGGAACTGGCCCGGTTTATGCAGGCTGCGCCGCCCACGAACCAAAACGAATATACCGGCCTGTTTGAAGGCTATAATCTAATTTATTTGACCGCAGAGGGATTTTCCCCCTATGCGGTGGACGAAACGCTGACGCCTACGCTCTACCGGCTCATCCATTCCGGCTTTGTGTTTGAGAATTACTACGTCCCGCTCTGGCAGACTTCCACCAGCGACGGCGAATATGTGAACCTGACCGGTCTGATTCCCAACCGCCAGTTTTCCATGCGGCGCAGCGCTTCCATCGAAATGCCCTTCTGCCTTCCCGCCTTTTTCGCTTCGGAAGGTGTGAAAAGCTACGCGTATCACAACAATACCCTCTCCTACTATGACCGCTATCTTTCCCACCCCAACCTGGGCTATCAGTTCAAGGCCAGCAAGCTGGGAAAACTGGAGGAGAGCGTCTGGGGCGGCCAGGTATTTCCCATGGAAAACGCCAACTACTGGCCGGCCTCCGACCTGGATATGATGGTAGCTACCCTGCCTGAATACATCGGAGAGGATCGGTTCCACGTGTATTACATGACCGTTTCCGGGCATATGTATTACACCTTCTCCGGGAACCGGATGTCCGCCAAGCACAAAGAGGATGTGGCAGACCTGCCCTATTCCGAGGAAGGGCGGGCCTACATTGCCTGCAACATGGAGCTGGACGCCGCCCTGGACTATCTGATCCAACAGCTTTCCCTGGCAGGCAAGCTGGAAAAAACCGTAATCTGTCTGAGCGCGGATCACTATCCTTACGCGATGGAAATGCAAACGCTGGAAGAACTGGCCAAAAAGCCGCTGGACGGGACGCTGGATCTGTACCGGAACCATCTGATCCTCTGGAACAGCGCCATGGAGACTGTGACGGTGCAAAAGCCCGCCGCTTCTGTGGATATCCTTCCCACGCTGCTCAACCTGTTCGGATTCGACTACGATTCCAGACTGTATGCCGGCCGCGATATTCTTTCCGACAGCGACCCTTTGGTTATTTTCTCCGACCGCAGTTTCATCACGGACCGGGTTTCCTACAACAAAAAGGGCCAGACGATCTGGGCCGACGGCAGCGAAGATGATGCCTATCTGAAAGAAGTGCGCGCCCGGGTGGACGCGCTGCACACCTATTGCGCGGGAATTCTCAACAACGACTTTTACCGGTATGTCCAGGAAGCGCTGCCGGAGGAGTACCGCTACGGGGACGATATCGATCCCGAATGGATCGCGCCCCATCCGCCGCAGGCACCCCCGGCCAGTGAAACTTTGCCGCCCGAAACCGGTATCCCTTCCAGCGAAAGCAACTGAACCTTTCTGTCGATCCCACCCGCATAGCCTGTCAGACTGCCGTCGCTGCCCACCACCCGATGGCAGGGGATCAGAATCGACACGGGATTATGTCCCACCGCATTTCCCACCGCCCGGGCAGATACAAAGGACAGCCCTCTCTGCCGGGCGATTTCTTTTGCAATATCCCCATAGGAGCATACCTGTCCATACGGGATCCGGCGCAGGATTTCCCAGACGGTCAGTTGAAACGGCGTGCCGCGCGGGCAAACCGGCACCGAAAACGCCGGCTGTTCTCCGCGAAAATACCGATCCAGCCAGTCCCTTGTCCGTTTCCATATGGGCGTATCATCCCTGCAAAACTCCTTTGGCAGCGTTGCGCCGAAATACTTCTGCCCTTCAAACCAAAGGCCGGTCACGGCCTCCCCGCTGCCGGATACCGTAATGGGCCCCAGCGGCGATGTGTACTGCCCTATCCAGTCTTCCATTGTTTTTCCTTTCGTATCCTGCTTTCCGGTACTGCGGCCGCTTGATTTTCCCTTTCAAATGGATTAGAATAGCAGCATGCCGGAAAATGAGGAGCGTATTTACCTATGAAAAAAGAAAAAAAGTCCTTTGAAATCGATATGTGCAACGGCCCTCTGTTGGGCAAAATTTTGCTGTTTGCTTTTCCGCTGATGCTGTCCGGCGTCCTGCAGCTTTTATTCAACGCCGCGGACGTCATCGTGGTGGGACGCTTCGCGGGACATGAAGCGCTGGCGGCGGTGGGATCCACCAGTTCACTTATCAATCTGTTGATCAATCTTTTTATCGGCCTTTCCGTGGGTACCAATGTGCTGGTGGCCAATTACTACGGCGCCAAAAAGGAAAGGCTGGTCAGCGAAACGGTGCATACCTCCGTTCTGACCAGCCTGATCAGCGGCTGTATCCTCATCGTGGCCGGCCTGTTTCTGGCGGGGCCTCTTTTGAAACTCATGGGCACGCCGGACGACGTTTTAAACCAGGCTACCCTGTATATGCGGATCTATTTTATGGGAATGCCCGTCATCATGCTCTACAACTTCGGTTCCGCGATCCTGCGGGCCATCGGGGACACCCGGCGGCCGCTCTACTACCTTTTGCTGGCCGGTATCCTCAACGTGATCCTAAATCTCCTTTTTGTGATCCGGTTCGGTATGGGTGTGGCCGGCGTGGCGCTGGCCACCGTGCTCTCCCAGGTGGTATCCGCCGGCCTTATCGTCCGCGCCCTGATGCAGAGCGAAGGATGCTTTCATCTGGATCTGCGTCAGCTTAAGATCTATCCGGCAAGGCTGAAACAGATGATCCGCGTCGGCCTTCCCGCCGGTATGCAGGGCGCTATCTTTTCGGTTTCCAATGTCCTGATCCAGTCCTCCATCAACTCCTTTGGATCCGTGGTGATGGCGGGCAGCACCGCTGCCTCCAATATCGAAGGTTTTGTCTATACCGCCATGAACTCCTTCTATCAGACCTCCCTGAGTTTTACCAGCCAGAACTATGGCGCCGGAAAACTGGATCGGGTCAACCGGATCCTGCTGCTGTGCCTTTCCTGCGTCACGGTGACAGGGCTTGTCTTGGGCAACGGCGCCTATCTTTTCGGGCGGCAGCTTTTGGGCATCTATTCGTCGGATCCCGACGTCATCTCCTACGGCCTGATCCGCATGGCCTATTTGTGTATCCCGTATTTTACCTGCGGCGTCATGGACGTATTCGTGGGCTCCCTGCGGGGAATGGGATATTCCGTTATGCCCATGCTGGTTTCCCTGACCGGGGCCTGCGGGTTCCGTATCCTTTGGATCTTTACGGTCTTCCGTTATTCCCATACGCTGGAAACGCTTTTCATTTCCTATGTCATCAGCTGGATCCTCACCGGCGGCGTGCATCTGATCTGCTACTGCACCGCCATGCGCAGACAAAAACAGCGGATCGGGAGATAGCGCCCGCTTTTCTTTAACGCCGGGCCATCCCGCCGGACACAGGGTCCGCCAGCTTTTCCTTCAGGATCTCCAGCCCCCGTTCCAGCTGGTTGTCCGTGCCGTCCTCCTGATAGGCGTCCCCGTCAAAGGGCACCTCGACGTCCGGTTCGATCCCGATTCCATGAATGTTGTTCCCGTTGGGCGTAAAGTAACTGCTCACCGTCAGCTTCACTGCGGAGCCGTCGGAAAGCTGAATGATCCGCTGCACAATCCCCTTGCCAAACGTGGTGGTGCCGACCAGGGTGCCAATCCCGTAGTCCTTTATTGCTCCCGCCAGAATCTCCGAAGCGGAAGCGCTGTCTCCGTCCACCAGGACGACAAGCGGGCAGTTCAGTTCTCTCGTTCCGTCGCAGGTATATTCTTCCCGTTTCCCGTATTTATCTTCCGTGTAAACAATCCTGCCCTTCGGCAGAATCATGCGGGCGATATCGCATACCGTGGACAGATTGCCCCCCGGGTTCCCGCGCAGATCCAGCAAAAGCCCCTGCATCCCGGATCCCTTGCAGGTGGCCAGCGCGTCCGCAAACTGATCCAGCGTCACGTCGTCAAATTCCTGGATCTGAATATATCCGATCCCGTCTTCCAGCATCTCATATTCCACCGTCTCGTTGTTCAGCCGGCGGCGCGTCACATCAAATTCCAGATAATCGGTCTCCCCTTCCCGTACCACGGTCAGGCGGACGGTGGTCCCCTCGTCTCCCTTTACCTTTGCCACAATGGAGTTCAGATCCATTCCCTGCACGGATATCCCATCCACCTGATAGATGAGATCCCCGTCCATCAGCCCCGCTTCCTGCGCGGGCGTATCGGGAATCACCCGGACGATCCTGGCCAGACCCGTATTGGTGTCCAGGCTCACCCGCGCCCCGATTCCATAATAAATTCCCTCCGTCTTGTCCTGGAGTTCTTCCAGTTCCGCGGCGGTATAATAAACGGAATACGGATCCTGCAGCGCCTCCACCAGTCCCCGGTAGAGTCCGTCCCGCAAAGTCTCCTCCTCCACATCCTCCAGATAATACTGCCGGATCACATCCTCCAGGACGCCGAGCTTTTCGGCGGTGGCGCCGTCCGTTACCGTACCGTCCGTGGAATACCCCTCTGCGCCGGCCGCCGCGTTCTGTGCCGCAAACGCCCGGTAAATCGTCCGTCCCGCAAAATAGCCAAACCCGATGAGCAATACCACTGCAATGCCGGTAATCATACCGCCGGCAAAATATCTTCTGCGATTCATAATCCGTCTCTCCCGTCCTTTTTGTATCTTCGGATTCCCGTATCATATAATATAACCGGAAAAGGAAGAATAGAAGCTCCCCTTTCCGGTTTTATTCTGGTTCTACCTTCCCGCCGCTTCTTTTCTCACTTCAGATAGTTCCACGGACTGGTATAGCTGCCGTTTAACCGGACGGAGAAATGCAGGTGCGGGCCCGTAGCCCGTCCGGTCGCGCCGACTGCCGCAATCTTCTGTCCTTTGCTCACCGTCTGTCCCGCGGAGACATACAGCTTGGAAGCGTGCATATAGATTGTGTAAAGATCGTCCCCGTGGTCGATCATCACATAGTTGCCCATGGAACTGTTATAGGTGGCCGCCACTACCTTCCCGTCATAGGCGGCAAGGATGTCCGTACCGGAAGCCGCCGCGAAATCCACGCCGTTATGGAACTGCTGCTTTCCGGTGATGGGGTGGATGCGGTTGCCGTAGTTGTCCGAAATCCGCTTATACCCCGGGCAGGGCATCTGGAACATACCGCCGTCATATTTCAGCCGGTTCTGCTCCGCCAGCTTTGCCTTGTCCTCCGCCACCGCTTTTTCCAGCGCCGCAATCACCGCCGCTTCTTCCGCGATCATGGCTTCATATTCCTGAATCGTGGACGCCTGCCCGTCGATATCCTTCTGGTAAGACGCGATCTGCACATTCTTTTCTGCAATCAGGGCGTTCACCGAATCCTGCTCGTTCTGGAGACTTTCCTCCGTCTCCCGGAGCACGTCTTCTTCTTCCTCCAGCGTCTGCCGGCACAGCTTCAAATACTCCACGTTCTGCTCAAACTCCATCAGCTTGCGGCTGTCATAGGCGTTGAGCCGCTCCACATATTCCGCCTGGTTGAGCATATCCCCGAAGCTGCGGGCGGTCAGCAGCATATCCATATAGCCGCCGTCCTTGCTGTTTGCATAGAGATAGCGCAGACGGGATTTCATATCGTCGTACTGCTGATCCGCCACCGCCTGGGCCGCGTCCGTATCCGCCTTCGCCTGCTCCACTTCTTCCTTTTTCTTTACGATCTGATCCTGCAGATCGTCGATCTTTTCTTCCAGCTGGGCCACCTGCGCGTCCAGATCCGTCACATAGGTCTGCAGATCCCGCTTGGATGCCTCCAGCTTGTTCACCAGCGCCTTGACATCGGAAAGGCCGGACTGCAGCTTCTTCTTCTCGCTCTCCGCCTCGCTGATGGCGTTCTGCTTCTCTTTGATACTCTCCTCCAGCGTCTTGGCCTGTGCCGTTGTCCCCGGAGCCAGTATGCCAAAGAACAGGCCCAGGACACATCCGGCGGCCAGCAGCCTCACCGGCCTCCCCGTTCTTTTTTTCATCCCGTCACCCCTTCGCATACACGCGCAGATGCTTGCGCACCGTCACAAAACTGCCCAGAAAGCCGATCCCCGCGCCGATCCCGAAGGTGAGGGGCAAAAGCAGATCAAACACGTCCTTTACAGGCAAAAACTGCAGCAGGACGTTCAGCGCCGGGAACTGGACGCCGACATAATCCACCACATTGATATAAAGGAAATAAATGGCGGCCAGCGGAATGACCGACCCGATCAGGCCGATCAGGATACCCTCTATCACAAACGGAGAGCGGACGAAAAAGTTCGTCGCGCCGATGGCGGACATGATTTCGATCTCCTGCTGCCGCACGGAAATGCCGATGATCACGGTATTGTTGATCAGGAAAATGGAAACCAGCAGCAAAATCAGAATGATCCCCAGGGACACATAGGCCACAATGGCGTTCATACCGGTCAGCGAAGTCGCGGTGATCTCGGAATAGTGCACCTCGGAAATATCGGGCAGCGATTTGAGCCAGTCCACCAGGGTCTGCTGCTGCTCGATATCCTTCATGTAGATCTCGTAGCTGTTCATGTTTTCAAAAGGATTTTCCGTATAGATATCCATGTAGTCTTCCCCGATATTTTCCGGGGCCCATTCCGCCCAGACCTGTTCGTCGGAAATGAAATCCGCCCGCGCCACCTCGGCCCTGTTGCGGATCATTTCGCCCACCTGTTCCATTTCCTCGTCCGTGGCGTCCTCCCGTAAAAAGGCGGTGACGGTAATTTCCCCCTCCGCGGTGCGGAGCATATACTGGAAATTGACAATCACCGTATAAAACAGGCCGAACAAAAACAGACAGGAACTGATCGTGGCGATGGACGCCAGAGAAAACCATTTGTTACGGAAAATATTCACAAAACCCTGCCGCAGGGTATAAAAAAATGTACTAATCCTCATCGATGTATCCGCCTTCTTCCTCGTCGCTGATGACGATGCCCTTCCTGATGGTAATGACGCGCTTCTTCATGGCGTTGACGATCTCCCGGTTGTGCGTCACCACGAGAATGGTGGTCTTGCGCTCCCTGTTGATCTTGTCAAGCAGCTGCATAATCTCCCAGGAATTTTTCGGATCCAGATTGCCGGTAGGCTCATCGGCCAGCAGAATCGGCGGATTGTTCACCAGTGCGCGCGCCACCGCCACCCTCTGCTGCTCGCCGCCGGAAAGCTGGCTGGTCTTGGCCTTATACTTACCGGCCAGTCCCACCACCGTCAGCGCGTTGGTCACGTTCTTTTTCATGTCCTTTGCCGGGGCCTGCACGATACGCTGGGCGAAGGCCACATTTTCATAGACGTTCCGATCATTCAGCAGACGGAAATCCTGGAACACAATCCCGATGTTGCGCCTGAACTTGGGGATCTTGCGGTTCTTCATCGCCCCCAGATCCTCTCCCTGCACCACGACTCTGCCCTTGGTAGGCTTCAATTCCCGCATGAGCAGCTTGATGAACGTGGACTTGCCCGATCCGCTGTCCCCCACGATAAACACAAACTCGCCCTTTTTCACCGTGACGCTGATCCCGTCCAGCGCAGGAACCCCTTTTGAATAGGATTTCGTCACATTTTCCATCATGATTGCGACATTGTTGTCCTTTTTCTTTTTCTTCTTCTTCCCAAAAAGTCCCAAATCCGTTTCCTCTCCTAATATTCGTAGGTTTCCATGTATCTCATGTACTTCACTACCATCAGCGCGATTTTGAACGTAATGGCATCTTCAAACACGCGCAGATCCAGTCCCGTGCTTTTCTGCAGCTTGTCCAGCCGGTAGACCAGCGTGTTGCGGTGGATGAAAAGCTGACGGCTCGTCTCTGAAACGTTCAGACTGTTCTCGAAAAACTTGCTGATGGTCATCAGCGTTTCCTCGTCAAACTCATCCGGGCTCTTTCCTCCGAAGATCTCCCGGATAAACATTTTGCAAAGCGGAATCGGAAGCTGATAGATCAGGCGCCCTATCCCCAGCTCGCTGTAGGCGATAATGGCGCGCTCATCGAAGAAGATCTTCCCCACGTCCAGCGCCATTTTCGCTTCTTTATAGGAACGGCTGACCTCTTTGATCTCCCGGACCACCGTGCCGTAGGAAACGCGGTTCCCCCGGATGCCTTCCCGTTCCAGACACTCTATGATATAGGCCGCTGTCTTCTCAATCTCCTGGTTTTCGTCGCTATCCTGCAGCTCCTTGACCAGAATCACGGTGTTTTCGTCCACGGCCGTCACAAAATCATGCGCGCTGCCGGTGAAAGCACTGCGCACCAGCTCCAGCGTGTTGCTGTCCCGGTTGCCGCTTTCTACAATCAGCACCACCCGATCCGCGTCCGACGGGATATGCAGCTTTTTCGCACGGCTGTAAATGTCCACCAGGAGCAGATTGTCCAAAAGCAGGTTCTTGATGAAATTGTCCTTGTCAAACCGTTCTTTGTAGGCAACCAGCAGATTCTGGATCTGGAACGCCGCCATCTTGCCGAACATATAGACATTCTCTCCCGATCCGCCCGCGATCAGAATGTATTCCAGCTGCTGTTCGTCATATATTTTAAAGAACTGGTTCCCCTGAACCTCCTGGCTGTCCGCCGGAGAGTCCGCAAAGGCCCTGGCGGTCGGCGTGCATCTCTCCAGCTCCTCGGAAGTGGAAGCAATGGTCTTGCCGTCCACATCCATGACGCACAGTTCCGTCCTCGTGATCGCTCTCAGCCCCTCCACCGTACTCTGCAAAACCTGATTTGAAATCATACCCCTTCTCCTCCACACAACGCAAAAGGAAGCGACACGGTCGCTTCGGTACTGCAAAATGCTATCCCCTTCTACATTTTAAAAGATAATAACAAAAAAAGCTATAGGAAATCACAAAAAATTTATGCAAGTTATCATAAAACGGTCCGCATCAGCGGGCCGTCTGGTCTTCGTTGTACTCATTTACCTTTCTTTGAAACAGTTTTTTCCGGATCGTTTCAAAAACCGTCTGTCTGGTCTTGCCAAAAAAAGGCTCCTCAGACAACAGCATCCAAAGCTCCGCGTTCAGATACCGTCTCCCGTCGTGCATCAGCTCCAAATCCACCGGCCAGGCCATTCGGGACAGGATCACCTGCGGCGCGGCCCCGTTGAGCGCGTTCATAAGCCGTTCGGGGCTGGAATCAAACTCCTCGTAGCTCCTGCAGCCTATGATATTCAATCCGTCCTGTTCCAGTACCAGCGCCTCCATCAGCGCCTCCGCCTCCCCGGTGGTGCCGCCCAGCAGAAAAACCCGATCCTGCCGCTTCGCCAGCCGCCGCAGAAAGAGCCGCAAAAAAATCTGATCCGCAACCTCCCGCACACGCCCTGCGCCGGCAATCCCGGCGGCCTCCAGAATCCCCGTCTCCGCGCAGAACGTCAGATCCGTAGCTTCCAGAAGCGTTTTCTGCCGTTCGTCCTGCGAGGCCTGCGCCAGTGTCTGCACAGTCAGACAGGCGGCCGTATTCAGCACGCCGCTGTGCAGATAGCTCTCTGCCAGCCTGACCGCCTCCCTCGCGGAATGATCGGAGAGGGAGACGCCCAAAATCGAATATCTTCTCATTTTATCCCCCGTATAACCGAAAGCGAAACTTGGAAAATTGCCCTGTCTTTGTAGTGTAGCACGATTCCCCAATTTTGGCAAGTTTTACTTTTCCTTCCGGTTCCGGCGGCATTTCTTCGTGATTTTTTACAATTTCCGGATCGAATGTTCCCCGATTTGGATCTTTCCCTCCTTCAGCAGGTTCCCCACGGCACGCTTAAACTCGTTCTTGCTCATGCCGGTCTCCCGGCGGATCTGCTCCGGAGAAGCCTTGTCCGAAAAGGGGAGCGTCCCCCCGCAGCTTTCGATGAGGGAAAGCACCCGTTCCGCGTCCGGCCCGATCTGCAGATAGGCCTTTTCCCGCATACTCAAATCCAGCTTCCCGTCCTCATGCACCCGGGTGACTCTGGCCTCAATCCTGTCTCCCACGCGCGCCTGACCGAAAAATTCCCTGGCGGGAATCCGTCCCGAATACTTACTGTCCACTGCCACAAACGCGCCGAACTGCCGGCTGATCTCATAGACGTAACCCCGTACCCTGTCGTCCCTGTGATAGGGACTGTCCTTTTTCAGATAGGGATAGATTTTCATGGTCGCGCAAAGACGCCCGCTCTTGTCCACATACAGCGCCACCGGGAACCGTTCCCCTACCGTCACCGCATACGTCTGCTCCCGGAAGGGCAGCAGCAGATCCTTTTCCAGCCCCCAGTCCAGAAAAGCGCCGATCTTTCCCGTCTGCACGACGGCCAGCTCTACTACCTCCGAAAGCTGGATCTTGGGAACCGCGGTGGTGGCAATCGGGCGATCCTGGGAATCCCGGTACAGAAAAACGCGGATCCTGTCCCCCAGTCCGGTTCCCTCCGGCACCTGCCGGGCAGGCAGCAGTACCGTTTCTTCCTCCCCCCGGCCCTGGGCCAGATAGACGCCGAAGTCCACTTTTTTTACGACCGTCAGTTCCTGTGTCTTTCCTAATTCCAACATGCTCTTTCCCTACGTTCTTCCTTTTTCGTCCGCGCAGTCAGGCGGGGGCAAACTCCACCACCGCATAGGGCAGCCCGTCGGCCCCGTTGAGCGCCGTTATCACTTTCCTGTCCTGTTCATAGAGAACCGGGACCATTTCATCGCCCAGATGGGCCTGCCGTTTATATTCTGCCCGCAGCTGTCCCACCGAAAATCCGGGCGGCAGATATTCCATGGCCATATGCACATACTGACCGTTGTTTACATGATGGTTGCTGTCCAGATGCTGTCTGCCTATGAAAAAGCGTTCCTTCTCCACGCCGTTTGGCGGCAGCGCGATCTTGCGGGGCGCATAGTCCATCTCCAGCCTGGGCTCCAGCGCGTAGCGTTCATACATCTCTGCCGTGGGCCGGGCCGGCAGGCCGGTCTTGGGATTTAAAAGCGTCCAGATGGAATTGGCCGCCGCCAGCCGGTTTCCCGCTGCATCCTCCATCAGAAAGTTGCGCAGCCCCAAAAAGCCCTTGAACTCATAGGGCAGGGTGCCCAGCCGAATCCGTTCTCCCAGCGCCGGGCGCCGGCAAATCACAATCTGCCAGGCGTTCACCACCCAGACCAGATCTTTGGTTCGCAAATACCCGACCCCCAGTCCCAGATCCTCCGACTGGAACGTGGACGTGTCCTGAAAATAATCCACAATACCGGGGACGGACAAAAGATCCTTTTCGTCCGTCTCACTGAAGCGTACTCTGCTTTCAAAGGTATACATGCTGTCAAATCCTCTCGAACACCGGCATATAATCCAGCGGCGCGTCCACACTGACCGTTCTGCCGCCCTCCAGCGTCTCTCCGGTGGAGGTCAGGCGCCACTGTCCCTTCGGGAGATAGACCCTGCGGGCAAATTCATTTAAGTGCAGGATCGGCGCCACCAGGTATTTCTCCCCGAACATATACTGATCCTGAAGCTCCCAGCACGTCTCATCCTCCGGGAACTCATAGAACATGGGCCGAATCAGCGGCGAACCGTTGAGATGCGCTTCCTCGTACAGCGAACGGATATAATCGTGCATGGAGATTCTCAGATCATAATACTTCTTCATGATCCGGTAATTTTCCTCCCCGTAGCTCCACAGTTCGTTGGGCTGTCCCGTATGCAGATAGCCGCCGCCCCAGTCCCTGTCGTCCAGAGCGGGGATATTGTAGGGGCCCCGGTCGCCGTGCATCCGTAAAACGGCGGAAAATACCGCGAACTGATACCAACGGATGAGCAGCTGTCTGAAATCGGGGTCGTTCACGTCGTCCGTCATGAATCCGCCCACGTCCGTGGTCCACCAGGGGATTCCCGCCAGCCCCATGTTCAGGCCGCCCTGGAGCTGATCCGCAAAGGCTTCAAAGGTGCTGGGGACATCGCCGGACCAGACCACGTTGCCGTACTTCTGGGAACCCGCCCAGGCGCTGCGAAGCAGATTCACTACCGGCCCCCGGCCCGCCTTGCTCATTTCGTCATAAAAAACCCGGCTGTACATCTGCGGATAGAGATTGCTGATCGCCAGCGCCGGCCCGTCGCAGTACCGGTAGTTTTCAAAATCGTATACGCCGTAATCCGGCTCGGAATTATCCAGCCAGAAGGCGTCAAACCCGTAATCGTAGTAATTCTTTTTGCAGACCTCCCAGACATATTTCCGGGTCTCCGGATTGAAGGGATCGATCTCCACACAGTCCCCCTGGTAGTCGTAGGTCTGCGCCGCGCCGCGCTCCGTGCGGATCAGCAGTCCCTTTTCCATCATCGGGGCAAAATTCTCGCTCTTTCGATCCACCGAAGGCCAGACGGAAACGATGACCCGGATGCCCATGCGGTGCAGTTCGTCCACCATGGCCTTGGGATCCGGCCAGTACGTTTTATCGAATTTCCAGTCGCCCTGCACGGTCCAGTGGAAAAAGTCGATGACGATCTGGTCGATTTTGATGCCTTCCTCCTGATACCGATGCGCCACCTCCAGCACTTCCTCCTGCGTCCGGTAGCGGAGCTTGCACTGCCATAACCCCATCAGCTCCTCCGGGAACATATCCGCGTGTCCCGTGGCCTGCGTATACTTTTCCAGAATCTGCTTCGGCCCGTCCGCTGCTGTGATCCAGTAGTCCATTTCCCTGGTGGATCTGGCGACCCACTCCGTATAATTCTTGCCGAAGGTGACCTGCCCTACGGCCGGATTGTTCCATAAAAATCCATATCCCAGAGAGGAGACCGCAAAGGGCACGGAAATCTGGGAATTGCGCTGCGCCAGCTCCAGCGTGCAGCCCTTCAGATCCATATAGGGCTGCTGGTACTGACCCATCCCGAAAATCTTTTCCCCGTCGTTGCTTTCAAACTTCGTCTTTAAGGCATACTCGCTGCCGCCGATGATCCCCTTCCACTCCCGGTTGACCACCTTTAAGCACCGGCTCTCCCGGGACAGCGTGCCGTCATAGGCCCGGTAATACTCCCGCAGGATCAGACTGTTGTCCCGATAAAAGGAAATCACGCCCGCAAAATTCACCACCGCCTTCAGACGGCCGTTTGTCACGGACGCGATGGGACGCTTATCAACGGCGCCGTCCCCCACCCAGTGATCCTCTTCTCCGATGGTAACCTGCACGTCAGCTTCCGGCACCTTCTCGGTCAGTGCCCAC
Organism: uncultured Eisenbergiella sp.; assembly: GCA_947630215.1. Taxonomy (GTDB): domain Bacteria; phylum Bacillota; class Clostridia; order Lachnospirales; family Lachnospiraceae; genus Gallintestinimicrobium. The sequence continues at coordinate 47,592 of CANRGX010000004.1, read as the reverse complement.
TCTTTTTCGCTGAATTTTCCAAGCATAGTGGCGCGGACGCGGAAAGCATCCTTCCCCCAGGCCTCGATCCGGCCCATCTCTCCGCCATGATAAAACACCAGCGCCCCGTTTTCTTCTACGAATCTCATGATTTTCCTCCCGCCTGCGGGCGTCCAAAGGCCCGTCTCTTTTGCTGCTTTTATCATAACGCGGGCCGGGCAAAATAGCAAACACTTCCGCCGCCTTTTTGAAATCTTCTTTTTCACGCAAAAACCCGGCAGTCTGTCTCTGCCGGGTCTGCTTCACAGGGCTACCAGGATTCGAACCTGGAAATGACGGAGTCAGAGTCCGTTGCCTTACCGTTTGGCGATAGCCCTAAACCTGCGCTTTTCCTATCTTTTCCCTCGCGCTCATTTACTATACCAAAAACCCACATAAAATGCAAGCACTTTTTTTCTGTTTCCAAAGACGGCAGAATTTCAGACCTCAAACAGCAGATCCGAATAGACCGGCACGGGCCAGAATGTCCGGTCCACCATGGTCTCCAGCCTGTCGATGGGCGCGCGCAGCTCCGCCATGGCGGGCACCACCGTATCCCGATAGAAGAAGGCCTGCCGTTTCACGTCCCCCTTCAAAAGCTGCCCTTCCTTTTCCTTCCATTTTAATCCTTCCAGCGCGCCGGTGGCCTTGATCAGGGATTCGTTGATATCCCGCAAGAGCGCAGCGGCCACAGCCGCCTCGGATCCCGCCGTCTTTGCCGCGTTCACCGTTTCGGCCAGCTCCCGGCTGTACCGGATGACCGCCGGCAGCAGATCCCGGGACGCCATATCGATCATCGTCAGCGCCTCAATATTGACGGTCTTGCTGTAGGTTTCATACAGGATTTCCTTGCGGGACTCCAGCTCGGCCCGGTTGTAAATCCCGAACCGTTCGTACAGACGGATGGCCTTGTCCGTGGTCAGCGCCTCAATGGAATCGATCATGCTTTTATAATTGGGCAGCCCCCTGCGCCGCGCCTCCCTGATCCAGGCTTCGGAATAGCCGTCCCCGTTGAAAATGATGCGCCGGTGCTTCGTCATAAACTCCTTGATCACATCGTGGATCGCCTGTTCCCTGCCGTCCTCTCCGGCCGCCTCGATCCGATCCGCGGCCTCGCAGAACGCTTCCGCCACAATGGCGTTGATGGTAGTGGTGGGACTGCCGATGGAATCGGAGGAACCGACCATACGAAACTCGAACTTATTTCCCGTAAAGGCAAACGGCGAGGTGCGGTTGCGATCCGTCGCGTCCATATGCAGATCCGGTACGGTGGACACGCCGGTATGTAAGGTGGAGGCCTCCAACAGATTGCGGGCCTCTCCCGTTTCCACCAGCTGCCGCACCACATCCTCCAGCTGCGATCCCAGGAAAATGGAAACAATGGCCGGAGGGGCTTCGTTGGCGCCCAGGCGCAGATCGTTGCCCACGTTGGACGCGCTGCGCCGGAGCAGGTCCGCATGGGTATCCACCGCCTTCATGACACAGGCCAGCACCAGGAGAAACTGTACGTTTTCGTTGGGCGTTTCCCCGGGATCCAGCAGATTCATGCCGGTATCCGTGCTGATGGACCAGTTGTCATGCTTGCCGGATCCGTTGACCCCCGCAAAGGGCTTCTCGTGCAGCAGACAGCGCAGATTATGGCGCTCCGCCACCTTCTTCATGGTCTCCATCACCAGCTGGTTGTGATCCATGGCAATGTTGGCCGTCTCATAGACCGGCGCCAGTTCATGCTGGGCCGGAGCCACCTCGTTGTGCTGGGTCTTGGCGGTGACGCCCAGCTTCCACAGTTCAATATTCAGATCCTTCATAAACGCGCCCACCCGTTCCCGGATGACGCCGAAATAATGATCCTCCAGCTCCTGCCCCTTGGGCGCGGGCGCGCCGAACAGCGTGCGCCCGGAAAAGATCAGATCCTTTCGCTTCAGATATTTGCTGCGGTCGATGAGAAAATACTCCTGCTCCGCTCCCACGGACGGAATGACCTTTGTGGCCGTCGTGTCCGGATGAAAAATCCGCACAATGCGCATGGCCTGCTGGGACAGCGCCTCCATGGAACGCAGCAGCGGCGTTTTTTTGTCCAGCGCCTCGCCCTTATAGGAACAAAACGCGGTGGGCACGCACAGGATCACGCCGGTGGCGTCCTCCTTGAGAAAGGCCGGCGAAGTAATATCCCAGACCGTATAGCCCCTGGCCTCGAACGTGGAACGCAGACCACCGGAGGGAAAAGAGGACGCGTCCGCCTCTCCCTTGATCAGCTCTTTCCCGGAAAAATCCAGAAGCATCCGTCCTTCCTCGTCGGGATGGGTCACAAAGGAATCGTGTTTTTCTGCGGTAATGCCGGTCAGCGGCTGAAACCAGTGGGTGTAATGGGTGGCGCCGTGCTCCACCGCCCAGTCCTTCATGGCCCGCGCCACGATATCCGCCGTGGCGGAGGAAAGCTGGCCGCCATGGGTTCTGACGCGCGTCACTTCCTCATAGGCCTTTTGGGGCAGACGTTCCTTCATCTTTTCCAGGGTAAACACATTCTGGCCAAATATCGTTTCAATGTTGAGCGTTCCCGTCATGTCAGTTTTCCTTTCTCATACGCAGAATATCCCACGGCCCGGCCTGTGCGGAAAGCGTCAGCCAAAGGGACTGCTTCGCATGGGGCGCGCTGTCCTGTGCGCGGCCCTGTTCGTCCTCTATTTTTTCCACCGTGGCGATCAGATTGCCTCCCTGCCGCTTCAGGATCTCAATCCGATCCCCGGTGCAGAATTTGTTCCGCTGTTCCATGCGGACGCGCCCTTTTGCGTCCGTTTCATACACCAGCCCCAGATATATCGTTTCGCTGACGTAAGCGGCGGATTCGTATGCCGCCGCCGGCTCCATGGGCCTTCCGAAATAAAATCCGGTGCCAAACGGCCGGTGGGTGCAGCTTTCGGTCTCCTGCCGGTACCACTCCAGGTTCGCCCGATACTTTTCCTCCGACTCCAGACAATCGTCGATGGCTCTGCGGTAGGCGCGGGCCACGGCCGCTGTATACAGCGCGTTTTTCATCCGTCCCTCCACCTTAAAGCTGTCGATACCGGCCTCCAGCAGCTCCGGGATGTGCGCAATCAGATTCAGATCCCGGGAATTGAACAGAAAAGTCCCCCGTTCGTTTTCCTCCACGGGCAGATACTCTCCCGGCCGGCTTTCCTCCATGACCGCGTATTTCCACCGGCAGGGATGGGTGCACTCTCCCAGGTTGGCGTTCCTTCCCGTAAAATAACCGCTCAGCAGGCACCGGCCCGAATAGGAAATACACATGGCGCCATGTACGAAGCATTCCAGCTCCATCCCGGGAGGCATTTGCCGCCGTATCTCGCGCAGTTCTTCCAGTGTCAGCTCCCGGGCGGCTACCGCCCGCTTTGCTCCCAGCTCATACCAGAACCGCCAGGTCTGAACATTTGTATTATTGGCCTGGGTGGAAATATGGATCTCTGCGTCCGGCCATTCCTGTTTTGCCAGCATGAACACGCCCGGATCCGACAGAATCAGCGCGTCCGGGCGGGCCGGTTTTCTCTGCCGCGTCGAAAGCTCCCGAAGCTGTCTGAAATAGACAGCGATTTCCTTCAAATCCCGGTTATGTGCAAAAATATTGGCGGTAACATATACCTTCACGCCACGCTCATGGGCGAAGTCTATCCCTTCCGCCATTTCCTCCAGGCTGAAATTTTTTGCTTTCGCGCGCAGCCCGAACGCTTCTCCGCCGATATAAACCGCATCGGCCCCGTACATGACGGCGACCTTTAAGACTTCCAGACTGCCCGCCGGCATGAGAAGTTCCGGTTTTTTCATAAGCTCAAAACCTTCCTGACGGAAACAGACACGCCGTCTCCCAGCGGCAGGATCACCGTTTCCAGCGCCGGATTCCGTTTCAGTTCATATAAGTAATCCCGCATCCTCGTATGGATCGTCCGATCCCGGCGCGTCACCGCATACCGGGATTCCAGAACCGTCCCCTCCTGCAGCACGTTATCGGAAACCAGCAGCCCGCCGTCGTTTAAAAGCCGGAGCGCTTCGGGAAGAAACCGGGGATACTGTCCCTTGGCGGCGTCTATGAAAATAAAATCAAAGGGCGTCTGCAGCTTTGTCAAAAGCTCCAGGGCGTCCCCCTCCAGCAGCGTGATCCGATCCAGACGGCCCGCCGCGCTCACGTTTTGCCGGGCCTGGTCGATCCGCTCCTTTTCTTTTTCTATTGTCGTGATATGACAGCCTGCGGGCATATATTCGCTCATATAGAGAGCGGAAAATCCCACGGCCGTTCCCACCTCCAAAATCGAGGCCGGCCGTGTCAAGGCCAGCAGAAATCTCAGCAGGCCGCCCGTTTCCCGGCGGATGACCGGCACTTCCTGCGCCCGCGCGCTTTTCCACAGATCCTCCAGCCAGGCCGGCTCCTCCCGGTCCAGGGCATTCAGGAAGGTGTCCATCCTTTCCTGTGTCATCATGGTTCTTCTCCGCCGCTTCCCGCCATCACATCCATCATTTCCTCTGCGGTCATGGCGGTGGAAAGCGTATAAGTCCCCGCCGCAAAGCCGTCCTTTGCGTAGTTGGACAGATATTCCTGAAGCAGAAACAGATTTTGATCCCGCACGAGCCCGCTGTCATATATCTCCGCGGCAATGCCTTTAAAATCCATGCCGTCTGTCACCGTCACCTCGACCTCGCGGCCGGGCTCCTCCGACATGGCCGGTTCCCCAAAAATCCGGACGCCGTACTGAAACGCCAGAATGGAAAACCGGTAGATCAGCATCACTGCGACGGCGATCAGCACCACATTGAAAACCGTGCCCACCACGCCGCCGGCGATGTTGTGCAGTCTGGCCCGCCTGCGCCGTTTATTTCTGCTTTGCCTGTATTCCCTCTCTCCTGCTGCGTTGCTCAAAACACACCGCCTCCGCCGCTTTTTCTTATACTTCCATGATGATCGGCAGGATCATCGGGCTGCGTTTGGTCTTTTTCCAGATAAAGTCGCTGAGGGAATCCTTGACGGCCGTCTTGATTCTGCCCCAGTCCGTACAGCCCCTGGCCACGCAGCTCTCCATGACGCTCTCCATGAGCTGCCGGGCCTCCTCCAGAAATTCATCGGATTCTTTTACATAGACAAAACCTCTGGTCACCAGATCGGGCCCGCTGGCCACCTGTCCGGTCACGCCGTCCAGCGCCACCACCACGATCATGATGCCGTCTTCCGCCAAATGCTGCCGGTCCCGCAGCACCACATTCCCCACGTCGCCCACGCCAAGGCCGTCCACAAGGATCGCGCCCACCTGCACTTTGCCGGAAACTTCCGCCCGATCCCGGTTTAACTCCAGCACATCGCCGGAAGCCAGCATGAACACGTTTTCCTTGGGAATGCCCAGTTCCAGCGCAATCTCGCACTGCGCCTTCCGGTGCTTATACTCTCCGTGAATGGGAATCGCATACTTGGGCTGGGTCAGCGTATAAATCAGCTTAATTTCCTCCTGGCAGGCGTGGCCGGACACATGGACGTCCTGGAAAATCACTTCCGCGCCCTTGATCTCCAGCTCGTTGATGACCTTTGTCACCGCCTTTTCATTGCCGGGAATCGGATTGCTGGAAAAGATGATGGTATCGTTGGGGCCGATGGTCACCTTGCGGTGCATACCGGAAGCCATCCGGCTCAGCGCCGCCATGTTCTCCCCCTGGCTCCCCGTCGTAATGATGACGGTCCTGTCGTCCGGATAGTCCTTGAGCCGGTCGATCTCTACCAGCGTATTGTCCGGAATACTGATACAGCCCAGGTTCATGGCGGTTTCGATGATATTCACCATGCTGCGTCCCTCCACCACTACCTTCCGGCCGTATTTGTGGGCGGAGTTGATAATCTGCTGCACCCGATCCACGTTGGAAGCAAAGGTGGCGATGATCAGCCGCGATCCCTGGTGTTCATGGAAAATCGTATCAAAGGTGTGCCCCACGGTGCGTTCCGACTGCGTGAAGCCCTTGCGCTCCGCGTTTGTGGAATCACACATCAGCGCCAGCACCCCTTTTTTCCCCAGTTCGGCGAACCGCTGCAGATCGATGGCCTCGCCAAAGACCGGCGTATAATCCACTTTAAAGTCCCCTGTGTGGATGATCGTGCCCACCGGCGAATGGATGGCCAGCGCCGCCGCGTCTACAATACTATGGTTCGTTTTGATAAATTCTATCCGGAACTGTCCCAGATTGACGGACTGTCCGAACTTCATCACCTTCCTTTTGGTGCTGTCCAGAAGATCGTGTTCCTCTAATTTATGCTCAATCAGCCCCATTGTCAGCCGGGTGGCGTAGAGGGGAACGTTCAGTTCCCGCAGAATATAGGGCAGCGCGCCGATATGGTCCTCATGTCCGTGGGTGATGACAATGCCCTGCACCTTCTCCCGGTTCTGTTCCAGGTATGTGATGTCCGGGATCACCAGATCGATGCCCAGCATATCGTCGTCGGGGAAAGAAAGGCCGCAGTCCACCACCACAATGCTGTCTTCGTATTCAAAGGCGGTGATGTTCATTCCAATCTGCTCCAGCCCGCCCAGCGGGATCACCTTCATACTCGGCCCTTCCTCATTCAGTTGTTTCGTTTTTCTCACAAATTACCTCCAAATTCTTCGTTTCGCGCCAGCCTCCTTTTTGCCGCGCTTTCTTTATTCCGTTTCCAGATCCACATCCTCCAGCAGATCGGAAAAAATCGCCGCCACTGCTTCCAGTTCCTCGTCGCTGTCCACAACCTCATAGACGGCCTGCTCCTCCTCCAGTGCCGAAATGTCCTTCAGGATCAGAGCTTCCCCGTCTCCGTCCTCGCTGTCCGTCACCAGAATATAATCGTTCCCGCCAAGCCGGGTCTGTTCCAGCACATAAAACTCGGCCGCTTCCCCTTCGTCGGGGCAAAAAGTGATCTTTTCCAAACTCTTTTCTCCTCAAATGGCTGCGCACCACAGCGCATCTTACTGCGTCTGTCCGCCGTCCGCGTTTTTCCTGTCGTCCAGATAATTCTGCAAAATCAACACCGCAGCGATCTGATCCACCCGTTCCTTTTGCGCTGCGCGTCCCAGCCCGGCCTCCGCCATGGCCCGGTGCGCCGCCACCGTGGTCAGCCGTTCGTCCCAAAACACCACCGAAAGCCCTGTCCTGCGCGTCAGTTTCTCCGCAAACTCCTTCGTTCTTTCCACCCGTTCGCCTTCGGTCGCATTCAGACGCTTCGGCAGTCCCACCACGATCTGTCCGATGTCATACTCCAATACCAGTTCTTCGATCCTGGCCAGCGTCCTGCGCAGTTTATTCTCCTCTTTTCTCCGGATGATTTCCACTCCCTGGGCAGTAATAAGAAGCGGGTCGCTGATGGCAACGCCCACTGTTTTTGCGCCGTAATCCAATCCCATGATCCGCATCTTTTTTCCTACTTCCAATGGTTGCTCCGGATATACTCCTTGAGCATCTCCTCCACAAGCTCGTCCCGCTCCACGCGCATAATCAGTCCCCGCGCGCCGTTATGGCTGGTGATATAGGTGGGATCCCCGGACATGATATACCCCACGATCTGATTGACCGGGTTATACCCTTTTTCGGAAAGCGCCTTGTAGACCGCATCCAGAATAATCTTCACGCCGTTTTCCGGTTCTGCGTCCACTCTGAAAAACTGTGTGTTGCCCAAATCATTCATTTTCTCACGTCCCTTGCCTTTCTTTATCCGGCACTGCTGTCTCTATCTTACCCTACTTTTGAGAAAAATTCAACGATATTCTATCCGCAAATATCCACCTGTCCGCCCAAAACCTCTCACCGGGCGGAGCCGTCGGGTTCCAGCAAAAGGATCTCCTCCGTCAGAAGCCCTGCTCCTGTCCCCGGAACAATCCGGTTTTCTTTTGCCGGAAATTCTGCCGGCACGGCGCACCGGATATAGTTTTCCGCATGGCCCACCCAATACTCTGCGCCGCCAATCCTCTTTTTTTCCTCCACAAGAAGCCGGACGCTCCTTCCTATGTATGCCTCCCGGAACCGGTGGGACTGCACGGCGTCCAGCGCCAGCAGGGCCGCGCTTCTTTCCTGCCGGATCCGCCCCGGAACCTGATGGGGCATCCGATCCGCCAGCGTGCCCTTTCGCCTGGAATACTGAAAAATATGCGTTTCAAAGAAGCGCACCTTCTCCACAAAGGCCCTGGTAACGGCAAATTCCTCCTCCGTCTCCCCCGGGAAACCCACGATTATGTCCGTGGTGATCGCGGGATTGTCGAAGCAGCGACGCAGGATTTCCACCTTTTCGTAGTATTCCCCGGCCGTATAATGCCTATTCATCCGCCGCAGGGTTTCATCGCACCCACTCTGCAGGGAAAGATGGAAATGCGGGCAAAGCTGTGGAATGGCGGCCAGCCTGCGGACAAACTCCTCCGTGACGATCCGCGGCTCCAGCGAACCCAGGCGAATCCGCTCCACCCCGGGCACCTGCGCGGCCTTTTCCAGAAGGCGCAGAAGGGGTTCTGCGTCAAATGCCTGCCCGGATCCGGCGGAAAAATCCCTTCCATAGGAGCTTAAATGGATGCCCGTGATCACCATTTCCCGATACCCCTTTTTCGCCAGGCCCTCCATCTCCGCCAGCGCATCCTCCGGCCTTCTGCTTCTGACCCGTCCCCGGGCATAGGGAATGATACAATAGGAGCAGAACTGATTGCACCCGTCCTGGATCTTGATATAGGCCCGGGTGTGCTCCGCCGTCTGAAACAGCCGCATTTCCTCATAGGCGCAGCTTTCGGAAAGCGGGACGACATCGGTATCTGTGGCGGGCGCGGCCTGCTTTTCGCCCGTCTCCCGCTCTGCCTGCCTTTTGGCAAGATACGCTTCCACAATTTCCACAATGTCCTTTTTCCGATTGTTTCCCACCGCCAGATCCACGCAGTCATCCTGCTGCGCGCGCGCTCCGCCGGTCTGCACGTAACAGCCCACGGCCACCACCACCGCCCGGGGATTGTTTTTCTTCGCCCGGTGCAGCATCTGCCTGCTTTTGCGATCCGCGATGTTCGTCACCGTGCAGGTGTTCACCAGATAGACATCCGCCTTTGAATCAAAAGGCACAATCTCATATCCGCTTTCCTCAAATTTTTGCTGCATAACTTCCATTTCATAGGCGTTGACCTTGCAGCCGAGATTATGTAATGCGATGCTTTTCATAGGATTCTCCGACAAATATTTGTTACCTTTATTCCTTGACTTTTACTGTGGCTTTTTGCTAAGATAAGGGCAGAAACAACAGGCAGTAAAGGAGGTATCATCATGAGAACAGTACAGATTTCCTTAAACTCCATCGATAAAGTAAAATCTTTCGTAAATGATATTAACAAATTCGACTATGATTTCGATCTGGTATCCGGCCGGTATGTTATCGATGCGAAGTCCATCATGGGCATTTTCAGTCTTGACCTTTCCAAGCCCATCGATCTGAACATCCATGCGGAAGAAAACGTGGATACGGTTCTGGAAGTACTCAAACCCTACATGATTTAACGTATTATCCGGCGCAAGAAAGAGATTGGCAGTTTCCGGCCCACACAGGCGGGAGACGGCCGGTCTTTTTTTATGCGCAGTCCCCGCGGCCTCCCGATCCGGTCCGTCCGTTTGACATCCGCTTATCCGCATTATAGGACTTCCCGGGCAAAAAGGCAAGCGCCGCCGCCAAAACCCGAGACAACAGGAGATGGCCGCCGGAAAAGAGGGGAGAAAAACATGGCGTTACCAGCAGGAATATGTTATACTTTTCCATGCAGAACAGGCGGAGGATCGAGGAGGGGCCATGCTGCGCAGGGCGCCCTTTCTCCTCACAATATGCAGCCTGAAAAAAGGAGAACGCTATGGAAGAACAGAAGGTTTATTCTCTCCACATGGGGAAAGCCAAATGCGCAGTGGATCTGGGAGACGGATCCGAACGCGGCGAGTATGTCAATCAGGATTATATCCTGCAGAAACTGGGACGGCCGCACCGGAGCATCAGCCTGATGTACTGCTACTATCCGCTGGACGAAGGCTGGCCGGGCAGGGCCAGTGTCGTACACGCCAATCCGGACGTGTCCTTTGCCTGGGACTACCCCTACGACGATTATTTCACCTATAAAGGGGGACTGAACGGCAGTACGGAAAAAGAGCCCTTCCCCTATATGCGGGAGATCCGCCGCCACGGACAGGACGTCACGCTCACGCTGACCATCGATCCCCACGTGACCGACGATCACCTGATCGCCATCGCACAGGATCTGCGGCCCTTTGGCCGGATGATGCTGCGCATCAACCACGAATGCACCGGCGACTGGTTCAGCTTCACCAAACGCTGCACCTATAAGGAAGTCGGAGAATTTTACAGCCGCTTCTGCAAAATTCTCAAAACATATGCGCCCAACGTGAAGACCATTCTGTGCACCGGCGGTGTGGAGGAAGGAACTGCGGAGATTGAAAAGGAACAGGATTTCGCGCAGGCCGTCCGGGACACGGATATGTGGTCCATCGACAAATATTTTGCCCTGCACTGGGGCTGGCCCTACGATATCGCCGAGCGCGGCGGCACTTCCCACTCCCGCGGCAACATCCGCGATATTTATCAGTATGCCAAACGTTCCTTTGAGCGCTTCCGGGAGCTGTGCGGCGGCGTCCAAAAGCCCATGATGATGAGCGAATTAAACGCCGACGGCGATGTGACGGGGCCCTACGATCAGGCCGCTATGGTAAAGGAATTTTGCGACATTCTGAAAGAAGAAAAGGCTTCCTGGTTCACCAGCTTCTCTCTGTACCAGTTCCGCGACCGGGGACGGCTGGGACTGGAAATCGAAGATCCCAACAACCAGGAGGTGGGCATTGAGCAGCCCCTGCTTTCCACCTACAAAGAGATCATCCACGACGAGTACTTCCTTCCTTCCATGACCCAGGGAGAGGAGGTCAGGCTGCCTGTCACCCTGCGCTGGGGCGGTGCCGAGGACGCGGACGGGCTGGCGCTTTTGCTGCACTTTTCGTCCAACCCGCACTTCTGTGAAGCGGTGTTTACGGAGGACTCCAATCTGATGCTGGAGCTCAACGGCAAATGGTTCTACAAATCTCCCAAAGTCAAAACCGTGGATCTGATGAGCGCATTCTATGAAAAGCCGCTGGAAGGGCCCTGCGATTTGACCTTAAAGATCTTTGCGCCCCCCGCCTCCGGGGAAAACGATCTGACCCTGGAGGACGGGCTGCTCAACAGCTACACCACCCTCCGGGAGCTCCCCAAAATGCGGATCCGGTTCGAGCCGGTGGAGCTGTAGGATAAAGCGCCTTTCCCGCCGGAAGGGAAAGCGTTATCATAAAATATACATACGGAATGGGAAAGTGGGAAAGGGCGACGTACTCATCGGCAACGCCAAACATTTAATTCCAGATCAAGTTCCAGGGACTGTTGGTACTGTTCGCCAGCATCGCGGTGATTCTGGCGGTTATGGTTGGATTTTCATAAAGCAGAAAGAACGCGTTTCTTTGCTGTTGCGCTATACCTCTGCGACAATCAGTTCCGCCGTTTCCACCGCCTGCTGCACCATTTCGTCGATGCCGTCCCTCAGATTTTCCTCATGCCGCCGGATCACACCGGGATTTGGCTTGGTGACGGGATGCTTGGCCACAAAAATGGTACAGCAGTCTTCAAACGGAAGGATCGAAGTTTCATAGGTACCGATCTTCTCCGCGATTTCCACAATCTCCTGCTTATCCAGCCCGATGCAGGGCCGGTACACCGGCATGGTGCATACCTCGTTGGTCACCGCCAGCGACTGCATGGTCTGACTGGCCACCTGTCCGATGCTCTCACCCGTCACCAGACCGAGACAGTCCGTTTTTTTCGCGATCTGCTCCGCAATGCGCATCATATACCGGCGCATGATGATCGTCAGCTCGTCGTGCGGGCATTTCTCATAGATAGCCAGCTGAATTTCGGTAAAATTGACCACGTGCAGATAAATGGGGCCGCTGTAGCGCGCCACCAGCCGGGCCAGATCTACCACCTTCTGTTTCGCCCGCTCACTGGTATAGGGCGGCGCATGGAAATACACCGCATCGATCTTCACGCCCCGCTTGGCCACCATATAGCCCGCCACCGGAGAATCAATCCCGCCGGAGAGCAGCAGCATGGCCTTCCCGTTGGTTCCCACCGGCATACCGCCCGGGCCGGGGATCTCAGTGGAATACAGATAAACCTTTTCCCTCACTTCCACATGGATCCATACGTCCGGATCGTGCACATCCACCCGAAGCTGCGGGAACGCGTCCAAAATCTTTTCTCCCAGCAAGGCGTTGAGTTCCATGGAATTGAGCGGGAAATTTTTCTGCGCCCTCCTGACATCGACTTTAAAGGAGAACTGCTTGTCCGGATACTGGGTATCCACAAACGCCACCACGTCCCGGCATAGCTTCTCCACCCCATCCTCCTGCTGCTGCACCATCGGACAGATGGAGGAAATGCCGCATACGGTCTTCAAATTCTCCACCGTCTCCTCAAAGTCAAAATCGGACAGCGCTTCAATATAGATCCTGCCCCGGTTGCGCCGGACGGCAAACTGTCCCTCACAGCGCCGGAGCGCATATTTAATCTGCTGCGCCAGGGCCGCCTCGAAAAGATCCCGGTTTTTCCCTTTGACGCCAATCTCCGCGAATTTAATCAAAAAAGCCTGAAACATTCTAAAAACACCTGCTTTCCTCAATCTTACCGTCTCCCTGTTTCTGTGCCGGGCGGCGCTTTTAACGGTTCAGGAGCAGCACACCCCGACGCAGTGTGCTGCTCAGATGAAACCCCTGTGTGTATCCTATCTTCTGGTAAACCGCCGCAGTACCGGCACCAATTCATACAGCGTCTGCAGCGTGTATTCGATTTCTTCCTCCGTCGTAAAGACGGAAAAGCTGAAGCGGATCGTGGAGGAAAGCAGATCCTTTCGCAGGCCGATGGCCCGCAGCGTAGCGGAGCCCGCCGTATCCGGATGATGGGAAGCGCAGGCACTTCCCGCCGACACGAAAATGCCCTTTTCCTCCAGCGCGTGCAGCAGCACTTCGCTGCGTACCCATTCAAAGGAAACGCTCACCACATGGGGCGCGCTCTCCCGGCCGGGCAGACCGTTGACAAATACACCTTCCATCCGCGCCAGCCCTTCCACAAACCTCTGGCGCAGGGCGTAGAGCCGTTCCACGTCCCCGTCCAGGTTTTGGTAAATCTCCTCCACCGCCTTTGCCATGCCGGCAATCCCGGGCACGTTTTCCGTACCGGATCGAAGGCCCCTCTGCTGCCCTCCGCCAAACATAATCGGCCGGATTTTTACCCTTTCATCCACATAGAGAAAGCCGACGCCCTTTGGCCCATGGATTTTATGCGCGGAAACGGACAGCATATCGATTCCGATCCGTTTCGGATAGATGCGGAATTTTCCATATCCCTGCACCGCGTCCACATGAAACAGAATGCCGGGGTTGTAACGGCGCAGCCGTTCCCCAATCAGCGCAAGCGGCTGCACGGATCCGATCTCATTGTTCACGTGCATGACGGATACCAGAATCGTATCCGGCCGCAGGGCCTGCTCCAGATCCTCCGGCCGCAGCCTGCCGTAAGCATCCACGGGCAGATAGGTTACCTCAAAGCCCTGCTCCTGCAAATACTGCATGGTTTTTAAAACCGCGGGATGCTCGATGGCCGTGGTGATCAGATGCTTCCCGCGGCGGCAGTTGGCATAGGCCGCGCCGCGCAGCGCCAGATTATCCGACTCCGTTCCCCCGGAGGTGAAAAAGATCTCCTTGGGCGCCACCTTCAGACTCTTTGCAATCCCTTCTTTTGCATTCCGGATATGGGTCTCCGCCTCCACGCCCTTCTGATGCAGACTGGACGGATTCCCGTAATCCTCGCACATGATTCTGGCCATCAGCGCCGCCACGCTGTCAAAGCACCGCGTCGTCGCCGAATTATCCAGATAACAGTTCATACCTTTCACCTACTTTTTCCCAATCGTATGAAGTCCCGGCGCCGGGCATGGCACCGGGCGCCAAAGAAAAAACTTCTCCTATATGATATGCCGCGCTGTCCGGCCGGTCACCGAAACGCCTTTCAGCTTTCCAGATGATAGGAAAGCCAGGCCATTACCACAAGCCCCGCCGTCTCCGTGCGCAGAATACGCCGCCCCAGCGTGATCTCCTCAAAGCCGGCCTCCCTGGCCTGTCGGATCTCCTCCTCCTCAAAACCGCCCTCCGGCCCAATGAAAACAGCTGCCTGCTGCCCCGGCTTCACGCCCTCGATCAGGGCCCTGGTCCGTTCCATTCCCTCCGAAAGCTCATAGGGAATCAGCCTGACGTCCATCCCGTCCGCCTGACGCAGCGCCTCCGAAAAGGAACAGATCCGCCCCACCTGCGGTACGATACGGCGTTTGCTCTGCTTTGCCGCGGCTTCCGCGATGGCCTGCCATCTGGCCGTTTTTACTGCTGCCTTCTTCTCATCCAGCTTTACCACGGATCGTCCTGTTTTTACCGGCACGATGGAGAAAACACCCATTTCCACCATCTTCTGCACGATAAACTCCATCTTGTCCGCCTTTGGCAGTCCCTGGAACAACGTCACCCTGACGGGAAGCTCCAGTCCGTCCTCCTTGATAAAACGGAGGGAACAGATCACCTCCCGCTGGCCGATCTGCCGGATGCTGCAGCGGTATTCCTTTCCGTCCAGACCGTTTGACACGGCGATCTCCTCGCCCGGTTTCATACGCAGCACATTTTTAATATGGTTCACATCGCTGCCGGTGATGACGATCTGTCTGCCCTGAATCTGGGAAGGATCCACAAAAAACTGATACATGCCGCCCCGTTTCCTTTCCCTGCGCTCAGCCTTCCTTTTTTGCCGTCACGCTGACCCACTCGCCCTGTCGTGTCACCTCCAGCAGCTTCAGCCCGGCCTGCTGCACGGCATCCGTCACCGTCTGTTCCTTGTCGTCTATGATGCCGGAGGTAATATAGATTCCGCCCGGCTTTAACTGCCCCACGATCACCGGCGTCAGCGCCACCAGGACATCCGCCAGAATATTGGCCACCACAATATCGTACTTCTCATAGCCCACCCAGTCCTGTACCTCTTTCTCCGTGATGAGGTTGCCAATCTTCATTTCAAACTGCTCCGGCAGGATATGGTTGTTTTTCCGATTCTCCTCCACCGCGTCCACGCTGCACGGATCCAGATCCGTCCCCACCGCGTGCCTGGCGCCGTACATCAGCGACAGGATTGCCAGAATCCCGCTCCCTGTCCCCACATCCAAAAGCTCCGTCTGCGGCGTAATATATTTTTTCAGCTGCCGGATGCAAAGCTGGGTGGTTTCGTGCATGCCCGTACCGAAGGCCGTCCCCGGATCGATGTGCAGCACCTGTTTCCCTGCATCCTCCGGCTTTACCTCCTCCCAGGAGGGGATGACCAGCAGATCATCGATATAAAACTGGTGGAAATACTGCTTCCAGTTGTTGATCCAGTCGATATCCTCCGTCTCGTCCACCGCGATGCTGCCTTCTCCGATCTCGCAGAATGCGCGCAGCTGCTCCAGTTCCGCCCGCACCCGTTTCAGAACCTGTTCTTCCGTCACGGTTTCTCCCTGAAGAAGCAGGCGTCCGTCCCCGTCTTCCTCCACGAAAAAACTCAGATAGGCCACGCCGTCATCCGCCGGGCCCTCCGGCAGGATGTCCACAAACATCTGCTCCTTTTCCAGCGCCGTCAGAGGCACCTTATCCTCGATCTGGGCGCCCTCCAGACCGATGTCATAGAGCGCGCTGATGAGAATATCTTCCGCCTGCGTGACCGTCTTTATCTGAAACTTCTTCCATTTCATCCTGTTTTTCTCCCTCCGTATCCGTGCGCCTGTCCTTTTAAAGAAGACCGAATCTTCAAAACAGACCGGGATGCTGCATCAGCACCATATACAGCACCGTCCCGCCCAAAATGCTCAGCAGTGTATTGCGCTTCCACAGATGCAGGACGACCACCAGCGCGATACAGCCCATTTCCGGTATTCCATAGGGACGCTCCAGAAAGGATACGTCCTTTAAACAATATACCACCAGCATACCGATGATCGCATAGGGCAGCGTATCTCCCAGATAGGAAATAAAAGCGGAAGTCTCCCCTTTTCGCCCGAACAAAAGCAGGGGCAAAAGACGGATCGCTGCCGTCACCAGCGCGATAACAGCCACCAGCAGCACAGAATGGAACGACTCCATTTACCGCGCCTCCTCTCTTTGGGCCCTCTTTCGGTACAACGTCAGACCGGCGGCCGTAAAAATCATGGTGGGAATAAGAAAAGTATCCCCGCCAAAAAGCAGCAGACACAGTGCGGAAATCCCCAGCCCCATCAGGGCCGGGCCGTGATCCTTTCTGCCGATCCATTGTTCCAGAAAGACGATCACAAACAGCGCCGTCATGGAAAATTCAATGCCTGTAGAATCAAAGGCGCGGGCCGAACCCAAAAGCGATCCCGCCACGCATCCACAGATCCAGTAGAGCTGATCCAGCGCGGACAAAAGAAGATAATACCGCTTCCGATCCACGCCCTTTGGCACATCGTCCGTGCAGACCAGGGAATACGTTTCGTCCGTCAGCGCAAAATACAGGTACGGCTTTGCCTTCCCGCACTCCCGGTATCGCCCGATCATGGAGATCCCGTAAAAAAAGTGTCTCACATTCACGGTGAAAGTGAGAAAGGCGGCGGTCAGCAAAGATACGTCCAGCGCCAACAGACCCGCCGCCACATACTGCATCGCCCCCGCATAGATGAAAACGCTCATGGCAAGCGCCCAGCCTGTGCCGAATCCGTTTTTTTCCAGCAGCATCCCGAACCCGATCCCCAGCGTGACATAGGTGCCCATTACAGGCAGCGTTTTTTTCAGTGCCGAAAGGAACATCCGTCTCAAACCTCCTGTTCCCTGACCGCCTGCATAAACGGCCCCGGCAGTATCCGTATGCCCCGGTGGTTCCCCAGATAATCCGTATCAAAGACAATCTCCGTGCCGTCCGGATTCTCGTAGCGTTCCTCCGGCTCGAAGGCCCTGCCCAGCGTATCCGAAGAAATGAGCGCTGTCTCAAAATCCCCTATCCGATCATAGAGATCGGTTTTCAACACCGTATGTCCGTCCCTTTCCTCCAGTTCGATCCGTACCTTTCCGGTATCCGTCAGGCTGTGCGTCTCTTTGTTCCAGCCCTGCGCGCCCGCCAGGTAAACGTTGCCATCCGCCCATACCGGAAGGGAATGGGCATGCCAGGGCTCCAGTCCCGCCATGTCCGGCGTATCGTTTTCCAGATCGAAGTGGGAAATCCACTCCTCATAGGTCAGATACCCGTCCATCACATGCGTCCCGACTTCGCGGTTCTCCGTATGAACTTCATCCCGGCTGTCGCTGCGTACATCCACCGCTTCCTTCGGCCAGCGCTGCACAAAAATATTGTTATAAAACCGATCATCCCCATGCAGGATCGTCATGAACCCCATGACCTCCGTCCGGTGAGGAATATGATAGGGCGTATAGCGCGGGCCCGTCCCTCCGCCCACACAGGTAAAGGCACCGCAGATCAGATTATGTACCATGGCCACGCCCTGGGTCGCCATCCGCAGCGAGACTTCCGAAAGCAGCAGATTGTGGTCTATCAGGGTCGGCCCGTGTCCCACCTCCACGAAAATATCCTGGCTCATCATTCCGCCCTTTAAAGGCGCGGCAAAAGCCGGCCGTTGATTATCATGCAGCAAATTCTGCGTTATGCGGGTTCCCTGGGCCTCCCAGTCCGTCCAGATACCCATGGTGCAGTGGTGGATATGATTCCGGCGCATGATCACGTCGATGGCCGCGTGCATCTTGATGCCGGCGATCTCCGCGCCGCCCAGCTCCATCATATTGTTGATGTGATGGATATGATTGTCCTCAAGGATCGAAAAAACGCCGCCCATGCGCCCGATGATGCCGCCCTGTTCACAGTGGTGGATGTGGTTGCGGCGGATGATATGGCTCCCCACCTTTTCCTTCAGCCAGCCGTGGTACTGTCCCCGGCATACCGCGTCCCGCTCCATCTGAGTGGGGCTTTTGACGTGCCGATAGGTAAAATAATGCTCGTTGTCCGGATCCAGATACTTCCCCAGGCCAATCCCGGCGCACTTGCTGTTGGAAATCTCACAGTCCTCGATGATCCAGCCCTTCGACCAGTGAGGCCCGATCATACAGTCCTGAAAAGCCGCAGGAGGCGCCCAGGTAGTGGCGGCCTTGGTGATGGTAAACCCGCTCACGGTGAGATAGCCCACCCCCGTTTTGGAAGGCATAAAGCACTCCCGGCGCACATTGATCTCCACCCGCTCCCGATTGGGATCGGCCCCCTGGAAATTGGCGTAGAACACGGTGCGCCCGTCCTTTTGCTCGCTGTACCATTTCAGCCGGGACGCCTCCGGCTCCCAGGAGCACGCATACACTTCGCCCGCCATACATTCTTCCAGACTGCCCGCCTCGTAGAGCATCCGGTCGTTTAAATAAACCGCTCCCGTATGTTTGGTTTTCCCGGCAAAATACCAGTCGCCGTATACGAATGTGGTATAGGGATTATATCCCCCGAAAATATGATTGTCCACACTGGCGGTCCAGGTTGTCCCCCGATACGGCGTCCAGCCGTTCAGTTCCTCCGCTCCGGTGATCACCGCCGCCAGCGGCTCCACGCTCCGGTAGACGATCCGCGCGTCTTCCCGTCCCGCATGAACGGGGTCCACATATTCCCGGTAAATCCCCGGATATACCAATACCTCGTCTCCGGCCTGCGCCGTCTGCGCCGCCTGGCGGATACACTTGAAGGGAGCCTCCTTCGTCCCGTTCCCGTCGCGTCCGGCCTTTGCGTTCACATATAGCTGCATCGATATGTCCTCCCTTCCTTGTCCTGTCCGCCGCCTCTACTATAAAAGTGCCTCATTGCGCGCCCAATGTCAACCTTATTTTCCCGCAATTTGTTTTTCCGGACGTATCTTCCGGTCTTTTGGGGGCAAAATTTTCCGATCAAAAAACGCCCCCCGCACCGTCCCCGGCTCCAATCCCGGAGCCGTTCTCCATCCGGTACGGGAAGCGCTGTCGTTTCCCTTTGTTTTCCTTTATTTAAAGAAGCCGCGCCGTTTCTTTTCTTTGGGGGTATCCGCCTGATCCACCCGTTCCGCCGCGTGCAGGCTGTCCCCGGTGGCCTCGTCGAACTTACGCAGCAGCTCCTTTGCTTCAAAGGAGAGCCGTTCCGGCGTCTGTACCACCAAAGTAACGTAATGATCGCCGCGCACCTCGGGATTGCGCAGGGAAGGCACGCCCTTGCCTTTCAGCCGCACTCTCGTATCCGTCTGGGTGCCCGCTTTCACATCGTAGACCACCTTCCCGTCCACCGTGTCGATCACCACTTCACCGCCCAGCGCCGCCACCGCAAAGGAAACCGGCACCGTGGAATAGATATTGACGTCCTGCCGCTGGAAGATGGGATGGCTGCCTACGATCACCTCCACCAGCACATCTCCTCTGGGCCCGCCGTTGGTCCCCGGCTCGCCCTGCCCGGCCAGACGCTTGCACTGTCCGTTGTCAATGCCCGCCGGAATGGTCACCGCAAAACGCTTTTTCATGGGTACATAACCCGTCCCGCGGCAATCGGGACACTTCTCCCGAATGATTTTACCGCTGCCGCCGCAGTCCGGACAGGTCTGCACATTCCGCACCGTTCCAAAGAAGGACTGCTGAGTGAATACCACCTGGCCCTTGCCGCCGCATTTGGGGCAGGTCTCCGGGCTGGTTCCCGGCTTCGCGCCGGTTCCCCGGCAGTTCTTACATTCCTCCTTGACCGTCAGCTCGATCTCCTTCTCCGTACCGAATACCGCTTCCTCGAAGGTCACCCTGACGCTGGTGCGCAGATTCGCCCCCTTTGTCGGGCCGCTCCTGCCGCCGCTGCGGCTCCTGCCTCCGAAAAGATCCCCGAAGATGTCGCCGAAAATATCGCCAAAATCGGCAGTATTGAAATCGAACCCGCCAAATCCGCCGGCTCCCCCCGCGCCGCCGTCGAATGCTGCATGGCCGAACTGATCGTACTGGCGTCTTTTCTCCGGATCGCTGAGCACCGCATAGGCCTCCGAGGCCTCCTTAAATTTCTTTTCCGCTTCCGCGTCTCCCGGATTCATGTCGGGGTGATATTTCTTTGCCAGCACCCTGTATGCTTTTTTCAAAGCCGCGTCGTCGGCGTTTTTATCCACGCCGAGAACCTCGTAATAATCTCTTTTCTGTTCTGCCATCTTCTTACTCCTTTAAGCAATGCGCACGACTGGGGGCCAATTGCTTGGCCCCCTTCGCCGGTACACTTCACTTATTTTATACCTCGCGGAAGTCTCCGTCAATAATATCGTCGTTCGGATTTCCGCCGGCGCTGCTGCCCGCATCCCCGGCGCTTCCCATATCGGGGCCCGCCTGACCGGCAGCGCCCTGCGTCTGCTCATACACCTTTGCGAACAGCGCCTGCGCGGACTGCATCAGCTTCTCCTGCGCCGCCTTGATATCCGCCACCTGGCTGTCGGTAAGCTCCTGATCCTTGGTAGAATCCAGCAGCGACTTTAACGCATTCAGATCCGCTTCCACACCGGCCTTGGAGGACGCGTCGATCTTGTCGCCCACATCCTTTAGGGCCTTCTCCGTCTGGAAGACGAAGGAATCCGCGCTGTTTCTGGTATCAATGGCCTCTTTCTTCTTCTTATCCTGTGCCTCAAACTCAGCCGCCTCGCGCACCGCCTTGTCAATCTCCGCGTCGGACATATTGGAACCCGCCGTAATGGTGATGTGCTGCTCCTTGCCCGTGCCCAGATCCTTTGCGGATACGTTCACAATGCCGTTGGCGTCGATATCGAAGGTCACCTCGATCTGCGGTACGCCGCGCATTGCGGGCGGAATGCCGTCCAGCCGGAACTGGCCCAGGGACTTGTTGTCCTTTGCAAACTGCCGCTCGCCCTGCAGGACATTGATGTCCACCGCCGTCTGATTGTCCGCCGCGGTGGAGAACACCTGGCTCTTTTTGGTCGGGATGGTGGTATTTCTTTCAATCAGCCTGGTCGCAATGCCGCCCATGGTCTCGATGGAGAGGGACAGCGGCGTCACGTCCAGAAGCAGGATATCCCCTGCGCCGGCGTCGCCCGCCAGCTTGCCGCCCTGCACGGAAGCGCCCAGCGCCACACACTCGTCAGGATTCAGCGTCTTGCTGGGTTCATGGCCGGTGAGCTGTTTCACCTTATCCTGTACCGCAGGAATACGGGTGGATCCGCCTACCAGCAGAACCTTCCCCAGCTCGGCGGCCGTCACGCCCGCGTCGCGCAGTGCGTTCTGCACCGGAATGGCCGTCCGCTCTACCAGATCGCTGGTCAGCTCGTCGAACTTCGCCCGGGTCAGATTCATATCGAAATGCAGCGGGCCGCTGGCATTCATGCTGATGAAAGGAAGGTTGATGTTCGTGGTGACAGCGGAGGACAGTTCCTTTTTGGCCTTCTCCGCCGCTTCCTTCAGTCTCTGCATGGCCATCTTGTCATTGGAAAGATCCACGCCCTGCTGCGCCTTAAACTCGGAAACCATCCAGTTGATGATCTTGTTGTCGAAGTCGTCGCCGCCCAGATGCGTATCGCCATTGGTGGCCAGAACCTCGATTACGCCGTCGCCAATCTCGATGATGGAAACATCGAAGGTGCCGCCGCCCAGGTCATACACCATGATCTTCTGTTCTTTTTCATTGTCAAGCCCGTAGGCCAGCGCCGCCGCCGTGGGCTCGTTGATGATACGCTTTACCTCCAGGCCCGCGATTTTCCCCGCGTCCTTGGTCGCTTGACGCTGCGCGTCGTTGAAGTATGCGGGAACTGTGATCACCGCGTCGGAAACCTTCTCGCCCAGATAATTCTCCGCGTCCGCCTTCAGCTTCTGCAGGATCATGGCGGAAATTTCCTGAGGGGAATATTTCTTGCCGTCGATGTCCACTTTGTAATCCGTGCCCATATGTCTCTTGATGGACGAAATGGTCTTTTCCGCGTTGGTCACGGCCTGACGCTTCGCCGGTTCGCCGATCAGCCTTTCCCCGTTTTTGGAGAAAGCCACGACGGAAGGCGTAGTCCTGGCGCCCTCTGCGTTCGCGATGACAGTGGGCTTGCCGCCCTCCATAACCGCCACACAGCTGTTTGTTGTTCCAAGGTCAATCCCGATAATCTTGCTCATCTTTTTCTCCTCCTGCCCATTGGCTATCTGAATTTGGTTTATGTCCTATGATAAAATGCCTTCGCGCTTATGCGCCGCCGCATTTACAGCCTTTTGATCCGCTATCGCCCCTACTGCACCACGGCCACCATGCTGTGCCGCACCACGCTGTCCCGGTACAGGTAGCCCTTCTGCAGCTCCTGGGCGATTGTTCCGGATTCCAGCTCGCTGTCCTCCACCTGCATCACCGCGTTGTGCAGTTCCGGATTGAACTCCTTGCCCACCGCTTCGATGGGCGTGACGCCCAGATTGGAAAGCTCCGTCATGAGCTGCCGGTAAATCTTATTCATGCCCTCCACAAAGGGTTCTCCCTGGCTTTCCTCGGGCACCGTAGCCAGGCCCCGCTCAAAATTGTCCACCACCGGAAGGATCTTCTCGATCACGCTCTTGGCGCCGATTTCGTACATGGAAGCCTTTTCCTTCTCCGTGCGCCGGCGGAAATTTTCAAATTCCGCCATCTGCCGCATCAGCTTATCCTGCAGTTCCGAAAGCTGACCTTTGAAAGCGTCTTCCTTTTTTTCCTTCTTCCGGGAAAAGAACCCTTTTTTCTCCTTGGCTTCCCCGCCCTCATCCGTCTCCGGTTCTCCGTCTTCTTCCTGCGCGTCCGCTGCTTTTTCGTCCGCATCTCCGGTCTCGCCGCATGTCTGCGTCACACCGTCGTCTCCGTCCGCCTCCTGCGCTGCGCCGGATTCTTCCGTCTCACACGCTCCGTCGGACTTTTCTGCTTCCTGCACCGTCTCCTGCGCCGCTTCGTCCTTCGGAGCCTCCTCCTGCTGCGCTGCGGTCTTTCTTTCTTCCTGTTTCTTTTCCTCTGCCAAATCAGCCACATCCTTTCCCGGGGCCCGCCGTTTCGGGCCGGACGCCGTTTTCCCAAACCTATTTCCGGTAAATCGCATCCAACTGGTTCATCAGCGTCTTTAAGGTATTGATAACCTTATCGTAATCCATCCGCTTGGGACCGATGATGCCGACGGTTCCCCGCAGTCCGCCGCCCAGCTCGTAAGTGGCCGTGACCACGCTGCAGTCCTTCATGGACTGCACGGGCGTTTCGCTGCCGATATACACCTGGATGCCCGTCCCCTTCTCGTCCGTCAGCGTCTCCTGCACCAGATCATTGAGCGCGTGCTCCTCCTCAAAGAGATTGATCAGCTCGCTGGCCTTCTCCCGGTTGTCCGTCAGTTCCGGATACCGCAGAATATTCCGCGTGCCGCTGGTGTAAATCTTCAAATCGTCGTCCGACCGGATCGCCTCCGCCACCGCGTCGATCACTTCGCTGACAATGGCGCTGTGAATACCGGCCTGCTGCTTCATCTCCGCGATCATGGCCAGATTGATCTCATCGATGGACAGCCCGTTTAAATGGGTGTTCAGCAGGATATTCAGCTTCAGTATCGTCTCATCGTCCAGAACCTTATCCACATTCAGGATAGAGTTCTTGATGACGTTGCCCTCCACCACAATGACCGCCAGAATCTGACCGGCGTCCACGCGGGAAAGCTGGATGAACTTCAGCTTGTTGCCCCGGTACTGGGGAGTTGTCACCATGGCGGCATAGTTGGTATTCGCCGCCAGCACTTTGGCCACCCGCTTGAGCATGGTGTCCATCTTCTCGTCCTTCTCGCTGATCAGCCCCTTGAGCTCCTCAACCTCCCGCTCCTTCTCCTCCAGCATCGTATCCACATAAAAACGGTATCCTTTATCGGAAGGGATCCTGCCCGCCGAAGTATGGGGCTGTATGATATAGCCCATTTCCTCCAGATCGGACATTTCATTGCGGATGGTAGCGGAACTTAAATTCAGGTCGGTATATTTGGATATCGTCCTGCTGCCCACCGGCTCGCCGGTTTCCAGGTAATTGCGGATGACGGCTTTCAGAATCTTCTGTTTTCTCTCATCCAGCTCCATGCTCCCTCCCGCCCTTCCTTTATTAGCACTCGTTAGCTTTGAGTGCTAATACCTTCTGATGCTAAAATACCACTATCCCTCCCTATTGTCAACCTATTTTCCAAAAATACTTATGAAGAAACTGTGAAAAAAGTATAAAAGAACGCACGGGCGTCCGTTCTGTGGAGCATCCGTGCGTTCTTCTGCATCTGTTTAAAGGGAAAATTTCCCGGACGTATCTCCGTTGATCACATAATACGCCCTGTTTTCTTCCGGCTTCACATACAGTTCCACCGTCCGGATTTCCTCCGGGCTCTTTCTCAGATCGTACTGCCAGATATCGCGGGCGCTCTGCAGCAGCGCGTCCGTGGGGTAATCCTTTCCCCCGAACTGCAGCGTGACCTTCTCCGAAGGTTCTCCTTTTCTTTCCTGTTTCCGGCCGCAGGTTTTCTTTTCCGCCATGAGAATCTCCTCCAGCGTCCCGGAGCCCAGCGGTTTATTCGCCGTCTTTTTGTCCATACCGTTTCCTCCTCAAAATACAGTTTTTTCCGGGCCGTTTCAAAAGGACAAACCGGCCCTTTTCTGTATTTTGCGACGATCCGGCAGGAATATGCAGCCGTTTTCAGCCAGCCAGAAAAATAAAGTACAAAAGCACCAACAGGCCCAGCGCGATGCGGTACCAGCCGAACACCTTGAAATCATGCTTTTTGATATAGCCCATCAAAAACCGGATCACCGCCATCGAAACGGCAAAGGCTGTCAGCATCCCAACCAGCAGAAGCAGCAGTTCGGTTCCGGTAAAAGAAAAGCCGAAACGCAGCAGCTTCAGCAGACTCGCCCCCAGCATCACGGGAATCGCCAAAAAAAACGTAAATTCCGCCGCCACAGTACGGGATACGCCGATCAGCAGCCCGCCCAGAATCGTGGCGCCGGAGCGGGACGTGCCGGGAAAAACGGCGGCGATAAGCTGGAACAGGCCGATGATCAGCGCGTCCTTATAGCTGAGTTTATCCAGCCGGCGCACCCTGGCCTTCTTCCCCCGGTTCAGATTTTCCACAAGCAAAAATCCGACGCCGAACAGAATCAGCATGATTGCCACCGTCACAGCGTTGTAAAGATATTTTTCCAGAATTTCATCGAACAAAAGACCCACCACGGCCGCGGGGATACAGGACACGAGAATTTTGAACCAGAGCGTGAAAACATCCCGTCGGATCACCCCTTTGGCGCCGCCGGAAAAATCAAAGGGAAAAATTTTATTCCAGTAGAGAACCACCACCGCCAGAATGGCACCCAGCTGGATCACCACCAAAAACATATCCCAGAACTCCTGGGAGACGTTCATATGCACAAACTCATCCAACAGGATCATATGGCCGGTGCTGCTGATGGGAAGCCACTCCGTTATGCCTTCCACCACGCCGAACAAGATTGCCTTTAAAACATCCATACCCATTTTTTCCTTCTCCCCGTCCCAGAATCAGAGCGATCCTATTTTTCCAGATAGGCCATCAGCCTGTCATAACACGCGGCGGCTTCCGCGTAACCTTCCTCATAAAGGGAACGCAGCTTTCCCTTGTCCTTTTCAATCCGTCCCACATCGCTTTTGTGCTGCGGCCGGATGAGGAAAGCGTTTCCGTTTTTCACCTGCTCCTCCAGATAATCCAGCGTGCGGTTGTACGCGATGTGCCGGTTTTTCATCAGCTCATAGACCTTGGGATATTTGGCATACCGTATCCGCAGCAGGGCCAGCTGGCCGCTCCCGGCGGGTTTCCTGCGGTATCCTTCCTCCTTGGTCATAATCACCACATTTTTCCGGTTGCCGTCCGTAACGGAATGCAAAAGCGGAATGGAATCCGCAAGCCCGCCGTCCAGGTACAGACCGTCCCCGATGGGCACGTTCCGGGACACCAGCGGCAGCGACGCGGAAGCCCGCACGGCCTCGATATCCCGGCTCAGATCCCGCATCGGCATATACTCCGCCAGGCCCGTTTGGATATTGGTCACCACCGCATAGCCCCTGGCGGGATTTTTTTGAAACGCCTCATAATCGAACGGGTTTAAGACATCCGGAATCGTGTGATAACACATTTCCACATTGAACAGGTCGCCCGTGGTGATAAGGCTGTAAAAACTGCAGTAATTTTTATCCTCCAGATAATCCACGGTAATGTCGTAACCTCTCCCCCGCTGTCCGGAAAGATAACTGCACAGCGTACAGGCGCCCGCGGAAACGCCGTAGCACTTGGCAAACGAAATCCCTTTATCCATGAAAAAATCCAGCACGCCGGAGGTATAGACGCCCTTCATGCCGCCGCCCTCCAGCACCAGCCCCGCCTGATATAACATTCTATGTCCCTGCCTTTCCGGTCATGATGCTTCCTTACTTTCCGTAGACCTCCCTGGCAAACCGCCTGAAAACGGGCAGGGAGCGTTCCACCTTTTCCGTCGCCACACAGTAGGCCATGCGGAAATACCCGGGACAGCCAAAGGTGTCCGCAGGCACCAGCACCAGATCATAGGCCAGCGCCTTCTGACAGAAGGCAACCGCGTCCTCCTCCAGCGCCTTGGGGAAAATATAAAAGGTTCCCGCGGGCTTTACCACCTCAAATCCGATGTCCGTCAGGCAGTCATAGATCAGATTCCGGTTTTTCTCATATATGGAGAAATCCGCCGTCTGATCCAGCACCTTTGCCACCGCCAGCTGCATCAGGGACGTGGGACAGTTGTGCCCGATTCCGCGGGAAATCTGCCCGCACATATTCACAATCGTCGCCGCGTCCGGACAGGCCGGGTTCACGGCCAGATATCCAATCCGCTCCCCCGGCAGGGACAGCGACTTGGAGAAAGAATAGCAGGAAATCGTATTCGCGTAAAATTTGGACACATACGGCTGTTTTTTTCCATCAAAGACGATTTCCCGATACGGTTCATCCGAAATCAGGAAAATATCGTGTCCGTACTCCTTTTGACGGGCGGACAGAATATCTGCCAGCTTTGTCAGCGTTTCTTCCGAATACACCGCACCGGAAGGATTGTTGGGCGTATTGATGAGCACGGCCGCCGTCTTTTCATTCAGCATCCGGGAAAACGCCTCGAAATTGATCTGAAAGGCCGCGGTATCCGCAGGCACCACCTTTAGAACCGCCCCCGTCAGATCCACATAGGGATGATACTCCGGGAAGAACGGCGCGAATGTCAGCACTTCGTCCCCCGGCTCCGATACCGCGCGCAGCGCGTGCGCGATGGCGGCCGCCGCCGCGGAAACCGGGAAAATATGTTCCGGGCCATAGTGCATATCAAACCGTTCATTCAAAGATTCGGCAATGGCTTCCTTCACGGAAGGAATGCCCAGCGTGGGGCTGTAGCCGTGCAGGCTCATGGGATCCTGGTTTTCCAGCAGGGACAGCAGCGCCTCTTTCAAACAGGGCGGCGCAGGCACCGACGGATTGCCCAGGCTGTAATCAAACACATTTTCGGGCCCGATCTCTTTGGCGCGCACCGCCGCGGCCTCCGACAGCGTGCGGATCACGGATTTTGCACCCAGCATTTCCTTATATTGTTGTACGATCATCGCAGTTTCCTCCTCCAAAGACCGGACACCGCCCGGTTTTCCTTCCCTGTCATTTTACATCACCCTGTTTTTTCTTGCAATCTTTTTTCCGGATCCTCCGCCCGCCGGAAACGTTTTCAAAGCCCGGGGATGCAAAAAGGTCTTTGGCCATGAAAGAGTTCACGGCCAGAGACCTTTTGAACAAAATTTCTTTTTCTTTTTAGTTAAAGCGGAAGATATGCTCCGGGGCATCCTCCTGCGTCTCCTGCCCTACCTCATCTTCCCAGGACTGCAGCGCCTGATAGGAAGCATAGGAGCCCAGCGTAACCGTCAGCGTCTTCTCTGTATAGCTGCCGCCGTCCGGTTCCATCACGGTCAACTCCACGGTTTCCCCGGCCGCATAATAGGTAAGCAGTTCTTTCAGTTCCTCAATGGACTTTACCGTCTGCCCGTCAAAGGAAGTGATGACGCTGCCCTCCTGCAGACCGGCCTGCTGCGCGCAGGTGTTGTCCTCCACCTCGACCACATAGACGCCCACCGGGATCCCGTATGCTTCTTCCACATCCTCCGTCACGTTCCGTCCGGTGATGCCCAGCCAGGAAGCCTGCTTTTCGGGCACCTTTTCCCGCGTTACCCGGTTCATCAGATTTTCAATGATGGGCGCCACCGCGGTAATGGAAATCGCATATCCCATTCCCTCTACCTGCGTGGATGCAAATTTTGCGGAATTGATGCCGATCACTTCGCCGTCCATGTTCAGAAGCGCGCCGCCGCTGTTGCCGGGGTTGATGGCCGCGTCCGTCTGGATCAGAGCCGCGTCCGTGGTATCGATCTGCCGGTTCAGCGCGCTGATGATGCCCGTAGTAACTGACTGTCCGTACCCCAGGGCGTTCCCGATGGCCACCACCTGCTGTCCTACCACCAGATCCTCCGAATTTCCGATCTGCGCCAGCTTAATCTGTTCCATCGTCTCCGCCGGGATATCCTCCAGCTTCACGGCGATCACCGCCAGGTCGTTGTCTTCGTCCGTCCCTTTGATACTGGCGTCCGCCACGCTGTTGTCCACAAAGCACACCGAAAGCGTTTCCGCCCCCTCTACTACGTGATTGTTGGTCACCACCAGCAGCTCCGTGTCATTCTGCCCGATGAGAATGCCGGATCCGCTGCTCTGCACTTCCCGGGTATAACTCTGTCCCATACCGAACATACTCAGATAATCCCGTACCTCCTGCACGGAAACATTGGTGATGGAAACCATGGCCGGCATAACGGCCGCCGCCACGCCGCTGACATCCAGCGACTGGCTGTTGTTTGCATTGTTCTCCTGCACCGAAGCGGTATCCAGCTTCGTATGGGCAGCGGCGTCTGCCGCGGTGTCCGCCGCGGCATCCGCCGTGCCATCCGCCGCGCCGGTCCGGGCGTCTGCGTCCGGCTGGGAATCTGCGTCCGCAATTTGCAGTTTGGCCGCCGTCGTATCTTCCTGCCCCTGCAGTTTTTTCGCCGCGTAAGTTACGCCCTGGAACGCTGCGGCCGTCACGGTTCCAAACAGCGCCGCGCTGAGCGTAATGGCCAGGATCCGTTTTCCGATCCCTTTCTTCTTCCCGGAACGCGCCTTCGTTTCCCGGACGTCTGTTTCTTTTCTCTCCTCTGCACTTTCCTGCTGCTGATTTCTCAAATCTTCTTCATATAACATAAGACAAAGTCCTCCTTTTTTGCTTTTTCTTCAGTCTAAAACACAATTTTGTTCAAAAAATGTTTTAATTGTGAAAAAGCTGTGATAAAGGAGGACTTGCATGTAAGTCGTTTTATTTTTCTGAATCAGTATTTTATGCTTGCAAAGTCGATGCTGGTCAGCAGATTTGCCAGCAGCACCACAAAGGGCATCATGATCTCGCACACCTGCACGAAAAAGCTGGCGATGTCTTCCGTAATGCCGCCAAAATGCCGAAAGGCCACATAGCAGTAATAAAGGAACGCCAGCAGCGCCCCCACCAGGCAGCAGACCGCCACCTGAAAATCCAGGCGCATCATGCCCACGCCGCTGAGGACAATATAGAACACCATAAACGCCGCCACGATGATCCGATCCTTCCGGCTGCCCACATAAAAGGAGCACTTACTTTCCTGCGTATGCTTAAAGCAGACAATGGAAAGCCCGTACAGCGCCCGGGAAAGGACGAAACCATGGGCCAGCACTTCCCAGCTGGCCAGGGGCATTTCACTCCAGAGCCCTACGATAATAAAGAAATAACAGACACAGATGATGATGGCGAAATAGCCGCTGTGGGAATCCCGCAGAATCTCCAGCTTGCCCTCCCGCGGCTGATGGGAGCAGAGCGCGTCCACCGTGCGGAAAAACCCGTCCAGGAAAGCGCCGCCGGACAGAAAAATGGGAAGCATGACACAGACCACGGCCCCCAGGAAATTGTTACTGAGCAGATAAGGGGAAAACACCATCCATTCCCGGATCAGGATCCCGATGATCGCGCCTACCAGCGGGACAAAAATCAGAATATACTTCATATTTTCCTTATCCCGCTTCGCCTGTCCAACAGGAAAAACAGAGTACATCGAAAACGCCAGCCGGAAACTGTTCCAAATCTGTCTCATGCCGCACACCTCTTTTTTCTCTTTGGTAAATTCCACACAAACGGGTTATTCGATCACCACGTCCTGCGCATGCTCGTCCCAGATCAGGCAGATCCAGGTCTTCCCGCGGTTGAGCTCAATGGGATTGCCGTCCCGATCCACATACAGGGCTGGATCGGTGTCCGCGTAACGTGACCAGGTGCCCTCTATCATCTTTCCGCCCGTGAAAACCTGCGCCTTGTATTCGTCGCCGTAATCCACGCCTTCTTCCCAGCCGCCGTGGCACAAAAAGGACATATACCCGTTTTCGTCCCGGAACTCACCGTGACAATACTGGAAAATCACATTGTCCACGGCAAGCTGCTCGCCGGTCAGCTCGTCGATATGCTCCGCGCCGTACTGATACCGGTAATATTTCCCATCCTGCTCGTTGTATGCAAAATACGCCTGCACATGGGAATAGCCGTTGGCGATATTTTTCTCTTTTCCGCCGGGATACAGAAGCGTCGCGGCAGGCGCGCCGTCATGATCCGCCTGCTCTCCCAGCGGCGCAAAGGTAAACTTTTCCTTGTGGGTATCGTGATACGTCAGATCGTACCCGAATTTCTCCGCCGCCTTCAGCAGCACCTCTCCTGTGGTATAGACGTTGTGGGGGGCTTTCCTGTCGCCGGAGCGCAAAAAGGTATCGTTAGGAGCCGGGTGATCGATACCGGCCACCGCGCCGCTGATATTGTCCACCTGATCGCTGTTGAGCATGGCGCCCACATAGGGGGTAGCCTGTCCAAAATGCGTGTAGAGCGCGTCAAACTCCAGCGCGCAGTAGACGAAATAATCCCGGCTGCTGCGGATATATCCCAGATATTCCAAATCCTTCCAGTTTTCAAACAACGGCATAAGACGGGTCACATCCGCCTTTTCCATGGGCGCTTCATAAATCACGGAAGCCTGCGCGATCCCCGCCTGTGGGCAGCCGGCCTTAATGTTGTTGAGCATGACCGCCATGGGCCGCATCTGCCTTTCCTGCTCAGAGCACTCCAGCCCCGTCAGATAGCTGACCGGAACCTGTTCCTTTCCGGTTTCCGTTTCCTCTGCCGTGCTCTCCGTCGCCTGCACGCTCTCCTGTTTCTGCGTGCTGCTTTCTTCCTCTATGCTCTCAATCAAAGCCCCGCCCCGGTCTCCGCCGCACGCCGCCAAACCGACGGAAGCGAAAAGGGCAAGACAAAATAATCCGAATTTTTTCATTCTTACTCTCCCGAACCTATCTTTTCCCAAAAATTTACCAATCTATTGTACTCCTCTGCGCCGCAAAAATCCAGACCTTTTCATCTTTTTGTCTGTTTTCCGCCGTTTTTGACCCTTTCAGGCCTTTATCAGCCGCAGCTTCACCGCAAATTTCACAAGAATGCGCCCGCCCGGCATGGCCAGAAGTTCCGATCCTGACATGGCGCCGAATTTTAAGACCGCGGCAAAATAGACGAACATCCCTGCCAGCACGGCCAGCGCCAGACCCAGCAGATTCCCCAGCGCCCCGGCGGGAAGCAGCCGGGTGACGCCATAATACAGCGCGCCCGCCACAATGCCCATGAGCACGGAAGCCCACAGCGGCATCAGAAAGGTATGCGCGTATTCCTGCCGGTAACCGGTTGCCCGTCTGACCGAAATACTGTTTAAAATACACATCATGAGGGAATATACATTTACGGAGATCGCCAGACTGTAAATCCCCATGTCCGTATATATCAAAAGCAGCGCCGCGATAGCGGACTGCACCGCCAGCGCGATCACCGCGTTGGTCACTGGCCGGGTCACCTTTCCCACCGCCTGCAGAATGGAATTGCTGAGCGTGGAAAGACAGTAGAATACGATGCTGGGGCCCAGCGCCGCCAGCAGCCAGCCGGCCAGGGCCACGCTGCGATCCCCCGTATTATACAGAAGCCGGACAATGGGCCGCGACAACACGGTCATCCCCACCGCGGCGGGAATGGCGATAAACATAATGGTTTTGATCGCCGTTTGGATCTTACGGTTGACTTCCTTACTATTCTTTGTCTCAAAACTCGCGGCAATACTGGGAAGTATTGCCGACGCCATGGCGGAGGCCAGCGCCACCGGAATATTGGACAGCCCCACCGCCTCCGTATCGTAAATGCCGTTGATGCGCAGTACTTCCTCCTGGGCCGCCCCATGAACGGCCTGCATCAGATGCAGATAGAGCGTCTGATTGATCAAGGAACTGGCATTGTAGGCAAACGTACTCAACAGCACCGGCGTCACCATGAACAAAATGATCCGCACGATCTGGCCCGTCTCCAGCAGTCTTTCCGTCCGATCCCGCTCTATACGCCGGTGGATCATTTTTTTGTTCATCCGGTAAACCAGCAGCATGAACAAAAGCGCCGCCAGTACGCCGACACCGATGCCCGCGGCGCTTCCCACCGCGCCCCAGGCCGCCCGCGTCAGCTCATCGGATCCAGAAAATACGCGCATCAAAAGCCACGCCGCCCCCAGGCTGACCGCCACATGAATGATCTGCTCCAACACCTGGGATACGGAGGTCTGCACCATCGTCCGGTTGGCCTGGAAATAACCGCGCATCACGCCCAGAAGGCCGGAAAAAAAGATAGTGGGCGCCAGCATCCGCAGCACCATGGCAGGCCGCTGCGGAAGCAGCAGACCCGCGCCAAAGAACGCGAACAGACTGGCCGCGCCGCCGACCACCACCACATACAGAATCGCCACATGAAAAATCCGCTGGGCGTTCCGATACTGCCGCACAGCCAGACGCTGGGAGACCACTTTGGAGATCGCCGCCGGAATGCTGTAGGAGGCGATCAGCAAAATCATCTGATAATACCGGTAAGCGGGCGTATAATAGCCGTTTCCCGCTTCCCCGATAATATGCATCAGCGGGCTTCTGTATAAAAGCCCGATGATCCTGCATACAATCCCCGCCATCGCCAGAATGCCGGCCTGTTTTACAAAGGAATCGTTCTGTTTTTCCTGTGTTGCCATACATCACCCGTCAAACTTCAATCTGCCGCAGAGAAAGGTTCCCCGTTCCCTGTCGGACGTTCAGCCTTCCAGACGGAAGGTATCCAGATAATCCAGCCGCCGCTCCACCACTTCCAGCACAAATATGTCCGGATCCTGCTCCTCAATCTGGGAGGGATTGAAAAACCCGTTCCAGTGGGGCATATAGGTATCGCGGAAATTGCTGGCCAGGACGCCCGCCATGCCGCCCGCAAAGGAATCGCGCACCAAAAACAGCTTTCTTTCATCCGGCGCGTCGGAATGGTAAATCAGCGCCGTGGCATCGTCCACCAGCACCGCCTGCAGATTATTTCCATTATATCCCGTTACGATATAATTCATGTCTTTCGGCATTTTCTTTTCATAATATGACTGCAGGTTCATCATCCGGGCCAGATCGTAGCCGGAGTAATCGTCCGGCGTAAACGTCATTTTCTCCGCCGGCGGCATTGTTATCCCCAGCTCCGCCAGCAGGGCGCTGCCGCCGATGTAGCCGCCTGCCGCGTTCCAGTGCGTGTCATAATGCCAGTAAAGAGAATACCTGTCCCGGTATGCCCGCATCTCCTCCAGCGGATACACCACCCGGATATCCGTGTTTTCTCGCAGATACTCTGTCAACTGCTCTGCCCGGCTTTGCTCCCCCTTCTTATAATAAGAAGGAAGCAGCTTGTCCCCGTAAACGGATTCCTTGTTGGGCGGAATAAACAGCACGAACTCACAGCCCCGCTGTTTCAAATACTCCTGCGAAACGGTCAGATTGTCCGCGATCTGCGCCAGCCGCTCCTGCGTGAACAGGTTTGTCCCCTTATAATCGTCGATGTCGCTCTCCGCGCTGTAAAACAGCCAGTTTTCATCTCCGATGACCACTTTGTCATTGACGGATTTTTCCCGAAACAGCTTCACCTCCACCAGACTGTGAAAGGTGATAAGCTGACTTCTGAAGGGCACGCTGCCGTTATAATAATTTTCAAACAAAGCCGGGAAATCCCGATACGTTTCCCGCGTGAGCGCCGGAGGTGCTGCCGGCACCGTATTTTCCGTCGCTTCCGTCACAAAATGTTCCTTTGCCGCCGCCCAGACCGCTCCCGGCAAAAGCAGAAGCAGCGCAAAACAGACCAGCCATACCGCCGCCATCTTTTTTTTCATGCAACCACTCTCCGTTCCCGCTAGAAATTCAGATAAATGGCGGGATTATACGTACCGTTTACCAAAAACAGCATGGACGCCGCAACCAGAAACATACAGTAAAGCATCTCCAGCACACCGCCCCGGCATTTCAGAAGGGCGGGACAGTACCTCTTGATCAGCGCCTGCAGCACACCCATCCCCAAAACGCCCGCTGCCGCCATGACCATACAGCGGTTCTGCATCAGCTCCCGCAGCGCATAAGTGCTCTGCGTATATCGCCAGGGCGTCAGCATCCGCCTTATGTAGGCCGCCGCCGGAGCAAGATTCGCCACCCGGAAAATCACCCAGCCGAAATTCACAATAAGCATTGTGTATACATATTTGAAAACTCTCGTTCTGTCCAAAAACCGCTTCAGACCCAGCCGCTCCAGAATCATAAAAAAGCCGTGCATCGCACCCCAGACAAGAAACGCGGTGGTCGCGCCGTGCCACAGCCCGGTCGCCAGAAAAACAATGCCCAGATTGAAATACGTGCGCAGCTTCCCCTTCCGGTTGCCCCCCAGCGGAATATAAAGATAATCCCGGAACCAAGTAGAGAGGGAAATATGCCACCGGCGCCAAAATTCCTGTATAGAACCGGACAGATAGGGATACCGGAAGTTTTCACAGATTTCAAAGCCAAACATTTTGGAAAGCCCTACCGCCATATCGGAAAAGCCCGAAAAATCATAATAAATCTGCAGGGTATAGAAAAGCGCCGCGCACCAGATCATAACGCCCGTCACGTTTCCGATGTCCTGCCCGTAAACCTTATCCACAAAGCTGCCCAGCACATTTGCAATCAGCACCTTTTTGCCAAGGCCATAGGAAAAACGCCGGATTCCCTCCGCCGTCTTCTCCAGCGTGATCTCCCTGTTTTTCAGCTGCGCGCCGAAGTCGCGGTAACGCGCGATAGGGCCCACGGAGACCTTCGGGAAAAAAGACAGATACAACGCCAGATCGAAGAAATTTTTCTCCGCCGGATAAAGCCCCCGGTACAGATCCACCAGATAGGCCACAGCGCCGAAAGAAAAAAAGGAAATCCCGATGGGCAGCGGAATATTCTGCATTTCAAAAATCTGCCGCCCGCACAGACGATTCAGAATACGCAGGAGAAAATCGAAATACTTATAATAGCCTAAGAGCGCCAGATTCGCACAGACGCCCACCGCCAGCCAGACCCGCGCCGCCTTCCCCGCGCGCCCCAGGATTCGCCCCAGCACATAATTCATGACAATGGAAAAAAGCAGTAACAGAATATAGACCGGTTCGCCCCAGGCATAAAATACCAGGCTCGCCAGCAGCAGAAGAAGATTTTTTATCCTGAAATTCCCTTTCCCGCCGCGGGAAATACACAGCCTGTCCAAAAGAAAAACAACCGGCAGAAAGGCGGTGAGAAACAGCATGGAATTGATGTTCATGTTTCCTACTCCAAAAGACCGTATCCATCGGATTGCAAACAATCCTTTAGTATAGTATACCGCGTTTTTTGGGTTTTTCAATCCTTTTCTCAAAATCAGAAGGAGCGGCAGCCCATCGGCAATGCCCGGTCCGTCCCGATTTAGTCACGGCGTTCCCCCTCGTTTTCATAGCATTCGCAAAACCGGGCCGCAAAAGCAGGCGGCTCCCCATTGGCGCTAAGATGGGAAATATCCCCGAATCCGTTCACGCGAAAAGAGGCGATCCCCCGCCGTCTCTCCTCTGTAATCACCGTGGTTACGGAAGTGGGTGCCGCACAAAAACCGTGCCAGAGCGCCATGGGCGAAATATGTATCAAATGTCCCAGCAGGATGCAGGTCACACCGAAATGGCAGAAAAACAGGAGCGTGTCGTTATTGGCCTCCTGCGCCAGATACAGATCCCCTTCCCGGTGATAGCCGTGGGATGCCAGCAGCGTGTCAAAGCTGTCAGTCACCCACGCATACTCCTCCCGCACGCCGGCTTCCGAGAACGCCCGGGGTTCATACCACCTTTCCCGATCCAGGAACCGGCTGTCCGCCAGCCAGTCCTGCGGCAGCCAGTCCCAGGCAATCCGCTTTTTCCCCGGCGCATCGGGGCGGTCGATGAGCGGCGCAAACTCCCGCAGCCAGCTGCACTCCACTGCGTTTATCGGCTTCCCTTTCCGTTCCATCTCCCGGAACGTATAGGCCGCCGTATCCCTGGCTCTGCCCAGCGGAGAAACATAACAGGCCTTCACGTCCAGTTCCGCCAGCCGCCGCGCCAGAAACTGTGCTTCCCTGTGCCCTTTTTCCGTCAGGGAATCCGTTTTGTAATCCGGATCCCCGTGTCTGATAAATAACAGCTTCATGAAAGGAGCCCCTCCTTTTCCAAATATGCCAGAAACGCCTTGCATCCTTCTTCAATGTCGTTCCAGGCCGTCGTAAAATCTCCCGTATACCAGGGGTCGTCGATGTCCCTGGGCCGCGCCGTAAAATCCAGCAGCCGGAATATCTTGTGCTGCGGATCCCCGCCCGTGATGCGCAGCATACCGCTGATGTTATATTGCTCCGCCGCCAGCAGATAGTCGTATTCGTCATAGTCCGCCCGGGTCATCTGGCGCGCGGTCTTTCCGGACGGATCCAACCCGTGTTCGCGCAAAATCCGCCGCGCGGGCGGATAGACCGGATTGCCGATCTCCTCCCGGCTGGTGGCCGCCGAAGAAATCTTAAGCATATCGGAAAGGCCGCGGGAGGCGGCCAGGTCTTTTAAGATAAATTCAGCCATGGGAGAACGGCAGATGTTGCCGTGGCAGACGAAAAGTATTTTTATCATCGTTTTATATTCCTTCATCAACCTATAAACCTTGATTTTTCAAGGGATTTGGCGTTTTACTTTGATTTTTGTTTTTGCCCTGATTTCATGTAAATCTTCATAAATCTATGTAAATTTACGGGCAAATGGTGTAGAGGCAACCCTAGTTTCTCTGTATCTTTCGCCGCTTTTATTCTACACCAACCCTGCAGATTTCTCAATAAAAAGAACCCTGCCCTTTACACGATCCTTGAACTCAGTTATCTCCTCAACCTCTAAAGTATCCAGATCATACCGAAGCGCATCATCACACTCGACAGAGAATATGCTTTCAAACACCTTCTTCATTTTTCCCACATTATTCGGCATATTTCCTGCCAGAAGGTCGATATCTCTTGTAGCTCTTGCAAATTCTCCTTCAAAGAGCGCATATAGGAATATACCGCCTTTCAGAGTAAAATTCTCCACATATTCTGACACCGACAATCTGTCCTTTACCGAAATTGCACTTATCATACGAGTACCTCCAGATATTGTCTCAGCGCTTTCCCGCATTTCATCAGCTCTGCATATTTCAGGAGCCGAATCAGATTCCGATCTTTTCGCTGCAGATAGGTCACAAGGATTTCTTTTGTCTCTTCTATCCCAACCTTTTCCCTGTAAAACACGATATCTACGACAGTCTTTTCCATATCGTAGATCCGGAATTCATTCTTACCCTCCATGACCGTTGTGACTCCCAGCTCATGTCTGTCATCTGTATAATGATGGACATTCATCTGTGGCCAGTCCGGCATAGTGGATATCTTAGCCTTCCTCGGAAGGGCAACATCGACTGCATCTGGGATGAACGTCGTCAAATGATAATATACTGCTGCACTGAGCAGGCAGATCACGCCTTTCGGAGCATAAGCCTCAATATAATAGAAGTCAGATTCTTCTCCGCGATACTCTGTATTCTCGTAATAACTCTTATTCAGTTTTATAAGCTTTCCTTCACTGACCAGCTTACTTACCTTATACTGTGAGAAGCCCTTCCTTTTAAGTTCCCGCATGGAAAAAATCTTCAGATCTTCAGAAAGCACTGCTGCATCCACCATCTTTTCCACCTCGATTTCATTTGATTTAATTTCGGCATTTTAAATATTTGCCGAATTTCAATTAAATCAACTGTTTGTCAATCGAAACCTGAGGTGACTTTTGCTCGGAATACTCTCGTCTTCTATTTCGCGTTTTTTTACACATGACCCCGCGCCGCTCCCTGTAAGCCTATCCTGTAGTGATTTACACCGCCCCTGCCCACGCCAGCTCTCCGCCATGATCATGCGTGCTGCCTCCACTCAAAGGCAGCTTATACTAACTTCAAAACTGCAACCCTGGCGCGAATCAACAAAGATCCCGGGATTTACTGCATTTCCGGGATCCTTTATTGTCAACTATTATATTTTCCTTGACTAATCTCTACCTATCACTCAGCGATCTACAACACTCGAAATATCTACCTCCAACAATGAATCAAGCGTTATTTCCTATTTCAGCTTTATTAACGTATTTTTTTCATTCAACTCCCATGCAATGATCTCTTGTTCTAATTTCACATTTTTTTCAATCATGTAGGAAAGTTCTCTGTAATATAATCCTGAATTCAATAAAATATTCGCTTTCTTCCGATCTGTTTCACTCAACTTTTTCCCGTACTCCTCAAACTTTATCAAATCATCCACTCCCATATGAAACGGCTCGAAGGCCATTCCCGTTCCTCGCTTTAGGTGTTCCAAAATATAATATCCGTCCGGATCCAGATCGCCAAAATGATACCATCTCAATTTGGGATTTTCCTGTGCCAGCCGCATGATAAAGTGTTGCTTTAACGTATTGTGATATCCGCTCAGGAAAATATAGAATGTGTCCTGATCATGTACCCTGTGAAAAGACGCCAGATTTTCAATGGTCATTACCTTTTCGTTATTTATCAACATCTTATCCATATTTTTAATGGTTTCAGCAGAAAAAGCGATTGGATTTTCCGGTGTCAGACACAATACAGTCCCATTCTTCAATAGAAATTCTCCATTCCCACGCACATATACATAGGTGGGATTTGCGTGAATATTGTGCTCACCCAAAAGGATTAGTTCTTTTTCCCTGCTGTCTGATACGCCAAACAACCGATCCTGATAATCTCCATATTTTTCCATGATCTTACACACAGTGGCACGATATGATTTTTCAAATAGCTTTGTATCTCCAAAAAACCGAATGGATAATTCCCTTTCCAAAAATTCTTCCTGATTATTCAAAATAAATTGTATCAGAAGAAGCAGATTTTCCGCTTTTTCTTTTGAAACCTCCGGTCTTTTTCCCTTTTCCAGACGCCGAATCTGTTCCATGCAGAAATGATCCAACAGGATATTTTTCCCCAAAAAGTTTTGATATAAACTCATCTCCCGACTGATAAGTTCCTTTTTTTCAGTCCTTCCCAGCATTGGATAATATTCTGCAATTCTCTCCTCTTCTGCAACAATTTTTTGTATCTCGCCATTTTTCGAAAGAATCCTGACAAGACCTTCCCTTTCCAGAGCCTGCACATCCTGTTCAAAATCTGATATCCGGTTCACATCGGCAAAACTGTCTCTATAGGCATCACAAATGTCCTCAGGTTTGACCGAAAATCTTTGCCTTATCAGATTTTTGTCCTCGTAACTTTTGCTGTTCTCATATTTATCCAAAAGCTTTTCCAACACGAGTTTTTGATTCTCATTCCATTGAAACGGCATCTGTCTTAACCAATCCTTCCACCATATTGGTATAACGCCCGGTAAGCACCAAACTAACCGTAGACTGAATGAAGCTTCCAATACTGTTAATCTTTTCCGGCGGTGCGGCATAGATCACCTGAAAATGATTTTCCTCAAAATATTTCACCATCTGTTCTATCCGCTCTCTGGAAAGTGCCGAAAATGCCTCGTCAATAAATGCGAGCCGCACACAGCAGTTGTCTTTTGGATAACACTGCATCAGACTGGCCGCCAAAATGATAAAATAGGGTGTCTGTTTTTCACCATTGCTGGCAGACCCCTGTTTCCTTGACAGATCGGCTTCTATTTCTTCCTCTCCCTGACGGCTGGATATTTTCATATCATAGGTAAAATACTTCCGATAATCCGTATATTCCGTTTCATCCTCCTCTTCTAATATTACATTCATAAAATCTTGAATATCATGCTCCAATTCTTCATCCGTCCGGCCGCTGCTCAAATAAAATTCAGAAGATCCAAGGTCTCCCAATTTTTTGCAGATACGGAAAAATTCCTTTCTATCCGCTTTTTCTTCCATAACAAAACGGTAAGTGTCATTTCCGAAAGGCAGCTGCCTCAGTTCCCGATTGATCAGGTCGATTTCCATACGGGCGTTGGTGACTGCCTCATTGATCTCTGCCACAAAATCATTCATAAATGCGCTTTCCAAGATCTTGGACTGCTGCTCCAGCTTTGCAGAAGCTTCCTCCAGCTTCACATTGGATATTTCTTTCATGTGGCTTCTATAAAAGGGAATAAAGGAAACGCCGCGTCTGTTTAAATCAATCTCCGCAATTCTGGCATAACCCATTTGGAGATTTTCCATCTCTCGTATACAGTTATCCAATTCCGCTTTCTGATTATTTACCGTCTTCACTTTTATTACCACGCAGGTATCTGACTTTTCCCGTAATCTGCGATACTCCTCCAGCATAACAGGTTCCAGCTCTATAAATTTCTCCTGTTTTTCACGATAAATCTGCTCTGCCTCATAGATTTCTCCTGCAATCCTTTTTTGGTTGTCCTGCTCCCGTTTCAGTTCATCCTCGCAGCTGCGTATGGAACCTACAATCTCATCTCTCTCTTTTTGAACCGCATCAAACTGCTGCTGCGCCTTCTGCCTTTCTTCCAGCACAGCCATAAACGCCGGGTTGGTCTCCAGCTCTTGTTTCTGAGCCTTCAGGCTGTTTTGCTGCGCTCTGTCTGCTTGCAGCTGCATCGGTGCAGTGAAATCATAATGTTCCGCTTTCCACTCAATCTCTCCAATCTCTTTTATTTGCCTCTCAATCAAATTTTGTTCTGCTATTTTATTGTTTAATGCGGCTTTTTCCTCCTCCTGTTCCCATCGGAGCTGTTCCAGCTGCAACTTAATTGCATCGGCCCCCAAATAATATCTGGTCTTCCCCAGTTTCATATTAGAAACCGCGTAGCTTTTTGCCAACATACCGTTTTTCATAAGTCCACCCTGCGGATGTTCATGGAGTTCCTCCAGTGTGTCACATAGATGGATTCCGTTCAACAGGTAATTGGCATATCTTCTGGCAAAAATATTCGGAATCGACAATACTTCCGCAGCGGAACCTCTGGTCACCTCCGATTCCGGCAGCTTGTCAGTAATCACCACATTGGCATGATAAAGCTTTTTCTCCTGCAGCACTTCCATGGCCTTCAGGCAATATGCTCCATCCATAATGATATAAAACCTTTTTCTGCCCAAAAAAGTTTCAATGGCCTTTCGCCAGCTTTCCGGTTTCACCTCATTCACCAGTTCCGCAAAAACCCGGATTTCCGTATGAATTCCCTGTCTCTCAAACTCTCTGGAAAGTACCTTTTTGGCTTCTTCAATCTCCGAAGGCAGCACCAGCTTGTTGGCCTCAAGATTCTTGATCTCACTTTCTCTGGCAG
Organism: uncultured Eisenbergiella sp.; assembly: GCA_947630215.1. Taxonomy (GTDB): domain Bacteria; phylum Bacillota; class Clostridia; order Lachnospirales; family Lachnospiraceae; genus Gallintestinimicrobium. The sequence goes on along the minus strand of CANRGX010000004.1, from coordinate 5,598 downwards.
ATATATTCCCGCGCATAGCGCTTATTTCATCTTTCCCGCGGATTCTGCTTTCTCGCAGAGACTCCTGATAATTCAAAACCTTCTCCGCCACACGTAAAAAACTTTCCCTTTTTACATCTCCATCCGGCGCCTCTTCGGACAGTAATTTCATATTTTGAAGATCCTGAGGGATAAAATTCACTTGATCCACTAACCAATTCTCCATTTGCTCAAACTGTTGCTTGACCCGCATCAGCCGTGCCACGGAAGTTTCCCTACTTTCAATTTCTCTGTCCAAGTTTCTGATCTGTTCCTCCAGCACACGAACGCTTTCTTCCACCCCCTTTATGGCATCATTGTTCTGAGCAGTGTACAGTCTCTCATGAGCCCGGTTCCACCTTTCTTCAATTCCTATCTTTTGTCTTTCCCCTGCGCAAAGTTTTACCTCCAGCGCTTTCATGCGAAAAGCGATATCCTCTTTTTCCTGCTTTTTTGCGCAAAGATTCTGATAGGAAAACATCATCTCCCGAATATGATAGTTCCTGTTCTTTGTTTCATATTCCTGCGTTTTCTTTTCCAATTCCTCCAGTTTCCGCTTGCTGAGTTTCAAACTCTCATACATCTCTCTAAGCTGCTCAAACTTATGCCTCTGCTCCCGAAGCTCTTTCAGGGAGTCCACTTTCCCAGGTTCCAACACGCAGTCCTGAATAAATTGGTCAATATTATTTTCCGGGTTAAACGCCATCATCTTCAGGAGTTTTTTTCGGTATTTCACCACATCACAGCGAAGTCCCATAGCACGGGCAACCTGTGCCACGCCCTTGTCCCTTGACATAAAAGCAGACATTTTCATGGGGTTGCCACTGACCGCAAGCTGATTTCTCGGAAAGACCGTTAAGTTTTTATCCCGAATGGAAGTAAAGGCGATATCCTCCATCCCTACGCCCGGCAAAACAAACCAATAAGACTTGCAGTCGGTTTCGTTTGGCGACTCCATGCACACACCGATCACAAATGTGTTGTCGTCAATGGGGGAATAAAATTCCATGGCAAGATAACTGACCACTTCTCCCGTCCTCAGATACCTGCTCTTCCCATTGCTTTTTGTGTCGCCACGGACATAGCCGATGACCGTCCGCTCCCTGTCTTTCGCCGCTGAATTAAACTGTGTGTTGCCTGTCATCAGATAGGTCATAGCATCAAGTATCGTGGACTTGCCGCTGCCGTTGACCCCTGTAAACAAAGTGGATCCTTCCAGGCTCACCTGTACATCCTGAAATCTGGCCCATTGAATCAACCGCAGCTTTGTTACCGTTTTCCTATTCTTCACCGTCTGCATTATCCTGCTCCTCTATCTCATCTGCACTTATCTTTTTCATACGGTCTGCAGTTATTTCCACAAATTTTTTAAATTCTTCCATATCCATCGCAAACTCTAAAGACGGATAAAGCCGAATCAGACATTCCGCATCTCCTACCTTGCCGTTTACTTCAACTAATTGATATCGTGAAAACAGATCCAAAGCCCTTTTTAATGATGCTTTCCCCACCTCATCCCGAATACCGAACTTTTCCAGTTCAAAACGCAGATCCGTTACGGAAGTCAAGATCGGCCGGGTAAGATTTCCCTCCTTCAGATTGTCCACATAAATGATCCAAAGGCAGCACAGAACAATACTTTCATCTTTTTTTAACGAAAGGCGATTGGATTGAATTTTGGCAGTTTCAGCTTCTTCCGCATAATTTCTAAGCATAATCACACCATTATTCCGATCCACTACGATATCGAAACCAATACACTGAAAATATTCCGAAAAAGGAGCCGGATTCTTGGATACAAAATAATAAAGGCGTTTGCTTTCCTCATTTTTGTCCCTCACGATAAAGGTCTGTTTCAACAGCCGCCTGCACGTTCTCTGAAACATCTCTTTTTCAGATGATGTATATTGTTCCAGGTATTGCTCAATACTCATTTCCCTCTCTCCTCACAATTTTAAATCTGCGAAGCAGCATCTCATTTGCGTCTAAATACCCCTCCTGCGGAATAATATCAAAGCCGTTTTCATCTCCATATGCCACCGCAGACAACGTGGCCAACATGTCTTCCTTACAGTCCATCGGAAGATCCTCCGCTTGTATTACCGCCCTGTTTCCCATGCAAAGCCTGAGATATTCCCTCATCTTATCCTTCGAAAACGGATTGTACGCCTCCTTTTCCAGCATTCTGCGCGCTTTTTCCCGGTCTTCCTCTGTCATCTCTTCTATTTCAGAGACAGTCACCTGCCGGATTGCCTGCTGCTTTCTCGGATATCTCAACGATGCCGCATCTATAAAAGAATGTGTTTCAAATGTGAAAAGAGCCTGCAAGGTTTCCGGCACTTCCTCCTCCCACCCCAGTTCGTTCATTTCTTCCACGATATATTTCACAGTTTGTTCCACATTACCCTTTTCATCGGTTTCCCGATTCCGAAGAAAGCGTGCCCTGCCAATCGCCACCTGTAGATATACATTGATCTTGTGTTTGATGTCCTTCATAATCCGGTCATAATCTTCTACCAGAAATTTACGCGTTGCCGCAATCATATCAAGGACATATTCCTGTGCTTCTTTCTTTTCCAGTTCTTCCTCTGCCGTGCACTCCAAAGCCAACTGTTCAAGCAATTTCTGATCTGCCCTCAGCTCATCCAGCTTTGCCCGAATATAATTCCGGTACACATGAATATTCTGTTGTTTGATCAGTCTGGAATACTCCCTGATAAAACTGCCGTCGAAATATTCCAGTAAATTTTCGGTCAGACTTTCAAGAGATCCTTCGTTCACCATTCTTTCTATGATCTTTCGGATAAATGTAGATAATTTTTTTAAGGATTTCGACAATGCTTTTGCATTCATATAGATATTTTTAATTCCATTTACATATGGATTTTCCCGCCATAATTCTTCATTTTGAAAAGTATTATAGATATTGAAAATATAGCCTGAGTATTCTTCTTTTTCAGGTTTTTCTAATTGTATCAAGAATTCTGCTAAAAGCAGCCCCTGCTCCGTTATCATGATCTGCTTTTCATAGGTGGCATCATCGTTTTCCTCCTCCAGCCACCCTACATTTTTGGCACAAAACTTCCGAAGGATCGAAGTTGCAAGCTCCGTATGATTTTTCATGGGACCGGTTTCCTCATCCGTCTCCAGAGAAACATGATTCTCCAATAAATAGATTGCCAATGCATCTCTGATCTGATTACGCGGAATCCGGTAAGAAATTTCTCTCTCATACTGCTCATAAATCAGCCGCAGACACTTTGAATATAGTCTTTGGTTACTATTACTGGCAAGATAATTAAAAAAATTTTCAGGTATGGCATTAAAAACATTGTTCTTCTGTCGACTAATGTCCATATTCTCCCTCATGTTTTTTACAATCTTTAATCAGGCACACTTATTTCAGCACTTCCCATCTTGCGTTCCGTTTCGAACCAATCCTTTGGATCCATAAATTTTCTATATCGCCTTCCAATACCCATTCTTATTAGAACCCACTCTTTCAATATAACCGTTCATTTTTAGAAATGCGATGTTATTCTGAATCGCTGTTTTTCCAATTCCAATAATAGCCATAAGCTGTGGCTGCGTAATATTGGGGTTATTTCTAATTTCTTCCATGATCCGCTGTCTGGTAGGATTTAATTTTTTCGTTTTATCCCCCACTTTGTCTGCCACTTTATCCCCCGCATTGGTATTAAGCTTATCAAATGGAATCGTTACAACGATTGAGTTCTCTCTGAATTCAAAAGCTTCCCGCCCATAAACCTTTGTTATTTGCGGAACGCCTCTTCCCGATCTTTCACTGATGTGCAACTGTAAAAAGATATCCGACAGTTTCCTATTCACCGGAACCGACTCTCCCATATAGAATCCGGTCAATGTCTGCTTGGGCGCTAACCGCCCTCTTGACAAAATTTCTATTCAATCGCTGTATACGGTAATCATTGGCGCATTTCCGTCCACCCACGCATTATGAACAAACGCATTTATGATAGCCTCCCGAAACGCATCCTGATCAAACAACGGTACTTCCTTACGTTCTACCAGCCTGTCCTTTTCATCAGCCTGCATAATATTCAGTACATCTCCATATTCCAACACCTTATCCAGAGAATTCAACAGGCAATTATTTCCAAACTCCCTTACGGAATATAACATTGACGCCTTATCGGTTCCACGGAAAATTGACACACGAATGGGAATTTGGCTGTCATCTGACAGGATCTGCGCAAGCATATTGTATTTTCCGTCTTTTGTCAGCAAACCTAAATTCTTTTCAAATGTTTTCCGGTTCAGTACAATTCCTTTATCCTCATAATACATCATTAATTTTCTGAACGTTAATTCCTGTTCAAAGGCCTCTACGCTTTCTATGGTAGGCAGACCGTTGCGCAATATGTCAAACAGCTGTGACTCGCGTTCCGGATATTTATTCAGATTTACTTTACTTGAACCTATCCTTAAATATCTTATGTTGTTAAATGCTGTTGGTATATTCTTTGCTGCCGGAATAATAAGTACAACAACCCTCTTTTCGTTAATCATCAATTCGCAGAATGAAAATCCATATCTGGAGTAATCTGTCGCGCTAAATAGTGTTCCAATGGCTCACCTTTTACATCTCTATGATAAGTAAAGGATGTCCCGGTAAGCTCATGCGTATTGTTGTGAACGCCCCACACCAGATATGCATTTTCTTCACCATGCATTGCAGCTGCATTAGACAGTGCAGAAATATACTCGGCAATCCCTGTTTCATTATACCAGTTCTCTTTAAATTCAAACCATTCTTCTTCGGCAGGATATGCTCTAAGCTCGTTAATTTTCTGTTCCAGCCTGTCCATCCGTCACACCCTCCTTTTTTAATTTAATATAACCTATTCGCCCACTTTTATCCCCCACATACATTATAGCATATGTGGGGGATAAAGTGGGTGATAAAATACTATAAAAAACATTTTAATTTATAAATTGTAATCAGAATCATATCAAAGCTCATCCTCAAATGGTGTAGTAGTGGTGTAGTAAACTTAAAATATTACCACCACACTTGTTACTTATTTAACAGTAAAGTTCCCGTCTTTTTCATTTCAGGAGACTGACGAAACTGTGGAATTTTCGCCATCTGCCCCGCAACGTGTGCGTATCTTGCCTAGATGCAAACATTAAGTGTAAATCGGACATTCCATCTCAGTTCATCACGGAACAGATTACCGGCACTTTTTTGAACAAGTATATTTTCGGAATTGCCGTAGCTCATATTTTTTCTCTTTTTTTTACAATCTTTCTAACTTTACATCAGAAAAATCAAATTGATTATTTAAAAAATTGATTATCATATCAGACAAACGTTCATATTCTGTCAGTTCTCCCATGCTACCTCCTAATGGCTATACCATGACAATTCACCCTTTTGATCCAGTCCATTATTTTTATTCGGTGGTATACGCTCTTTTAAACAATAATCCAAATAATTTTCATTTCCTCTAATTTCTAATAGTTAATCCTGAAGTAATCCAAATACGTTTTATACTTATCCTGTGCCGTCAGGCAGGTATCTGTCAGATAGCCTTTCTC
>CANRGX010000003.1 GCA_947630215.1 uncultured Eisenbergiella sp. | reverse complement strand
TAAAGTAAAACTGTGCGATTGGGAAGAGGTTTCGGCCTCTTCTCTTTATTTTTGCCAACTATAATTTTACACTAACCCGCTCATACTTTAGAAAATGATACGTCAGGTCAAAATAGGACTGCTCCTCGCTACTTGCCGTGATATGCCACGCGGGATCGGCGTCCAGATTGGGAAAATAGGAGTCCGCTTCATAGACGTGATCGATTTTCGTCACGTGCACCGTATCGCACCAGGGCAGGAGCTGCGCATAGACGCTGGAGCCGCCGATCACGAAAACGTCCCTGTCGTCATATTTGCAGAGCTCTGTTTTGAGTTCCTCCAGACTGTGAACCGTCACCGCGCCCTTGGCCGTATAGCCCAAGTCCCTTGTCAGCACAATGTTGACCCTGTCCTTTAAGGGCTGGCCGCCGGGAAAGGTGTCCATGGTTTTGCGGCCCAGCACCACCACCTTGCCCTGCGTTTCCTTCCGGAACATCTTGTGATCGGCGGGGATGCGCACCAGAAGATCCCCCCGGTTGCCGATGGCCCAGTTCTGATCCACTGCGACAATCATATTCATCTCGTCTTTTCCTCCATTTTTACACCGCGATGGGAATATCCCGGATCTGCTCGCCCGTTACATAATTCTCCACCCGCACGTCGTCCCGGGTGAACTGATAAAAGTCGTGCACCTCGGGATTGAGCCAGAACTTTGGCGCGGGATAGGGGGTGCGGGAAATCAGTTCCTTTATGATGGGCACGTGCCGATCATAAATATGCGCGTCGGCAATGACATGCACCAGTTCCCCCGCCTGCATCTGGCAGACCTGGGCCAGCATATGCACCAGTACGGCGTACTGCACCACGTTCCAGTTGTTGGCGGCCAGCACATCCTGGGATCTCTGGTTGAGGATCGCGTTTAAGGTCAGCCTGTCCTCTCCCTTTTTCTGGGTCACATTGAAGGTCATGCTGTAGGCGCAGGGATACAGGTTCATTTCGTGCAGATCCTGATGCACGTATATATTGGTCAGGATCCGCCGGGAAAAGGGATTGTGCTTTAAGTCATAGATCACCCGATCCACCTGATCGAACAGTCCTTCCTTATACTGGTGTTTGACCCCCAGCTGATAGCCGTATGCCTTGCCGATGCTGCCGTCCTCATCCGCCCACTCGTCCCAGATGTGGCTGTGCAGATCGTGGATATTGTTGGATTTCTGCTGCCAGATCCAGAGCATCTCATCCGTGGCGCTTTTCAGCGCCGTGCGCCGCAGCGTCAGCAGGGGAAATTCCCTGGAAAGATCGTAGCGGTTGACCACCCCGAACCGCTTGATGGTATAGGCCGGCGTGCCGTCCGGCCAGTGGGGGCGCACTTTCTCTCCTTCCGTGCTGGTTCCGTTTTCCAGAATATCCCGGCACATCCGGATGAAAATTGTATCCGCCATGCTCATGCCGTTTTTCCTCCTTCAGCTCCACTTATCGCAAAGCGCATTGATCTGATCGGCGAACTTCGCCAGATCCTTATTTGCCATTCCTTCACAGCGCCGGATGACTGCGGCCAGCCGCTCTCCGGCCGCCACAAGACGGGCGAATACGCCCACGGGCGTCTGTGCTTTCGTCTTCTTTTTCACCAGAACAGGCTGTGCTTCATACAAAAACCGGTTGTCCACCGGGTCGAAAATCGTACCGCTGTAGGGGGCGTAGGCCGAAAACCCGTATTCGTCGTGCAGACAGTCCGCAAAGGAAAGCGTCACCTTGTCCTCCCCGTGCACCACAAAAACACGATCCGGCTTGTTCTCAAAACCGTTGATCCAGCGCAGCAGGCCGTTCTTGTCCGCGTGTCCCGACATTCCTGCCAGCGTCTTAATCTGCGCCCGCACGTCCACCGTTTCCCCAAACAGCTTGATCTCCTTTGCGCCCTCTGCCAGCGCCCGGCCCGTGGTGCCCACGGACTGATAGCCCACGAACAGCACCGTGCACTCCGGCCGCCACAGGTTGTGTTTTAAGTGGTGGCGGATCCGGCCCGCGTCGCACATCCCGGACGCGGAAAGGATGACCTTGGGCGTATCGTCAAAGTTGATGGCCTTGGACTCCTCCGTGGAGATCGCCAGACGAAGGCCCCGGAAGGAAATGGGATTGACGCCGCTTTTTACCAGCGCCATGGCCTCCTCGTCAAAACAGCTGTTTTCGTTATTGGTAAAGACCCCGGTGGCCTCCACCGCCATGGGACTGTCCACATAGACCGGGAAATCCGCGTGGCCCTTTACCAGTCTCTGTTCCTTAATGGAACGGATGAAATACAGCATCTCCTGGGTTCTGCCCACGGCAAAGGACGGGATCACCACATTGCCGCCCCGGTCGAAGGTTTCCTGTAAAATCCCGGCCAGCTCGCCCACATAATCCGGCCGCTCCTGGCTGTGGATCCGATCCCCGTAGGTGGACTCCATGATCACATAGTCCGCCGACTTGGTCATCTGCGGATCCCGCAGCAGGGGCTGATCCACGTTTCCGATATCGCCGGAGAATACCAGCTTTTTGCAGATATCCCCCTCCTGTGCCCAGACCTCGATGCTGGCCGATCCCAAAAGATGGCCCACGTCGGTGAACCGGATGTCCACATTGTCGCAGATAGAAATGCGTTTTTCATAGGGGCAGGGTACGATCTGGCGGATCGTCTCCTCCGCGTCCTCCATGGTATAGAGCGGCTCCGGGATCTCGCCGCCCGCATGGCGTTTGGCCTTGCGCATCTTCCACTCCGCTTCCTGCATCTGGATATGGGCGCAGTCACGCAGCATGATACTGCATAGATCCGCCGTGGCTTCCGTGGCAAAAATTTTTCCCCGGAATCCCTTGGCATACAAAGCAGGCAGCATCCCGGTGTGATCCACATGGGCGTGGGTCACCAGCACGTAATCGATCATCGCCTCCTCCACCGGCAGAGGACAGTTTTCAAACACATTGACGCCCTGCTCCATGCCGCAGTCCACCAAAAGACGCACATTTCCCACTTCCAGATAATGGCAGCTTCCCGTCACCTCATGGTCTGCCCCGATAAATTTCAGTCTCATAACGTTCCCTCCCGCCCTGGGTCGATTTATCCTGTCTCCATTATAGTACGAAACCGACGCTTTTGGTATCCTTTTATTTCAGACGGTTCGCCAGATCGTAAAGCTGGCGGTAAACGCCCTTTTTCTCCAGGAGCTCCTCATGGCTTCCGCCCTCTACGATTCCGTCCTGGGTCAGCACCAGAATCCGGTCGGAGTTGCGGACGGTGGACAGCCGGTGGGCGATGGTCAGCGTGGTGCGTCCCTCGGAAAGTCTGCGCAAGGACCGGGTCACCTCGTACTCGCTCTCATTGTCCAGCGCGCTGGTGGCCTCGTCCAGAATGATGATGGGCGGGTCCTTTAAAAAGACCCGGGCGATACTGATCCGCTGCTTCTGTCCGCCGGAGAGCTTCACGCCCCGTTCTCCCACATAGGTATCGTATCCGTTTTTTAACGCCATGATAAATTCATGGGCGCCCGCCTGTCTGGCGGCCGCTTCCACTTCCTCCCGCCCGGCGCCCGGCCTGCCGTAGGAGATGTTTTCAAAAACCGTTCCCGAAAACAGGTAAACGTCCTGCTGCACAATCCCGATGTTGCGCCGCAGGCTTTTTAAGGTAAAGCCGTGTATGTCCCGGCCGTCGATGGCGATGGTGCCGGCCGTCACATCGAAAAAGCGGGGGATCAGATTGCACAGCGTAGTCTTGCCGCCGCCGGAGGGGCCCACAATGGCCACCTTTTCCCCCGGATGGATGGTCAGATTCAGGTTCCGGAACACCTGGTTGTGATCGTCGGGGTATTCAAAGCTCACGTCTGTAAACGTAATCTCGCCCCGGGGCGTTTCCATCTCCACCGCTCCCGGTTCATCGAAAATTTCAATATCCGCGTCCATGATCTGCAAAAACCGCTCGATGCCGGTCATACCCCTCTGAAACTGTTCCGCGAACTCGATGATCCGCCGGATGGTGGCAATCAGGGTGGACACATATAAAAGGAACGCCACCAGATCGCCCGGTTCCACCAGCCCCCGGATTAGGAAAAGGCTGCCAAACAGCAGCACGGACACGTACATAATGCCGTCAAAGGCCCTGGTCGTGGCATTGAACTGCGCCATCAGCCGGTAGGAGTCCCGTTTGATCTCCAGGAAACGTCCGTTGTCCGCCTCGAATTTCCGGTTTTCCATCTCCTCGTTGGTGAAAGCCTTCACCACCTTCTGCCCCAGCAGACTGTCCTCTATGCGGGCGTTGAGTTCGCCGATGTGGTGCCTCTGGGAACGGAACACGGCGCGCATTCTGAAGTTCAGCCTCATGCACACCACTGCCATCACCGGAACGATGACAAAAATGATGAGCGTCAAAAGCACGTTGATCCGCGCCAGTATCACAAAGGAAATCACCAGCTTTACCGCCGCGATGAAAAACTCCTCCGGACAGTGGTGGGCAAACTCCGTCACGTCGAACAGATCGTTGGTGATGCGGCCCATGATCTGTCCCACCTTGGTGTTGTTATAATAGGTGTCGGACAACTGCTGCAGATGCGCGTAGGCGTCCCGGCGCATATCCGTTTCGATCTTTGCGCCCATGATGTGTCCCGTACCGGCCATATAGTAGGCCGCCACGCAGTCCACCGCCCGCAGCAGAAGATACAGCGCCACCAAAATTCCCACCGTGCGCAGGGAAAGGGACGCGGCCGCGCTGATCCCTTCGTTGGTGATATAGCGCATGATCATCGGCAGCGCCAGTTCGCACAAGGTCGTCAGCCCCGCGCAGAACAAATCGAACCCCATGGTTTTCCAGTAGGGTTTAAAATACGGGAAGAACCGCCGGAACAATTCCTTTGTCTGATATTGTCTGTTTTCCATACCCTTCCTACCGTCCGCTTACCGGAGAAACTCCTGCCGCATGGGACAGAACACATCCACCAGCTTTCCCGCTTCCAGACAGGTTACGCCGTGGCGCACGTCGGCGGGCATATAGACGCTGTCTCCCTTTTTTACCACCTTCGTCTCCTCGCCGATGGTAAAGGAAAAAATCCCTTCCGCCACATAGGTAATCTGACGGTGCGCGTGAGAATGGAAATTCCCCTGCGCCCCCTTTTCAAAGGTGATTTCGCACATCATCAGTTCCTCGGAATAGCACAGTACCTTCCTGGTCACGCCGGGCTCGCAGTCCGTCGCGCGGCACGTCTCGTTGAATACAAACATGGTTTGTCTCTCCTTCTTTTCTGCCTGTTTTTTCTGTCTCACAGAGCGTCCCGCCCTGCGGCAAGCTCCCGGGCTTCTTTCCCGCTCATATGCTCGATGAAAAGCTCCACCGCGCAAAGACGATCCCCGGCGTTTTCGATGACCTCCCGTCTGTGCACCGGCGTGTCCTTTGGCGCATATTTGTATGCCAGACGTTCGGCGGCGCTTAGGATCTGCGCTCTGTCCGTCAGGATCCGCGCCCTGCCGAATACGATCACGCTTCTGAAATAAGTGGTATACTCCTGCGGCTTCACCTGATCCTGATCGATCACGCAGAAGGAGACTTTGTCACAGCTGCGGATCGCGTCCAGCTTATGGCCGCTGACGGCACAGTGAAACCAGATCCTGCCGTCTTCATACACATAACTCAGCGGCACGGCGTAAGGATAGCCGCTATCTCCCAGCACGGCCAGCGTGCCCGCTGTATTCTCCTGCAAAACCCGGACGCATTCCTCCTGTGTCAATGCCTGCCGGTTCCGTCTCATCTTCCGAAACTCCATGCCGCCCTCTCCTTTTTTCGTCTTTTCTCCGTCAATCCTCCTGCCGCCAGGATTCCTCCGGCCCCAGGTAAGACTCCGGCAGGGTATGGGAAACCTCATAGATACGGATGCGTTCCAGCACCGTGCCCGCCTCCAGGGCGCCTACGGTCAGTTCCTGCATCCCCCCGGAAAACGAAAATACCACGCCGGCCGTCCGGATCTGATCCAAAACGCCCCTGCACCATAGACTGTCCCGGTAATCCCCGGCTCTGAAGGTCTGATCCACAAAGACCGCCGTCCGGGATACTCCGTTTTGATCCGTTACCGTCATCCGGAGCGCACCTTTGTCAACGGCAGGATTGGTGGGCGCGGCCAGAAGCTCTACCCGATAGTCCCCTTCTTTTTCAAGGAAAAAGCGGTACGTCAGTTCCGGTCTGTCCTCGTTTTCGGTAAAATCCGCCGTCACGGGAAATACCTTCACGCCCGAACCGTAACGCCCATAGCCCGCAAGCGTCCGGAAGGCGCCCCTGTCCGTATCCCGTTTTTGCGCATAATGAACCGCGTCCATGACGATCACGCCGTTTTGGGGCAGGAAGGTATGGGCGGGCCATTTTCTGCGTTCCGGCGCAGCCGCCCGGATGTCCACCGCCACCGTGGTTTCGCCGTCCTCTATGAGAAGCCGCAGGGCAACCGGATCCGGGGGCAGCTTTTCCCGCATACAGCAAAGCTGCACTTCCTCCGCCAGTTCTACTTCCCCCTCCTGCGGCGTCACCTTCAGCCAGTCCGGCAGTTCTCCTGTTTCCGGCCGGATCCGGTAGCGTACCTTTCCTGTCCCGTCGTTTGCCACCTCCAGCGACACGCTGCCACAGCCGGCGGACAGAAAGTCGGACACCAAAATCACGGATGGCGCGCCATAATTTTTCACAAAGACCTCGTCTTTATCACAGCGGGACACGCTCATTCTGGGCTGGGAAACGGGCTCCGTCAGACACAGGAAGGGATACCGGCTGCCGTCTTCGTTCCAGTGGGTAAACCCGATATGGGGCGCAAGCTGCATTCCGTTCCACTTTCCGCCCTTGAACGCGCCCAGTTCCCGGGCCAGATCCCGATCCCGTTTTATCGCCTCCTTCGCCAGGGCCGCCAGGCGGTTTGCCTCCGGTCTTCCCTGGGTAGCGTACCGGTGATTCTTTGTGGCGAACAGATGCAGTTTCAGCAGATTCATGGAAGCCAGGGCCGGGAAATGCACCATGCTGTACCAGGCGTCCTTTTCCCCTTCCGGAAGGCCGTCATACACTTCCCGGCAGCGCTTTTCCACCGCTTCCGCCCGCTCTAAGATCCGATCCGCCTCCCGATAATGGCAGGCGTGATAAAGGTCGGCCCTCTGCGCCTCCGGCCTGCGCATATGATTTAGGTCGATGTAATCGGTCAGCACCGCCGCAGCCTTTTCCTGCAGGGCTTTTTTTGCCAGCGGAAAACAGCTTTCTGCCCAGCAGCGCGCAAAAATTCCGGCACTGTCCGGGCAGGAGGTGCCCCACCTGTCAAAGTCATAGGCCAGCGCCATAAAATAGGCCAGGGGCACTTCGTGGAATTTCAAATCTCCTGCGTTTACGATCCACAGATCCCGGATGCCGTACTCATAGGCGTTGCCCATCTGCTCCCAAATCTTTGACAGGGGCGTGGAATCCACCCATTCATAGGAGATGGGGGCGCCGTGATAGTCCAAATGGTAGTACATCCCGTATCCGCCCCTGCGGTTTCTCACCTCCGGGGCAGGAAGCGTCCGCATATGTCCGAAGTTATCCTCGCAGAGCATACAGATCACCCCGTCCAGCCCTTCCCAGTCCTTGAGCCCGGGCGTGTCCGCATCCCCGTAAAAATACGCCTCCACTTCTTTATACAGCGCCAGCATCTGCGGCACCTGCGACAGATCCGGATTCACATATTTCCGGATCAGCTGCCGCTGCTTGGTGATGATATCCTTTAAAAGCTCCACGTTCTCCCGGACTGTGGCGTTCTCCCCCAGCATGGAGGAATCCCGTTCTCCCCGCATCCCGATGGTGATCACATTCTCATAGCCGCCGCTGCGCTTTAAGCTGTCCGTCCAGTAATGCAACAGCCCCTGTTCATTGGTGTAGAAATTCCACTCGTTGCCGTAGCGGGAGCCCTCTCCCCGCACCTTGTCCCATTCCTCGCTGGCGCGCAGGCAGGGTTCGTGATGGGAATATCCGATGATCACGCCGTAGAGATCCGCCAGTTCCTCATTCCTGCTGCCGGGCCCGTCCAACGGGAAAGAAGCCGTCCACATGGCGGGCCACAAATAATTTCCCTTCATGCGCAGCAGAAACTCGAACACCTTCTGATAGACATCCGCATGAAAGCCGCCGAAGTGCTCTCCGGCCCAGGTTCCAAAGCAGGGCCACTCGTCGTTGATAAAAAAGCCCCGGTAGCGGACGCTGGGTTCTTTTGAAATCTGCCGGATGTCCTCCCGGATCACGGGATCGCTCTGCTTTGCCGGTTCCGCGTCTCCCCAATAGACAAACGGCGTCACTCCCAGATACTCCGAGAGCGTAAACATCCCGTAGATGGTGCCCCGCTTATCGCTGCCGCAGATCAGCAGGGCGCGATCCACCCCAGGCAGCGGCTTTTCCACCGGCTGCAGGCAGAAGACCTCGCGCCTGCCGACAATTTTGGAAAGATCGACCACGCCCGTTTCCGCCATTTTTTCAAGCAGCGGACTGTGCCCCAGCGTAGCGCACAGGATCACCTCCACCGGACGCCCAGAGGTTTCTTTCTCCAGAAAATCCTCCGTCACGATCCGGGGACGTACATCCGTCACCCTGAAAATATCCTCCGCCACCGTTTCCGCAATCCGGCGCACGCCCTCAAACGCCTGACTTTCCACCAGCAGGGGCAGCGCCTTTTTGTCCTGTATCAGCCTGATTTCCATGTCTCCTCTTTCCTGCCGGCCGCCTTTGGCCGCCCGCTCAATCTACGTACCCGAACCCCAGTATCGTAAACCATTTCTTTTCATCCGTCATGGCAATCTCCACGTGGTGCTCTTTCTTTTCCCGGTTTTGAAAACAGATCAGCGCATTACAGTGCGTCCAGCCCACCTCGGTCGGATCGATTCGGCGCACCGGCACGCCGTCCACCGAAATCTCGGCAATCCCTGCACCGGGATCGGCGGAGTCCTTTTCCACAATCATCAGCGTGCTGCACACAATATCCATGGAAAACGGCCGGCTTCCGCTGCTGTGCTTCCAATTATGCGGAAAATGCTTCGTGCCGTGCAGATCCATATTGCGCTCCGCCATATGCAGCTCCCGGTCCGTTTCCGTAAAACTGCCGCAGTCCACACGCACGCCCTCCGGAATACAGCTGCGGTCAAACAGGCGGATTTTGGCAAAGGCATCTCCGTAGGGCGGCGCGATTTGACAAAGATCCACATCCTGCGCGTCCGCCGGGAGCGCGTCCACCGTTTGGAACAGATACCCCAGGCAGTCCGCCATCACCGTATGTCCCAGGTTGCTGGGATGGTACGCGTCGAAGAAAAACTGGTTCTTGTTGAAGACTCTCCCCTGGCCCGGCTTTTGGTAGAACTGTTCCACCACGCAGTCCCGGACGCTCACCATGGGCAGGTTGTAGGCCTCGCCCACCTTTCTTAACCGTTCCTGCAGGTTCCAGTCATCCGCGAAAACGGCGAATAAAAGCACCACCGCCGGATCCCCCTCCGACATCCAGATCTTGCGCACCAGGCTGTCGTAGCATTCCCCTTCGGTCTCGTCTCCTCCGTCGTTGACGGCATATTCCACCACCACCAGATCGGGTCTGACGGCGCCTTCGCTGCACACGTCCCGCTCGTAGCGCACCACGCCCAGTTCGGAGCTGGTGCCGCCCAGCCCGGCCTTTATGTAATGGATGTTTTCCCCGGTCTGCCTGCCCGCCAGCCGGCAAAAACGCTCAAACGTCTTATAGGCATAACACTGGGTATGGATCGGGACGGCGCCCGCCCCCTGGGTGATCGATCCGCCCAGAAACGCCACCGTCACATCCTCTCCCCTTCTCGCCCGTTCCAGCACCCGCTTCAGCCGCAGGGTGTTGCCCGTCTGCATCAGGGACTTTTCCAGCATTTTGGCGTATGCGTCGCAGGTCAGATCCGGCTCCGGCTCCTCCTCGGGTTCCGGTACGTCGAAACCGTCCTGCAGATAGAACCGCACGGACACCTTGGCGCGCGCGCCGGCCTTCTCGAATCCGAACCGGATCTGACCGGGCACATCGTCATCCTCCGACCACTCTATCTCGGAAAACTTCACGATCCGCTCCATTCCGTCCGCCACAAGGGGCATCCGGAACACGGTTCCCGAACCGTAAGGGTCTCTTTTCCCGTACATCTGCAGCAGGAAGGAAACCGTTTCCCCTGGTTCTTGCGTCTCGGCCGAAATGCCGATAGAATACACCAGTTTGCGGATTCCCTGCGCCGTCGCCAGCAGCTCCAGAATCGCTTCGTCTGCGATCCCTCCCGTCAGCCTCGCCAGCCCGGCCAGCCTGCCGGTGTCCAGATAGATAAACTGCGCGCCGCTGCCGTCCTCCTGGGGAGAACCCGCGATCTCCTTCCCGCGCATAATATAGAAGCTCTTTCTCTTTTTTTCCGGATCTTTGGGTGCTTTGGGCCCTGTCATACCAATCCCTCCCTCTCTGTTATCGGTGTTCGTTTCTGTTCTTTTCCTTTTCCTTGCGGCAAAGCCTTTCCAGATGCTTTTCAAACAAACTCTCGTCCGCCGGAAGCTCCACCCAGTCATCCGTCCAGGCGGACAGATAGGCCGCGTTGGAGATCTGAAGGGAACGAATCCCCTCCCGTCCGTCGGCGATCAGATCGGCGCCGTCCAGAACCGCTTCCGCGAAATTCTCCAGCAGGATCGGATGGCCGTCCGGCACGGGCGCCGTATATTCCTCATATTCGGTCTGGGGAACGTAAAAGCCCTCCTTTGCGGTAAAACAAAATTCCCGCTCCGGCGCAGACAGCTTCCACCATTTGAGTTTGCCGTCTTCCAGCACCAGCTTCCCCAGATCCCCGGAAATTTCAAGCCGGTTTGTGCCGGGCGTCTCTCCGGTGGTGGAAAGGAACACCGCGGTGGCGCCGTTTTCATATTCCCCGTAGATCGTCACATCGTCCTCCACATCGATGTTGTGGTACTTTCCGAAGGCGCAAAAGGCCCGGATCCGTTTCGGCATTCCGAAGATCCACTGCCACAGATCCAGATTGTGCGGCGCCTGGTTGAGCAGTACGCCGCCGCCCTCGCCGTTCCAGGTGGCGCGCCAGCTCCCCGAATCATAGTAGGCCTGCGTGCGGTACCAGTCCGTGACGATCCAGACAAGCCGCTTGGGCTTTCCCAGCATACCGCTCTGTACGATCTCGCGGGCCCTGCAAAACAGCGGGTTTGTTCTCTGGTTGAACATGATGCCAAACGTCACCCCCGCTTTTTGGGCCGCTTCGTTCATTTCCCGCGCCTGCCGTGCGTACACGCCCGCCGGTTTTTCCGTCATGACGGAAATCCCTCTTTGAAAGCACGCTATCGCGTACCGGGGATGATCGTAATGGGGAACGGCAAGAAGAACGCAGTTTACCAGCTTACTGTCGAGCATCTCCTCCGCGTTTGAAAACACCTGTACGGAAGGCAGTTTTTCCTTTGCCGCCGCAAGCCTTTTTTCCTCCGTATCGGAGACCGCCGTCACTTCGATTTTCGGGCATTTGCCGTCGAGAATGCTCTGAAAGTGCCCCATCCCCATATTGCCCATGCCGAGAATACCCAGTTTTATCCTTTCCATGTCCTTCCTCCCTTAAGCCAGCAATTCTTTCAGCGCGTCCACAGCCGCGTCAAAGGCCGCCCGCTGGGACGGATAACAATACCGGCCCACATGATTTTCCTGCCCGCTCTCCAGCTTCTCCAGGCCGTCAAACACCGTCAGGTGGGGCTCTATGGTCACCACCTCGCCTGCGTATTGCTCCAGAAGATAAGGAAGGTTCCCTATGCCCTTGCCGGCGGGCACCACCCGGCCGTCGGAAAGGGCGTCCTTGATGTGCAGATATTCCACGTAAGGAGCAAGCAACTTCCACGCTGCCAGGGTATCTTCTTTGCACTGAATGAAATTGGCGGGATCAAACACGGCCCGGATCGCCGGAAATTCCCGGTGTATCTGTGCGCACCGCGCCGCGGTGTCCCCGAAAATCCCCTTTTCGTTTTCATGGCACAGAACTACCCCCGTGCCCTTTGCCGCTTCCTGGAACTTTTCCAGACGGGCCATCACTTCGTCAAAGTACCGTCCGGCTTCGCCGGAGGGAAGATAAAAGCTAAACAGACGGATGTGCTTCGTGCCGAAAATATCCGCAAGCTCCAGCCCGTGCTTAAATCGATCCAGATGGGGTTCAAACTTCTCCCCGATTCCGATTTTCCCGTAGGGCGAACCGAGAGACCAGACGGCTATCCCGGCGTCGTCCAGCCGGCTGCGGATTTCTCTGGCCTTTTTTGTCGTCATATCGGAAATGTTTTCCCCGTCCACGCCCCGTATTTCGAGACAGGCAATCCCGTTTTCCTTCATGGCAGCGATCTGTTCTGCAATACTGCCGCCCGCCTCGTCGGCAAACGCCGAAAGTGTAAAGCGCATTGTACTTTCCTCCTTTTTCGTGGATAAAAAAAAGCCTTGAAAATCAAGGCTTTGGCAGAGCGACAGACGGGGCTCGAACCCGCGACCTCCACCTTGGCAAGGTGGCGTACTACCAACTGTACTACTGTCGCACACTGCCCGTTCTCTGACGGGCAATATTCATCATACACAAAGTCCGCCTGTTTGTCAACCGCTTTTTCAGAAGTCCATCCTGTTTTCCCGCCGATCAGTCGTCTCCGTCCAGATCGGGTCCGTCGTCCAGGGCGTCCGCCCCGATGTCGAGCATATTCAGGGTGCGGCGCTTGAGCCGGGCCTGCTCGGAAGCCTCCAGGATGAAATCCTTGATCTCCTTGGCGTTCTTTATATGGGAAAGCACCAGTTCCCTGTCCGTGCTGTCGCCCGTGTAGCATTTCACCGTCCCGATGCCAAATATACGCTCGCCCAGGGAACGGACCAGCTCCACGTCCTGTACTTTATACATATAGCAGTCGTTTTCCTTCCGGCTGAAAAACCCTTCCTCCACCGTGATCATATCCTCTTTTATCACGTATACCGTAAAGGTAAAGGGCAGCCCCAAAAACGCCCATCTTCTCCGCTCGCGAAATTCCATCTGTTCCTCCTCCTTTTGTGCCGCCTGGGCAGAATCTCCCATCCCTTTTGGATCAGTATACGGCATCCGCGCAGATTTTGCAATTCTTTATTGAAATCGGTTTTTCCCTATGCTATACTAAGGCAAATACAGGGATTGGCCAGGGAGAGCAGGCAGGATCCGATGCCTTTTTCCCCGGCAGACGGGAGGGAAAATGACTGCGAAAGAATGTATCCTCGGCCGCAGAAGCATCCGGAAATTTACGGATCAGCCGGTCGATCACGAACTGCTGACACAGATTGTCGCCGTTGCTTCCTATGCGCCCAGCTGGAAGAATACGCAGATCGTCCGCTATATCGCCGCGGAGGGAGCCTTAAAGGATCGCATCGCCCGGGAATGCACCACCGCCTTTCCCAACAACGGAAAGATCATTGAGGGCGCGCCCGTGCTGATCGCTGTCACCGTCCTCAAAAACAGGTGCGGCTATGAGCGGGACGGCTCCTTTACCACTCCCCGCAAAGATACCTGGCAGATGTTCGATGCCGGTGTCGCGTCCCAGACGTTCTGTCTGGCGGCCCACGAAGCCGGAATCGGTTCCGTCATCATGGGGATTTTCGATCAGGAAAAAGCGGAAGCCCTGCTGGAGCTTCCCGAAGACAGAGAGCTGGTGGCCCTGATTCCCATTGGGTACCCTGCGGAGACGCCTGCCGCTCCCAGACGCAAGGACGTTTCCGAATTGATCCAATTCAAATGATTGCAGAGAAATCGAAGGAACTTTTCTTCCTTCGATTTTCTTTGGGCCAAAACAGGCCAATTTGCGCATAATCGGAAGGAGGACACCCACTTTATGAGACATCTGATGAACCCTCTGGACTTCTCCGTCCAGGAGCTGGATCGGCTGTTCGATCTGGCAAACGATATTGAAAACAATATGCCCAAGTACGCCCACGCCTGCGCGGGCAAAAAGCTGGCCACCTGTTTTTACGAGCCCAGCACCCGCACACGCCTGAGCTTTGAAGCGGCGATGCTGAACCTGGGCGGTTCGGTTCTGGGCTTTTCCGACGCCAACAGTTCCTCCGCCGCCAAGGGTGAAAGCGTTTCCGACACCATCCGGATCATCTCCTGCTACGCGGACATCTGCGCCATGCGCCATCCCAAGGAGGGCGCGCCCATGGTGGCGGCGGAAAAATCCCGCATTCCCGTGATCAACGCGGGGGACGGCGGCCACCAGCACCCCACCCAGACGCTGACCGATCTGCTCACCATCCGTTCTTTGCGGGGACGGCTGGATCACCTCACCATCGGCCTGTGCGGCGACCTGAAATTCGGCCGTACCGTCCACTCCCTTATCAACGCACTCTCCCGCTACGAAGGAATGCGCTTTATCTTCATCTCCCCCGACGAGCTGCGCATTCCCGATTACATCACGGAAATGCTCCGGGACAAACAAATTCCCTATGAGGAGGTCATCCGTCTGGAGGAAAAAATGCCCGAGCTGGATATCCTTTACATGACCCGCGTCCAGAAGGAACGGTTCTTCAACGAGGAAGACTACATCCGCTTAAAGGACTTTTATATCCTGAATAAGAAGAAACTGCGCAAGGCGCCGGAAAATATGCTGATTCTACACCCCCTGCCCCGTGTCAACGAAATTTCCGTGGACGTGGACGACGATCCGCGGGCCGTCTATTTCAAACAGGCGCAGTACGGCGTCTATGTCCGTATGGCTTTGATTCTGACGCTTTTAAACATTCAAGTGTAAAGGAGGCCGCACCATGTTAAACGTAGGGAAAATCGAAGAAGGCTTTGTTCTGGACCATATCCAGGCGGGAATGGCAATGTCCATCTATCACCACCTGCAGCTCGACAAACTGGATTGCACCGTCGCCATCATCAAAAATGCCCGCAGCGATAAAATGGAAAAAAAGGACATTCTCAAGGTGGAATGTGATATCGATATGCTGGATCTGGATGTCCTGGGCTTCATCGACCACAACATCACGGTCAACGTCATCAAAAACGGCGAGATTGTGGAGAAGAAAAAACTGCATCTGCCCAAACAGATCCGCAATGTGATTTACTGCCGGAACCCCCGCTGCATCACCTCGGTGGAACAGGAGCTGCCCCACGTGTTCGTGCTGGCCGATCCGCGCCTGGGAATCTACCGCTGCAAATACTGCGAAGAAAAATTTGACCGGCGCAACCTGTAGTCTGCGGGAAGTTTGCAGATTCTGCCGCTCCTATCTTCTGCGCAGCGTCTCGTAATTGTATTTGTCCGCTTCGGACACATCATCCTCGGACAAATCGTCCTCGGACGCATCATCTGTGCGCAGCTCCCCCTCCTGGGTGCTGAGGAGCAGACGGCTGTTGGCCAGATAGCGTTCCAGCCTGTCCGCCCATTCATGGAACAGGCCGTCGTCGTAAGAACGGATATCGTTTCGCCACACAAAATCCGATCCTGCGATCTGTTGCAGCGTTCCGGTCTCCCCCAGTCGGTACACCTGATACCAATACTCTCCGTAATCGTCCCGGTCTTCGATGTGCACGTTCAGTATAAAAGGCGTTTTGTCCAGTTCTCCCACATAGAGATTGGCCCATCCGGCCCGCGCGCAATGGGCAGTCTCGATATGCAGCAGACGACGGGCGGCATCGTAGAAAAGCAGCACGCCGCTGTCCCCGTCTCCGAGATTGCCCCGATAAATTTCAAGGCGTTCCATCCCCGGCGCGTCGGAGACGTCTGCCTCCACTGTCCGCGCCAGTTCATAGAATTCCTCCAGCACATCTTCCAACGTCCTGCCCTGGTCTTCACAGATGTCTTCGATCCAGGAAGATCCCTCTGTCAGGGGCATATAGGAAATCCCCTTGTCCAGATAGGAACTCATCAGCTGTGCCTCCACAATCAGGTTGTTTTGAAAGGTGCACCGTACGGGCACGCTCGTTTGGGCAAGAGCCTTTGTCATCAGATCGGCAAATTCCTCAAATCCGACTTTCTCAAAGCGGACGCTGTCCATCTCGCGGTTTACCAGAAACACACAGTCTTCTGCAAAGGCAGGAAGCAGCGTGACTCTGTCCTGCTCCTCTAAAGATGCGTCTGTCACATAGCGGTCAAAGCAGCGCGCGCTGTAGCTGAGAGATCTGGCGTATACCCAGTAGATACCGTCCGGCACCTCGCCCGTCAGTTCCATTTCCCGGGTCAGGTTCTGCGGTTCTTTTGCCTCCTCCTCCCCCGATCCGGTCTGTTCTCCCGCCTCCCGCTCGCAAGAGACGCCAAAGCCAAACTCCGAGAGGAAGGTATTGGCCGCTTCCCCGGATAAAGTCACCCAGATGTGGAAATTCTCTGCGTCTACCTCCGTCACCTTCGTCTCCGCCAACAGCTTGGTGGCAATCTTTTCCGGAGACTCCAGCAGGAACAAATGGTAATCCTCCATCAGATCTCCTTCTTCCAGCACGGCATGATAGATCCGTAAGGTGTCCCCCGCCTGCGCCTCCCGCGCCATGCCAAGCGGCACCGCAAAGAGATACGTTCCATCGGGCAGGGGCCGCATGGCAAAGCCCACGCCCATCACCTGGATCGAATCGGCTTTCCGGGAAAACCTGCCCGGATCGGTTCCCAAAATCTCTGCCGCCTCCCCGCCCGAAAAGACGATCCGCACCAACTGTCCTTCCTCCAGGCCCGAAAAATCCATTTCAATATAGGGTTCCACGGTTTCGGCCTCCGGGATCTCCATCTCGCCGATCTGCGGCACCAAAACCACACCGCCGCCGGATTCTGCCACGGCCTCAATCACACCGTAAAAGATCTGATCCTGCGTTTTCTTTCCCCGGTTTTCGGGATTGCCCAGCAAAAAGACGGCGGCCAGCACACAGGCGGCCAGCGCTGCGGCAGCCAGCGCGAAGGCAGGCTTTTTGTATCGCAGTACGTTTTTGATCCTTCTGCCCGGCTCCCCTTCTCCGAAGGCCAGCGGGATCCCTGCCGTGATCCGCCTGCCCGACGCCAGCGACAAAAGGGACATAGAGTAGTCTTTTTTTACCGCGCTTCCAATCCGGCGGATCACAGCTTCGTCACAGGACATTTCCATATCCTGTTCGCTGAGAAAAAAGGCCAGCCACACAAGCGGATGAAACCAGTGCAGACAAAGCGCCAGCCAGGCCCCCGCCCGGGTCAGCAGATCTCCCCTGCAAATATGGATGCGCTCGTGGAGCAGAATATATTCCAGATCCTTTTGGGGCAGTCCCTCGGGCAGATAGATACAGGGCCGCAAAAAGCCCAGCACAAAGGGGGTGGCCGCCATGCCGCCACAGCGGATCCGGATCCTTTTTCCTCCACACCGCATCACAGAGATTTCTTTTGCCCCACGCAGCCGATAGGAAAGCCGTCCATAAGAAACCACCCCGTAAAACAGCATCCCCAAGGCTCCCAGCAGCCAGATGCAGCTTCCCACGGACAGAACCGTCTGCCAGGTTTTCCCCTTCTTCCCTGCTTCCATTCCGCCGTCAAAGTCCGTCGTTTCCTGTCCCGGGGCATTCTTTCCGGCAGTATATTCTACCGCAGGAGGCGTCTCTCCCAACTCCGGAGAAATATATTCCACCGACCCGCTTTCCGCTGTAGGCGCACGCAGCATACCCAGCAAGGAAAAACCGCTCTCAAAAGAGATCGGACAAAGTAGACGAAACAGCACCACGGCCCACAGCGCATAGGAAAAGATCCGAGGCGCCCTTTTCAACAGCAGCCGCAGCACCAAAACGGCCAGGATCATCAGTCCCGCCGTCACGCTCATATTCAGGATCCGGATAAACAGGCGGGTCAGCATCATGGCTTTTCCTCCTCATAGGCATCAATCAAGCTTTTCAGCATCCGGATCTCCTCCTCCCGCAGCCTGCGCTTTTTCGCAAAGGCCGCCACGAACAGCGGCAGGGAGTCTTCAAAATTCTCCCGGATAAACTGCTCTCCCCTGGCGCTCTGAAAGTCCTCCCGGCTCATGCGTACCGTCACCGTGCCGTTTTCATTGGCAAACAGCCCCCGGTCGCAGAGCCGCTTGAGCATCGTATAGGTGGTCGTCCGCTTCCAGGAAAAGGCCGCTTCACAGAGCCTGGTCAGCTCTCCCGAACGCACCGGCGCGTGCTCCCAGATCAGCTCCGCGAACCGCTCCTCCATCTCTCCCAGCTTATAAGGTTCCATCTCTCCCCTTCCTTTCCCTTTCCTGTTCCATCTTTCTGTCTATAAAAAAAGCCGTCTAATGTCGTTAGACAATATATAGTCTAACGGCATTAGACGGTTCTGTCAACCCTTTTTTATCTCGTCCGATCCTCCAGATATTCCATCATGGAAGGATGCACCAGAACGCGGATGTCCGTAACCCCGGCCGTCCGGTATTCGGCCAGCTTCTTTTCCCGCAGCAAAGACAGCATCCGATCCTTATACTTCATAAACAGGCCGAAGTCGTCCCCGCTGTCGTTTCGCCGCAGATAGAGCACGCCGGTCAGACCTTCTTCCCCGTTCTCCGCCTGCGCATAATACAGATACGGCTGAATCGTTTCCCGGTTATAGGTCACCTGGTAACGGATCACATCCTGCGGAACCGTACTGTCCTGCTCCACCAGCGTCGCCCTGTCCCGGTCGCCGCCGTCGCAGTAGGCCAGCATCAGCTTCTTTCCTTCCTCCGGCGTATAGGAAAAGTCCAATGTCTTCGTCTCCATTTCTCCCACCAGAATCTGACCGGTATATTCCAGCGAGGTGTATTCTCCAAAGGCGATTCCTGTCCCAATCCCTCCAAGCAGCACCCCCACCGCGAACAATCCCGTCAGAACCAGCCACAGCCGGCGTCTTTTGGAAACGGAATTGGGCTCTGTTTGGGAAGGCAGCGCTTCTGTTTTGCGCTTGATCCGCAGCGTGAAGCAAAAGACGGCCGGCGTCCCCAGACACAGCACCAGTCCCAGAAAGCCCAGCGTGACGCCGCACAGCGGATATCCCTGCAGCAAAAGAACCGCCAGCGTCCCCAGGCAAAACAGCGCCACACAGAAAAATCCGCACATCAGAAGCCCTACGCAGACGCAGGCGCAGTTTATGGCAGTGACCGCGCACCAGACGAAGACGTTCCAGCAGAAATGAAGGAACCGCGCGCAGCCTCTCACGCAGGCGCGCCAGCCTTTTTTCAGACCCTCCCAGACAGATGCGCTTTTCCTCATGGCTTTCTCCTCCTCTTGTGTGTCGTATGTTTCTCCTTCTCTCCCGTCTCTCCTGCGGTCCGGCCTATCCGCTATAGACCGCTGCTCCCGGTTTCCTTCCGGGCTCTCTTTTGGCGTCTTTTGTCCGTCTTCCCCCGCCCGGTCCTTCCGGGAAAAGACCGTCCGGCCAAGGTGAGCCAGATGCAGGGCCGCCTTTTTGCATCCTCTGCCTATCCAGGAAAAAAAGCCGGCAAAGCAGGCCCACAGCTTCCTGCAGCCCCTTCCCGTTGCCCCGGCGGCGCCCTTTAGGGCGGCTTTCCCCTTCGCAAGCCAAAGGGAGAGCTTCTGCCCGGCCATGCGCTTCCGCTCCGGTTCTTCCTGTCTTCCGAAATCGGCCCGCACATGATAGGCCTCCAGGATATCCGCCGCCAAATCGTCCATGTCCCCGAACTCCTCGATAGCCTCCTGTTCGGACAAATTCTCCGCCATCTTCATATCGATATGCTGCGCGTATTCGTCCAGAATGTCCTTGCGCTCGGACTCCGTTAAAACCGCGATCCGGCTGTCCAGCCTTTCCAAAAATTCCGCCTTGTTCATGCCTGTCCTCTTTTCTGGTCTTCCAGAAACGCGTTCACCCTTCCGGAAAAAGTGACCCAATCCTTCTTCAGCGTATCCCGGTACAGGATACCCGCCGCCGTAATGTGATAATATTTGCGGGGCGGGCCCTCTGTGGACTCTTGCAGATATGTCTCGAAATACCGCTCATTGGTCAGCCGCTTGAGCAGCGGATAGATGGTTCCCTCGTTCACATCTACCACCCGGGAAACCTCCTCTACCAACTCGTAGCCGTACATATCCCGGCAGCGCACCGATTCCAGCACGATCAGCTCCAGAACTCCTTTTTTAAACTGTGCGTTCATACTGCGCCTTTCCCGTCCTTTTTCTGCCTTTTTGTCTATTTTATTCCCACTATTATGTATTGTCAAGTACTAAATTATTATAAATACCTTAAAAAATATAGTAGTAAAGATAAAAAACGGCACAGCCTGGATGCCATGCCGTTTTTTTCGTTTTACTTTAAAGGATATTGTTCCAAAAAATCTGAAACAGTCAAAACCGTGTTATCCTTTGGAAAATGTTTGATATTTCCCGTAATCAGCTTTGCACCGCAAAACTTTGCGACCTCATAAAACTTTTTGTCCGCTTCATCTGAGAAATCAACATTGAGCGGTTCCGCAACCACACTACGTCCGGTATCTGCAATCCAATCCAGCAGAGCATTCACCTCACCGCCCGTGAATTTGAATTTCGGTCTGGTTAAAACTTCCTTGTACTCGCTTAAAATTCTGTAATCATAACAGGGGATAAGACCTCCGTTTATGATCAGACTTAAAACCCTTGCAGGAGCGCCATTCCTTGACCACAAAGCAGATACAAGAACATTTGTGTCAATCACTACAAGCATGATCCATCTCCCCGGCGCGCAGCGGATATTTCGGCTTCGATTTCCTCATCAGCCATATAGCCGTTTTCTGCAGCTTTCATACGCATAGAATTAAAGGCAAGCATTGCCTTTGCCTGTCTGACCGCTTTTACGGTTTCCTCAAAACCGCCCTCCGCAATATCAATCAAAAGCGCCGTCGGTTTGCCATTGTTCGTAATGACAACTTCGCCGTCGGAAGAAAGATTCTCCCATATACTCTTTGGAGTAGTTCTTAAATCTCGTACCGTGTAAAAATTCATATCTGTCACCTCATAACTATTATGCTATATTGTATCACAATTGTCAACAAATTATGCAACAGTTCTATAAAATGGAACATTGAACTGGCAAGGACAGACAAGCTCTGGCCCTTCATTTTTACAATCTCCATGGAATCTTCAAAATTGTGCGCTATTATAATCACACCATCCACAAGGAGGAAACAAGTATATGGATATGATTTTGGAAACCGCAGACCTCTGCAAAAAATTCAAAGGGCAAATTGTGGTAAACAATGTGGACATCCACATTCAAAAAAACTCTGTTTACGGGTTGCTGGGGCCAAACGGAGCAGGAAAGTCTACAATCCTGAAGATGATTACGGGTATTCTGCGTCCAACATCCGGCAAGATAGAATTTGACGGGCACCCGTGGAGCCGCAGGGATTTGGATAACATTGGGGCTCTGATTGAAGCGCCTCCGCTATACGAAAATTTAACGGCCTATGAAAATCTTAAAGCGAGGACACTCGCGCTGAATTTGTCGGAAAGCCGGATCCGGGAAGTGCTCGAAATCGTGCAGTTGCAAAATACCGGCAAAAAGAAGGCAGGACAATTCTCCCTCGGTATGAAACAGCGCCTTGGCATTGCCCTCGCATTACTGGCCCGGCCAAAACTTCTGATTCTTGACGAGCCGGCAAACGGATTGGATCCTATCGGGATTTGGGATCTGCGTGAGCTGATTCGCTCTTTCCCGACGAAAGGAATGACCGTCATTTTATCCAGTCATATTTTGTCAGATGTTGAGCTGATTGCAGATCACATTGGTATTCTCTCAAACGGAAAATTGGGCTACGAAGGTGAGATCCACAAGAATCTCGATTTGGAGCGCGTCTTTATGGATGTTGTCGGCAACACCAGAAAGGAGAGCTAATTGATGATAAGAATGATTCGATCTGAACTGCTGAAAATGCGTCACACGTTTTCCCTGAAGTGCGTTTTTTTTGCTCCCCTGGTTACCCTCCTGCTGAGTTATCTGTTAAGCGGCGGCCATGTTCAGTTTTCGGCGTACAACTGGTGGTATTTCATGATTTTACCGCTTGTCGTTACTTTATGTTCTGCAGGCATGATTGTCCGGGAGAAAAAAACCGGAATGCAGAATATCGTTTGTCTGCCGGTGCAATTCCATAAAATCTGGCTTGGAAAAACGGCCGCAATCATTATCCTGCTTTTTGTCTCAAACCTTCTGCTGTGGATTTTAACAACTGCTGTCGGTTTTGTGACAAAGGTTACGGTTTCCCCGTTGGACGGACTGATTGGATGTATGCTTTTATTTTTGACTTATTTGTGGCAGATTCCTTTTATCATGTTATTAGTGAATTTCATGGGCTATATTCCAACCGTCCTGGTGTCGGTGGCTGCGAATACGATTTTATCCGCCGTTGGATCCGAAACGGAATGGTTCTTATTTGTCCCTTATGCGATCCCGGCACGTATTGTATGTCCATTCTTCAAAATACACGTCAACGGGATTTTGCTTGAAAGCGATTCGCCCCTTTTATCGGGTAGGTATGTTCTCCCGGCGCTGCTAATCAGCCTGATTTTTGCATTCGTTATTTTTTGGTGCAGTTCAAAATTGTTTTCGAGGGGAGGCCGGACGCATGACTGAATATTGCCGCTATCTAAAAAGCGACATTTATAAGCTGCGGCGCTCATGGTTTTTTGCAGTTCATTTGCTCTTTCCTGTTTTGGGGGCAGTTCTTATGCTGCTGTATTCCCATTTCTCGTCCAGCAACGAACTGAATAAACTGGCGGCTTTCGTTCAAATCATTGCAATCGCATTTCCATTTGTGATCTCGATTGTTTGTCAGATTGTTGCAGAGCAGGAATTACAAGCGGGGCATTTTCAAAATATGCTCATGCTCCCAGACCGCAAAAAGACGATTTTCTCAAAACTTGTTATCCTGCTTGTATCTGGTTGGTTTTCCGTTACACTTAGCACTGTTTTATTCGGAGTTCCGTTTTCCTATATTACGGGAACGAAACTTCTGTGGAAATTCTTTCTCTATATTCCTATTGTGCTTTGGGCAAGCAATATTATGATATACGGCCTGCACCTGATAGTAGCGTTTTGTTTTGGGCGAAACCCCGGAATCAGTATCGGCGTAATGGGAAGTTTGCTGTCAGCCCTGCTCCAAACAGGTATCGGTACCGGACGGTGGTTTGTGATTCCCTATGGTTGGGGGATACGCTTTGCAGAAAGTGCCTTGATATCCATATTCCATTTGCCATCTGTGGGAAATCGCGAACTTCAAATCGGGATTATTTTTTGCACCGTTGCCACCTGTGGTATAATAGGTTTCGTACCGTTTTGGTTTTCACGATACAGCGGAACATCTTCTGAATAAAGCAGAAAGAGAGGTGAGACAGTGGCACATATTTTGGTGATAGACGACGAACCTGCCATGCTCCAGCTTATCCGGCGTGTGCTGGAAAAAGATCAACACGTTATTACCCTTGTATCCGATACAAGTGAAGTCCTTCCTATGAACTTTTCAAAATTTGACCTGATTCTGCTGGATATTATGATGCCGTGGCCGGACGGGTTCGAGCTTTGCAAACAGATTCGCTCCCGCGTGGATTGTCCCATTATTTTTCTGACGGCAAAAATGCAAGAGGCCGATATTGTCCGTGGATTAGGGCTGGGCGCGGATGATTACATTTCAAAACCGTTTGGAACAGCTGAACTTCGTGCAAGAGTAAATGCCCATTTGCGGCGGGATGCCAGAGAAAAGAAAAACTCTTTTTCCATCTCCGGCATCGTGTTTCAAATGAATGCCAAAGAAGCCCAGACACAGGGGGAAAAACTTCCATTCACAAAAAGTGAATATGAGATCTGCGAATACCTGGCGCTCCATCACGGGCAAACCTTTACAAGAGAACAAATTTACGAAGCTGTTTTCGGCTATGACGGGGAAAGTGACAGTTCTGTTATTTCCACGCATATCAAAAATATCCGTGGGAAGCTGGCGGCTTATCATGTGGCTCCGATAGAAACTGTATGGGGAGTGGGCTATAAATGGGTGTAAGAAAACTTCGTTCGGTGTTTATGCAGCACGCGCTGTCCCTCGCGTTTGCTGTTTTTATCGTCATAACTGTCAATGTAGGGGCCTACCTCTGGGGGGTGAATCAGGGCTTCATTTATCCGCTGAACCGTGTGACCGCCGCGATAGAAACCGCAAAGGAAAACCTGCGAACCGCAAAACAGTTTACAGAGAAAGATATCCCGTTCCTCTGCGAGTATGCCTTATTCACAAAGGATGGGCAATATAAAACGGGTACGATCACACCGGAAATGGGGATTTCTGTCTGGAATGTCTGCATGGAAAACCAACGGCCAAGTGACCATCCGTATCTTTATTCGATCATAGAGCGAAAAGCAGACATCTTAATTTTGAAATACCGCATGACGGCGCAATTTGAAAATCAGATGCTAAGAAGCATCTTTCCGTCTGTCGATCTGCTTTTGATCAGTATTATCTTACTGGAAATACTGATTTCCCTGATTGTCATATCCTTTCTTTTTGGCAGATATCTCGGAAAAAAGTTAGATCGGTTGCTCGTTGTCGTTCATAGAATTGAGCAGCAAGACTTAAATTTTGAAATGCAAAGGAGCGGACTATTTGAGGTTGACCAGGCATTGGACGCGCTTGAACATATGGGAACCGCGTTAAAACAATCTCTTTCAAAGCAATGGCGGGATGACAGGATGCGCCAGGAGCAGCTTTCCGCCTTGGCGCATGATCTGAAAACACCGCTCACGATCATCCGCGGCAATGCGGAACTGCTTTTAGAGACTTCCCTTTCAACGGAACAGAGAAGATGCACGGAATATATTGAAAACAGTTCCTTACAGATGCAGGACTATGTGCAGACCTTGATTGAAGCTACAAAATCCTGGGATAGTTACCAGCCTTGTATGCAGAAGATCCCCATGGGTTCTTTGCTTTTAGAGTTAAAAAAGCAAATGGATGGCCTATGTGCAGTGAATCATATTACCTTGCTATGGGAATGTGGGCAGTCCCCCGAATATGTGACTGCAGACCACGATTTGCTTATCCGGATGCTCGTCAACGTGCTTTCTAACGCCGTCGAACACACTCCGCAAGGGGGAAAGGTTACCTTTGAAATACTGGTGCATGACAGCGAACTTTCTTTTCTGATCACAGATACCGGGCAAGGATTCTCTGACGAAGCACTGAAACACGCAACGGAACAGTTCTTTATGGATGATGAAAGTCGAAGCTCAAAATCTCATTATGGTATCGGCTTGTATGTTGCGGCATCTATCGCAAAAAAACACAATGGTACAATCATTTTAGAAAATTCTGCTGTTTCGGGCGGCGCAAAAGTTACCATACAAATTCCATACTGATCGATAATGCGATTCGACGGTTCCTTTTTGTCTTCTTACCCCAGCGCCACATCCAGCGCCATCATGATCACAAAGCCCACCGAAAAGCCGATGGTTCCCAGATTGGAATGCTCTCCCTGGGCGCTTTCCGGAATCAGTTCCTCCACCACCACATAGAACATGGCGCCGGCGGCAAACGCCAGAAGGCCCGGCAGGACAGGCTGGATGAAACGGGCCAGCCAGATGGTCAAAAGCGCGGCAACAGGCTCCACTGCGCCGGAGAGCGCGCCGTGATAAAACGCCTTGCTCCGGGATTCCCCTGCGCTGCGCAGCGGCAGGCTGATGATAGCTCCTTCGGGAAAGTTCTGAATGGCAATGCCCACAGACAGCGCCAGCGCGCCCGCCAGGGTGACTTCGCTTTCCTGAAGCAGCGCGCCCGCCAGCACCACTCCCACCGCCATCCCCTCCGGAATGTTATGCAGCGTCACCGCCAGGACAAGCATGGTCGTTTTTTTTAACGTTGCAGGAAGTCCTTCGGAAACCTCGCTGCCCATATGCAGATGCGGTACCAGCCGATCCATCAGAAGCAGAAAGCCCATTCCCAGAAGCAGGCCGGCCGCCGCCGGGAAAAAGGCAAACCGCCCCATGCCGGCCGACAGCTCCATGGCCGGAATCAGAAGCGACCAGACCGAAGCCGCCACCATGACGCCGGACGCAAACCCCAGCAGCGCTTTCTGTACCGACGCCCCCAGATCTTTTTTCAGAAAAAAGGCGCATCCGGCGCCCGCCGCCGTACCGAAAAAGGGAATCATCACACCCCAGAAAAGCTCCATCTTCTCACCTTTCTCTCACCCACGCGATTCCGCATCCTATGCAGAACAGCGCCAGATCCACCACCACAATACCCGCTCCCGCAGGCGTCCCGTACCGAAAGGAAATCCCCATGCCGGTAAAGAAACCCGCCAGGGAAAAGACCACCGCGCCCCCTATGACGCCCCGGTAGCTTTTAAAAAGCCGCATCGACGTCAGCGCCGGGAAAATGATGAGACTGGAAATCAGGAGCGCTCCCATCATCCGCATCCCCAGCACCACCACGATGGCGGTCAGCACCGCCAGAAGCGTGTGAAACAGTCCCGTTTTCATCCCGGTGGCTCTGGCGAAGGTTTCGTCAAAGGTCACGGCAAACAGTTTTTCATAGAAGAAAAGATACAGCGCCAGCACCACCGCCGAAAGCACTGCGCTGACTGCCACATCCTCCCGGGAAGCCGCCAGCACGGATCCGAACAGATAGCTGTTTAAATCCGCGTTCATGCCGGTGCCCAGGGAAGCCGCCATCACGCCTATGGCCAGCGCCCCTGTAGAAAAGACCGCTGTAGCGGCGTCTCCTCGCAAACGTCCCGATTCGCTGAGCCGAAGCAGCACAAAGGCCGCCAGCACCACCACGGGAATCGTCACCGCCATCGGCGCCAGATGCAGGGCGGAGGCCACGGCCAGCGCCCCGAATCCCACATGGGAAAGGCCGTCGCCAATCATGGAATACCGCTTGAGCACCAGGCTGGTGCCCAGCAGCGCCGCGCAAAGGCTGACCAGCGTTCCCACGATCAGCGCCCGCGCCATAAAAGGATAGGAAAGCATTTCAGACAAATAGGAAATCATGTTTTTTCCCTTCCTCCCCTGCACCTTTTTAAGAATCTCCCGGCTTCACTGCTGGACAAATACTCCTGTGTGGTGCCGAAAAAAGAACCGGTTCGGGACAGATACAGGATATGATCCGAGTGGCCCAGGGCCTCCTGAATGGCATGGGAGACCATGACCACGGTGATCCCCAGATCCCGGTTCAAATCCAACAGAAGATGATAAAATTCCTCCGTTGCCAGCGGATCCAGCCCCACCGTCGGCTCATCCAGCAAAATCAGTTTTTTCGCCGCGCACAGCGAACGCGCCAGCAGCACCCGCTGCCGCTGTCCGCCGGAGAGCTCGCGAAAGCTCTTTTTCTTCAGATCCGCAATTCCTAAAATCTCCAGCTTTTCCTGCGCCAGCTTCTTTTCCTTCCGGCCAAAGCCGGGACGCATCCCTCTTTCTCCGATACAGCCCGAAAGCACCACCTCCCAGACGGAAGCGGGGAAATCCCGCTGCACCGGCGTCTCCTGGGGCACATACCCGATCTGGGAGCGGCGGATGCCCGGCCCCAGCACGATGGATCCCGACGAAGGTTTTTTCAGTCCCAGCAGTCCTCTCATGAGCGTGGTTTTTCCGGTGCCGTTCTCTCCGATGATGCAAAGATAATCGCCCTCAGACACAGTAAAGCTCAGATCTCGGACCACCACCTGATTTTCATAGGATAACGTCACCCGATCACACGCTATGCAAAACTCTCCCATACGTTCCTCTTTCCTTCATCCGCCCGCCGCCTGCCGCAGCGCCTCTACGTTGCGGTACATCAAAGAAATATAATCCTCTCCCGCTTCCAGATCCTGCGCCGAAATGGCGTGGCAGGCATAGAACACAGCCGTGCGCGCGCCGGAGGCCTCCGCCACGGCATCGGCTATTTTCCCGCTGGAAAGCTCCAGATAAAAGACCACGGGGATCTTTTCCTTTCGCACCCGATCCGTCAGATGTGCCACCGTGGACGCGCTGGGCTCGGTCTGCTGGCTGCAGCCGGGAAAGGCCGCGTCGTACTGCAGCCCATAGGTTTTGACAAAATACAAAAGTGGGAACCTGTCCCCGAAAATCAGGGGCGTATCGTGCATCTTTCCGGCCGCTTCCCGCATGGCGTCATCCAGCTTTTGCAGTCTGTCCTGATAGCGATCCGCGTTTTCCCGGTACTGTTCCGCGTGATCCGGATCGCACCCGGACATGACCTGACAGATGCGTTCCACCAAAAGCATCGCGTTCTGTGGGGAAGTCCAGACGTGTTCGTCGTACTCCCCTTCCTCCAGCCGGATTCCCTCCGGCTTTTGGGTCTCCTCCGGCTTTCGGTTCTCCTCCGGCTCCTGCCGTCCTGCCGGGGGCTCCTCGAAAAGCGGTTCCACCCAGTCCAGCATCGCATAGGCGCGCGTCCCGGCGCCGCTGTCTGAAAGCAGCTCCTCTACCCATACGTCCGATTCCCCTCCGGCATACAGGAAAATATCGCTGTCCAGAATCCGGACGATGTCCGCGGGCGTGGGCTCATAGGAATGGCTCTCCATACCGGGCTTTAACAGCATGGTCACCTCGGCCGCATCACCGCCAATCTGCCGTGCGAAATCATAGGGGGGAAAAATGGTGGCCACGATCCGGAGCTTGTCCGGATCCTGTCCGGCATCCTCCTCTGCCCTTTTTTTGCCGGGAAAGAAAAGAATCGCCGCCACGATCAGGATAGCCGCCGCTCCAATCAGCAGACGGATTGCCGCTAAACGCTGCCTTTCCCCGCCCGGTTCTTTATTTTTCATCCTCATTCTTCTTTCCATATGCCGCCGCGGAACGCTTCAGTTCCTCCAGCGCCTCCGTAAATTTCCGGGAAACCATGGTGGGATTGCCCCGCAGGATGCCGCGTCGTATGGCGTCCTGCACGTAGGAAACGTCGGTCCGCCGCTGCATCTGCGTCTTAAATTTCTCCCGCAGCTCCTGAATTTCCTGCCGCTTCTCAAGGTACAGATCCGAATTGACCATGGCTGTCCGCAGTCTTTCAAACCGGCTCTCGATGCCGGCGGCCAGTTCCTCACGCCGCTGCATCATATCCTCTTTTACATTCTCCACAAACTCGGTGCGCCTCTGCGCCCGTTCCTCCCTGCGGTTCTCCCGCTCCTCGCCCGCCAGCGCCAGTATCACATCCAGGCGCCGCTGCACGCGCTCCAGCTCCTGCCGGGCCTGCTCCATTTTGACAAGCACATCCCGCAGATCCAGAGCGGCCTTGAAGGAAATGGCAAAATCCGCGGTAAAATAGACCAATGTAAGCATGGTGACCGCTTCCAGCACGCTGTAGGGCAGCGCTTCCATCAGCGCCTCCACCAGCCGGTGCACCACATGGGTCATCAGGATGGTCAGCCCGCCCCAGGCCAGGGTGGAACTCAAACAGATCTGTCCCTGAAAATTGAACTTCTGATTGGAATAGTCCCAGTAGCGCACCTTAAAAAGAGATTCCATGGCCACGCCGGTCACATACTCCAACACCGTCGCCCCCACACAGCCCGCCAGATAGGTCAGCACCAGACTGTCCTGAAACGGCATGGAGACGATCAGCATCATCAGCGCCCCGGTGCCGTACAGCGGCAGAAACGGGCCGCGGATAAATCCCCGGTTCACGAGCTTTCTTTCTTTCAGAGAAACATAGGTGGATTCAAAGCACCACCCGAAAAAGCTGTAAAAGAAAAACAGAAACAGCCACTGCATCCAGCTGTAGCCATACATACCCTTCGCTCCTTCCTGCTCAGACAAACAGATCCACGCCCACCACCAGCTTGCCCTTGCGGGTCGTGTGCTTTTCCCCCCTAAAGACAAACTTGCCCAGGCCCCTGACAGATACGGTTTCCCCGGGTTTGAGCAGATAACTGTTATTTTCCTGCAGCCTGGCATTCACATACACTTTTTTCTGCCGGAAATACTCCAGACTTTTGCTGCGGGACAGATTCCAGACGGCCGCGATCACGCTGTCGCAGCGCGGGGAAGCCACATTTTCCTCCCGACAGGACAGCTTCGGTTCCGGGATCTGCGTCAGATCCTCCGCCAAAATGCAGCGCACACTGCTGTGCCGCACCCGCGAAAGGGAGTCGATCAAAAAGGGGGCCATGGCGTCTGTGCAAAACACCCAGGCGGACTTTCCGTCCACAAAAATATCCCCTACGGCGCTCCTGTCGATCCCCAGATTCAGGATTGCCCCCAGAAAATCCCGGTGGGTAAACTCCTCCGCAAATTTTTCCGAAAGCGGCGCAATTCTGACGCAGGAAATGGGGAAGGGTTCCTCGTAACCCATCTGCTGCGGATCGCCGAACCGCGCCATCCGCCGCTGGGCCAGCGGGGTTCCCCCGTACAGGCTGCATCCGGACAGGTTCTCTCCCACCGCCCGAAACAGCGCGTCCTGTTCCGCCAGGGACAAAAAGCCGGTAAAAGTAAACAGGTTCTGTCTCCAGGACCTGTCCGCCAACTCTGTAAACCTGTGTTTTAACTGTTCTAATTCCTTATCCGTTTCCGCCATCCCACACCCTCTGCTTACCTCCC
The DNA here is from genome assembly GCA_947630215.1 of uncultured Eisenbergiella sp. Taxonomy (GTDB): domain Bacteria; phylum Bacillota; class Clostridia; order Lachnospirales; family Lachnospiraceae; genus Gallintestinimicrobium. The sequence continues at coordinate 110,918 of CANRGX010000003.1, read as the reverse complement.
AAAGGCCGTCAGGAAAAACTGATGACCGGCTCTTTGGGCTGCTTTGCCTTCGTTACCGAAACCGCGTGCAGGACAGGGCCCTCACCCTCATAGTCCGCAAAATACTCCCGTTTCACCACCGCAGTGACCTTCACCCAGTCCCTCTCCCGGTAAAGGCCGATCTTATCGTACACGCACACATACCCCAGAAACGTCATGTCTTCCGCGCAGCAGGTCATTGCCATACGGCCCGGGACGAAATGATCAGCGGGAAAGTTGGAGGGCTTCATCACCATGGCAATAAACTGCACCGTCTTTCCCTCATAGCGTTCCAGATGATCCAGACAGTCCAGATACCAGATACCGTATCCCTCATCCTCCAGGACGATGGGATCGCTGTTGAGATCGTAGGGAAGATCCTCCTCGAAAATCTCGTCGATCTCTCCGTCCTTATCCTCAAAAATAATGGCTGCGGACTGATTGAGCGCCTTGACGTTGCGCTTGTAAACATTCAGTTCTTCTATGCCGTCGCAGCGGTTGAAAATGATCATTTCCGACTTGCGGAGCATATCGGAAACCATGGATTTCATATTCGTAAAATACAGCGGAAAAGTGGATGCGTCAATCGTGCTGATCTGCTGCTCCACCCGCCAGTGCCAGGGCAGGCGCAGATCCCGGAATTTCCACATCCCGTTGTACTCGATGATGATGCGCTCCGGCCGGTGTTTTTTCTCCAGGGCCATCATCCTTTCCACCGTAAAATCCTGCTCGTTTTCCACGACCTCCACCACCGTATTGCTGTGGCGCAGAATATTGGGATCGTATTCGTTCTCTCCTTCCTCGCACAGCAGAAGCAGCGTCCTGCCGGAGATCTGAAAATAGGGCTGATCCAGGGTGAAGCTGATAAATTCCGTCTTTCCGCTGCCCAGAAAGCCGTTGATGATATATACCGGTTTCATATGCACTCCGATTCCCTCTTTCACTTACGGAACAGATCCTCTAACGCCTTTTCCTTCAGCTCCGATCCGATCACACAGATCTTTCCGGTCACATCCGGCTTGCCTTCCCGGATATCCACTTCCCCGGGCACATAGTCAAAATAGATCCACGTCCCGTTTTGATCCGGCACCATTCCCTTTGCGCGCAGAACCACACCGTAGGTTTTTTCGTCGGACAGCGCGTTTAAGCAGCCTTCGATCTGCTCCTTTGTGTAGGACACCGGCGTCTCCATACCGAAACTGCCGAATATTTCGTCCGCGTGATGATGGTGGTGATGATGATCATGCCCGTCTTCCTCGTGATCATGATGGTGATCATGTTCGTCTTCGTCGTGATCATGGTGGTGATGGTGGTCATGCTCGTCCTCGTCGTGCATGGCCTTCACCTGCTCCATGAGTTCGGCTTCCAGATCCGTAGCGCCCTCGATGGTGCGAAGCACTTCCCTGCCGTCCAGCTGTGCCAGCGGCGTGGTAATGATCGTAGCCTTTGGATTGTGCTCCCGGATCAGTTCCACCGCCTGGGCCACCTTCTCCTCGGACGCCACATCCGTCCGGCTCAAAAGGATCGTGCCCGCGTGGGCTATCTGATTGATGAAAAATTCTCCGAAATTCTTGATATACATTTTACATTTGGAAGCGTCCACCACGGCCACGGCACTGTTGAGCTCCACGTCCGTTCCCAGGCCCGCATTCTGCACCGCCTTCATCACGTCGGACAGCTTGCCCACGCCCGAGGGCTCGATCAGGATACGCTCCGGATGGTAGGTGGAAAGCACCTCTTTTAAGGAAGTTCCGAAATCCCCCACCAGAGAACAGCAGATACAGCCGGAATTCATCTCCTTGATCTCAATGCCGGAATCCTTCAGAAAGCCGCCGTCGATGCCGATTTCCCCGAACTCATTCTCGATCAGCACCACCTGGCTGCCCGTCAGCGCCTCCTTGAGCAGCTTTTGGATGAGCGTGGTCTTGCCCGCTCCCAGAAAGCCGGATACAATATCTATTTTCGTCATGTCTGTTTCCTCCGTTTCCTTTTTCCGATCAACATATTATTGTGCTCTCAATTTCCGAAAAAGTCAACCTCAGCGCCCAAATTTCATGAGAATTTCATAACCGGAAAGGCCGCTTTTGCGGGCTGTCTTTGCGCAAACGCAGGCATACCCGCCAGTCTTGGCGGGTATGCCTGGAGTAAGCAAAACGATAAGCCGGGTTCTGTCTTGAATGGTCATCTATCTAGCCCTGCCGTTGCCGGCAGGATCGAGCGACCTACCTGAAAGCAGGCCGGGCCGGCCTGTCGCTCTCTGTTCGGTCTTGCTTCGGATGGGGTTTACATGTGCCCCGCCCGTCGCCGGGCGGGCGGTAGTCTCTTACGCTGCCCTTCCACCCTTACCAGGCTGCGCCTGGCGGTATATTTCTGTTGCACTGGCCTTGGAGTCGCCTCCACCGGACGTTATCCGGCATCCTGCCCTGTGAAGCCCGGACTTTCCTCACCTGTCCCCTTTCGGGCGCCGGCGGGCAAAATGCGCCCGCGCGGCCGACAGCCGCGACCATTTGTCTTACTTACGCCACGTCCTATGATACCCTAAATTTCCGACGCGATCAAGCTGATTTTCCGCCCGCTTAAACCCGGAAACAGCTTCCGCCTATGAACTCCCTGACAATGGAGTTTTTGGGCAGATCCTCCCCGGAAACACCCAGAAAATAGTCTAAGAACTTTAACAGCCGCTTCGCCTCAAAGTATGCCGCGTCATCCTTATGGATGCTGTAAAGCAGCGGCTGCGCGTAGATTTTGAGCACGCTCAGCTCATAGATCAGCACGGAATTGAACATGGCGTCCGCGCTCTCCTGATACGGGAAGATGTATTCCTCCTCACCCCGACGCACGGAAGGCCACTGGGCGATGGTCTGCCTGGCGGGGATCCCCCGCGTCCTGGCGTCGCGCACCATGCGGCGCAGCAGCCGTCCGTCCGTGGTGGGAATCCGGTTGTGCTCATCCACATTGAGGCTGGTGAGCGCACTGATATAAATTTTGTATTTGCTTTCCACCGGAAGGGCATAGGACATTTTGTCGTTCAGCCCGTGAATGCCCTCTATGACCAGAATATCGTCCGCTTTCAGCGTCAGGGTCTCCCCGTTGTACTCCCGCAGTCCCGTTTTGAAATTGTACGTGGGCATGGAGACGGTTTTGCCCGCCAGCAGATCGCACATATCCGCATTAAACTGCGCCACGTCGATGGCTTCCAGGCACTCGAAGTTATACTGGCCGTCAGCGTCCCGGGGCGTTTTGTCCCGTTCCACAAAATAGTTATCAACGGCGATAGGATGGGGCCGCAGTCCCAGCGCCATCAGCTGTACGGAAAGCCGATGGGAAAAAGTGGTTTTCCCCGAGGAGGAGGGCCCCGCGATCATGACGAATTTCACATGGCCCCGGGAGGCAATATCCGCCGCAATGGCTCCGATCCGGCTTTCCTGCAGCGCCTCCTGCATCAAAATCAGTTCGGCCAGATCCCCGCCGCAGATTTTATCGTTTAAGTCCCCTACCGTGTCGATGCCGATCTGTTCTCCCCAGCGGGTGGACTCCAGCAGTGTGCGAAACAGCTTTTCCCGGGGTTCAAAATCGGATATTTTTTCCGGCTGGGCCGCCGAAGGCAGCATCAGCATCAGCCCGTCCCGGTACCGGACCAGATCGAACCACGCCAGATAGCCGGTATCCGGCACCATATAGCCGTAATTATAATCGTAATAGCCGTCTAGGCAGTAGATATTGATGTAGGAGCCGCGGCGGTACTGAAACAACTGTACTTTATCGGCCATTCCCCGGGAAGCAAACAGCTCGATGGCGTCGTCCGTGGGCCAGGCGGCCTTCGTGAACGGGACGCGATCCCTTACCAGTTCGCGCATCCGGCTCTTTACGCGGGAAACGAAGCCGTCGTCGATGACAAGTCCTCCCCTGGGAGAGCAGTACAGCCCCCTGCCCAGGGAAAATTCCACCTTCATCATCCCCTTTTCCGGCCCGCCCGCCGCGTCGGAGGCGGCCTTCATCAGAAGCATGATGACGCTGCGCGCATAGGTATCGTGTCCAATCTTATCCCCGGTGGTCAAAAAGGTGATCTGCGCCCCCTGTTTGGCCTCCCGGAAAAGCTCCTTTATTTTTCCGTCCGCCACGGCCAGTACGATCTGATGCGGATATGCGCCCTGGGCGCTTTGCGCGATCTGTTCGTACGTGGGCGTGCCCTCATATATCTTTTTTACCCCGTCTACATAAAGTTCCATCCGCCATACCCCCTTGCTTTTTTGCAGATCAGGCGCCGCCGTCAGGCGGATTCGCCCTCAGGCGGATCCTGCGGGCGGTTCAAAAAACAATACGCCTTCCGGGCCAGACCGGCTTCCCGCGCCAGTTCCTGCCGGCGCAGACAAATCCGTTCCCGCCCTTTCGTATCCGGCTGCCTCTTTTCCCCTGCCGCCAGCTGCCCCTGCAGCTGTTTCTCCTTCTCTATCATATGTTCCAGAAAGGAAAATAAAACCGGGTGTCTTCCGGAAAGAAGCGACGGCCCAAACCGCCGGATCGCCTCCCCGGCCTCCGCCCGGGAAAACCCGTTTTCACATAAATCCAAAAAAAGCCGCGTTTGCCTCTCCTGCGCAGAGACGGCCAATTTTTGCGTCTCTCCGGAAAGAGAGGCCGCCTGTATGATCGGATAAAATTTCCCGTCCTCCCATACCAGATCTTCGCCGGTGATGGAAAAACCGTGTTCCAAAAGCCAGCCGCGCACCAGCCATGCCTCGGACTGCGGCTCCAGAATCAGATACCAAAGCATGGCCGTCTTTTCGGGATGATCCGACAGAATCTTTATCGTCAGCCTTCCGCCCATGCCCGCTGCCACCGCGGTCCTTACGCCCCCTTCTCCCACCGGCACCTTGTCCAGGCCGTCCGAAAGCACCGGGATCACCTGTTCCGAAAGTCCGGCCCGGCGGATATGTTCCCTGGCGCGGGACAGCGGTCCGGAGCGCACGTCGGCGGCATACACCCGCGGACAGACGCCCCTTTGCACGAGAGAAACCGCCACATACCCGTGATCGCATCCGATATCCACGGCCGTGTGGCCGGAAGGCACCAACGCGGCCACAGCCTGCATCCTGGCCGATAATTCCATTGCTTCCTCCCTACCGCTTTCCTCAGTCCAGATAGTCCTTCAGTTTTCTGCTCCGGCTGGGGTGACGCAGCTTGCGCAGAGCCTTCGCCTCGATCTGCCGGATCCGTTCCCGGGTAACGGAAAACTCCTTTCCCACTTCCTCCAGCGTCCTGGCGCGCCCGTCGTCCAGACCAAAGCGCAGGCGCAGCACCTTCTGCTCCCGCTCGGTCAGTGTGCTCAGCACCTCAACCAGCTGTTCCTTTAACAGGGTAAAGGCCGCCGCGTCCGCCGGTACCGGCACGTTGTCATCCTGGATGAAATCCCCCAGATGGCTGTCTTCCTCCTCCCCGATAGGCGTCTCCAAAGACACCGGTTCCTGGGAAATCTTGAGAATCTCGCGCACCCGATCCACCGGCATTTTCATTTCCTCCGCGATTTCCTCCGGCGTAGGTTCGCGGCCCAGCTCCTGCAGCAACTGACGGCTGACGCGGATCAGCTTGTTGATGGTTTCCACCATATGCACGGGGATCCGGATTGTCCTGGCCTGATCGGCGATGGCCCTGGTGATCGCCTGCCGGATCCACCAGGTAGCGTAAGTGGAGAACTTATATCCCTTCCGGTAATCGAACTTCTCCACCGCCTTGATCAGACCCAGGTTGCCTTCCTGAATCAGATCCAAAAACAGCATCCCGCGCCCCACATAGCGCTTCGCGATGCTGACCACCAGACGCAGGTTCGCCTCGGCAAGGCGCTTCTTGGCGTCCTCGTCTCCCATCTCCATCCGCTTGGCCAGTTCGATTTCCTCCTCGGCCGAAAGCAGCGGGACCTTGCCGATCTCCTTTAAGTACATACGGACCGGATCCTCTATGCTGATGCCGTCGGGAATGGACAGATCCAGATTTTCGACATCCATTTCCTCCTCGTTCATGAGGATCTCCTCATCCGGGATGTCGTCCTCCTCCGTTATGCGCAGCACGTCGATATTATTTTTTTCCAGCGTCTCCAGGATTTCGTCAAACTGATCTTCTTCCAGATGCAGATCCAGAAAATAGTCGCTGATCTCCTGATATTCCAGCACGTTCTTTTTCTTTTTTGCCAGCGCCAGCAGACTCTTTAACTTCTCCTCGAATTTCGCTCTTGTGTTTTCGTCCATGTCCGTCTACATCCTTCCTGTGTCTGTTTCTATTGTTTACGCGATTGCAGGGAAATATGCGTTTTGTTAAGTTCTTCCAACAGCTTCTTGCCCGCAATCACGCGCGCCAGGGCGTCCATATCGTTTCCCAGCGCCTTGCTGTCCCGCTCATAACTGTTTTGTTTGATCGCGCAGACGATGTCGTGGATCGCCTTTTCCTGCTCCTGCAGACTGTCCACCTTTTCCAGCCGCGTGTGGAAAAGGGAAGCCGCCTCCCTCTGATCCTTCTCCTCCTCAAACATACTGACGACGGCGGCCGGATCCACCTTTCCCTTCTCCAGATCTTCAAACAGCCGCCTTGCCGCCTTTTGGTACAGTTCCTCGGAAAAGTCCTCCGGAGAAATGTACTTTTTGATCTGGTCGTATAGCTGCGGTTGATCCACCAGCCAGGTCAGCAGAAGCCGTTCCCTCTTTTTGGCGTGATCCTGCGCCGTGCTCCTTTGCGCCGTGCTCGGACGGGGCCTTTCCACCGGACGGGCCAGGCCGTTCTGGATCGCGTATCCGTTCACCATCCTGCGCAGGCTCTCAAATCCAATCTGATAGCGCTGAGCCGTGGCCTCGATATAATTCTCCCGTTCCACTTCCTCCGAAAACTCGCACAGCTTCCGGGCAATAGCGCGGTGAAAATTCGTCTTTCCCTCCGGATCGCCCATGTCATACTCCTTGCGGATCTGATCCAGTTCAAAAAAGAAACTGTTCTGGGCGCTGTCCAGCCGTTTCTGAAATTCCTCGGCTCCCATGGCCTTGATAAATTCATCGGGATCCTTATAGGGCTCCAGGGAAATGACCTTTCCGGTCATGCCCGCCTCCTTCAGAATGCCGATGGCGCGCAGCGCGGCACGCACGCCGGCGGCGTCGCTGTCATAGGAAAGCAGAACCTCATTGGTATAGCGCCGGAGAAGAACGGCCTGTCCCGCCGTAAAGGAGGTGCCCAGAGAAGCGACCGCCTGCGTAAAGCCCGCCTGATGCATCGCGATGACGTCCATATATCCTTCACAGAGGATGAAGCTGCCCTTCCGGCTTGTCCGCGCAAAATTCAGGCCATACAGATTGCGGCTCTTATCAAAGATCTCCGTTTCCGGCGAATTTAAGTACTTGGGCTTTCCCTCGCCCATCACCCGGCCCCCGAAGCCGATGACCCGGTGGCCGATATCCTGGATGGGAAACATGACCCGGTTCCAGAATTTGTCGTACATACCGTGTTTTTCGTCCACGTTGCACAGCCCCGCATCCCGGATCAGATCCTCGCTGTAATTTTTATGTTTCAGGTACCGGACCAGATCGTCGCCGGTTTTATTGGAATAGCCCAGTCCGAAATGATTCATTGTCTCCTCGGACAGCTCCCGCTTTCTGAGATAGGAAAGACCTGCCTCCCCCCGCTGGCTGCGAAGCTGGTAATAAAAATACTTCGCCGCTTCCCGGTTGATCTCCAACAGCTGCATCCGCCGGCTCTGGGCCTTTTTCATTTCCTGCGTATACTCGATTTCAGGCAGCGCCACCCCCGCGCGCTGCGCCAGCTCCTTGAGCGCTTCCTGAAAAGAATAATTCTCATATTCCATCAGAAACGTGATCACGTTTCCCCCCGCGCCGCATCCGAAGCAATGATACATCTGCCGGCTGGGAGAAACAGAAAAGGAAGGGGATTTTTCACTGTGGAACGGACACAGTCCGAAGTAATTGCTCCCCTTTTTCTGCAGCCGGACATAACCGGAGATCACGTCCACGATATTGTTTTTCGTCCTGACCTCGTCGATCAGTTCCTGCGGATAATACATCCCCCAACGCTCCTTTACGGCCTAATAGCGCCAGGTTCTCGGCACGTAGAGATCCTCGTACCTGGCCAGCGCGAAGCGATCCGTCATGCTGCCCACATAGTCGCAGACCACCCGTTCCCGCGGTTCGCCCCGATCCATCAGCGCCAGAAAGTCTTCGGGCAGATCGTCGATGTGATGCAGATAGTAATCATAGAGCATCTCCATCAAAAGCTCCGCCTTACCCTCCTCGCCCTTTGCCCGGGGATTGGTATACACGCGCTCAAACATAAACTGGCGCATCCGATCCATCGCCTCCTGCACAGGCTCCGACATGAGGATGCGATTCTGCCCGCTGCTGGCGGAGACGATATCGTGGATAAAGTGATCCAGCCGTTCTCCCGTGGTCGCGCCGATGACCTGCGTGATTTCGGTGGGAACGTCCGATTCCTTCAGGATACCGGCCCGGATGGCGTCATCCATGTCGTGATGGATGTAGGCAATCTTGTCGGAAAGCCGCACCACGCATCCTTCCAGCGTCATGGGGTGTCCTTCTGTCTGGTGGTTTCGGATGCCGTCGCGCACCTCAAAGGTCAGATTCAGCCCCTGCCCGTCCTTTTCCAGGAAGTCCACCGTCCGCACACTCTGTTCGGCGTGGGAAAACCCGTAGGGACAGACCCGGTTGAGCGCCCGCTCTCCCGCATGGCCAAAGGGCGTATGCCCCAGATCGTGCCCCAGCGCAATGGCCTCCACCAGTTCCTCATTCAGCCGCAGCGCCCGGGCGATGGTGCGGGCGTTCTGGGACACCTCCAGCGTATGGGTCAGCCGGGTGCGGTAATGGTCGCCCATGGGGGAAAGAAAAACCTGCGTCTTGTCCTTGAGACGGCGGAACGCCTTGCTGTGCAAAATCCGATCCCGATCCCGCTGAAAAACGGGCCGGATATCGCAAGGCTCCTCCTGCCGCAGTCTGCCGGCCGAGTTTTTGCTCCGCGCGGCAAAGGGGCTCAGATACTCCTCCTCCCACTTTTCCAGATCTTCCCGGATATTCAACCCAGCCTCCCGTCCGTCGCTTTTTGCGACCTCATCTGCGCATACGTATAGTTAGTATAAGAATAACACAAAATTCGGGCGGCGTAAAGGACAGCGTCCCATTCTCCGCCCGTTTTTCATAAAAAATTTTGTAAAAATGTCCCTCTGCGGCCGGTTTAAGCGTGCGCGGCCTCCGCTTCCTCCAGACTCTGATAGCCGTAAAAGGCCGTCTCGTTTTCTATGATCTGTTTTAAAAGGTTTTCTCCCCTGTCACAGGCCTGCCGGGTCTGCTCCCACATCAGCGTCAGCGTCCGCTCGGAGCAGGTCAGCAGTTCTCCCCGCAGATAGCTTTCCGAAGAAGAACCCTCATAGACGCTGTCCTCTCCCGCCGTGAGCACGCGGCCGTTTTTGCGCAGGTTCGGATAGTGCTCCAGCATCCACCGGTCCCAGACCAGATGCGCCGACACCAGCTTTTCTACCAGTTCTTTTTTCGCTTCGGAAGGCTTTGGCAGGCTGTCTTTCAACTGAGCGTATTCTTCCGGGTAAGTGGTTTCCATCATGTATCCGTACTTCTCAAAAATCGGATTGCGCCCCGCTGCGCAGGCGCTTTGCAGATCGTCCCAGTAGCTTTGCAGCACCTCGTCGGAATACACCATCCACTGGCTCATGCGCATTTTGAAAAAGGTGTCCGGATCGTCCTGGCAGGACGCCCTGCCCCCGGTATTTTGCACCTGCTGGAACAGTTCCCACTCTGCGGATGCGATGTCGAATATCCTCTGCTCTCTCTCTGTGATCTTTCCCATTTTCTCTCCCTCCTTTGGCCCGGGCGTCCCCTTTGCCCAATCCGGCCTGTTTTACTGTCCTTCTTATGAGGAAACACTAAGAAGAAGCACTCCCGTCAAGAAGTGCTTCTCATCGTGCAGGAAAAGAGACTTGAACTCTCATGGTATTGCTACCATACGGACCTGAACCGTACGCGTCTGCCAATTCCGCCATTCCTGCATAACCGGATATCGGTTGTTCACTGCGGAAGATGGGACATAAACTACCACCTTTTTTACAGTACTTCCTTATTCTATCACGTTTCTGGAATTTGTCAACCAATATATTTTATTCCTTTCCTTTCAAATGCAGGGTGTATAAAAGAAATATAAAATTTGTATGAGTGGGAAATCTTTCCTTTTTATTTTCATTGACACATGGGTATACTTTGAATAAAATAAAAGTACCTAAATAAGTACTGTTTTTGGTACCGCTAAGGAGAGGAAATTATGATTGCCACAAAGCCGATTGATCTAAGGGCAAACCTAAAATCATATCTGGATAATGCCTTTGACGGGGAACCGGTCATTGTTTCGCGTAAAAATAACAGAAATGTCGTCATCATTTCCGAGCGCGACTATAATGATATGATGAAAGCCAAGCAGAATGCTGAGTATGTGGAAAAGCTGAAGCGCGGCATATCCGCCCTTAATGCCGGCAAAGGTATAGAACATGATATCATTGAGGACAATAACGAATGACAAAAATATGGTTTGATGAAGCGTGGGAAGAATATCTTTACTGGCAGACGCAGGACAAGAAAACCATAAAACGAATCAATATGCTCATAAAAGATATCGAAAGGACAAATTTTGACGGTATAGGAAAGCCTGAACCATTAAAGGGGGATTATGCGGGATTTTGGAGCCGCCGTATAGATGAGAGTAACCGCTTGATCTATCGTGTCAAGGACGGAATCCTTGAAATACTTTCCTGCAAAGGGCATTATGAAGATTAAAATATTTTAACGCGTTTCTTCGTTCAAGCGGGCAATGGAAAATGCAACAGATACGGCATTTCTGCCATATTTACTGCACTGGAACCTACTGCGGAAAATAGACCTTGAATTTTAATCTGTCCATAGATTAATGCAAGAAGGGAACTGGTGACTATCGTCCAAAAAGGTGTTGACGGAAGCGTCAATCAGTGCTACGATACATTATACAAAAGGGTGTTACCGTGAAGCAACGGTTCGCCTTGGTTAATGGTTATTAATCAAAAAAGCAACCTAACTTTGGTCGGGGCGGTTGCTTTTTTGATGCCTTTTATTCTTTCTGGTCTGTCGGATACTGATAATCGTTACGATGATACTGATCACCGTCACTACAATACCGGCAAGTTCCAAAATCATATTAAACACCAGTAGTGCTTACCTTTCACATTATTTTCCATATGTATCCCCTCCCATGATACAGGAAGTTCTCAAAATGTACTCATTCTGGCAAAAGGCGAACCGCTACCGTTTAGGTAACACCCATATACATATTTTACCATAGTGACAAGGGGTGCAAGATGCGGTGGAAAATAAAGTATAAAAAATTTGTTAACAGTAACACCCATACTGTGTTCAAGAGGGTTCAGGTAAGCGGAACATCAAAAAAAGAGGAAACCCGCATATTTAGAAGGTTTCCTCACTCTCTATCCGACTGCGGAAGATGGGACTTGAACCCACACGGCGTAACCGCCACAAGATCCTTAGTCTTGCTCGTCTGCCAGTTCCGACACTTCCGCATAGCGGTTTTTCCGCTGCAAAATGTATATTACCATCTTAAGTGGGGAATGTCAACCACAATTTCCACCGGATTACGAAAGGCTGGTCCGGCAAGCCGTCACTGGGAAATGCGGCCCCGCAGCTTGACCCGGTAAATACGGGCCAGGGAATCGTTGATCCGTTCCTCGCTGATGGTGCCGTTTTGAACTGCCTCCAACACACCCTCATAGGCCAGACTGAAATCCTCCGGCTCAAGCACCATGTCCGCGCCCGCCTTGAGCGCTAAAATCGCCGCGACGTCGGATTCATAGTACTGTGTGACCGCCGCCATATTCAGCGCGTCGGTGATGATGATGCCGTCATATCCCAGTTCCTTGCGCAAAATCCCCGTGATCATCTCGTCCGAAAGGCTGGCCGGTCCGCTGTCCTCTCCAAGGATGGCGGAAGCGGAAACGTGCCCCACCATGATCATATCGCATCCGCCCTGGACGGCCGCCTGAAACGGCAGAAATTCCTCCGCCGCCATTTCTTCCTTTGTCCGGGTGGTTTCGGAAGGCCCGTCCGCCGGATCGCCCTGGGCGCGTCCCTGTCCGGGGAAATGCTTGAGGCAGGCGCTCACGCCGGCGGCCTGCATCCCCTGGGCCGCGCTCAATGCCAGCTGGGCCTGTGTCTGCGCATCCTGGGAAAACGTCCTGGCAGCATTGGCCGAATCCTGCGCATACAGATCCGCCGACGGCGCAAAGTCCAGATTGAAACCATAGGAGGACAGATAGGAGCCGATGGCAAAGCCTGCGTCATACGCGGCCTGCGCGTCGCCCGAAGCGCCCACATCCGCCATATCGTCCACCTTGTCCAGCTGCAGGGCGTCCGCCACGGGGGAGAGCTTGCCGCCCTCCTCCTCTATGCCCAGAAAGAGCGGAAAGGAGGAATAAGAAACCGTATTTTCCAGCATTTCCTGTATCTGCTCCTCGGACTGAATGTTCTGCTTAGAATAGATAAGACCGCCCACAGGATACTTGGCCAGCGCTTCCCTCGTACCGTCTCCTGCCTGAACCGCCTGCGCCACTCCCGTAATCTGTTCCGGCGTCACGAAAAACAGGCCCGCCACCTTCTGCTCTAACGTCAGGCTGGCCACGCTCTCCTCCACCAGTTCTTCCAGCGCTTCCTCCGGTGAATACGCGCTTTCCGTCTCCTGTGTCTCCTGTTCTTCCACCGCTTCCTGCAGCATCGCGGCCACGGCTTCCTCCGCCGCCTGCGATTCGGCCGCCTGCGACTCCTCAATGGCCGCCTGTCTGGACTGCTCCCGTTCCTGGGCGCGCCGAATCACCGCACCCGCCGCCGCACGAACTCCCAGCACGCATCCGGCAAGAACCGCTGCCAGGACCACCGCCGTGAAACCATAGGAAAGGATCTGGCCGCGTATCCTTCGTTTTCTCCTCTGTTCCCGTCTTTTCCCGTTATCCGACATTGAAAATCGATACTCCATCCCGTGTATTTTGACGCTACCCCTATACCTTAACACAAACAGAAGCGGGTATCAATCCTCTTTTTGATCGATACCCGCTCTTAAAATGCGTTGTCCAATGGGATATACCTCCGTTTTTCCTTTATCTTTCCACGTTTTTGCTCTCTTTTTCGTCCTATAACGGATCCAGTGTCAATTTCCGGCTGCTTTCCCTTTTTCTGCCAGCCCTCTCGTCCGTTACCTTCCACCGTCTGTCCTGTGTACTCGATAAATCATTGTCCATACATCTTCTTTAAAGTTCACGGAACTTTTGTTCCCTTTAAAGACTCTCTATGAAGTTGTCCGATCTTGTACCTTTCCATATAGAAAGGGAATTAAAATGCTGTGTTAGGGGGAACCATCTCCTCTGCTCTTTATTTTTTTCTTTTTTCTCTCTCTTGTTTATGGTTTTATTATAAAGAGTAGCGCCTGTTCTGTCAATACAATTTTCTTCTGTTTTTTATTTTTATCTGATTTTCATAAATTGTGTGAAAATTTATGTTGCATTTTCTCCAATTTTATCTGAATAATCTGACAATTTATTCGTTTCGGATGGCCGCCAGAGGGCTGAGCTTCATCGCCCGCCTGGAAGGGAAGAATCCCGCCACCATGCCGATGATGACCGCAAAGATCAGGGCCGCTATGGCCAGCCAGGGCGGAATGTAGGAAGTCACCGTCGCCTCTCCGCCGGCGGCCAGCGCCCGGTTGATGACGGCCGAAATGGTATAGCTTAATCCCAGCCCCACCAGGCCGCCGATAAATCCGATATAACCGGCTTCAATCAAAAACAGCTCCTGAATGTTGCGCATATCGCAGCCCAGAACCTTCATGACTCCGATCTCTTTTGTACGCTCGTAGATAGACATCATCATCGTATTGGTGATGCCGATGGCCGCCACCAGCAAAGACACCGCGCCGATGCCGCCCAATAGCGCCTGGATATTCGCCATCTGCTCCTTGGTGGACTGAATCCATTCGATATTGCTGTCCGCGCTGTAGCCCAGGGAGTTGATAAACTCCTGCACCTCCACCACGTTTTCCACGTCGTCCACCACCACGCTGGCCCGGTTGTAATAGATCTCCTTATAGGGCTTCCCTCCGGCCGTGGTGGGCTGGCCGGGTATCACCTTGTTGCGGAATATCCGCTGCAGCGTGGTCTTTAGGGCGTCCAGGTTGCAGAACACCGTATAGCCGTTCGAGCTCCACTCGTTTTCCTCGTTGGCCTTTTCCACACCCGCCGTCGGCACAATGTATTTCCGGGGCGGCTGGACGGTTCCGTCGTTCTGGCTGCTCCAGTATGCGCTCTGATCAAAAATAATAAACAGCGTGTCCTTGGACAGATCCACCACGTACTTTCCCGTGGAATAGTACGGATAGTCATAGGTTTTGGGATTGTAAAAATCCGCCGCCACCTTGTTGCCGTAAAAAAACTCCAGTTCCGAACTGTCCGTAGGCAGATGACCCTCTCCGATTTGGATATTCTGATCCTCCAGTCCTTCCGGCGTCATCCCCTGTATGCTCAGATCGCTCTCGTATGCCCCGAACTTGGCTATGGCGGAAAAGGTGAGGATGGGATAGACGCTTTTGACGTGCTGCAGGCCCTGAAGCATCCGGATGGCTTCGTCGTCCAGCCGTTTCACCTCGCCATCCGACGAGGAGGAACCGGCGATATAGACCGAAGCGCCGTTTACCGTGCCCCCGTAATAACCGTCGTTTCGTCCTTCCCGCACCGTAATGGTGGTAAGGCCGCCGTAGCGCTCTATCTGCTCCATCTGTGCCCGGTTAATGCCCAGGCCCAGCGAAACCATGACCACAATGGACGCGGTGCCGATCATCACGCCCAGCACGGTCAGGATCGTGCGGAATTTTCTTTTCAGCAGACTTCCGGAACTCATCCGCAGCAAATCCAGGATCCTCATGTTCAGTCTTCCTTATCCAAATCGATCAGATCTTCCTCCAACCGCTTCTTCGCCTTTCTTTTCTTGACCAGTCTGGTGATCAGGACGGCAATGACTGCTGCCGCCACGGCGGCGCCCGCCGCGATGCCGGCAATCATAGGCGCAGAGAGCTTCTTGTTGGGATCCACGCGGGCCGCGTCATCGTCCGGGATCTCTATCAGGCCGGAATCCATGGGCATATCGCTGATGGTAAGATTGATATCTTCCTCTGTCCTGGTCTGATTTCCGGCGTCGTCCTCATAGGTGATAACCATCTTCACCGAATCGGGGCCCATGGTGGGCGCCATGCCGGTGACCATGGTGTCCACGTTGCCGGTAGCGCCCGGCTCCAGATTGCCCACGAAGGCATCGCCGCCTTCCACGCACTCTCCTTCAAACTTGACCTGCACATTATAGAGCGTGGTCTTGCCCGTATTATAGATCTGGAACATCACGTTGGTCTGTTCTCCCACCATGATTTCCATGGGCATGATTTCCGGCGTGCTGTGATCATATTTGGATTCCTGGCTGACCGGCACGGAAACGTTCGCCTCGTCCGTCAGGTCCGCCTCCAGATCCGTATCGTACTTCATCTTTACCGTCACCACGTAGGGACGCTGGGACAGATCGGCCTTGGCCGACATCTCAATCCGCAGATCCCGCTCGCTTCCGGCCGGCATCCGATCCACATAGATGGAACTGGAACCGGACGTGGGCAGGAATGCCGCATAGCTGTTGGTGACCGCGCCGTTGGCGCCCTGCACGCCCCCTTCCACCGACTGCAGATCGAACAGGACATTGTTCACCGCCGTATCGGAGGATGTATTTTTCACATGGATGGTCAGCAAAAACGTATCGCCCGCAAATACCTCCGCCGGCTCCGTCTCAAAGCCGGTGACGATGATTCTGGGTTTGGAAACGTTGGTTTCCTCCGCCATGCCGATGCGTCCGCTGCCGGGTTTGCCCTGGCAGTATACAAAAACCTTCAGTTCGGCGGGCTCGGTGCAGCGGATGCCGTCCTTGCTGTACCACACCCGGAAGGTGAGGGGATAATAGCCCGTCAGCACATCCTCCCTGGCCGTGAAGGTATAGGTCACTTCCCTGCGGTTGAACAGCGCCTCGTCATACAGATGGGTCATGCAGCCCGGAATCTCGTTGAAATTCTGCGTATAGCCGGTGCTGTTGGGCTCAAAGGGCCATTCCTTGACATCGTTGGACACCGCCGGCTCCACCAGCAGATCGGTCAGCCATTCCTCCCCCATATTGATCAGCGGCAGAACGATGTTCACGCTCTGGCCATAGGAGACGGAGGGCGTCACCCAGTTGTCCGCCAGGGACAAAAACTCTGTGGTGGTGGTCACCTCGCCCTTGTGGGCGATGGCCTCGTCCATCTGTCCTTTTACCTTCTCCACATAGGCCCACATCTCGTCGGGCGTCATCTTTTCGGACTCGGCAATATAATAAATGCCGCCGTAGAGGATGCTGTCCAGTTCGTCCAGGATGTACTGCTCCGGATTCTCCCTGCGGATCAGCGTATTCATGTAATTGAGCATATCCTCGTCGGCGTCGGCGCGCATATCGTCGTCGATGTACGGAGAGCTGTTGCCGCTCACCGAGGCCGCCTGTGCTGTGACCGGAAAAGCCAGCATGGCAACGGCCAGCCCCAGGGCTGCGGACGCCGTCCGCAGCTTCTTTCTGAAAAGATTCCCCTTACGCATCCACTCTATCCTCCGTCCCGGGCCCCTGCTGCGGCATGGCCGCCTTTTCTCCGCTCCTGTTGGCCCGATTGTCCTCTATCTGTACGATTTTTCCGTCCTTAATATGGAAAATCCTGTCTGCAAAGCTGGCAAGATGATTGTCATGGGTGACCATCACCAGCGTCTGGTGCTGCTCCTCCACCACCTTCTGCATCAGCCGCATCACTTCCTCGGACGTATTGGAATCCAGATTCCCGGTGGGCTCGTCCGCGAAAATGATCTCCGGATGCACCACCAGCGCCCTGGCAACGCCCACGCGCTGCTGCTGTCCGCCGGACATCTGTGTGGGCCGGTGTTTCTTGTACTTTTTCAGTCCGACCAGATCCAAAAGCTCGCCGGCCTTTTTCAGGCGCTGCTCCTTCGAGACGCCCTGAAAGGTAAGCGGCAGCGCCACATTTTCCAGCGCCGTCATCGTGGCCATCAGATTGAAGGACTGAAAAATAAAGCCGATGTGCTCCCGCCGGAATTTGACCAGCTGGTTCTCCGTCTTGGATTCCATATGTTCGCCGCCGATAATGACCTGTCCCTTCGTCGGTTTCTCCAGGCCGGCCAGCATATTCAGCAGGGTGGACTTGCCCGAACCGGAGGTGCCCACGATGGAACAGAACTCGCCCTTATAAATATTGAACTCCACGCCGTTTAAGGCGCGCACCTTCGTATCCCCGACGCGGTAAACCTTATACAGATCCTTCACCTGGATGACAGGCGTTTTCGTTTCCGCCATTGTATTCCCTTCTCGGCTGCCGCCTTCACAGATATCCCTTTTTACATTCCATCATAGTATAACACAAAAATTGGCATCTGTCTTTAAAATTTCTTTAAACCTGTAAAAATATACAGCGGCTTAACCCAAAATCAAAACAGGCCAGGCCGCTGCGCGTACATTCCTTATTTTCTTTTGTGTAAGCAGCGCCAAAAGACGCGGTCAGAGCTGTACCATCACAAACATATTGTAGATGGCCGTAATAGCTTCCTCAAAATCCTCGTTGCGCACGCCGATGATGATGTTGAGCTCGCTGGAGCCCTGATCGATCATGCGGATATTGATGTTTTTATGGGCCAGCGCCGCGAAAATGCGGGCCGCCGTGCCGCGGGTGGATTTCATACCGCGCCCCACCACCGCGATCAGGGCCAGATCCGCCTCGATGTCGATCATATCCGGATCCGCCAGCCGGTGCAGGGCCGATACCACTTTCTGCTCCTTGTTCATAAAAGCGTCCTGATGGACGAATACCGTCATGGTATCGATACCGGAGGGCACGTGTTCAAAGGAAATACCGTTGTCCTCGAAGGCCTGCAGCACCTTCCTGCCGAACCCGATTTCGGAATTCATCTTCTCCTTTTCGATGTTGACCGAACAGAACCCCTTCTTGCCCGCAATGCCCGTGATGATAAAACGGGATTTCTGACAGGTGCTCTCCACGATCCAGGTGCCCGCGTCGTCCGGCTGATTGGTGTTGCGGATGTTAATGGGAATCCCCTCGCTTCTCACCGGGAAAATCGCTTCCTCATGCAGCACGGAAGCGCCCATATAGGCCAGCTCCCGCAGCTCCCGGTAGGTGATCATGTCGATCTTCTCCGGATCCGGAATGATTCTGGGGTCCGCAATCATGAAGCCGGAAACATCCGTCCAGTTTTCATACACATCCGCCTGCACCGCCTTTGCCACGATGGAGCCGGTGATATCGGAACCGCCCCGGGAAAAGGTGCGGATGGTGCCGTCGGGATTGGAGCCGTAAAAACCGGGGATCACCGCGTTGGGCATATTTTTCAGTCTTTCCCCCAGCACCGTATTGGTGCGGGAGGCGTCAAATTCGCCTTTCTCCGTAAAAAACACCGTCTCGGCCGCGTCCACAAAGGGAAAGCCCAGATAGGCCGACATGAGGATGCCGTTTAAGTACTCGCCCCGGGAGGCCGCATAATCCTTTCCCGCGTGGGCCTTGAAATTCTGTTCTATCTTTTCAAACTCCCCGTCCAAAGACAGCTGCAGGGAAAGGCCGTCCACAATTTCCTGATACCGCTGCCGGATGCGCTCCAGTTCTTTTCCAAAATCCCGGTTCTCCTGTGCCAGCGCGTAACAGGCGTAGAGCATATCCGTCACCTTCGTGTCGTCCTTTGTGCGCTTTCCCGGCGCGCTGGGCACCACGAACCTCCTGGAGGATTCCGCCCTCACAATCGCGCCCGCCTTTTCAAACTGGCGGGCATCCGCCAGGGAGCTCCCGCCGAATTTCACCACTTTTTTCATTCCGTCTTATGCTCCTTTTGCAAAAAATAATCCATCAGCGCGGGGCCGGAGGCCTTCAGATTGCCGCTCAGGATCCCTTCCGCCTCATTATAATTCCAATCGTGCTTCTGCGGCCGGGTGCTGTCGTAAAGAAGCCAGGGCACCTCGGCGCCGGTGTGGGTGCGTTTGGCGATGGGGGTGGGATGATCCGGAAGCACCAGCATCCGAAAGTCTGTGCCCGCCGCGCTCAGCTTCTCATAGAGCGGGCCGATGATGCGGGTATCCAGATAGTGAATCGCCTGCAGCTTTTTCTCCACGCTGCCCTGATGTCCCATTTCGTCGGGCGCTTCCACATGAATGTATGCAAAGTCATATCCGCCGGATACCAGCGCGTCATACGCAGCCTGCATCTTGCCCTCGTAGTTGGTATGCAGACCCCCCGTAGCGCCTTCCACCCGGGCGACGTCCATACCGGCTCCCACGGCAATTCCTTTGAGCAGATCCACGGCGGAGATCATAATCCCCTTTTTCCCGTACCTTTCCCAAAACGAAGTCAGGGCAGGCCTGGTTCCGGCGCCCCAGAACCAGCAGCAGTTGGCGGGATTGAGCCCCTGCTTTTTGCGTTCCAGGTTCAGCGGGTGACAGTTAAGGATCTCATAGCTTTTTTCCATCATGCTGCGCAGGGCCTCCTCCTTTGGCAGATAGGGGCCAATTTCTTTTCCCAGAATATCGTGGGGCGGCGTCAGCTCTGCGATCTTTCCCTTTTCCCAGATCAGACAGTGCCGGTAGCTGGTTCCTGCATAGAAGTGCCAGGGGCCGTGTTCCAGCTCCTTTCGCACGGCGTCTAAGAGCACGCTGCAGTCCGCCGTGGAGATTTCGCCCGAACTGTGATCCAGAATCACCTTTTTTTCAAAGGGCTCCCCGTCGTCGGAAAGCGTGACGATATTACAGCGCAGCGCCACATCCGTCTCCTTCATGTCCACGCCGATGGACAGCGCCTCCAGCGGAGAGCGCCCCGAATAATACCGTTTCGGGTCATAGCCCAGCACGGACAGATTGGCCGTGTCCGATCCGGGAGCCATGCCCTCCGGCACCGTGCGCACCATACCAATCTCCGATTTCTTGGAAAGGACGTCTAAAAACGGCGTTTCGGCATAGGAAAGCGGCGTCCTGCCGCCCAGCTCCTCCAGCGGCTCATCCGCCATTCCGTCGCCCAGCACCACTACGTATTTCATGGAAATTCCTCCTGTTTTTCAGTCTTTGATCCGGATGCGTTTGAGGAAACCGGGCAGCTTCTGCTGCTTTTGTGCAAACTCTGCCTCCGACATTTCCTGCGTCACAAATCCAAACTCCTCCGGAAGCTGCGCCAGCCGGACGGGCTCTATCCTGCCAAACACCTCCCCGGCCGTCTCCAGATCGGAAATAGCGGTACGGACAAAAAATTTGCTCCGCACCTTGGAAAAATCCTTTAACGCGATCCGTTCTTTGCTCCACAGGCAGATCACGTGCTTTCCGGGATGCTTGACACAGTCGATCACGTCCGCCACCACGGCGCTGGCCGTGGCCAGTTTTCCTGCTCCCTTGCCGTAATACATGGTCTCGCCCTGCATATTCCCGTGCACCACGATGGCGTTGAACACATTGTTGATGCCGGCCAGCGGATTCTCGTCGCTCAGCATCAGCGGCGCCACCGCCGCCAGATACCCGTCGGCGTCCTCCTTTACCGTGGCCAGCAGCTTAATGGTCGTGCCGATGGCCTGGGCGTAGGCAAAATCCTCCGGCGCAATATCGGAAATCCCCTCCGTATAGATGTCCCGATAGTCCACGGTTTTCCCGGTCATGAGCGACCCCAGAATCGCAATTTTGCGGCAGGCGTCATAACCTTCTATGTCCGCCTCGGGATTGCGCTCCGCATAGCCCTTCTCCTGCGCCCGCCGAAGCAGATCCGAAAAGGGGGCCTTCTCGGACTTCATTTTGGTCAGAATATAGTTGGTGGTGCCGTTTAAGATACCGGTGATCTCCACCACGCGCTCCGCCGTCAGCGACGTGTTCAGCGGCCGGATGATGGGGATTCCGCCGCCGACACTGGCCTCGAACAGATAATTGCAGCCGTTTTCCTTCGCCAGTTCGATCAGCTCGGCGCCATGGCTGGCAACCAGCTCCTTGTTGGAGGTGCAGACGCTCTTTTTGGCGCACAGGGCCCGTTTGGAAAACTCAAAGGCCGGCTGCTGGCCGCCCATGGTCTCGCACACCACGGAAATCTCCGGATCCTGTAAAATCACATCGATATCATGAACCACTCTATCCGCGAAAGGATCTCCGGGAAAATCCCGGATATCCAGAATATATTTCACTTCCAGTGTTTCTCCGATCCGGCCCGCGATCAAATCGCCGTTGCGGCTGATCACCTCTACGATGCCGCTTCCGACCGTCCCGTATCCCAAAACCGCTATCTTCGCCATGCTCTCCTCCTTGCCCTGTCCCTTTATTCCTTTGCCAAAATCTTTACACCATGTACGCCCTTCTGATTCTCCAGCTCATCCAGCATATCGGAAATGTCGCCTGTATTGGGAAGCACCTGCACGCTTAAACTCAGCGCCGCCACGCCGTTGATGGGAATGCTCTGGTGAATCGTCAGGATGTTCGCCCTCGACCGGGCGATCACCTGCAGCACGTCCGAAAGCAGTCCCGGCTCATCGTCAATCTGCATGGAAAGCGTGATTGTCTTTCCCTGGGAATTGTCATGAAAGGGAAAAATATCGTCCTTATATTTATAGAAGGAGCTCCGGCTGATGCCGGTCTTGTCCACAGCCTCCTGGATGGTGGGCGCCTTGCCGCTTTCCAGCAGCCGCTTCGCTTCCACCACCTTTAAAAGGACCTCCGGTACGGCTTTTTTTGTCACCACAAAATATTTGGTAGGCTCTGCCATTTTCTTTCCCCTTTGTTTTTGCATCGCATACATTTGTGCGTAACCGGGAGATATTTTAGCATAGCCTACCAATGAAAGCAAGACCAATCTTGTATTTTTATCAAAACAATCGGGCAATTCCAACCAGCGCCAGAAGATGCAGCGGATAAAACAGGTAGAAGAAATACCGGCCCCTCCTCCATCTGCGCACGCCGTTGTCCAGCTCTATCAACGGCACCGCCACAATCCCGAACAATTCGATCTGCACCGCGCCCGCCTGCGCTGTCAACATCTGCCAGGTGAGCGGAAAACTGCCCGAAAACAGCGGAGAAAGCAGATCGGACAGACAGAAAAGCAAAAAGCACACCGGCAAAGCCGGGCTTTTCTTCTGGCGGTACCGGTAAAGCAAAAAAGCCAGCAGCGGGCCCATGCAGCCGTAATCGAACCGCAGAAGCTCCGACAGCGTCATGGCCAAAAGCACAGCGGCCGCCGTCCAAAGCGCGCTCTTTTTTTCCAGGTACGCTGTCACACACAAAAGCAGCAGACAAAGCGCCAATGTGAAAAATACGTTCTGCCACCGCCACGTCATCCAGACGCCGGAAGTCGCCAGATCGAAGGGGATTTCGGAAAGCAGCGCAAACGCCCCCAGGCGCAGGAAATATTTTTTCACATCTTTGGTATGCAGGAAACCGCTCACCAGCAGCCACAGGTAAATCGGAAATGCCATCCTTCCTATCAGACGCCATCCGAGGGCGCCGGGAAACAGCACCACGCCGGTGTGATCCACCGCCATGGAAACCATGGCGAAGACCTTCAGCCAGTCCTGGCTGATGCCATAACGCTGCCGCTCCATTTTAACAGTCCAGCGGATACCGATCCGTCAGTTCTTTTACAATCGCTCTCGCGGCCCCGATGCCCGCTTCGCCCTCCAAAATGACCGTGGCAATCGCTTCCGCGATCCGATCCATATCCTCCGTGTTCATTCCGCGGGAGGTGACGGCCGGCGTGCCCAGACGGATGCCGCTGGTCACAAACGGCGTCTGCGGATCGTTGGGGATCGTGTTCTTGTTGGCGGTGATGTGCGCCTCGTCCAGCAGCTTTTCAACCGCTTTCCCCGTCAGGCCGAAATTGGTCAGATCCACCAGCATCAAATGGTTGTCCGTGCCGCCGGACACAATGCGGATCCCTCTCTTTTGCAGCCCTGCGCACAGCGCCTGCGCGTTCTTAAGGATGTGCTTCTGATAGACTTTAAAGTCCTCGCTCAGCGCTTCCTTGAAGCAGACCGCCTTGCCCGCGATCACGTGCATCAGCGGGCCGCCCTGGATGCCGGGGAAAATCGCCTTGTTGAAATTATACTTTTTCGCCGCGGCCTCGTTGGCCAGAATCAGACCGCCTCTGGGCCCGCGCAGCGTCTTGTGCGTCGTGGTGGTGACCACGTCGGCATAGGGGATCGGGCTGGGATGCAGGCCCGCCGCCACAAGGCCGGCGATGTGCGCCATATCCACCATCAGGCAGGCTCCCACCTCGTCCGCCGTCTCGCGGAATTTCGCCCAGTCCAGCGTGCGCGCATATGCGGACGCGCCGGCAATGATCATCTTGGGCCTGCATTCCCGCGCGATGCTGCGCATTTGGTCATAGTCCAGAAAACCGTCGTCATTTACCCCGTAAGGCACCACATGGAAATACTTCCCGGAAATGTTCACCGGGCTGCCATGGGTCAGATGCCCGCCGTGATCCAGGTTCATCCCCATAATGGTATCGCCGGGCGTCAGCACCGCGAACTGAACCGCCAGATTCGCCTGCGCGCCGGAATGGGGCTGTACGTTGGCGTAATCGCAGCCAAACAGCTCCTTCGCCCGCTCAATCGCCAGATTCTCCACCACGTCCACGCACTGACAGCCGCCGTAATAGCGCTTCCCGGGATACCCTTCCGCATATTTGTTGGTCAGCACGCTGCCCATGGCGGCCATCACCGCCTTGCTCACCCAGTTTTCGGAAGCGATCAGCTCGATATGGCTGTTCTGCCTCTCCTGCTCCGCCACAATCGCCTCCGCGATCTGGGGATCGACCTTTTGGACTTCTTCCAATGAATACATAGTCTCCTCCTGTCTTTTACAGCCAAAGATCACAAACGGCCCGCCGGAGATCCGGCAGGCCGCATGGTTTCTTTATCCCAGCTTGGCGCGTTTGCGCGCCCGTTTTTCGGATAAATAACGATATCTGTACTGCCATGCCGCTACAATATCAAAGTGATATACCAGCACATACATGGTAGCACTCAGAAGAAAAGCTGTCAACACATCAAATACGGAATGCTGTTTGATCAGCACCGTGGAAAGAATAATGGAAACGCACAGCGTAAGCGATCCGCGCCGCACCCATTTGTTCGCGCCCAGCTTTTCATTGTTAAGCACCGCAAAATGCGCGGCCAGCGAATTGAACACGTGAATACTGGGGAACAGGTTGGTGGGTGTATCCACCCTCCAGAGCATGCCGATGATCCGGGTAAACACATTGTCCCGCGGGAAAGTATGCAGCCGCAGATGGTGCATATTGGGGATAAACGTGGAAATCAGCAGAAACACCGTCATCCCTGTGGTAAGAAACACCGCGTTCTTCCAGTATCCGTCGCCGTCTTTCACCAGCAGATAAAGAAGCACGGCGGGAACATATAAAAACCAGAGCAGATACGGCACGACGAACACTTCGCAAAACGGGATATAATCGTCCAGATTCATATGAATCCACAGATATCCCACTTTTTCTCTCTCCTCTAAAATGCCGAACCACAGCAGATAGAATATCCCATAAACCGCCATGGGAAACGCACGCCTATAGAGTACGTCCAGCTTTTTCATGCCCACCTCGCGCCGGTAACCGGCCAGTCTGAATCTATTCTTCACTTTACTCATTTCACATAGGAACCCCATTCAACAGAGGAAACGAACCTTGCGCTTCTCGATGCCAACCTCGATACAGTCCGTCCTGACAGGCACCTCTCCGTCCGTCTGTACCCAGAGCGGACTGGAAGCCTGCAGCCGGACCTCCCGCGCGCGGTACAGATCCACGCCGGAAAAACCGGTGTGTCTGCCCGCCAGGGCAAACGGAATAATGATCGGGAACTTCCAGCGCGGCACACCGTTGACGACGCACAGATCCAGCAGGCCGTCCTGCGGATCCGCCTGGGGGCAGAAACAGAACCCGCCGCCCTCGTAACGGTGCGACATACTCACTGCAAACAGCATACGCTCCGGCTCCAATACCCGTTCCCTATCCAGCAGGATCGTCGCCCGCACATACTGGGCCGTGAACATCTGCCGCAGGCCCACTCCCAGATAGGTCAGCCTTCCCAGCCGGATTTTGTTGAGCGCCGCTTTCATGCCGGAGGTCTGCACATTCTCACACACAGCCGCATCATAGCCGATCCCGCATCCCACCAGAAAGAAACGTTCTTTTCTTTCGCCGTCCTGCGTCCACCGGACACAGCCCAGATCCATGCGCATCTCCCGGTTTTCCGAAAGGACCCGATCCAGCGCCGAATCCAGCTTTTTGCCAATCCCTAAGTTTCTCGCCAGATCGTTGCCGGATCCCGTCGGGAGATATCCCAGCCGTACCCGTTCAAAATCCCGGATCCCCTGCAGCGCTTCGTTGACCGTGCCATCACCGCCCAGAATCACCAGGCACAGCCCGTCATCTCCGCCAGCCGGGGCCGTCAGTTCTTCTGCAATCCGCGCAATATCGCCGCTTTTCTGTGAAAAATGCACCTCATAGGGCACCCTGCGCTCCGCCAGAATCTTTTCCAGACGTTTCCAAAGCTGACCGCCTTTTCCGGAGTGCGAAGCGGGATTCACCACAAAGGTCAGCCGGCGATCCTGATTGTTCTCCTTTTCTTCCGTTCCCATCCTTCTTTCCCGTCATCTGTATCAGTATATGCAAAAACAGCGGACGCTCTGCGTTCCACTAAAAATGTATTTTAGCAGAAAAGTTTCCAAAGTCAATACAATGCCAAAAACTTTAATTGAATCCTAAGAATTGGCCGGGGCGCCCGCAGACGCCCCGACCCTGCCGGCAGGGATTGTTCAGCAACAGTTCCGATGTCTCCAGCCGGAACACTGACAGGAACCAAACCGGGCGCAGCCTGCGTCAAAGAGCAGCCAGCGCAAAAGCTGCTGACAACAGTTGGCCGCCGGATGGCACAAATAACATCCGGATCCGCACGTTCGCGCCGGACAGGGCATTTGGCCGCATCTTACATCACAACCATACATATCGTTCACCCCAGTTTATTCTATTCCCTTTTCAGCAAAATGTGCCAAAAACCTCCCGAATCCGACCTTTGTTCCATTTTTCCTTTTCCCTTTCGTCCAGTCTCCGACAGACGGCGGCGCTGTAACAGGAAAGGGCGCGCGTCGCCACGTCCGGCATATCATAGGAAAGCGCGGTCTTTTTTGCACCCTCGCCCAGACGACAGAGCACGTCCTTTTGTACCATCCGGGCCAGTTGGGCAGCGAAGTCCTCCTCCCTCTCTGCCGTCATAAATCCGTTCACGCCGTTTTTCACAATATCCTCTGTCCCCGTGGCGGAGACGGCCAGCACCGGCGTGCCCGCCGCCATGGCCTCCAGGGAAACGATTCCCTGCGTTTCCGTGGTGGAGGGAAAACAGAACACGTCGGCCGCCGCATAGTAAGCAGCGATCCTTTCATTTTCCACCCGTCCCAAAAACAGCACGTTTTCCTCCAGACCCAGCTTTTGGGCCAGCGCAAAAAGCTCCCCCTGCTGCGGCCCCTCCCCGATCAGCGCCAGCCGGAACGGATCCGACGTCTGCTCCCGATAGACCGCCAGACTCCGGAGCAAAAAGTCCAGATTCTTTTCCTTCGCCAGACGGGCCACGCACAAAAACAGATGGGAAGCGTTCTGCAGCAGTTCCTCCCGCAGCGTGGCCCCACGCTGTCCTGCCGCCCGGAAGGTCTTTCCCGGAATGCCGGTGGGCAGTACGGCCACCGGCTTTTTTACGCCGGTTTCTTCCAGATAGCGCCGCATCCCTTCCGTAGGCGCGAAAACACCGTCGCACTTATCGCAAAAATAGCGGATATAGGCCGGTATAACGTCCTTCAGACAGGAAAGGCCCACATAGTGCAGATACTGTTCGTAACGGGTATGGTACGTAAACATAAGCGGCGTCCGGTATTTTCGGGACAGCCGCAGCGCGGCCTGCCCCATCAGGAGCGGATGGTGCACGTGGATCACATCGAACCTGCCCCTGACAAATTCCCGCTCTATCCCGGGATCCAGCGCGTCCGGCACAGCGATTCCTCCCCAGAGCCCCGGCCGAAACGCCCGATACCGAAAGACACCCGGTTCTTTTTTGACGCCGGAATAGGATGGGGCGAATACCTCCACCTCATGCCCCATTTCCCGCAGGCTTTCGCTCAACCGTTCTATGGAAACCGGTACGCCGCCCACAAAGGGCAGATAATTGTTTGTCAGCATTGCGATGCGCACGTTTTCGCCCCCCTTTTTGGCCGCCCTTACGCCCTTACGCCAGCCGGGCCAGCACAGCGTCTCCCAGGAAATAACCGGCTCCCACAAAAATCAGATTCCAGAGCGCCACGCCCAGTGCGGAGCTGAACAGATACTGCCAGAAGTTCATTTTCAGCACCCCGGCGGGAATGGAAATCAGCGTCCTGACCATGGGAATCAGCTTGCCCGCAAATACACCCAGGCAGCCCCACTTTTTCAGTACGGTAAAATTCTTTTCCATCCCTGCCCTCTGTTTGGGAAACTTTTTTAAGTACCGGTCCAGAAACAGACTCCCCCCGGCATAGCCCAGGGCATAGAGCAAAAGACTTCCCAGAACGCCCGCCAGAACCGTGATCAGCATCACGGTTCCAAAGCCGATACTTCCCCGCGCCGCCCACACGCCCGCCAGCGGCATGATGACCCCCGCCGGGAACCCGGGCATATTCAGATATTCCAACAGCACGATGACAAAAATCGCCACCGCACCGTACTGGATAAAAAACTGTTGGAACAGTTCGGCATTCATCTTTCCCTCCATTTTGGAGCACAGATATGGCTGTCTATGCTTCCCGGTTTTTACTTTCCCCAGTATATCCCGCAAAACAAAATTTTGGCAGCGCAGCAAACGGAATTTTTTCTAAAGAAAAATGAAAAAAGAAGAAAGAAACCAAAAAAGGCCGCCGCGTTTTCACGCGGCGGCCCCAAACCGGCTCCTGCCCTTTCTCTCTTTTACTATGCCTCCTGATCGGTGATCTGCGCGTGGAACTCCTGCAGCGACTGCACCGGCAGCTTGCCGTCCCGCTGTGCGCTCTTGATCCCCTCGATAGTGGCTTTCGCCATGGCCATGGTGGTCATATAGGGAATCTTGTACTTGATCGCCGCCTTGCGGATATAGCTGTCGTCCACCGTCCCCTGCTTGCCAATCGGCGTGTTGACAATGAGCTGGATTTTGCCGTTGGTCATTTCGTCCAGAATGTTCGGCCTTCCCTCATTGATCTTACAGATCTTGTGCGCCTGAATCCCGGCCGCACAAATCATATCGCAGGTTCTGCCCGTGGCCATAATCTCAAAGCCGCACTCGTGGAAGCCCTTTGCGATCTCCACCAGTTCCGGCTTGTCGCGGTCGCTGACAGAAATGAGCACGCAGCCTTGCGTCGGAATCTGTACCTTTGTGGCCTCCTCCGCCTTGAAAAACGCATCTCCGAAGTCCGAAGACAGTCCCAGTACTTCGCCGGTGGAACGCATTTCCGGCCCCAGGATGGGATCCACCTCCGGGAACATATTGAAGGGGAACACCGCCTCCTTGACGCCGTAATGGGCAAACTTCTTTTCCTTTAAGCCGGGAACCGGGCTGGTATGGCCCGTGAACGGCATCGTAATAATATCCGTGGCAATCTGCACCATATTGATGCCGCATACCTTGGATACCAGCGGCACCGTCCTGGAAGCGCGGGGATTGGCCTCAATCACAAACACCCTGCCGTCCTCGATGGCGTACTGCATATTCATCAGGCCCACCACGTGCAGCTCGCGGGCAATTTTTCTCGTATAGTCCCGGATGGTGTCGATCTGCTCCTTCGTCAGGGAACGGGGCGGAATGATGCACGCAGAATCTCCTGAGTGGATACCGGCCAGCTCGATATGCTCCATGACCGAGGGCACGAAAACATGATCGCCGTCGCTGATGGCGTCGGCCTCGCACTCCGTCGCATGATGCAGAAAACGGTCGATCAAAATCGGCCGGTCGGGCGTCACGCCCACCGCCTGCTGCATATAAAACGTCATCGCCTCATCGTCGTAGACCACTTCCATACCGCGCCCGCCCAGCACATAGGAAGGACGCACCATGACCGGATAGCCGATCTCGTGGGCCGTGCGCAGCGCTTCTTCCACATTGACCGCCATACCGGCCTCCGGCATCGGAATACCCAGCTTTTCCATCTTCTCCCGGAACAGATCGCGATCCTCCGCCAGATCGATGGTTTCCGGCGTAGTACCCAGAATATTGACGCCGTACTTTTTCAGATCTGCGGCCAGATTCAACGGGGTCTGTCCGCCGAACTGGGCGATAACGCCCACCGGCTTCTCCTTCCCGTAAATCGCCAGCACATCCTCCAGTGTCAGCGGCTCAAAGTAGAGCTTATCGGAAGTATCGTAATCCGTCGAAACCGTCTCGGGATTGCAGTTGACAATAATGGTGGAAAAGCCCAGTTTGCGCAGCGCCTTGGCCGCATGGACACAGCAGTAGTC
Organism: uncultured Eisenbergiella sp.; assembly: GCA_947630215.1. Taxonomy (GTDB): domain Bacteria; phylum Bacillota; class Clostridia; order Lachnospirales; family Lachnospiraceae; genus Gallintestinimicrobium. The sequence goes on along the minus strand of CANRGX010000003.1, from coordinate 81,209 downwards.
AAACTCGATACCCTGTCCGATCCGGTTCGGGCCTCCGCCCAGGATCATGACCTTGGGTTTGGAATTGTCCACAGGGCTCTCATCCTTTATATGATAGCTGGAATAGTAGTAAGCGGAATCCTGCGTACTGCTCACATGGACGCCTTCCCACGCTTCCACGATGCCCGCGTCCACTCTGGCGTTGCGGATATCCTCCTCGGACACACCCAATATCTGGCTCAAATACTTGTCGGAGAAGCCGTCCAGCTTCGCCTGGCGCAGATCCTCTGTGGCGGGAACGGTTCCGGCATAACGGGACACCAGTGCTTCTTCTTCCTCCACCAGTTCTTTCATCTGCTGGATGAAATAATGCTTCACCTTCGTCAAATCGAAGATTTCATCCACCGTAGCGCCCTTTCTGAGGGCCTCGTACATGATGAAATACCGTTCGCTGCAGGGAACGGCCAGCATGGAAAGCAATTCTTTTTTGGACTTCTGATCCAGCCCTCCCACATGGCCCAGACCGTAGCGGTTTTTCTCCAGGGAACGGATCGCCTTCTGGAACGCCTCCTTGTAGGTCTTGCCGATGCTCATGACCTCGCCCACGGCGCGCATCTGGGTGCCCAGCTTATCTTCCACGCCCTTGAACTTCTCAAAGGCCCATCTCGCGAACTTAATTACAACATAGTCGCCATCCGGCACATATTTGTCCAATGTACCGTACTTGCCGCAAGGAATCTCGTCCAGCGTCAGGCCGCTGGCCAGCATGGCGGAAACCATGGCGATGGGAAAGCCCGTGGCCTTACTGGCAAGGGCGGAGGAACGGGATGTTCTGGGATTGATTTCAATGACCACCAGCCGGTCGGACACAGGATCGTGGGCAAACTGAACGTTCGTGCCGCCAATCACCTGGATGGCGTCCACGATCCGGTATGCCTGCCGCTGCATTTCCTGCTGCAGTTCTTCCGAAATGGTCAGCATGGGGGCGGAACAGAAGGAATCTCCCGTGTGCACGCCCACCGGGTCAATATTCTCAATGAAGCAGACCGTAATCATGTTGCCCTTGGCGTCCCGCACCACTTCCAGCTCCAGTTCTTCCCAGCCGAGAATGGATTCTTCCACCAGAACCTGTCCCACCAGACTGGCCTGAAGTCCTCTGGCGCAGACCACCTTGAGTTCTTCTTTATTATATACCAGGCCGCCGCCCGCGCCGCCCATGGTGTAGGCGGGCCGCAGCACCACCGGATAGCCCAGTCCGTCCGCAATCCTGAGCGCCTCCTCGACGGAATAGGCCACGTCGCTCCTTGCCATCTCAACTCCCAGGGAGTTCATCGTATTCTTGAACTCGATCCGATCCTCCCCGCGCTCGATGGCATCCACCTGGACGCCGATGACCTTGACGCCGTATTTTTCCAGGATACCGGACGTGTAGAGCTCAGAGCAGAGATTCAGGCCGGACTGGCCGCCAAGGTTGGGCAGCAGCGCATCGGGACGCTCTTTTTCAATGATCTGTTCCAGCCTCTGCAGATTCAAAGGCTCGATATACGTAATGTCCGCCGTGTCCGGATCCGTCATGATGGTCGCCGGATTGGAATTTACCAGTACGATCTCATAGCCCAGTTTTTTGAGCGCCTTACAGGCCTGTGTGCCGGAATAGTCAAATTCGCAGGCCTGTCCGATGATGATCGGGCCCGATCCGATGATCAGCACTTTGTGAATGTCCTGTCTTCTCATAAATTCACCCATTATCCTTTCCTGTTCTTATCCATACCCAAAAACCCATCTTATTCTAGCACACTTCTTTTTCGACGGCAACTTGCTTTTTCGCTATGTCTTTTCCGTTTTAGTTGAAGCCGAAAAATTTCTGGCAGACCTTATATCCCTCCACGGAAATCCATCTGCCCGGCCTTCCGGGAAGGTTCATAAACTCCCCCAGCAGGCCGTAGCGCAGTTTGCGGTAGAGGGAACGATCCTTCTGTCGGATATAGTTCAGAAGCTCCTTTTTCTTATCCAGCGCTTCCTGCGTCCCGGAACGGATCAGAAGGATGGAGGAAATCGTCGTGATGATATCGAGATAGCTGAGCATATACCGGCCCATCTTCCGGTTTGTAGAAATGGCGGCCTTCTTTTCGACAAAATAATCCACCATCAGCTTATTGACCTTTATCTGCTGGTCAATCCGGCCGATCATGACCTGCTCGTTGACGGACTGATCGGCCCGTCCGATGTAGTAGCGGTAAAAGTTCACATCCAGATAGTAGAGGTTGCGCACATAGGGCAGCGGTTCAAAAACATAGAGATTGTCCACATAAAATGTATGCTCCGGCAGATGCAGGCCGCATTCCCGCAGCAGCTTTGTACGGTAGATCACGGAATGCATCAGGATATATTTGCCCGGATAAAAATGACCGGCTTCCTCCCAGGTGAAAAGCTTTCCTTCCGGGAGAATGTGCTTATAGCGCATCACCTTCTTGCGCCGTTCCCCTTCCTTTTCATAGACGAAGTTGCTGATGAACATATCCAGCACTTTTTCTCCGCCCGCCAGTTCGCGCAGCCTGTCTAAGATCTGCAGATACGCTTCCCGCTTTACCCAGTCGTCGCTGTCCACCACCTTGAAATACAAGCCGCCGGCATTTGCCAGACCGGTGTTGACCGCCGCCCCGTGGCCGCCGTTTTCCTGATGAATCGCCCGGACAATCGAAGGATATTTTGCCGCATATTCGTCGGCGATCCGGGCCGTATCATCCTTTGATCCGTCGTCCACCACCAAAATTTCCACGTCCTCCCCGCCGGGCAGCAGCGACTCGATACAGTTGGCCATATAATCCTGTGAATTATAACAGGGGATTGCGATTGAAAGCAGCTTCATCTTCCTTCTATCCTCTCTTTTCCCGTTTTGATATGCAAATATTTCGTATAGGCAGCAAAAGCGGAAGGAATCGGATACTTTTCTTCCGTTTCCTCCGGCCGCACAAACAAAAGGGAGCGATCCGCCCCCATGGGCTCCAGTTCATCTACCAGAATTGCGTATCCTGTCATGTGCCATTCCCGATGGGTGAAAATATGACGGGAAGCGGGCAGCGGACGGATGCGCACCGCGTGCAGCCCCCGCTCTTTCAGCCACTGTAAAACCTCCTCCCTGGAAGCGTGCCCTTCCAGCGAAGGAAATTCATACAGTCCGGCCAGCAGCCCTCTGTCCGGGCGCTTTTGAATTGCGGCCCGCCAGGTATCCTGCAGCACCAGCACTGTCTTTTGCTCCACGGTACGCGCTTTTTTTGCACGCTTTTGCGGATACTCTGCCTGGGTCCGGTGCAGATTGGCCAGACAGAACGGCTCCCACGGGCATTGTTCACATTTGGGCCGTCCGTTCGGCAGGCATACGGTTGCGCCCAGCTCCATAAGCGCCTGGTTGAAGTCCCCCGGCCGATCCTTTGGGATCACTTCGCGCAGGGCCTCCTCCACTCTCTTTTTGACGGCAGGGCTTAAAATATCGCCGTCATCCTCCAAAAGCCGGGCCAGCACGCGCAGCACGTTGCCGTCTACCGCCGGGACGGGACGGCCAAACGCAATGGAGGCGATGGCTCCGGCCGTATAGTTCCCAATGCCCTTGAGCTTACGGATATCTTCATACTCTGTGGGCATCTGTCCCCGATACTCTGTCAGAATCCGGCGGGCGGCCTGCTGAAGATTCCGGGCGCGGCTGTAATAGCCCAGCCCCTCCCACAGCTTTAAAAGTTCGTCCTCCGGCGCCTCCGCCAGCGCCTTCACATCGGGCAGGCGGTTCATAAACCGTTCAAAATAAGGCTTTACCGCTTCCACCCGGGTCTGCTGCAGCATGATCTCCGACACCCAGACCCGATAGGGCGTCACCTGTTCCCGCCAGGGAAGGATACGCCTGCACTTATCATACCACTTCAAAAGCGGCGGCGCAATGTGACAAAGCGCCTGCTTTTCCACCTCAAGCATCACCGGAACCGGGCTGTCCAGGGCCAGACTGTCCCTTTTCACACAGCAGTCATAGGCCAGAATCCTCACCCCGGCCTGCTGCGCCCTGCGCAGCGCCTGCGCCAGCCTGGGCTGTGCCCCCGCGTTGGGGGTAAAGCAGGAGATGCCCTTCATCTGAATCACAAACAGCACATAGCACTCATAGCCCTCTCCTGCCGCGTCCGTCAGCTCCTCCACATGCTTTAAAGCTCTGTCAGAAGGCGCGTCCGGAAAAAGCGCCACCCCCTGATGCTCCAGCGTCACACCCTTTACCTCAATCAGAATCCGACGGTTTTCGCCCTGGGCGTAAAAATCAAAGCGGGAATCCCGGTAAGCCCATTCCGGGCAAATCTGCGTCACGCCTTCCAGACCGCCTTTTTCCAGCCATTCCCGCACTACCGCGTTCGGGGCCTGGGAATCCACGTTGACAAGCCGCTCCTTCTTGTAAACCGCCACCAGATCGTATGCCGTCCTGCGCCCCGGGGAGGTGCCTGCGCTCAATAAAACCTCTGCGCCGGGGACAAAAAGCTCCTGACAGCGCCCGGTATTTTTTACGTGCACGGTCTCTACACGTTCCTCTTGTCCCGTTCCCAACGCCACACGGGCGAGGAAACGGTTCGGACGTTCCAGAAACCGCGCTTCTGTTATCTGATCATATTTCATAGGACAACTCCTAAAGCGCCTGTCCCAGGCTCTACAAGCGGCCTGCCCGTCACCCGGCCTTGCGTTTGCCGGGGACGCGGGCCGACAACACGACCTCCGCCGCTTTTTTGGTATGTATTTCCTGATCGTCAAAAAAGATATGCGCGCCGAACGCCGCCAGAATGTCCCGCTTGGAGACGCCGCCCAGGAAAAAGGACTCGTCGATGCGCACATTCCAGGCGCGCAGCGTGCGCACCACTCTCTCATGGGCGGGCGCGCAGCGCGCGGTGACCAGCGCCGTCCGAATGGGCGCTTCCATCGGTGCAAATTCCTGCTGCAGGGACGCAACGGCCTTTAAAAACCGTGCAAAAGGCCCCTCCGGCAGTGGATTCAGCGCTTTCTTTGTCTCACTTTCCTCAAAGGCGGCCAGTCCGTCCTTCTGAAAAATCCGCTCCGCTTCGTCGGAAAACAGGACGGCATCCCCGTCGAACGCAATCCGGATCTGGCCGATCCCGGCCTGTGCGTCATAGCTGTGCCTTCCGCCGGTGCAGATGATTCCCGCCGCGATCCCGCTGTCCACCGCCTGCTGGACATCTTCCTCATTGGCAGAAAGGAACAGATCCGTCTGGAAAGCGCTCAGATACGGCGCGAGAGAACTGCCGCCGGAAAAGACCGCCCGTGTGATATGCAGGCCGTAATGAGCGATAGAACGGAAAAAACGCAGAGAGGTGTCGGCATTGTTGTGAGACATAATGACCACCTCCACCCGATCTTCCTGTCCGGGCAGATCGTTGATCGCCAGCAGCGCCTTTACCAGCGCAAAGCCGGGACCGGGCTTCAGGATCTCCTCCTCATGTTCGATTTGATATCTGCGGTAGGCTTCCAGCCCCTGCCGCTCGAATATGCCGTTCTCCCAGGAAAGGTCAAACAGTGTCCTTGTAGAAACGCCAATCACCAATCGCCCGTCAAGATCGTATGCCATTCTGATTCCCCTCCGACAGATAGCCCTGTCACGCACTCGAAATCCTCAAGTCCTCTGTAGTCAGGGAAATCCTCCGCACAGTCCTGCGCGTCCTTTGTCCGCCTTTTATCAGCGCAGCCGGCTGCACTCGTAGCGTTCCAGCATAAGCAGACAGTTTTTCAGCGTCTCATACTGCTCCTCGACGGTGCCCTCAGACAGTTCCAGATCCAGCGAAACCGCTATGGTATTCAGCATATCCTTGTCCGCCCGCCCACGCAGAGAGGAAAAGATGTCCAGCTTCTTCTCATAGCTGTCCGCGTCCAGAAAAGCCGTCAGCCCAGGATCCAGAAAAGGCTCTGCCTGCGCTTCTTCCGGCGTATCGGCGGCCGCCTGCTCCGGCCTGGGGGCCTGCCTGGCAACAGGCGTCTCCACCGGTGTCTCCGCCTTCCCTGCGGATGGCACTGCAGATACCGGCTGCAGGGGCATCCCGCCATCCGGCACCAGCGAAAACCGCTCCCGGCCCGCCTCCTGCGGGTATTTCCCGGCGTCCAGCCTTTCCATAAAGGAAGAAAGCGGTCTGGCATATACCGCGAAGTCTCCGTAGAGCGCCTGGTAGATCACCAGCTCCTCGTCCGTCTCCGTGTGCCTTGCCAAAGTGAGCACGCGATATAGATTTCCCTTAAAATGTTGACAGATATCTCCTGTCCGGGGAATCCTTTCCATATGAAAGCCTCCTGTCCGGACGCCGGACGGCGTCCTGCGAAACTTCTATATGTCCCAGTATACCCCTAAACAGGCAAACTGTCATGTCCTATTTTCCTTTCGTCTTCCGGCAGATTTTTCCTGCATGCCTTTCCTACTCAAAGCGCTGTTCAAAAAAACAGCCCTCCCGGGAAAAGGCGCATGCCGCCAGGCTGTCCGCCAAAAGCTCCTGCTGGGATACTTCCAGTCTGGCATAATCGGGATGGTGCACGGACAGGGTATAATACCGCGTCCCATCCGCCTCCCTCACATACGTCAGCATCACACCGGCCCTCGTCAGTCCCGCATCGTCCAGCACGTCCCGGACCTGCTGCATATAGGTGGTTTCCAGGCCGGCATAATACCGTCTTTCTTCCCGCCGGTCGTCCTTTCCTCTCCCCAGGGCCACGCTCCCCATACTGCAGATCGCAATCAGAAAAAGCATGGCCGTCGCCAGTATAAAACCCAAATTTTTCTTCATGTTTCCTCCATTCCGGAACGGCGCAGACTACCGATTGAAAATGGGCCATCAAGCTCATTTTTCCATCATATCCGTCCCTTCTCAAAAGTCTTTTGCTTTTCTGATTTCATTATCCGGCTTTCTCTGTCCTATAGAACGGACTTTATGAATTTCACCAGAAACTTTTTCATGTGTGTTTACTTTCGTCTATTTTGGAGATATAATGGTAACGATCTCAAGTTTTCTTTAGATTTCAAGAATGAAAGGATAAACTTTATGAATTTGGCAAAAATTTCCGCAAATGGTCAGATTACGGTTCCGGTAGAAATCCGCCGTCTGCTTGGTCTTAAATCCGGTGATAAAATCCTATTCTTCCAAAAACAGGATGGAGAAGTTGTGATTCGTAATGCGTCCGAACAGGCAATCCGCAGAGCACAGACCGCTTTTGCCAATGCCGCTGAAGCGATGGGACTTTCAAGTGAAGATGATGTGCAAACTCTTGTAGAGGAAGTAGGCGGAAAAGGAAGGTAAGTTTTTTATCTGATGTAGATATTATTCTCACCGAGGATAAAGATTGTTTGAGTTTAGATATAGAACGCCCAAGCGTATGGCCGTAGCGCAGTTTTTGAGCATGAGTGCCTAGAAAAAGCATAACCGCAAATCAAGCAGGGCAGATTCTCTCCGCCCTCTCACACCACCGGTACATGCCGTTTTTCATACGGCCATTCAACATAACTTCAAAGCATGGCTGGCTTCGACGGCAGTTTGCAAACCGGGCATCCAGATGATGTTCAGCTTCATGCTGACAGACGATGCAAAACCTTTGCGACTGTGTAAGTACTGTATAATGTTTCGTGGCAAGCCGTCCCAGCAACCTGTTTTGCAGCCCGGAATGTAAAAACAGGTGCAAAGTCTACAAGAGCCGGAAAAAATAAGCCTGACGGGGAGACACAGAATGAAGATTGACAGATGGATAACGGAAGCTACAGAATGCGATTTTAAGGTTGCTCTGGAAACGAGGAAACCCAAAAGCTGGCTCAAAAGCATCAGCGCTTTTGCCAACGGAAGCGGGGGAACATTGTTCTTCGGCATTGACAATGACAGAAATATAATCGGTTTGTCTGACGCACAGGCCGATGCGGAGGCAATCAGCCGATTGATAAAAGAGCGTATTACGCCTTTTCCAAACTTTATTTTGACGCCCGAAAGAGAGTTCGGCAAAAACATCCTGATACTGACCGTATCAGCGGGACGAACCACGCCGTATTATTATAAGGCTGACGGCGTGATGGAAGCCTATATCCGCATTGGCGATGAAAGTGTAATCGCGCCGGATTACATTCTGAATCAGTTGATTTTAAAGGGCATGAACCGCACTTACGATGCGTTGCCTACCGAGTACAGTTTCAAGGATTATGCTTTTTCCAAGCTGAGGGAGAGATACAAGGTCTGGACAGGAAACAGCATGGAGGATAAACTGTTCGATTCTTTTGAAATTCGGAATGAATATGGCAAACTGACAAATGCTGGCGCTTTGGTCGCAGATGACTCTCCCATACGCCATTCTCGCTTATTCTGTACTCGATGGAACGGACTGGACAAGAGTGGCGGTATGGTCGATGCTCTGGACAGCGCGGAGTATTCTGGCAGTCTGATTATTCTTTTGAACGAGGGCGTCGGCTTTGTGAAACGGAATATGAAAACGCGCTGGAAGAAAACCGCTGACTCCCGGATCGAAATGCCCGACTTACGATTCATTCTCCCGGCGGCATGGCGGACGGAACGCGGATACAGGAACGGGATATAGAAAATGTCTCCTCCACTCGGCGTAATCCCATTCTGGCGGACATTTTCGGGCGGTTTGGCTATATGGAGCGTCAAGGCAGCGGCTTTAAGAAAATAACGGACGCCTATCATGCCGCCCACAACTTCCGTGCGGAGTTGGAACCGGCCTTCTATTCGGACGTTACCTCATTCCAGGTCACATTGTACAATCTGAACTATGGGGAAAAGACAGACTCAGGAAGGGCCACGGCAGAAAATGCTGCGATTGATGCCGGCCATGTTGCGATTGAAGTTGCGATTGAAGTTGCGATTGAAGTTGCGATTGAGAAACTGACCGCAAGTCCAAACACAATTCGGAAAGCGCAGGCTGTCTTTGCGAAAGTGGGAACCGAGGGAATATTTGGTCGTTCTGACATCGCTGCGATTACAAATGATTCCGTAACCGCCGCCGGAAATCTGATTACTAAGCTGAAGAAAGCAGGGCTGATAGAAGCGGTCAGCGGATACGGCAAGGGGAAATACACTTTCAAAAAACAGGGTCAATAAAAAGACTGCCCGCTATCAGCGCAATGCCGATAACGGGCACTTTCTAAGCATATTATTCACTACCAACCCTTCTACAGCGTGATCACATACGGGTTCTGATACACCTTTTGCAGCTGCTCCACAGTATTGTACTGCTCTCCGATGCAAAATTCCTTCGACCAGGTCATAAAGTAGGCAAAGGGGACACGGGAGCGGCTGAGCATCTCCGCGTCCGGCAGATATCCGATCTCCGCCAGCGCCGCCACCTTATTTTTCGATGTGGCCTTTGTCAGCTGTTCGTATTCCTCCTTATAATCCGTCTTTTTATATTCCGGCAGATAGACGTCCACGGAAACGATATCGACATACTCGTCTCCCGGATACCCTTCCGGCAGGCGGCAGTTCCACACCCACAAAAGATTGTCCAGATGATATTCCTCCACATACAGATGGAACATCAGCTTATACAGTTCACGGGCGGTCTCGCATCCCTTCCGGCCCCACCAGAACCAGGTCCCGTCCGACTCGTGAAACGGTCTCCACAGCACGGGAATATGCGCCTCACGAAACGGAAGAAGCAGTTCTGCGATGGCGCGCATATCCGAGAAAAACGCTTCCCGTTCCTTTGTTCCTTCTACCAGCACCCGATCCGGATCAAAATCCGTATTCTCCGCGTAAAAGCTCTTGTCCCTGCCTCCCAGCGGCGAATACCAGTGGAAGGAGAACGTGACGATCCCGTCCGTCTCCTTTCCCCATTTCAGCGCTTCCTCCAGCGTGTTCCGGTTTTCATAGATCTCCGTCAGGCACGCCTCTCCCGCATCCTCATAGTTGATGTTCGGAGAATACGAAAGCAGCTCAAAGCCCCTCAGCTTGGGTTCCTTTCCGGTTTTTTCCTTAATGTAGGCAATCTCCTCCATCGGCACGGTCTGGGTATGCTGGCCGCTGATAATCCCCTGTCCCGCGGTCTTTTCCAGATAACCCAGCAGCTTTTTTACCTCCTCACTCGCATTTTTATTTACCGGCAGCTGCATATTACTCCCTCCTGTCTTTTTCTTATACGGACTCTGAAAGCCGCCGTATCATTTCCATACACATCCGTCCATTGTGATACGGGCACTTCCACGGATGCACCAACGCCTGCGTCCTGTCGATTTGCTCCACGTCCCGGATCTCCTCGATCCACTCCCGGCTTTTGGGATCGATAACATAGTTCCGGATAAAGGCCCAGATGCGCTCTGCACATTCCCGGTAAGCAGGCCGATCCGGGCACAGTTCATACGCATTGTAAAACCCGATCACCGCCTCCGCCTGCACCCACCAGATCTTGGTGGTATTTAAAACGCCCCGTTCGCACTCGTTGTTCAGCGCGAACAGTTCCCGATCCAGCCCGTGCGCAAAGACGCCTTCCGCCAGTCCCTCCGTCACCGGACGCATGGCCGCCGCCGTCTCTGCCTCTCCCAGCACCTTACAGGCCCTTTCAATCAGCCAGGAAGCCTCAATGTCGTGCCCGTAGGAATCCAGATCGATCAGCGTGCCGTAGTCCGCGTCAAAAAACACCTCACAGCGAAGCAGCTTCGGATTGTATATTTTCTCCCGGAAAATAGCGAGTATTTCCCGCAGGGACGTCTTGACCTCCTCGGCAGGATCCGCCTGACACAGCTGTGTATACGCTTCCATAACGTGCAGCAGCGTGTTCATGGTGCGGTCCGCCATGACGCCGTTTTCCGACAGCTTATCGTTCTGGGCAGGCGAAAAGTCCCGGGCGAAGGCCTCCAGATACCCTCCCTCATCCCGGCATTTTTCCTCTATCAGCCGGTACAGATCGTATGCCAGCGACAGCGCCTCCCTTTCCCCGGACGCCATATAATAGGCGGACAGAGCGTAAATAGCAAAGGCCTGGTTATAGCTGTGCTTGGTGGTATCCAGCGGCTTTCCGTCATAGCTGACGGACCAGTACACCCCGCCGTACTCTGTATCCAGACAGCAATCCTTCAAAAAACGGTAGGCATGGGACGCCATGGAAAGAAGCGTCTCCTCCCCCAGCAGCGAATAGGCCGCAGAATAAAACCAGAGGATCCGGCTGTTTAAAATGACGCCCTTCTCCTTCTTCTCGTCAATCCCTCCGTCACCGTCCACATAACCGTAAAATCCGCCGTACTTTTCGTCCTTTAACCGGTTCCAGAAAGGGATCAAATCGTTTACCAGATGCTCCCGGAACTCTTTTGCTTCCATCGAAAAGGCCTCCCTCCTCTTTTGATGGTTTTATCATACATGAGCGATTCTGATTTTGCAAGGCTGTTATCGCCTGTATTGCAAAAGAAATCGGATTTTTTATTTCCCGCTGTCCCCGTAGTTTGCCAGCACGCGGGCGCTGGGATCATCCACGTTGCAGCCTTCCCACTCTTTGTTGGGCATCCAGAAATCGGGCACCATTTTTGCCTGACCGGGATAATACTTTTCAAAGATCTCCCGGTAGAGCAGACTCTCCTTGGTAAAGGGCTGTGCGAAATCGTACTTTTTGCGCAGCGTCTCAAATTCTTCATCCGTATAATAGCTGTTGGCGTATTCCTTCAGATCGTCCACCATGCTGTGCCCAACGGCGTCGGAGAAGGCCGCCTTTTCCCTCCAGAGGATGTTCTCCGGCAGAATGCCGTCCTTTTCAAAGGCCTTCCGCAGCAGATATTTCCCCTTTCCGTAAGTATTGAGTTTCTTTGCCGGATCGATGGACATGACATAGCGCACGAAATCCAGATCGCCGAAGGGCACGCGGGCCTCCAAACTGTTGGCGGCCAGGCACCGATCCGCCCGCAGCACGTCGTAGCAGTACAGCTCCCGCAGCCGCTTGGCCGCTTCCTCCTGAAACGCCTCCGCCCCGGGCGCAAAATCCGTATATTTATACCCGAACAGTTCGTCGGAAATTTCTCCGGTCAACAGCACCTTCAGATCCGTGTTCTCATGGATGGCTTTGCACACCAGATACATGCCCATGCTGGCCCGGATCGTGGTGATATCATAGGTGGCCAGCGCTTCGATGACAGTTTCCAGATATTCCAGCACCTGATCCCGGGTCATGATGACTTCCGTGTGGTTTGCCCCGATAAAATCCGCCACCTCCTTGGCGTATTTTAGATCGATGGCGTCGATATCCATTCCGATGGCAAAGGTGCGGATGGGCCTCTTGAGCAGATTGGCCGCAATGGCGCACACCAGGCTGGAATCCAGGCCGCCGGAAAGCAGAAAGCCCAGCGGCGCGTCCGCATCCAGACGCTTTCTCACGCCCTCCACCAGCTTATCGTGGATGTTTTTTGTAATCGTATCCAAATCGCTGTGCACATACCCGCGCACAGCGGCGATATCCTCGTATTGCACAAATTCCCCGTCGCAATAATAGCAGCCGGGCGGAAAAGGACGCACCTCGTCCACCCATCCGATCAGGCTTTTGGCCTCGCTGGCAAAGGCGATGTGGTTCCCCTGGGAATATCCGTAAAACAGCGGCCGGATACCGATGGGATCCCGGGCCGCAAGCAGCCTGCCCGTTTTGGCGTCATAGAGCACACAGGCGTATTCCGCGTCCAGGTGGGCAAACATCTCCGTTCCGTATTCCTCATACAGCGGCAGCAGCACCTCGCAGTCGGATCCGCTCTTAAACGAATAACCGCGCGTCTCCAGTTCCTTTTTTATTGTCCGGAAACCATAGATTTCTCCGTTGCAGACCACCCAGTTTCCGTCCCGTTCAAAGGGCTGCATGCCGTCCGGCGTCAGCCCCATGATCGCGAGTCTGGCAAAGCCCAGATACCCGAAATCCGTTTCCACCACCTGCAGGGCGTCCGGCCCCCTCTTTTGGGTTTTCTTTAAGTACGCTTCCAGTTCCTCCCGGGTGACATCTTTTCCCGCGTAGCACATGATTGAACACATGATGCAAAACCTCCTTTTTTTCACACAAAAACAGCAGCTGTTTGTCCCTATGGAAATAGGACGAATAGCTGCTTTATCCGCGGTGCCACCTAACTTGCCGCACGTCCTTGTGCGACCCCTTTTTCGCGTTCTGCGTGAAACGCTATCCCGTTAACGTGGGACTCCGGCTCCCTTACTCAAGTCCTCCGGATACCTTCCGGCTGCCTTTTTTCTGTTCGCGGCTCGGGAGTGTTCTTTCCTGCATCCGCCGCGCGGGACTTCCACCGCCGCCCGCTCTCTGTACCGGCAGGATACGCTACTTTTCTCCGTCATTGCCTTTAACTCTTTAACAAAATACCATAACAGCGTGTCCATGTCAAGAAAGAATTTCTTCGGACACCACCACAAAAGCAAAAGACGTGACGGCTTTCCAAAGCCGTGATATAATGATTCTGACAATCATCCGACGACAAAAGGAGCTGATTTCAATATGAAAATACTGGTCACGGGATTCGATCCCTTCGGCGGCGAGACCGTCAATCCCTCTTTGGAAATCGTCCGCCTGCTCCCGGATCGGATCGGGCAGGCCGAACTGATCAAACTGGAGGTCCCCACTTCCTTCCAACGCTCCCTGCCCGTGATCGAAAGGGCCATACGGGAAACCGATCCGGACGTCATTTTGTCGGTGGGACAGGCCGGGGGCAGGGCCGCCGTTTCCGTGGAGCGAATCGGCATCAACCTTTCGGACGCCCGCATTCCGGACAACGACGGCTTCCAGCCCGTGGATCAGCCGGTGGCAGAAGACGGCCCGGCCGCCTATTTTGCGACCGTTCCCGTCCGCCGGATCGTGGAAAGGCTCCGCCGGGCAGGTATTCCTGCGGTTCTCTCCTACTCCGCCGGTACCTTCGTATGCAACCATGTGCTCTACGGGGTCTGCCATCTGATCGCGTCCCACTATCCGCACAAAAAAAGCGGGTTTATCCATATTCCCTATCTGCCCGCACAGACTGTGGACAAACCGGAAGAACCGTCCATGTCGCAGGAGACGGCGCTTGCCGCCCTCAAACTCGCCCTGACGGTCCTTTCGGAGGAAGGAGAGGGAAACCGGACGGCGCAAAAAAATCCGTCTGAAAAAATGAGTTTTCATCCTTGACCGAAGCCGATCCGGGTGCTATAATACCACAGATGGACAAAGACGTCCATGAATGAAACGTGCTTTCACCCGTGGGCAGGGCGTGTCATTCATGGGCGTCTTTTATGGCGGAATGCCAAACCGGAACAAGGCATCAAAAGGACGAGGTGGATTATGGATCAGACTGTGTATTTGCAGCTGGAAGACGGAACCTGTCTCGCCGGAAAACACTTCGGGGCTCCCCTGTCGGGGGACGTCACCGCGGAAGTCGTTTTCACCACGGCGATGACCGGATATGTGGAAACCCTCACAGATCCCAGCTATTACGGGCAGATGGTGGTACAGACCTTTCCCCTGATCGGGAACTACGGCGTCAATCCGACGGATTTTGAAAGCGAAGGCATTCACATGAGCGCATACATCACAAGAGAATGGTGCTCACAGCCTTCCAATTTCCGAAGTCAGTTGGATCTGGACGCTTTTTTAAAACAACAAAACGTACCCGGCATCTACGACATAGACACCCGCTTCCTGACAAAACGGATCCGGGAGCGGGGCGTCATGAACGGCCGTCTCACCGCCCAAAAGCCCTCGGAGGCCGATGCCGGACGCCTGGCGGACTTTCGCACTCCCGACGCGGTGAGCCGGGTGACCTGCCAGGAAGCCTATGAAATCCCCGCCGGTCTGCCCCGCTTTCATGTGGTGCTCTGGGACTTTGGCGCCAAGAAAAACATTGCCCGCAAGCTGCACGCCCTGGGCTGCCGGCTGACCGTCGTTCCCGCCGACACCACCTGGGAACAGATTCTGGCCCTGGCCCCGGACGGCATCATGCTCTCCAACGGCCCCGGCAATCCCAAAGACAATCTACAAATCGTAAAAGAACTAAAGCAGCTGTGCCGGACCGGCATTCCCATTTTCGGCATCTGCCTGGGCCACCAGCTTCTGGCCCTGGCCAACGGAGCGGACACCCAAAAGCTCAAATACGGGCACAGGGGCGCAAACCAGCCCGTAAAGGACCTGGAAACGGGCCGTACCTACATCACTAGCCAGAACCACGGCTACGCGGTGAAAAACGACACCCTTCCCCAAAACGCTGTCCTGAGTTTTCTGAACTTAAACGACGATACCTGCGAAGGGATCCGCTACACCTCGTTTCCGGGCTTTTCCGTCCAGTTCCATCCGGAAGCCTGCGGCGGCCCGCAGGACACCGGCTTTTTGTTCCGCCAGTTTCTTGCTCTGATGGAAAGGAGGGCAAAAGAATGCCGCTAAATCCCCATCTGAAAAAAGTCATGGTCATCGGCTCCGGCCCTATCGTCATCGGGCAGGCCGCGGAGTTTGACTACGCGGGTACCCAGGCCTGCCGCGCCCTGAAGGAAGAAGGACTGGAGGTGGTGCTGGTCAATTCCAACCCCGCCACCATCATGACGGACGCCGCCATGGCAGATCACGTCTACGTGGAACCGCTGACCATCGATTTCTTAAAAAAAATCATTCAAAAGGAAAAGCCGGACAGCATTCTCTCCACGCTGGGTGGCCAGACCGGACTGACCCTCTCCATGCAGCTGGCCAAAGAGGGCTTTCTGGAAAAGGAGGGCGTCACGCTGCTGGGCGCAAATCCCGATACCATCGCCAAGGCGGAGGATCGCCAGGTCTTTAAGGACACCATGGAAGCCATCGGAGAACCCATCATTCCCTCCCAGGTGGTAAACACGCTGGAGGGCGCCCTGGCCTTTGCCCACCGGGCCGGTTATCCGGTGATCGTGCGCCCCGCCTACACGCTGGGCGGCACGGGCGGCGGCATCGCCAAAGACGAAGAACATCTGCGCGAAATCGCTTCCGCCGGCCTGCGGCTCTCCCCTATCACCCAGATTCTGGTGGAAAAATGTATTGCCGGCTGGAAGGAAATCGAATTTGAAGTCATGCGCGACGGCGGCGGCAACGTCATCACCATCTGTTCCATGGAAAACCTGGATCCCGTAGGTATCCACACCGGCGATTCCATCGTCATTGCGCCTGCGGTCACACTGGCGGACAAGGAATATCAGATGCTGCGCACCGCGGCCTTACATATTATAGAAGCCATGGGCATCGAGGGCGGCTGCAACGTCCAGTTCGCCCTGCATCCGGAGAGCTTCGAATACGCGGTCATCGAGGTCAACCCCCGGGTATCGCGTTCCTCCGCCCTGGCCAGCAAGGCCACGGGCTATCCCATTGCGCGGGTGGCCGCCAAAATTGCCATCGGCTACCGGATGGATGAAATCAAAAATGAAATTACCGGTAAGACAAAGGCCTGTTTTGAACCGGCGCTGGACTATGTGGTGGTAAAATTCCCCAAATGGCCCTTCGACAAATTTGTCTACGCGGCCCGCAGACTGGGCACCCAGATGAAAGCCACCGGCGAGGTCATGGCCATCGGCCGCAACTTTGAAACGGCGCTGATGAAAGCCGTCCGGGGTGCGGAAATCTCCCACGACTGCCTGGCGGATGCCGCCATGCGGGCGCTGGATAACGACGCGCTGACCCAGAAGCTGACGGCCCAGGACGACGAACGCATTTTTGCCGTCTATGAAGCGCTCTACCGGGGCTTCTCCATCGAACAGCTGCATGAACTGACCATGATAGACGAATGGTTCCTGGCCAAGATCCTGCACCTGTGTGAACTGGAAAAACAGCTTGCCGCGGATCTGACGCCGGATCTTTTACGGGAGGCCAAACGCTGCGGCTTTCCCGACAAAACCATTGCGCGCCTGTCCGGCAAAACGGACTTTCCCCATCTGCCCTTCTCCTACAAGATGGTGGATACCTGCGGCGCGGAGTTTTCCGCGGAAACGCCCTATTTTTACTCCACCGTCGACGAGGAGGACGAGGCGGCTTCCTTCATCGAAGAACACGCGTCCGGCAAACCGGTCGTCATCGTCTTTGGTTCCGGCCCCATCCGCATCGGCCAGGGCATTGAATTTGACTACGCTTCCGTCCACTGTGTCTGGGCCTTAAAGGAGGCCGGATACGAAGTGGTCATCGTCAACAATAACCCCGAAACGGTTTCCACGGACTTCAACACCGCCGACAGGCTCTACTTCGAGCCCCTTACGCCGGAGGACGTGGGAGACATTATCCGCGTGGAAAAACCCGTGGGAACAGTGGTGGCCTTTGGCGGCCAGACCGCCATCCGCCTGACCAAATGGCTCTCCGCCAATCATATCCCGATCCTGGGCACGCCCGCCGACAGCATCGACGCCGCCGAGGACAGGGGACGGTTTGAAGCTCTGTTAAAACAACTGCATATCCGCCAGCCCAAGGGCGACACCGTCCGTACCGCCAAAGAAGCGCTGGAGGTGGCCAACCGGCTGGGATACCCCGTGCTGCTGCGCCCCAGCTACGTACTGGGCGGCCAGAATATGATCATCGCCTTTTCCGACGCGGACGTGGAAGAATATATGCAGATCATTCTTTCCCACATGGAAGGGAACCTGGTGCTGATCGACAAATATATGATGGGAACGGAGCTGGAGGTGGACGCCATCTGCGACGGCGACGACGTGCTGCTGCCGGGCATTATGGAACACATCGACCGGGCCGGTATCCATTCCGGCGACTCCATTGCCGTCTATCCGGCCTGGAATTTAAGCCCCGCCAAGACACAGAAGCTGGTGGATTACTCCACCCGGCTGGCCCTGTCGCTGCACACAAAGGGACTGATCAATATCCAGTATGTCATCAGCCAGGGACAGGTGTACGTCATCGAGGTCAATCCCCGCTCCTCCCGCACCGTACCCTATTTAAGCAAAGTCACCGGTATTCCCATGGTGGACATTGCCACCCGCGTAATGCTGGGCGAAAAACTGAAGGATATGCCCTACGGCACCGGCCTCTATCCCGCTTCTCCCTATACCGCCATCAAAGTGCCGGTCTTTTCCTTTGAAAAACTGTCCGGCCTGGACACCCAGCTGGGCCCGGAAATGAAATCCACCGGCGAAGTGCTGGGCATCGGCCCCACCATGACGGAAGCCCTCTACAAAGGACTGGCGGGAGCCGGCTACACCATGAAGCGCAGCGGCGGCGTCTTTCTCACCGTCCGGGACACCGACAAGGAGGAAATTCCGGAGGTGGCGCGCCATTTCGCGGATCTGGGCTTTCAGCTTTACGCCACACAGGGAACGGCAAAGGTGCTGCGCAGCCACGGTATGCAGGTCACCATGGTACACAAAATCAGCGAATCCGAGCACAACACCATCTCTCTTTTGGAGAGCGGAAAGGTCAACTATATCATCTCCACCTCCGCCAAGGGAAGGACCCCTGCCAGAGACAGCGTGAAAGTCCGCCGCAAGAGCGTGGAACTGGGCATCCCCTGTCTCACCAGCCTGGACACGGCGGTGGCGCTGGCAGATATTCTAAAGAGCGGATTTACTACCGAAACCGCGTCGCTGGTGGATATCTGCACCCTGCAAAAATAATGCAAAAGGCCGGCAAACCTGCCGGCCTTTTTTCTTTCCAATCTTTTTTTCGATATTTTCTCACCGGTTCCGGCTCCGGAACTGCAGCGGCGTCATCCCATACGTCTTTTTAAACAGCCGGTTGAAGTGCTCCACGTTCTCATAGCCCACATTTGCGGCCACCGTCTCCACCTTCAGACCGGAATCCTTCAACAGCGTGCGCGCCTTCTTCATGCGCGCCCGCTTCACGGCCTCCTGGAACGTCCCGCCGGTCTTTTGGCGGATATACTTGGAAAGGTAAGGGGCGGACAGATGGAACTGCTCCGCCAGCCCTTCCAGCGTCACATCCACGTAATGCCCCTGGATATAATTCATAATCTCGATGATGCGTTCCTCCCGGCCTTCCATGCAGTTCTCCGCCAGGGCCAGCTGATTGGCTGCGGATACCAGCGCCGCGATGGAGCTTTTGATGATGTCCTCATCAATCCCCGCGCCCCAGTACATCCTGCCCTGATGGGAAAGTCCCACATAGGCCGCCGCCTTGGAGGAAGACCCGCGGGAAATGGCATGCTCCTCATAAACGGAAAGCTCATAGCTGATGCCAAAATAGCTCTTAATGGCGTTGCTGACCGCATCCAGACGCCCGTTGCCGCCGGCATTTACCACGCGGCGGACGCCGTTCTGCTCAATCGTCACTTCCGCCTGAATGCCGTCCACCTGCCGGAAATGACATTCCGGCACCGTAAACACATCGCTGCGGTTGATGTACTTATCCTCGAAAATCTGATGGATTTCCGCCGGGGACAGCTCCTGGTGCCGTTTATCGGAGACGCCCTTAACCAGATACCCCACTTCTTCCTTCATCCTATCCGGCAGATTGATCCCGAAGTTCTGCTTCAGAATAAAGGCCACGCCGCCCTTGCCGGACTGGCTGTTGATGCGGATGACATCGGACTCGTACTCGCGTCCCACATCCCTGGGATCGATGGGAAGATAGGGCACTTCCCAGCGTTCTTTGCTCTTTCCTTCTTTCCGCCAGGCCATACCCTTGGAAATCGCGTCCTGATGGGAACCGGAAAAAGCCGTAAACACCAGATCTCCCGCATAGGGCGTGCGCTCATGCACACGCATCCCGGTAAGGCGCTCGTACACCTGCCGGATCCGGCTCACATCGTGGAAATCCAGCCCGGGCTCCACTCCGTGACAGACCATATTCATGGCCACCGTCACCAGATCCACGTTCCCGGTGCGCTCGCCGTTGCCAAACAACGTCCCTTCTATGCGGTCCGCCCCCGCCAGCACGCCGAACTCCGCGTCGCTGACGCCGCAGCCCCGGTCATTGTGGGGATGGACGCTCAAAACCACCGCGTCCCGGTATTTCATATTTTTATGCAGATATTCCACCTGGCAGGCAAACACATGGGGCATGGCAATCTGCACCGTGGTGGGAATATTGATGATGGCCTTTCGCTCTGCCGTGGGCTGCCAGACATCCAGCACCGCATTGCAAACCTCCAGCGCGTACTCCACCTCTGTGCCCGGGAAACTCTCCGGACTGTATTCAAAGGCGAAATTGCCCTCCATCTCCGACGCGATCTGCGCCAGCAGCCTGGCGCCGTCTACGGCCAGCTTTTTCACTTCTTCCTTGCTCTTTTTAAACACCTGCTCCCGCTGTGCCACCGAGGTGGAATTGTAAAGATGAATGATGGCCCGGGGCGCTCCCTTGACCGCTTCAAAGGTCTTGCGGATGATGTGATCCCTGGCCTGGGTCAGCACCTGGATGGTCACATCCTCCGGGATCATATTTCGTTCGATCAGCGCGCGTACAAACTGATATTCCGTGTCGGAGGCCGCCGGAAATCCCACTTCGATCTCCTTAAAGCCAACTTCCACAAGGAGATTGAAAAACTCCAGCTTCTCCTCCAGACTCATGGGCTCGATCAGCGCCTGATTGCCGTCCCGCAAGTCCACGCTGCACCAGACAGGCGCCTTTGTAATGGTATCCTTCTTCACCCAGTCGTAGGTGATCACAGGGGGCATAAAATAAGATTTTCCGTATTTTTCTTTCACGTCCATGGGATTTTCTCCTTTTCCTTCCCGATAACTTCTCTGCAACTTACAAAAAAATGTCTCCATGAAAACTCCCCTCGGAGACGTTTTCATAGAGACGCAAAATCCTCTTGCGCGGTACCACTCTATTTCATGGCTGTGCCATGCGCTCGTCGGCACGGGCTCCCACAAACGGGCCGGATGCCTGTTCCCTTTTCACGGCGGAAATTCCGTCTGCGCCTACACAACCGGCAATGCACAGCAAAATCCACCGGCCTTCGGACAGCCGCTCCGAGGTCAGTTCCCCTTTCGTCTCTGACTGCCTCGCACCGCCCGGCAGTTCTCTGCTTGCCAACAGAAAGGCTACTAGTCCTCATCCTCGCGTTTCCCCGCATCCGCATACGTCGGGGCAGCTTTGCTGCCGCGTTCTCCTCTGCCATGCCTCTGCGACGATATTCAGCTTACCATAGCACCTTCTATTCCGCAAGAGGTAAATTTAATCAATTTAGTTGATGTATTTTAACCTTTTTATGGCTTTAGAAAAACTCTCAACTTATAAGGGAACGTTACCGATTGCCTTACAGGTTCAAATACAAAATGCGGCATAGAGCGGAACGGTCTTTTTTCCAGCCTCGAAGCCAAAGTTTTGATGATAATATATAAGTAGTCTACTTACTCTTATCTGTCAACAAATCGCCCGATATTACCCTTTTTTCCGTCAATGGTGTCCCCGTTTTTCCGTACCATATCTTATAGTCTCCATTGTCATCTTGATTTTTTTGATATTCTTCTAGTCGTGCAGCAAATTCCTTATAACCTGTCACAAAAAGATAGTTAATTACCATCCACAGAATCAGCCCATCCTCATTTTTTACTTCCCGTTCCGTATCAGATGTTTTCATACAATATTTTGCTCCATATGCCGTCAAATATGCTAAAATTAAATGTTTTGGCATATATTCCGGTATAATCACTTTATCAAATTTCCTTTTTTTAATTATTTTAATACTATTATTATTTTGAAATAACTGGCGTTTTTTTTCAAATTTTTTTCTAATCCTATATTTTTTTACCTGAATTTTTAATTTTCTTTTCACTGAGAATCCATACAAATAAGCAAAGTTACATATACCATCATTGACTATGTTTACAATTTCCGTCTTTGATTTTGCGAGTTCCTCCCTGCAATTCATACACATATTGTTTTCACCAATATGAACATAATCCTTCAATTCTCCGCCGCAATAATCACAAACATTTCCAGAAATCACTCTATTCGTACGTTCTTCTTGATTACTGTCCTTTTCTTTGATATAATTTAAAAAACTTTCTTTCCAATTATAATTTTGTTCCATTTCGTTCCTATTATGCTCCAAACTTAAAATAGTCATCATTTACTCTTTCACTCCATGAGACATAGTCTATTATAATATTAATAATTCTTTGAAAGTTTCTTTCAATAGAACGAAGCAATCCCATATCTTCCCGGCTATCTTCTAAAATATAAAAAGCATTTTTTGCAAATTCCTTCCCTGTATCAGCTTCTTCTGTATCTGTCGAAATTCCTGCCAAAACTGTGTACAAAATTTCATCAGAAATTTCTGTATTCGCATAATGCATTCTGTCCACCGCAACAGAAAGCAAATGATAATATTGTGGATAAAGTGTACAAAACATTTCATTTAACATTGCTGCTAACCAGCACGTCAGAGGATCCTTATCCGGTACGTTAGGTAATTCTACTTTCAGTATTTGCTTTCTCTGATACCGTCTTTTCTTATTCTCATAAAGAGGATTAAAAACTTCTTCCCCTCCTGCAATATTATTCCAGGAATCCATACATACATATCCATAAGTATAGGCTTCAATGCTCATATAGCACCTTGTAACAATCACCTTACTATCTTGAAACTTGAGCTCGCTTGTTTTATTATCCGAATCACCATTATCTATAACTTTATACCACCGCCTTTGACGGTAATATTTTCTTCCGTTAATTTGATCTGATGCCCGTTTTACCAACAAGGATTGATCGTAATTTTCCGATACGTTTCCAACAATTTCGTAATATTTCCCATCTAAGGTAACATACTGCCCCAACTGATATTTCTGCTCTAAATGTCCTGCCAGCATTAATCTGCTAATGTGTCTTTTTATCCCTTCCTCATCGATATAACTTGCTTGCGTAAAGTATCTTTTAAATTCTTTCCTCACACGTTCATCAATGATGCGATAATAAGCAACTTGTCCGATTTCATCCCATCTCTCGGAAAATTCGCTTCGATAAGTCACCATAATTTCCGCATCTTCTATATCATAGAAAACTAACCTGATTAATTTCTTTAAACTATCAACAGATACCTCCGTTACGGTTTCTTCTTCACTTTTTTTCAGCATTGCCCGAATATAATTTTCCGAAAGTGAGTCCTCGAGCATATCCCGGATTAATCTTAGAGTAATATTACGAATAGAATCCACATATTCGGGTACAAATTGAGTTATATACTTAGGATCCGCATTCATGGCAATATCCTCACTCTTCATAAAATCCCGAAGCATATACTTTGGTGAAATAATATGAACAAAAGCTTTGTTTACTGCCCTGGAAGCGTACTGTCTCCCCATTTCATATAGATTGAAACAATAATCCTCTACAACAATAAATTTATCATTGCAAAGCTCTCCTGTATTCCCTGAAATCTCACAATCGATATGCCATTGTAACTGAAGCTGATGCGGTTTTAGCATAGTTCTCGCCGCATATTGCATATAGTATTGACCAAGAATCCAGTTCAAATCGTATATTGGTACTGTTTCTTCCCCATACCATTCGACCAAAGGAATTTTTTCCCTCCCCGCGAGTTCTGCAATTCTTGCTTCCACCC
The DNA here is from genome assembly GCA_947630215.1 of uncultured Eisenbergiella sp. Lineage (GTDB taxonomy): Bacteria > Bacillota > Clostridia > Lachnospirales > Lachnospiraceae > Gallintestinimicrobium. Next base: position 57,739 of record CANRGX010000003.1, on the reverse strand, counting down.
CTAAATATCTATTAGCAGGTTCCCACACCTTCTCCTTCTCACACTCCGCATCCCAATATGCCGTCAATGACTCTTTTGCTCTCCTGGGAGTTGCTGCCACAAAATGCATTTCCTGATTCAATAAGTGGGCAAATAGATCAATCATGCTCTCGGCATTTCTATCGCATAACAGCCAAACACATTTCTTTACATTTTTCCCAATTTTTGATGCTAACGCAGAAACTACCTCCTGTCCCGCTGTTAAAATATCTGATGCCTTTATAATTACCACAAAAGATACACGTGACAAAAAATCCCTTTGCCATTGAATAACTTCTTCCTTATCCACATCCTGAAATGCCATAATGCCTACATCTGTACTATCGACCAATTTACTCAGAATGTCAAATTTCCAAAAATCAATCAAATCAGGGATTTGTTCTATTCCATTTTTAATCCATAACGCTATTTCTTCCAAATTTCCTGTATCTTCAACTAAAATTAACACTTTCTCATTTCTCAGTAATGCCATATAAGCGGGGAAAAAAATACATATATCAATATCGTGATAGAAAGGTGTCGCGAAAAAAATACTTTCTCCTTGAATCAATCGGACTGTCGTATCAATACAATGTATATGATATGGATAATGAAATTTCCTCGTCTCCAAATAAACTCGAAAATATTGTACTTCAGGATCATTTATTTCCTGGTACTGTTCGAAAGCCTTCCTTATTTCATTTTCAAATCCGGTATTCCCTCGTACAAACTCTAACTTTACTTTTGCATTATCGGCCTGGGCAATTTCAATTGCCTTAGTTCTCATATCAATCAAATCCATTTTCCAGTCGGATTCATGTTTTTTCCTTTTCGAGCCAAAAAATTCCCATATTTTTAATTTCCGATAGCCAAGAAAATAGGATAACTCCAGCAAAAATGAAATTGTCGCAATCGGGATTAATTCATAAACCTCAAAATAAGCTAAATTTTGAATTGGCATTCCAACTAAATTCGAATGTAATACCCCCAGAATAATCAAATCCACCAATATTACAATGGATAAGTGATCTGAAACATTTTCCCATTCTTTTGACAATACAGACTCTCCAGTTAATTCATTATCACAATATATACCTAAGAAATTTCTATACTTATTGTTAACATCACACCCAAGTTTTACAATTATATCTTCTCCTTTATTTCTAAACAGGCGATAGAAAAACATATATGTATACATGCTTGATACATTTGGGAAAACATTCAGAATTTGCAGAACAAGATTTTTTAATTCTCTTATGCCCGGATAAAAAGAAACTATATATAAATACAATTCTCGTAATATTTCTCTGGTCATAGCACACATTCCAATGGCTACCATTGAGAAAAAAACAGAAAGTGCGGGCATTAATACATAATTCTTTCTTTGTTGCTTAATCAGCGGGACTATTTTTTTGTCCGAATAATATGCCAGGAAAAACGAAGAATCTCCCAATACTTCACCTAAAATATAAAAAATAGCTTTTGAAAGAGTTTCCATGACACATTCCTTTTCTTATGTTTTTCAATTCTTATTGCCAGATTTTACGAGTTTTTACTATTGTTACTTTTGTAATAAAATCAAACGGCACATTTACTTGTCGGCCGCTTCTGTTTAATGGTGCCAAATATATTTTATCTTTATAAGGAAGCCAATAATACTCAATTTCCTGCGGTTCATCTCCAAATTTTATATGTATAAATTCACATCCATATGAACTTGTCCCCTGTTCAACCATCAGATGCTTTAGTTGTTCACACATTATGATGCTGTTCTTCCATACAGCCCGATGCCGATATAGGCATTTCCTTTGAAATTCCCAATTATTTAGCAATTCAAACTGTTCTTCTTCCAATCTTATACAATATTGATATTCCGCTACCAAGCCCAGCATCTTTTCCATATATTCCATTTTTTCGACTTGTTTTATTTGCAATTTTTTCTTTATATCTCTTTTATATTTCTTAATTGTAGTTTGATCCAGAATGAAAGAAAATAGTACATATAAGGATATAATAATCACGAAGATAATTACTCCTCCTCGGAGGAAAAACCTCTTGGATTGATTTTCTTCTGTAAACATTGAAAGAAATTTTGCAAGCCATGATAAATTATTACCTACTTTGTTTGCGTAATATATGAATGGAAACAGCATGATACATTCTATGAATTCCAAACAGCACAGTAATAATAAACTTAAAGGGATGCTCCATTTCCTTTCTGCTCTCTTTACCAGATTTTCCTGATCTTCAGCAAAGCATTCCTCAAATTCATGTTGACGCATTTGTTTTGGTTTAAGCATGCATATTTCTTTTATTATTTCCCATTTTTCTCTTTCTAATCTATCAATACCTGCCTCATTTAAAAATCCACCTACTCTGGCCTTTTTGGATACCCACTCCTGTATATTCGAGGCCTCATCCCTTAAAACTCCCTTTGGAAAATATAACCGTGCCCTGACCACTCGCTTATCTTTCTCAAGTTTATTTTTTAATTTTGCAATATCCTTTAAATCTGCACGCCCTATCTTCTCAGTTCCTATATCTGCATTCATTTTATTATGCATCCCTTGAAGAACTGATATTTTTACTTCTATTTCGGGATAATCATTATCCCCTTTTTTTCGTCCGTACAACTTAATATTTTCTTCTTCAAGCAATCGTTCAATTTTTTTTATTTGATCTGTTTTCTTTATAACATATTTAGCGAAAAGCTCCCTTTCTATATTTATATTGATTTGATATAAAAACCCATAGTCCATTTCCAATAATGATTCGTTAATTGCCAATGTAAGCAGAGCACAAGCTAACCGGAACAAATCAAATTGCATATTTAATTCACAGCAGAAATCTATTTCCGTCCATAGCATCCTAAAGTTTGTCCCAAATTCTCTCATTTCATCTACTTTCCAAAATTGTTGGGAAGAAATAAATGGATCTGTCCCCATTTTACGGTATGTAAGATACAATACATACTGTGGCAAACAGCCCCGAATGGGAAATTCAGGGTATCTTCCATTGTTTGCATATCGCGAAATCAGTTCCCTTATTTTCACATCCATGGCAAACCGAACACCGAATTTGGATAAATCTCTTGCCCCATCAAAAATGATTAGTCTCCATTCATGATGTACCTCGGTCAATATTTCCAATGTTTCTACCATTTTTTCAAGAGAAGTCTTATCATTCCATTGAAACAATGCAATTTTGTGTTCTTCGACATAACTCGAAAAAATAAATTGATACCTCTCTATAGAAATGGGTTCTACCTGATTATACATAATTATTGTATACATAATTATTCTTTATCCCAGCGATATCCATTTTTCCTATAAAAACTTACCAGCATCTCCTTAAGTCCCTTAACTTTATCCTCATCCATTTTTTCTCTCACTTTATCTGCTGCATACTCCATTTCCTCCTTACACATCCTATCAATTGCAGATTTTTCCCCTTTGAAGCAATTAGCAAGCAAATACTTGGCTGCATTAATTAGAATCGTGTTTCTTACACTATCCTGTTTTGGGATCGGCACTTCAAAATTATAGTTATATATAATTGACAGGATACCATCATCATAATTATGAATACTTTCCAGCAATACACATTTCCCTTCTGAGTCTTCTTTTCTTAAGCATTCTTCCAATTGTTCCAACAACAGATGTTCCCACCACTGATTTTCATAAAGGAACTCATGACATGACATCAAATTCTCAAATTTTTTTCCCGAATCAGACAATGTGAAATCATAACTTCCAGAATCCATTTTTCTAAATTTTCCTTCCAAAATTGCAAATAGAAAAACACAGCCGATTTCAATTTCCTTTTTATTTTGATAAAAGAAATTCGGATCCGGAAGTTCAAGAATACTATTCCATTTCTTATCTACATGTGGTGTAATCTGCATATTTCCATCTTTTGTATTTCCCATATTTTCTATCATTTTCTCATAAGAAATAAATGCCTCTCCACTTTTTTCCTTTCCATCATGATAATATTCCAAAACTTCATAGGCATCTAAGCCCACAAATGATCGATAAAACATAATTCTGTATTTATCACAGAAAAACTCATCCTCAATTCCGTCGTTTTCTTTTAGCCAGGTAAAAACATCATGATATATATCTTTCTCCGATTCTAATTCGCTATTAAAGCAGGAAATAGAAATACCTTGATGTTCTCCCGAAATTGTCTTATATAACAAATACGGTGCTACTAATTTCTTTTCCGCATTTCTAATTTGATTTTTAAACATTTCTTCGTTCATATGTATTTTATTTTTACAAAAGCACTCCATGTCCATAGCATGCAAAATATTCATATTTAATTCCGGATATTCCCATTCAATATCCTTAATCCAATATTCTTTAATCCGTTCTATCAGAGCATCTTTTCGATATATTTCATCTTCAGATTTCCCCATCAGTTCAAATATCAGATATGAAAGTCCTGTGCTCGACATGGAAAAATTGCTTTTTCTCTGAATTTCGCCGAAAACTATATCTCTACACTCTTTATCACTACATATAAATGCTTTTCCCATTCCTTTTGTTCTATTTAGCCGTTCCTCTAAAACAGCTAATTCATCTTTAAAATTGTCCAGAATAGTTCCTAATGAATCATAAAAGTTTTCATAATTCGTACATAATTTTTCTGCATAGGATTTGCAGCTTTCCAACATCTGCAAATAAACTTTTCTCTTGGCATAAGCATAAAGCGCTTCCTTTGCTTTATCATATTTTTCCCATTCTTTTTTTAGATTCAGAAAATAAAATGCATAATAATTTCCTTTGTTTACCTTCTGGTCTGAGTCTACAAAGCTCAATTTACTATATTCGATTTGTGCTTCACCTTCAACTTTCTTCATTTTAACTTGAATTGCATCCAGTAAATTATATAAAAAATACCTTACTGCATTTGGATGAAGAAAGTTTTCCCCTTGACGCAGCCAGTATTCCATAGAATTAACTGACAGTTCTTCTATTAGCGGATGAAGGGAAAACAATGTATGCTCGAGCTGCGTACCCAACTCATTACTCCGGGTCAACACATCGGAACGCATATTTCTAAAATATTCCAGCATTCTGTTTCTGGCATCAATTTTACTTCTTCGATTCGACTTACCCATTAGAATATCCATTACAGTTGAAACTGCGTATTCATCACTACTTTCATCCGTTTCCTTCGTTTTTCGAATTTCGTCTATATATTTACCAGCCTCATTCCAAAGCGCATCTAAATACCCATCCCAGGCATAATCTTTTTCATCCCTGAAACAGGATACACGAATCATTTCAGCAAAAGAATCTGTTTTATCAGCATATTTTACTGCAGTAATATATTCTGTACTTCTCTTAACAGGAACAGATTTTTTCCCTTCCTTTCTTCTTTTATATTGTTCCATATCTTTTTTTTGGTAAATTTCATCATAAACCTGCCACTGTCTTTCCATGACTGTCACAGCTCTTCTTATTGCATAATAGCGTCTAAGTATATCATATGGATATACCAATTCCCCACAGCCAATGCTTCCGAACCGGCTTAATTTATTGGAGCCCTTTGCAATCATCCGCTGAATCAGAAATTTCAGAGTATTGTCTTCTCTCGAATTATTCCTATTATGTATAGGACTGCATGCTTGTAAATAAACAGCCATGGCCACTTGATTCTTTAAATCCTCAAAAGAATGTAAGCCATTTTTTTCATCATTAATCATTCCAAACAGATAGCAGTATTCATACGAACTATCCATATATTTTTGATATTCGTATGACTCTCCGTCCGGAATATGTATACCCAGATTCTGATAACGCGCATTATCTCCATCTGCCAGTCTCATAAATGCATCCAACTCTTTTACTGTTGCATACGCGTTTGAATCAAGACTTTGTTTTTCGAGTTTATGTTTAACATTGTTCTTTATCGCACTCGAAAGGACAAAAAATCCCTTGCACAGCGCAAGATTATCTCCAAATGTTTTCTGAATGTATCGGTTCAGGCACAATGCTAAAGGCAATATAATTCCAGAACCAGTTCCGCCAGCCAGGGAACTGATAATATAAATCCTAATTTGCTGATCACTGGCATCCAAAGCAACTTCTTTTAATTCCCGAAGCGCATGAAACAATTCATCCAGTTTATTTTCACGTAGAGAATAATCAAATGCCAGTCTGGAAATAGAACGCTGCTGTCCGGCCCCTTCTGTCATCGATTTTCTATCAAAGATATCACTTTGGGGATACCAGTCGTCCAACCGATCCAATATACTTTCTCTACAGTTTTTGACTGTTCTGTTATCAGATAATTGAATTTCAATGCCTCTGAATCCTTCCCTATGTAATTCATGGATGGTATTAATATCCGTATCCATAATTGCAAACTGGATAGAATTCTTATCCGGCATATTTTCTGATAACTGCCGTGCAACACGCGCACATATATCTGCGCCTATACCCCCTACACCTATAACCATCGATGGAGCTCTCATCTTTTGTTCTCCTTCCCTATTCTTCCATATGGAGTTCTTTCCAGTTATTACTTCTATCCCTGATTTCAAAATGCAAATTTGGAGAAATAATACAATTTCCCTCTGTTATCCCTTGGGCAGCAATTCGATACTTCTCTGTATTTAGGAAATCATTATAATTTTTTATCTGATATCCGGTTCCTGCCACATTCTTGATTATTTTTAATTGAAATCCCTCAACAAGCGGCTTGGACACTCCTGGGCGTGCATATTTAATATAAGCAGTTTTCCAGAAAGGGATCCAGATCATTGCTTTCCTATGAAGTTTTACCGGAATAGTTTCATGGCTTTTCTCTGAATATAAGTATACCTTACTTCGCTTAATAAAAATGCCTGTTTTTCGTTTTAACAGACACAAGAAAAGCCATATTAATACTATAATAATCAATATAAATCCCAAATATAACTGCCATCTTGAAATATAAGTCATTCTGAGCTCGATTAAATTTCCCCCCATTCCCTCTGCATTTCTTCTTTCAAATTTCCATTTATAATCAATCTTCACAGTTTCATCATATGTGCGTAACCATTTCAGATTTGGGCATAAAAAAATCCCCCCATTTTCTATACGAATCAAATCCTGTATTTCTTTTGGTTCTATATCAAGATCTATTATCTCAATATTACCATATTGCTCCCTTGGCAGTTCCTTACCGTCACAATAATAAGTAATAGGGATTTTTTCTCCCCATAAAACCCTTGAATAACAATGATCGGCAGAATAATCTTTAAGTTCTGTGGTCAAGTTTGGCGGTTCGGAAATAATCGAAAAAAGAAGATTTTCGACATCTTTCTCAGGTTCTCCATAGTCATATTCACGAGTCGCAATGACCGGGACAGTGATCTCCGAAGGAATTTGAAATTTATCCGGCTCTTTCAAGGATACTCTATATGTCCATATTCCCTTACGCGGTTCCCCATATGGTTCTATCAGAAAATCCTGAGCATCCCATTCTCCCAAGGTAACTTTAATACGTTTCAATGATTCTTCTGACGGAGACTCCCCATTTTCCGTCACACTTACAAAAAAATCACTTTCTCCATCAGCGGTTTTGTCAATATTAAGTTTTGTATTGTCCGGTTTAACAATTTCAATTGCCTTTCGTTTCTCTTGTACCGAAATATTAGTTGTAATCACCTCATTCCATGGAGTAGTTACAGTCAATTCATATTCCCCTCTGTCAGCCTGCACATTATATTCATATGCATTACTTCCCTTTTTTAGTTCAAAATTTTTCCCTTCTGATGTAAGTTTTACATCAAATTTTTCTGAATTTAATAATTTGGAATCCTGATTGATTTTTTCCCCATTATTGTCTACTGCTACTAATTTTACTGTAAATTCTCCTTCCTGGAGGTATTGAGAATTCTCTAATCCCAAATCCTGTTCCTCATCCGCACAATTTATTACTTGTACACCATCCTGCCAATATTCAAATTTAATGTTAACTGCTGGTTGATAATATATATCTACCGCAGCATCATTAGGTTTAATTTGGACCGAAGTAATATCACCCAAACTATCATTTATACAATATACGGATCCCTTCAGCATATGATATCTGAATTTTTCTATGGAGTATTTTGTAACAGTTGAATCTTTTGATGGAGGCTCTGTCTTGCCCGCAAATACAACAGAATCTTCTACACTTATAGTTTTTGAATTTCGAGTATTCAAATTGATCCGGCCATTTTCTTCCTTCATCCATGGATCCTGAGCCGGATTTAATTTCGTATACAAATCCTCCTGCCCCGATGACTGAAAAAAGACTATCATTTTTTCCAGCGGAATATCCAGCGTAACATTCATGTCTCCTGTATCTTTTTGGGTTAAATATTTTTTTTGAGTTTCCTCATCAAGTTTTACCCTTTGATATATTTTATTTATAATTTCGGTAACCTGTCCGATTATATCATCCTTCATTTCCGTCGTAATAATATGTTCCAAATCCATTTCTGATAAATCAGTTGCACCTGCACCAATTGGCACATATGCAATTGAAATATCTGTATCCTCTATTGTGGTTTTCAGATTCCTTAGTAAAATTTTTGCTCGTTCCTTATTTATTTCTTCTTGTGGCATATTTTTTGGCAATTTGGGAAACAATTCTTTTGGCATATTAAAAGTGCCATCTGTTAAAATTACAATCCAGCAATCTTTATCTTTATAGTTATCTGACATATACTTTGCTGCTTTCTGCACCCCTTGAAAATATGTCATCTCTGTAAATACCATTTCGTTCATTTTGTTTTCAATATCACTAATACTCGATATAGATGTAGTTTTAGGTTCTATTTCACCACTATAATCACCCATAATATATAAATCAAGAATATCTTCCGAATTCATCATAGCGTACAATGCCTTTAGTGCATAATCCGCTTCCACCCATCTACTTGTATACTTTTCCTTTTCTTGATACATAGAAGACGAATTATCAAAAATAACACTAATTGCTTTCCCTTTTTTTTCTGTTGACAATCCCGCGATTGTGGGTGGCTTTTCAAATCCAGACATGACACATACTATTAAACCCATCATCAGTACACAACATATCTTTTTCATTTGTTCTCCTTTACTTGTGTGTGTCGTATCCAAGTTTCTAACAAATCACAATACCTTGATTCATTATACTTCTTGCATTTTTTCGCAATTTCTCCAAATTAATTTGAACTATTTTTTCTGTCTTTAATTGGTTATAATAATTCCATTTTTATTTTAAAGTATTAAAAACAAGTTTTCAATACATTTTTTAAATAATTATTATCTCTTATTTCTTTTGGCAAATTCAATGGTTATATTTTTCTGTGTTTGCGTGCCACACAAATGTTTATTTGACATCTATATATATGATGCGTCTAATCATGTTTTTTCTTTTCATTTTTTAGTTTCATTTTTGGGAGTACTGGACGTTTTTGGGGGAGGGATATGCATTGTACAAAGAATATATATGGAATAATTTACTTTTATTATCCAAATAGATTGAAAAATCCCTTAAAAACAGCATTTACCCAAAATCAAAGAATTCATATTTTAACAAGTAAAGGTACATTTATATTATGCGGGAATTTTATCAGGGGCCGGAAAGAAATAATGTATTATTTGCTGACAATACTTCTGGTTTAAGGGAGGCGCCGGGGAAGGAACATTTTTTCAGTGGAATCTGACATACAGGTTGTATTAGCAATTGCAGATCATCTTGAAAAAGAAATCCCTTTTGCGATATCATATATCAACCATTTGAAGAAATCGCAGGAAAGGAAAAAAACATACAGCTAAATGCTGTATGTCCCTATACTGCAGCTGATCTGCTTAAGATATTCAAAGAAGAATCCTGAATTTGTATAAAATATCCTTGAAGATGCGAATTCAACATAACACTCAAGTTATACTAAAAAACATCAAAATAAAACATATCCACCAGCATCGCCAGTGTATTCACATGGGCTCATTCGCACTCACGTTATTTTAAACACCCGCCGCTAATCCCGATTTCATCTTCCCAGTAATTTCAGTTCATGAATTATGATTTTCAAAGGTTTATGGTCTATTTTGCTATTTTGCAGATTCTGCAACTGACTGTATAAATAATTCGCTCTCAAATCAGCTAGTCTCTGTACTTTCTCATCAGAATATTCAAACAGCTGCCTCGCATATGATTCATTTGCTTTATTATCTTTAAAATCTGCACATTTCAAAATATAGCAACGCAGAACGTTTGGATTTTCATAATTCTGTCCAAGCCAGAAAATTTCATCTGCTATTTTGCGTTTGTTAATATCAGTCCAAAAATTCATAATATCGCAAACTTTGTCAATACTATCTAAAAAATCACTTGGACGAACCATATGTCTTTCCTCCGTCGAAAAATGTCATAATGCAGAACATTCGTGGTCGAAATATAGTACACGCAAAAAACTCAATCCTATCCCCGCCCAATGCACTGTGTATGTAGGATTCTATTCCATACAACACAACCTAATAATTAAAAACAAGATACCCGTTTTGTGCTATATGCTAACCGCCGAACCACGACTAACTTAAAACAGGTATCTCCATATGGCTAATCCTTTTTCAGTATACTGAAAAAAGGCATCACCAACGCGGTAATCAAGTACAGGATCAACTGACAGATCATCTACCACTGGAAGAAATATTTCGATAGCTTTATTAAATCCCTGTTTTGCTTATCAAGACATCTCCACCAACACTCCAACCAGCACACCCCATGAGATCGATCAGACTAATCTCTAGTATACCCACAATTCTGATGCCAGTCCGGATAACAGCCATGTTTAGAACATCCGTTAAAACCCTCTCTTTTCCCTGTATCCTCCTGGGGATACAGGCCTCCTTCTTAAATAATAACAAATGAAAAGGTCAAAATGCAACATATGTTTGACAAACCTGCAGACCATCTTTCTGAAAATGGCCCTTGCATTTTCCCCCGAAATCTGTTTAACTATGGGTATCAGCCCTTCGCATGGCGAAAGGCGTTTTTCCGGTTGCGTTCCGGCAAAATCCGCACAAGCGAGGTAAGAAAGGACATGAACACAGAGACGAGAAAACCGATAAAAGAAGGAAAGGTACGCGAAATTTATGACAACGGCGACAGTCTGATCATGGTGGCCACCGACCGCATCAGCTGTTTTGATGTGATCCTGCACAACACCGTTACCAAAAAGGGGACGGTGCTGACCCAGATGTCCCGGTTCTGGTTTGAAATGACGCGGGACATCCTGCCCAACCACATGATCTCCACGGACACGGAAGATATGCCGGCATTTTTCCGCCAGCCCCGGTTCTCCGGCAACAGTATGCTGTGCAAGAAGCTGCATATGCTGCCCGTCGAGTGCATTGTCCGCGGCTATATCACGGGCAGCGGCTGGGCCAGCTATGTCAAGGACGGTACCGTATGCGGCATCCGGCTGCCGGAGGGGCTCAAAGAGTCCGACAAGCTGCCCGAGCCCATCTACACGCCCTCCACCAAGGCGGAAATCGGCGATCACGACGAGAACATTTCCTATGAACAGAGCATAGACTATCTGGAAAAACGCTTTCCCGGCAAGGGAGAGGAATATGCCTCCAAACTGCGGGATTATACGATTGCCCTCTATCGGAAATGCGCGGACTATGCCGCGGACAGGGGCATCCTCATCGCGGATACCAAATTTGAGTTCGGTCTGGATGAAAACGGGCAGATTGTGCTGGGAGACGAAATGCTGACGCCCGACAGCTCCCGCTTCTGGCCCGCCGACAGCTACGAGCCGGGACACAGCCAGCCCTCCTTTGACAAACAGTTCGCCCGCGACTGGCTCAAAGCCCATCCCGGCAACGACTGGACGCTGCCGCAGGACGTGGTGGATCAGACCATCGAAAAATATCTGCAGGCTTACGAGCTGTTGACCGGCACTCGGTTATAAAAAACAGTCAGGCCGCCGGTTCCCCCGGCGGCCTGATTTCCTATCCGTTTCTTTTCTTACAGCAGCGCTTCCACTTCCTGTCTGGTGGGCATCACGCGCAGCGCTCCCTTCCGGGTTGTGATAAGGGACGCCGCGGCGTTGGCAAACCGCAGCATTTCTGTCAGATTTTCCCGGCTCAACTTTTGCAGGCCATGCTCCAGGATGTAGTTGAGCACGCAGCCGCAGAAGGTGTCCCCTGCGCCCGTGGTCTCCACCGTATCCTGCCGCACAAAGGCGGGCACTTCCACCGTTTCTTTTCCGTAGTAGGCCCGGCTGCCCTCTTTTCCCAGCGAAACCAGGATCAGGGTAATATCCGGATACCGGCTGCGGATCCATGCCACCCCTTCATCGTAATCCTGCGTCCCGGTCAGCCATGTGATTTCATTGTCCGAGATCTTGAGCACATCGCAATAGCCCATTCCGCAGAGCACTTGCTGCTTTGCCGCTTCCAGGGACGGCCACAGCGGCGGCCGCAGATTGGGATCAAAGGAAATGAGAACGCCGTTTTTCTTCGCGGCGGCAAGGGCCTTTTGCGTTGCCGCGCGCACTCCCTCATGGGTCATGGACAGCGTGCCGAAATGCAGGATCCGGGACGCCGCAATCTGTTCCTCCGGAATTTCTGCTTCTGTCAGCATCATATCCGCGCCCGGATTGCGGTAAAACGAAAAATCCCGATCCCCGTCCGGATAGGTGTGTACCAGCGCCAGCGTCGTATGTACCTGTTCGTCCATCCGCAGGGCGGACGCGTCAATCCCGACCTCCTCCAGAGCCTCCTTTAACTGGTCCCCGAAAAAGTCCCTGCCCACCTTTCCGATAAAGGCGGTTTTCTTGCCCAGCCGCGCCAGCATGGCCAGCACGTTGCAGGGCGCGCCGCCGGGATTGGCCTCAAACAAGGGGTTGCCCTGCGCGCTCTTTCCGTTCTCCGTAAAGTCAATCAAAAGCTCTCCGAGAGCCATCACATCGTATCCGCTCATGTTTTCCTCCTGGACTGCTTTCCGTCTTCCTACGACAGATCATATTTTACCACATCCATACGGACTTTTCCATCTGCAAAGAAGGAAATTTTGTCCGCTTTCAGGTCGGTGCTTCAGCCCTTCCGCCTTTTCTCCAAAAACCCCGGCAGCGCAGCTTTCCCCAGCTCGGTCACCGGTCTGACCCATTTGGCCGAATACAGGTGGATCTGCATGAGCACATACCGGATGGGCTCGTCGAGATAACAGCACAAAAACACGACCCAGTAGGGCGCATGAAGGACAAAGCCCGTCAGCACGACCCCCGGGATCACCACCGCATACATGAAGACAATTTCCAGCACGGTGCCATATACCGCGTCTCCGGAGGCCCGGTAGGTATCGTTCTGGATCCAGTTTCCCATCCGGATAACGGAGACGACGGCGTAAATCAAAAGCATCCGAAGGCCCGCCTCATAGGACGGCCCGGACAGGCTCATACCCGTCAGAAGCGGCCGGTGCACGGCCAGCACGCACAGATTCGCTATCAGAATCACGCCGCTGCACAGATAGACCAGCCGTTTGGCCCGCGCAAAGGCCGTGTCCAGCTCTCCCGCGCCCACACATTTGCCCACCAGAATGGAGGAGGCATTGGAGAAGCCCGCGAAAAAGCCGATGATCAGGCCTTCCAGCGTGCGAAAGACCGCCAGCGCCGCAATCACCTGCTCTGACTGTCTTCCCAGCGTGATGTTGATCACCATGTTGCCCACGCCCACCAGCACCTCGTTACAGAGGATCGGAAAGCACTTCACAAAATATTCTTTCAGTTTCTCTTTTTTCCACCGGAAATGTCCCCGCAGCCGGAACAGATAGGGATATCCATTCAGATATGCCAGAAGATATATGGTGATCACGTTTACGGCCGCCGCGCAGGTGGTGGCCAGGGCCGCGCCCCGGATCCCCATGGCGGGCGCGCCCAGATTGCCGTAAATAAAGACCCAGTTTAAAAACAGGTTCGCCGCCACCGAAGCGACAGACGCGATCATGGGGATTTTCACCCGCTCCGTCCCCCGCAGCAGGCAGCTCATGGCCATGGAGAACACCTGTAAGAAATAGGCCGCCCCCACAATATGCAGATACTGTACGCCTATCTGCCGGATGGCCTCCTTGTCCGTATAGATCCGCATGACCAGATTCGGCGCGAAAATGGCAAGGCAGCCAAACACCGCCGCCACCGTCATCATACACGCCAGCGTCATCCCATAGGAACGCTCGATGCCGTCGTCCTCCTTGGACCCCCAGTACTGGGAAATGAACAGCATGCCCCCGCCCACAAAGCCCCAGTAGCCGGAGAACATCAGCGAGGAAAACTGGGCGCACAGGCCCAGCGCTCCCACGGACAACTCGCCCAGCGGGGCCACCATCATGGTATCCACCATGCTGGCCGTGGTCGTCAGAAGGTTCTGCAGCGCAATGGGAATCGCTATAGACGCCAGATTTTTCAGAAAGCTTTTCCAGGGGAAAGCATTTTTTGGGGATAACAAACGCACCTGTTCTGACCTCTCTTTTTACAGCTTTTGGATCCTTTGGAGCGCTTCCCTGGTGTTTTCATGGGTGCCAAAGGCCGTCAGTCTAAAATACCCTTCTCCGCTGGCGCCAAAGCCCGATCCGGGTGTTCCCACCACCTGTACCTCGTGGAGCAGACGGTCAAAAAAGGCCCAGCTGGTCATTTTGTCCGGCGTTTTCAGCCAAATGTAGGGGGCGTTGACGCCGCCGTAGGCGGTAAAGCCGGCCTGCGCCAGCCCTTCCCGGATCAGGCGGGCATTTTCCATATAGTAGGCCACCTGTTCCCTAAGCTGTGCCTTCCCTTCCGGGGAATACACCGCCTCTCCGGCCCGCTGTACGATATAGGGCGCGCCGTTATAGCGGGTGCCGTGTCTTCTCTCCCACAGGCTGTGCAGGCTGGTGCCGTTGCAGACCAGATCCTTTGGAATGACGGTGTAGCCCAGCCGCAGTCCCGTAAAGCCCGCGTTTTTGGAAAAGCTGTGCATTTCGATGGCGCAGCCTCTGGCCCCCTGGCACTCATAGATGCTGTGCGGAATGCCCTCCTCGGAAATATAGGCTTCATAGGCCGCGTCATAGAGAATGACGGAGCCGTTTTTGTTCGCATAGTCCACCCACGCCTGCAGCGCGTCTTTTTGGATGGCCGCACCGGTGGGGTTGTTGGGAAAGCACAGATAGATCAGATCCGGCGTCTGTTTGGGCAGCTGGGGGGAAAATCCGTTTTCCGCCGTACAGGGCATATAGATCAGTTTGTCGAACCCGCCGGTGGCAGGATTGAACTGTCCGGTGCGCCCTGCCATTACATTGGTGTCCACATAGACCGGATAGACCGGATCGCAGACCGCCACCGTATTGTCGGTTCCAAAGATCTCCTGGATATTGCCCACGTCGCACTTGGCGCCGTCGGAGATAAAGATCTCCTCCGGGCTGATGTCGCAGCCCCTGGCCTGGTAGTCGTTTTTTACGATGGCCTGCCGCAGAAAGTCGTAGCCCTGCTCCGGGCCGTACCCCCGAAATCCCTCCCGGGTTCCCATTTCGTCCACCGCCCGATGCAGCGCCTGCACAATGGCCGGCGCGATGGGCTGCGTCACGTCGCCGATCCCCAGCCGGATCACGTCCGCCTCGGGGTGGGCCTGCTTGTAGGCCGCCACTCTCTTTGCAATTTCGGAAAACAGATAGCTTCCCTGCAGTTTCAGATAATTTTCATTGATTGTATACATGATTTCCTCCCTCCGCCTGCGCGCCGTCAGCTGTCAAACAAAAGCAGCAGGATCATCTGCGCCGTTTCTACCATATTGGTGCCGGAATCCATACTGCTTTTCTGGATGTACCGATAGGCCTCCTGCTCCGTCATATTGTTGCGTTCCATCAGAATCATCTTCGCGTTGTTGATGTAGTTCTGCTCCCGATCCGACCGCTGTTTGGGCATCGTCTTTTTGCGGCGGAGTCGCCGATCCAGCTGGGCCAGCATCATACTTACCGTTCCCGCCAGGTCGTTGGGCCGGATGGGATAGGTCAAAGACAGAATGTCCGGCGGGCAGTTTTCCACCTCGGCAGACGACGTCAAAAGCAGCATTTCAAAATAATCGGGCAGATACGCCGCAAGCTGCGTATAGTGCATATCCTTCAGGCGGTAGCTGCAAATCACCACGCCGCTGCCGATCTGGGAGAGACGGGACAAAACCCCCGCCCCTGTGGTACAGACGGCGGCGGTATCCAGGCCGCGGCGGCTGAGGATGCTGCGAATCTGTTTTGCGTCCTCCAGTTTTGGCAAAACAACAATTATGCCGCTCATCCGCTCCCCCGCCTCATACCCGGTACAGGTATTTTTCTATTTCCCATTCGGAAACCTGGGACATATATTCGTTCCATTCCGCTTTTTTGCAGTCCACATAGGTCTGGACAAACTCCCCGCCCAGCACGGTCTTTAAAAACGCGTCCTGTTCCAGGCAGGCCACCGCCTCCGGCAGCGTTGCCGGCAGACGTTCCACACCGGCGGCCGTCTTTTCGGCCTCCGTGCGCTCGGAGAAATTGTAGGCCGCCGCCGCGCCGGGATCCGTCCGTTTTTCTATGCCGTCCAGCCCCGCCGCAATGCAGGCCGTCAGCGCCAGGTAGGGATTGGACGAAGGGTCGGGAAACCGCAGTTCGATCCCCACGTCGGTTCCCCTCTGGGTATGCACCCGGATCAGCGTGTTCTGATTGCGGGTCGTCCAGATGATGTCCCGGGGCGCCTCAAAACCCGATGTCAGACGTTTATAGGAATTGACCAGCGGGTTGGTCAGGGCGCACATTCCCTTTACATGGGCCATGACGCCTCCCATGAACCAGCGCGCCTCGCTGCTGATACCGTCCTTATCCTGCGAATCGAAAAAGATATTTTTCCCGTCCCTGCGCAGCGTGAAGCTGATGTGCATTCCGGATCCCGCGGATCCGGCCGTGGGCTTGGGCATGAAGGTGGCGTGCAGGCCAAAGCGCTTGGCCGTGGAGCGCACCGCATTCTTAAAGGTGACAATCTTGTCGGCGATTTCCAGCGCCCCGGCGGGTTTAAAATCGATCTCATGCTGGGCGGGAGCGCTCTCGTGGAAGGAGGACTCAATTTCAAATCCCATGCTCTCCAGCGCCAGCACCATTTCCCGTCTGGCGTTCTCGCCCAGATCCAGCGGGCTCACGTCCAGAAAACCGGCGCGTTCATGGCTCACGGTCGTGGGTACGCCGTTTTCGTCCGTATGGAACAGGAAAAATTCGCATTCCGGATGAACATAGACCTCATAGCCCATTTCGTCCGCCTTTTGCAGGACGCACTTGAGCATGGCCCGGGTGCTGACCGGCAGGGAGGAGCCGTCCTCCCGGCGCACATCGCACAACATCCTGGCCACTTTTCCCTGCTGGGGCCGCCAGGGCAAAATCCGGAACGTGTCCAGATCCGGATGCAGAAACAGGTCGCCCTCGCTTCTGTTCCAGATGCCGTCCATGCCATAGCCGTCGAAGGAACACTCGTTGTTGACGGCGCGTTCCAGCTGGCTGGCCGGAACCGCCACATTTTTGAGCACTCCGAACATATCCGTAAACTGCAGCCGGATAAACTCCACATCTTCTTCTTCCGCCAAACGCAAGATTTCGGCCTTCGTCATATCCTCTTTCTCCTTTTACCGATCTGTGTATCCCATGAGAGATTCGTCCACCGCGTGAGCTGCTTCCTTTCCCTCCGCAATGGCCCAGACCACCAGGGACTGCCCCCGGTGCATGTCGCCCGCCGTAAAGATTCTTTCCCGGCTGGTCTGATACTGGCCGGGGGCGGTGTCCACATTGGTCCTTGCATTACATTTTACACCAAAACTTTCCGAAACGTAAGCCTCACTTCCCAAAAATCCCGCCGCAATCAAAACCAGATCCGCCGGAATCTGTCTCTGGCTGCCCTCTACGGGCACCATGGCCGTGCGTTTCGTCTTTTCGTCATATTGGGGCCGCAGGCTGACGACGGTGGCGCCACATACCTGTCCGGCTTCGTTTTTCCGAAATTCCGTCACGGTAGTCTGATAGATTCTGGGATCCTGTCCGAACCTGGCGATGGCCTCCTCCTGGCCATAATCGGTCTTTAATACCTTGGGCCATTCGGGCCAGGGATTGCTTTCCGCCCGCACTTCCGGCGGTTTGGGCATCATTTCCAGCTGTACCACGTTCGCGGCCCCCAGCCGGATGGCGGTGCCCACACAGTCGTTCCCGGTGTCGCCGCCGCCGATGACCAGCACCTGTTTTCCCTTCGCCAGTTCATAGGGCACCTCCCTAAACTCACTGTCCAGGAGGGTTTTGGTCACGCGGGACAAAAAGTCCACAGCAAACCAGATCCCCTGCGCGTCCCGGCCGGGCACGCTGATGTCCCGGGGATGGGAAGCGCCGCAGGCCAGAATCACCCGGTCATACTGCGCCGCCAGATCTGCGCCGGATATGTCTTTGCCCACGTTGACGCCGCATTGAAACTGAATGCCGGACTGCTCCATCAGCCGGATGCGCCGGTCGAGGATGCGCTTTTCCAGCTTCATGTTGGGAATCCCGTAACGCAGCAGGCCGCCGGGCCTGTCGCTTCTTTCGTACACGGTCACCAGATGTCCTCTTTTGTTCAGCTGCCAGGCCGCCGCCAGTCCCGCGGGGCCGCTGCCCACCACCGCCACGGTCTTGCCGGTGCGCACCCTGGGCGGATCGGCCTTTACCAGGCCGTTGGCAAACGCGTATTCAATGACTGCCCGTTCATTTTCCTTGGTGCTGACGGGCTTTGCGTGCAGGCCGCAGGTACAGGCCGCTTCGCACAGCGCCGGGCAGACCCGGGAAGTAAATTCCGGGAAACAGTGGGTTTTGCTCAGCCGCACATAGGCCTGTTCCCAGTTGCCGTGATAGACCAGATCGTTGATCTCGGGCACCAGATTGTGCAGCGGGCAGCCGGACGCCATGCCGGCGATCATCATGCCCGCCTGGCAGAAGGGCACGCCGCATTCCATACAGCGCGCGCCCTGCAGGCGCTGCTGTTCTTCGGAGAGAGCCCCGTGAAATTCCCCGAAATTCCCGATTCTTTCCTCCGGCTCTGTCACCGGGCCGTCTTTGCGTTCATATTCCAGAAATCCTGTGGGTTTTCCCATTTTCTCATCTCCTTATTTGTTGCCCAGGCTGGCGTAAAAGGCTTCGATCTGTGCTTCCTGTCTGCTCATGCCCTGTTCCTCGAACTGGGAGGAGAGCTGGATCAGCCGTTTATAGTCGCCGGGAATGACCTTTTTAAATTTGGGCAGATACTCGGAAAAGTGCGCCAGCACTTCCTTCCCTTTTTCCGATCCCGTGTGGGCCACGTGGGCTTCGATCATGGCCCGCAGTTCTTCCCTGTCAAACTTTGTCTCCACCTTTTCCATCAGCACCATCTCCTTATTCAGGTTCCGGTACAGGCAGTTTTTCTCATCCAGCACATAGGCGATGCCGCCGCTCATGCCGGCCGCAAAGTTCTTTCCGGTGGGGCCCAAAATTACGGCCCGGCCGCCGGTCATATACTCGCATCCGTGCTCGCCCACACCCTCCACCACGGCGGTGGCGCCGGAGTTGCGGACACAGAACCGTTCTCCCGCCGCGCCCGCGATATAGGCCTCGCCGCTGGTGGCGCCGTAAAGGGCCACGTTGCCGATGATGACATTTTCATGCGGGACAAACTTCGCTTTCTGGGGCGCATAGACCACCAGCTTGCCGCCGGAAAGCCCCTTGCCGAAATAGTCGTTGCTGTCTCCGCAAAGGCTCAGCGTCAGACCCTTTGGCAAAAAGGCGCCAAAGCTCTGCCCCCCCGCGCCGCTGCAGCGGACGGTAATGGTATCCTCCGGCAGTCCTTCCGGATGCTGTCTGGTGATTTCCGCCCCCAGCAGCGTCCCGAAGGTGCGGTCCACGTTGCTCAGTTTTACGCTGTATTCCGTTTTTTCACCGGAAGCAATGGCCTTGCGAAGATCCCTTTTCTTTAAAAGAACGGCCTCGTCCTTGGTCTTTTCCAGTCCGAAATCATACGCACAGGCGGGATCGAACACGCACAGGCTCCGATCCGTTTCCGGCGAAGCGTTTAAAATGCGGCTCAAATCCACCTTGGCCGCGCGGCCGGTGAGGTTTTCCTTTTTCTTCAACAGATCCGTGCGGCCCACCATCTCGTTGATGCTGCGCACGCCCAGCTTTGCCATGTATTCCCGCAGCTGCTGCGCGATAAAGCGCATGAAATTCTCCACGTATTCCGGCTTCCCGATAAAGCGCTTGCGCAGCTCCGGGTTCTGGGTGGCCACGCCCATGGGACAGGTGTCCAAGTTGCAGACACGCATCATCACACAGCCCAGCGTCACCAGCGGAGCCGTGGCGAACCCAAATTCCTCCGCGCCCAGCAGCGCCGCGATGGCCACGTCCCGGCCGCTCATCAGCTTGCCGTCCGTCTCGATCATCACGCGGTTGCGCAGGCCGTTGGCAAGCAGCGTCTGGTGCGTCTCCGCCAGTCCCAGCTCCCAGGGCAGGCCCGCGTTGTGAATGGAGCTGATGGGCGCCGCGCCGGTGCCGCCGTCATAGCCGGAGATGAGCACCACCTGGGCGCCGGCCTTGGCCACGCCCGCCGCTACGGTTCCCACCCCGGCCTCGGAGACCAGTTTGACGGAAATCCGCGCGTACTTATTGGCATTTTTCAAATCGTAGATCAGCTGCGCCAAATCCTCGATGGAGTAAATATCGTGATGCGGCGGCGGCGAAATCAGACTTACGCCCGGTGTGGAATGTCTCGTTTTAGCGATCCAGGGATAGACCTTGCGGGCCGGCAGATGACCGCCCTCGCCGGGCTTGGCTCCCTGGGCCATTTTGATCTGAATCTCTTTTGCGCTGACCAGATAGCGGCTGGTGACGCCAAAACGGCCGCTGGCAACCTGCTTGATGGCGGAGCTTCTGTCGTGATCCGTCCCGGCGGATTCCAGCCGTTCGTCGCTTTCTCCGCCCTCGCCGCTGTTGGACTTGCCGTGCAGATGGTTCATGGCAATGGCCAGCGCTTCATGGGCCTCCTCGGAGATCGATCCGTAGGACATGGCGCCGGTCTTAAAGCGCTTCACAATCTCCTCCACGCTCTCCACTTCCTCCAGGGGCACGCCCTCTTTTGGATAGTTAAAATCCATCAGACTGCGCAGATAGCCGGTCTGCTCGGCGTCCACCATCTTCGTATATTCCACAAACTTCTCGTAATTTCCTTCCCGCGTGGACTGCTGCAGCAGATGGATGGTTTGCGGATTGTACCGGTGCGTCTCCCCCTGGCTGCGCATTTTGTGCCGTCCCAGGGAGGAAAGGGTCAGATCCGTTTCCAGCCCCAGCGGGTCAAAGGCCCTGGAGTGCTGGGCGTCGGTCTGGGCCGCGATGTCCTCCAGCGTAATGCCGCCCACCCGGCTGACCGTGCCGGTGAAATACCGGTCGATCACCTCCTGGGAAATGCCCACCGCCTCAAAGATCTGGCTGCCCTGATAGGACTGGATCGTGGAAATGCCCATCTTGGAAGCGATTTTTACGATGCCCTGCAAAATCGCGTTGTCATAATCGTTGACCGCCGCATAGTAATCCTTGTTCACCAGTCCCGCCTCCACCAGTTCGGCGATGGTGGCGTGGGCCAGATAGGGGTTCACGGCGCTGGCGCCGTAGCCCAAAAGGGCGGCGAAATGATGCACCTCCCTGGGTTCTCCGGACTCCAGAATCAGAGAGAGCGCCGTACATTTTTTGGTTTTGACCAGATGCTTATGGACAGCAGAAACCGCCAGCAAGGACGGGATCGCCACATGGTTTTCGTCCACGCCCCGGTCGGAAAGGATCAGGATATTGGCCCCTTCCCGATAGGCTTTGTCCACCTCCACAAACAGATGCTCCAGCACCCTTTCCATGGGCGTGCTCTTGTAGAAAATAATGGGCACATAGGCCACCTGGAAGCCCGGTTTTTTCATGGTGCGGATTTTGAGCAGATCCAGATCCGTCAAAATCGGATTGTTGATTTTGAGCACCTGGCAGTTCTCCGGCTTTTCTTCCAAAAGATTGCCGTTTTTGCCCACATAAACGGTGGTGGAGGTCACGATTTTTTCCCGGGTGGCGTCGATGGGCGGATTGGTCACCTGGGCAAACAACTGTTTAAAATAGAAAAACAGCGGCTGGTATTCTTTGGAAAGCACGGCCAGCGGCGTATCCACGCCCATGGCCCCGATCTGCTCCGTGCCGTTTAAGGCCATGGCGCAGATACTGCCCCGGTATTCTTCATAGGTATAGCCGAAGGCCTTCTGCAGCCGGGCCCGTTCCTCCGAAGAATAGGCGGGGATCTTTTCGTTGGGGATTTTTAACTCCGAAAGCGTCACCAGGTTGCTGTCCAGCCATTCCCCGTAGGGCTCCTTTAGCGCGTAGGCTTCCTTGATCTGTTCGTCGGAAAGCACCCGGCCGCGCTTCGTATCCACCAGCAGCATTTTGCCGGGATGCAGCCGCTCCTTTTTCAGAATGTGCTCGTCGGGCAGATCCAGCACGCCCACCTCGGAGGAGAGGATCAGCCGCCCGTCATCCATAATGTAGTAACGGGAAGGGCGCAGGCCGTTTCGATCCAGCACCGCCCCCATCAGATCGCCGTCGGAAAACAGAATGGAGGCCGGGCCGTCCCAGGGCTCCATCATGGTGGCGTAATATTGATAGAAATCCCGTCTTTCCTGGGAAATGGTGTCGTTGTGCGTCCAGGGCTCCGGAATGGTGATCATCACCGCCAGCGGCAGATCCATCCCGCTCATCACCAGAAATTCCAGCGTGTTGTCCAGCATGGCGGAATCGGATCCGGTGGCGTTGATCACCGGCAGCACCTTGGTCAGATCGTCCGCGGAAAATTTATGGGCGGACATGGTTTCCTCCCGGGCCAGCATTTTATCCACATTTCCCTTGATGGTGTTGATTTCCCCGTTGTGGACAATGAACCGGTTGGGGTGGGCCCGCTCCCAGCTGGGATTGGTGTTGGTGGAAAAACGGGAGTGGACAATGGCAATGGCCGAGTCATAGTCCTCGTCCTGCAGATCCAAAAAGAAGGTGCGCAGCTGTCCCACCAGAAACATTCCCTTGTAAACCACAGTCCGGCTGGACAGGGACGGCACATAGGTATTGTCGTTGCTCTGTTCGAAAACCCGCCGCACCACATAGAGCTTGCGGTCAAACTCCAGCCCCTTCTCCAGATTCTCCGGCTTTTGCACGAAGCCCTGGCAGATCACGGGCATACACTCCCGCGCTTTATGTCCCAGCACCTGCGGATCCGTCGGCACATCGCGCCAGCCCAAAAACCGCATGCCCTCTTTCTGCACGATGATCTCAAACATCTTTTTGGCCCGGCTGCGCTTGAGTTCGTTCTGGGGAAAGAAAAACATACCGACGCCGTATTCCCTCTCCCCGCCGATTTGGATGCCTGCTTCTTTGCAGGCCTTTTCAAAGAAACGGTGGGAAACCTGGGTCAGAATCCCCACGCCGTCTCCGGTTTTTCCCTCCGCGTCCTTGCCCGCGCGGTGCTCCAGATTTTCCACAATCTTCAACGCGTCCGCGACGATCCGGTGGCTTTTCTTTCCCTCTATGTTCACGATAGCGCCAATGCCGCAGTTATCGTGTTCAAAAGAAGCATGATAAAGCCCCTGCTGCGTTTCGTCGTCCTGTTTCCTGATACAGAATTGATCCATTTTTTCCTCCATTCCCGCTTACATGAGCGGCTCCGCACAACCGGCATACCGCACCGCCGCCTCAATCAGTCCCTTAAAGAGCGGATGGGGCAGATTGGGCCTGGACTTGAACTCCGGGTGCGCCTGGGTCGCCACAAAAAACGGATGATCCGACAGTTCTATCATTTCCACAATCCTGCCGTCCGGGGAAAGGCCCGAAAGCACCATTCCGTTTTCGGTCAGGCAGGCGCGGTACTCGTTGTTTACCTCATAGCGGTGGCGGTGCCGCTCTGAAATCTGTGTCTTTCCGTAAAGCCTGTGGGCCAGCGTTCCTTCCTTTAACACACAGGGATAGGCGCCCAGCCGCAGCGTGCCGCCCAGATTTTCCACGCCGTTTTGCTCCGGCATCAGAGCGATAACCGGGTCGGGCGTATCGGGAGAAAGCTCGATGCTGGCCGCCTCCGGCAGTCCTGCCACGTTCCGGGCAAACTCCACAATGGCCAGCTGCATTCCCAGGCAGAGCCCCAGATAGGGGATTTTATTTTTCCTGGCGTAACCCACCGCCAGGATCTTCCCCTCCGTGCCCCGCTGTCCGAACCCGCCGGGCACCAGAATGCCGTCCACATCGTGCAGATATTCCTCCAGATTTTCCGGCGTCAGTTCCTCCGCGTCGATCCAGCGGATATGTACCTCGGCCCGGTTGGCGATGCCGCCGTGCTTTAAGGCCTCCGCCACGCTTAAGTAAGCGTCGTGCAGCGCCACATATTTGCCCACCAGCGCAATGGTGACACTGGTGAGGGGGTGGTGCAGATCCTCCACCAGCCGCCGCCAGTCGCTCAAATCCGGATCGGGGCAGGGCAGATGCAGGCATTCGCAGACCGCCTGGGCCAGCTTCTCCTCCTCCAGCATCAGCGGAACCTCATAGAGGGAATCCGCGTCCAGGTTCTGCAGGACATGTTCTTTTTTTACATTGCAGAAAAGCGCGATCTTTTCCCGCATTTTCTCATCTATGGGATAATCGGAACGGCACACCAGAATGTCGGGCCAGATTCCCATGCTCTGCAGGGACTTGACGCTCATCTGCGTGGGCTTGGTCTTCATTTCTCCGGAAGCCTTCAGGTACGGGATCAGGGTCACCTGGATCAAAATTGCATTTTCCCGTCCCATTTCCGCCTGGAACTGCCGGATGGCCTCCAGGAAGGGCTGGCTTTCGATGTCGCCTACGGTGCCGCCCACCTCGATAATGGAAATCGTCTCCTCGTCCGGGGTTTTCGCCCGATGGAAACGGGATTTGATCTCGTTGGTGATGTGGGGGATTACCTGTACCGTGCCGCCGCCGTAGTCACCGTGTCTTTCCTTATTTAATACCGACCAGTAAATTTTTCCGGTGGTGACGTTGGAGTTGAAATCCAGGCTTTCGTCGATGAACCGCTCGTAATGCCCCAGATCCAGATCGGTTTCGGTGCCGTCGTCGGTCACGTAGACCTCCCCGTGCTGGATGGGATTCATGGTTCCCGGATCCACGTTGATATAGGGATCGAACTTCTGCATCGTCACATGGTAGCCTCTGGCCTTTAACAGCCGTCCCAGCGACGCGGCGGTGATCCCTTTGCCCAGCCCGGACACCACACCGCCCGTCACAAACACATATTTAACCGCCATACTCTCCCTCCCTGCTTTCCTTCCGGCCGCTTCCCTGTAAGCGTCCCCAAAACAGCGAAGGGCGTCAAATAAGCCTGCTTTTGCAGGCCATTTGACGCCCTTGTCAATTTCATTTTATGCGCTTTCCAACCTTTTACTCAAACAGTTTACTCTATTCGGTGAAATTTGTAAAGTACATTTTGACAGACAATCAAAAAACCACCGAATCCGGATCCAGGAGAAAATCATAGACGTTCATGATCAGGATTCCCTGATCGTTAAAAAAAGGTTTGGGCGTATTGGAGGTGATGATCATCTTCCGGAAGGAATCCCGGATCTTTAAAAAGGGCCTGATCTCCTGGGTTATCTTTTCTTCTGACTCCAGCAAATAGGCGGACTGCACATAACAGCGCCCGGAACCCTTCCGACAGATAAAATCGACCTCCAGCTGTTTTTTTACGGGAGCCGCGTCCTTTTTTCTCTCCACGATGCCAAGATTTCCCACGTCCACACTGTAGCCGCGCATTCTCAGTTCATTGTAGATGACATTTTCCATCGCGTGCGAAATTTCCATTTGTCTGAAATTGATCCGCACATTCCGAAGGCCCAAATCCATATAGTAATACTTCACAGGCGTACCGATATAGGCGTTTCCCCTTATGTCATAGCGCTTCGCTTCCTCAATCAGAAAGGCATCCTTGAGATATTCGATATACTTTGTGACGGTTGACGCCGTTATTTTGGAACGGTTCACACTCTGGAAAACTTTCTGCAGCTTGTTTGGATTGGTCAGGGAACCAATTGCGGAGGACAGGATATCCAGAAGCGCTTCCATCTCGCCCACATTCCTGACCTTATTTCTTGCCGCAATATCACGGATATAGGTTTCCTGAAACAGGCTTTTTAAAAGGGCCTCCTTCTGATCGTCGGTATCCGCCAGAACCACCATCGGGATCCCGCCGTAGGTAATATACTCATTCCAGCCGTCATAGCGATTTTTGGGGGATACGGTCATAAACTCCGAAAAGCTGAGCGGATACATGTGTATTTCTTCCCCTCTGCCGCCAAATTCCGTCGCGATATCCCGGGAAAGGAACCGGGCGTTGCTTCCGGTTACATACACATCACAGTTCTTTTTATCCGCAAGGCCGTTTAAGACGCTGACAAATTCTCCCAAAAGCTGTACTTCGTCCAGCAAAAAATAATATCTTCCGTTATCCCGGATCTGTTCCTTTGCCCACGGATAAAAAACCCGGGGATCTCTGTAGTCGATGTTGTCGAACAGATCGAAGGCCATTTCAATAATATGATCCTTTTCTACGCCTTCCTCCAACAGATGGTTTTTAAACAATGTCCGCAGTAAATAGGATTTCCCGCATCTTCTGATCCCCGTTATCACTTTAATCAATCCGTTGCCCTTGCGTTGCACCAGTTGATCGAGATATCTGTCCCTTTTGATTTCCTTTTCCATAGCGCTCCCTCCCAAAAGATATTTTGGGTTATTATTCCCATAATTTCTTCCAGAATACCATATTCCTGTCTTTTTTCAAGTATCTGGAAGAAATTTTGGTTACCTTGACCCGAAATTTTCATTATGTCCCTCTCAAAATGTACGCCTAAAAATACAAAAAAACCTCTTGACTTTTTATTTTAGGAGTGTATACTACCAATCGTAAAGCAAAGGCGCTTTGGGAATTTCCCCAGGCGCCTTTTTTGTGCGCGGACAGCCCGCGTTTCTGTCGGTTTTGTCCGGCGGCCGTTTGTTTGAACGGCTTCCGGCGCGCACACAAGAGCGAAAGGAGAAAAATCTATGGAAAAAGGTATTCCCGAACTGTACGGCAGCCTCGTTTTCAATGACAAGGTCATGCGCGACAAGCTCCCCAGGGACATCTACAAGGCGCTGCGCAAAACCATTGAGAACAACACGCATCTGGAGCTGGACGTGGCCAATTCCGTTGCGGTGGCGATGAAGGAATGGGCCGTGGAAAACGGCGCGACGCATTTCACGCACTGGTTCCAGCCGATGACCGGTTTCACCGCCGAAAAGCATGACAGCTTTATTTCCCCGGTGGGCAACGGGCAGGTCATTATGGACTTCTCCGGCAAGGAGCTGGTAAAGGGCGAACCCGATGCGTCCAGCTTTCCTTCCGGCGGACTGCGGGCGACCTTTGAGGCGAGAGGTTATACCGCCTGGGATCCCACCTCTCCGGCTTTTATCAAGGATGGCACCTTGTATATTCCCACCGCTTTCTGCTCCTACAGCGGCGAAGCGTTGGACAAAAAGACCCCGCTTCTGCGCTCCATGGAAACGCTGAGCCGGGAAGCCGCCAAGATCTTAAATCTGCTGGGGCAGACGGATGTGACCAGCGTTTCCACCACCATCGGGCCCGAGCAGGAATATTTCCTGATTGACAAAGAACAGTACGCAAAGAGAAAGGATCTGATTTTCACCGGCCGCACGCTGCTGGGCGCCATGCCCCCCAAGGGCCAGGAAATGGAAGATCATTATTTCGGAGCCTTAAAGCCCCGCGTCGCCGCTTTCATGCACGATCTGGACGTAGAGCTCTGGAAGCTGGGCATTCCCGCCAAGACCAAGCACAACGAAGTGGCGCCCGCGCAGCATGAGCTGGCTCCCATCTTCGATACCGCCAACATCGCCGTGGATCACAACCAGCTGACCATGGAAGTCATGAAAAAGGTGGCCGACAAGCACGGGCTGGTATGCCTGCTGCATGAGAAGCCTTTCGACGGCATCAACGGCTCCGGCAAGCACAACAACTGGTCCATGATCACCAATACCGGCGTGAATCTTCTGGATCCCGGCCGCACGCCCGCGGAGAACATTCAGTTCCTCATCTTCCTGATGGCGGTCATCAAGGCGGTGGACGAATACGCGGATCTGATGCGTCTTTCCGTGGCCAGCGCCGGAAACGATCACCGGCTGGGCGCCAACGAAGCGCCGCCCGCCATTGTATCCATTTTCCTGGGCGACGAACTGACGGAGGTTCTGGATTCCATCGAGAACGATACGTTCTTCGGCAAGCATCAGCAGATTCAGATGGAGACGGGGGCGACCGTACTGCCCCACTTCTTCAAGGACAACACCGACCGGAACCGTACCTCACCCTTTGCCTTTACCGGCAATAAGTTCGAGTTCCGTATGCTGGGTTCCTCCATTTCGGTGGCCGGCCCCAACATCGTACTGAACACGGCGGTTGCGGAGGCTCTGTCCCAGTTCTATGACGAGCTGAAGGATACGCCCGCGGATCAGATGGGCAACGCGGTACATACCCTGGTCAAGCGCGCGATTCTGAAACATAAAAAGATCATTTTCAACGGCAACGGCTACACCGACGAATGGGTGGAGGAAGCCAAAAAGCGCGGTCTTTACAATCTGAAATCCACGCCCGAGGCTCTGCCCTGCTTCATCGCCGAGAAAAACATTCAGCTGTTTACCAAACACCGGATCTTTACGGAAAGCGAAATTCATTCCAGATATGAAATCCTGCTGGAGAATTACTGCAAGACGCTGCACATTGAAGCCAAAACCATGCAGGATATGATCCGGCGCGACTTCCTGCCGGCGCTGATGCAGTACGCCGACGAGGTGAGCAGCTCCATCCGCGGCAAAAAAGCGGTGGCCGATCTGCCCTGCACGGCGGAGCAGAAGCTGCTTTCCACGCTGTCCGGTTACTATGAGGACATCTACGCGGCACAGGAAAAGCTGGCGGCCGATACCAGGACGGCGGAGGGCATGACGGATATGCTGGAAGCGGCCAGGTTCTATCACGAAACCGTACTGGCGGACATGGCGGCCGTGCGCGAAAGCGCGGACGCGGCGGAGGAATATATTCCCGACAGCATTCTGCCCTATCCGAACTACGAAAAGCTGCTGTTTTACATCTGAGCTTTTCCGGCCCGACCGGGAAACAGGAAGGAAACCGTCAATATGTCTAGGCAGACATCCGGCGAAACAGAGGGCGCACCGGGGCTGGATACCGGCGCAAAGCGCGTGGCGCTGGTGCGCTCCATAAAAGAAGAATGCGGCGTGTTCGGGATTTTCAACCCGGACAAAGGCGCCGCGGCCCCCGACGTCTACTACGGCCTTTGCGCCTTACAGCACCGCGGGCAGGAGGCGGCCGGCATGGCCGTCTGCGATACCTTCGGGCCCAAGGGAAACATCACCTGGCACAAGGATATGGGACTGGTAAACGAGGTGTTCCGTCCCGAAACCCTCAACGCCCTGACGGGCAATCTGGGCATCGGGCACGTGCGCTACTCCACCACCGGTTCCAGTACCGCCGAAAACGCCCAGCCCCTGGTTTTAAAGTATTTAAAGGGAACGCTGGCGCTGGCGCACAACGGAAATCTGACCAACGCCCTGCAGCTGCGGCAGGAATTGGAGGAAAACGGCACAATCTTCCACACCACCACCGATTCGGAGGTGATCGCCTGTCTCATCGCGAAGGAGCGCACCCGCGCCGCGCGGGTGGAGGATGCCATCCTGCATGCCGCACAGAAGTTAAAGGGCGGTTATGCGCTGGTGATCATGAGTCCCCGCAAGCTGATAGGCGTGCGGGATCCGCTGGGCCTAAAGCCTCTTTGCCTGGGGAAGCGGGGCGACAGTTATCTGTTTGCTTCCGAAAGCTGCGCGCTGGACGCGGTGGGCGCGGAATTTGTCCGGGACGTCATGCCCGGCGAGATTCTCACCGTCACCAAAGATAAGGTACAGTCGGACTGCCGGCTGGCACAGGAGGCCCACGCGCACTGCATTTTTGAATACATCTATTTTGCCCGGCTGGACTCCACGCTGGACAGCGTAAATGTTTATGACGCGAGAATCCGTGCCGGCAGGGCGCTGGCCCTCTCACAGCCGGCGGACGCGGATCTGGTCACCGGGGTTCCCGATTCCGGACTGGCCGCCGCCATGGGCTTTTCGCAGGCTTCCGGCCTGCCCTTCGCCCTCGCGTTTCATAAAAACAGTTATGTGGGCAGAACCTTTATCAAGCCCACCCAAAAGGAGCGGGAATCGGCCGTACACTTAAAGCTGAACGTACTTAGCAGCGTGGTAAAAGGCAAACGGCTGGTCCTGATTGACGATTCCATCGTCCGCGGCACCACCATGGCAAGTCTCATCTCCATGCTCAAGCAGGCCGGGGCGAAGGAGGTGCACGTCCGCATCAGCTCCCCGCCCTTTTTGTATCCCTGCTACTACGGGACGGACGTTCCCAGCAACGATCAGCTGATCGCTTCCACGCATACGGCTGACGAAATCTGCGCCCGGATCGGCGCGGATTCCCTGGGGTATATGAAAATCGAAGATCTGTCCCAAATGACAGGAGATCTTCCACTATGTAAAGCGTGTTTTGACAACCGTTACCCTGTATGACTCTCCCCGGTTGTCGGACATTCTTTTTCCCCTAACGGGGCAACAACGCAAAGGTGCGCTTGCAGACAGGCGCACCTTTTGTCATGTTTTGTTTGGTATGCCATGCCGGTTTTTATCCCGGCCTGACATAGACAGGCGCCGGGCCGTCGCTTATCCGGCGTCAAAAATCATGACCGCAGCAGCGGTCATAGAATGAGGAGGAGAATATTATGAGCGAAGAAATTCTGAGTGCCATTAACGGCGAAGTATTCGGCGTCTGGTTTTTGATCGGCGCCGCCCTGGTATTCTGGATGCAGGCCGGATTCGCCATGGTGGAGACCGGCTTTACCAGGGCAAAAAACGCGGGCAACATTCTGATGAAGAATCTGATGGACTTCTGCATCGGAACCGTGATGTTCATCCTGGTCGGCTTCGGCCTGTTTCTGGGTGAGGATCTGTTCGGGTTCATCGGCAAGCCCGGTTTTGACATTTTTACCGCCTACGAGAGCTTCGACTGGTCCAACTTTGTGTTCAACCTGGTGTTCTGTGCGACCACGGCGACCATCGTGTCCGGAGCCATGGCGGAACGTACCAAGTTCCTTTCCTACTGCATTTACTCCGCTGTCATCTCCGCTGTGATCTATCCGGTGGAGGCGCACTGGACCTGGGGCGGCGGCTGGCTGGCCCAGATCGGATTCCACGATTTCGCGGGTTCCAACTGTATCCACATGGTAGGCGGCATCAGCGCGCTGGTGGGCGCGGCCCTTCTTGGGCCCCGTATCGGGAAATTTGTGAAGGATAAGGCCGGAAAAGTGACGAAGGTCAACGCGTTCCCCGGTCACAGCCTTCCGCTGGGCTGCCTGGGCGTGTTCATTCTGTGGCTGGGCTGGTACGGCTTTAACGGCGCGGCCGCCACTTCCATTGAGGAAATGGGTTCCATCTTTGTCACCACTACTATCGCGCCCTCTGTGGCCACGGTTGTATGTATGATTTTTACCTGGATCAAATATGGCAAACCCGATGTTTCCATGTGCTTAAACGCTTCCCTGGCGGGTCTGGTGGCCATCACCGCTCCCTGCGACGTCTGCGACGCCTTCGGCGCTATCGTAATCGGCGCTGTGGCCGGTCTGCTGGTGGTATTTGGCGTATGGTTCCTGGACTACAAGCTGCACATTGACGACCCGGTGGGCGCCGTGGCCGTACACTGCTTAAACGGCATTTGGGGCACCATCTCTGTCGGTCTGTTCGCCACAAAAACCGCACCCGCTTTTGCCAGAGGGTTCGGCGACGGCGTAACCTTCGGGGCAAACCAGATCGCGGGCGAAGGACTGTTCTACGGCGGCGGTCTGAAGCAGCTGGGCATTCAGCTTCTGGGCATGGGTGCGACGATCCTCTGGACCGCTGTCACCATCACCATCGCTTTCCTGGTCATCCGCGCTCTCGTGGGCCTGCGGGTTTCCCAGGATGAAGAAATTATGGGACTGGACGCCTGCGAGCACGGCCTGACCAGCGCTTATGCGGGCTTCTCCATCATGGATATTTCCAACACCATGACCATGGATATCAACGAAAACACGGATCTGGGCACTTCCGATTACGAAAAGGCCTCCGAGGTGCAGAAAGCCGCGGCCGTGCCTGTCAACGGCGCGCCCATGGATCTGGATACGGGCATCCACAAGGTGGTCATTGTCACCAAGCTGTCCAGCTACGAGAAGATCAAGGAGGCCATGAACAACCTGGGCGTCACGGGTATGACGGTCACACAGGTCATGGGCTGCGGCATCCAGAAGGGCGCCGGAAGCATGTACCGCGGCGTGGAAGTGGACGCGACGCTGCTGCCTAAGGTCAAGATCGAGGTCGTCGTCAGCAAGATTCCCGTTTCGGATGTCATCGAAACCGCAAAGAAAACCCTGTATACCGGCCACATCGGCGACGGCAAGATCTTTGTCTACAATGTGAGCCAGGTGGTGAAGGTCCGCACCGGCGAGGAAGGCTACGCCGCTCTGCAGGACGTAGAATAAGGACAACACTCTCCTATACTTGTTCCCCTTAAAGTGCGCCCCGTCCCATGCGGCGGGGCGCGTTTTTGTCTTTTTTATACAGCAAAATCAGGTCAAATGATTCTTTTTGATGGAAATAACCATATCTCTGATAATATTTTGCTCAGATTCGGTGCAATTGGAAAGAAGCGCTAACCACTCATTTTGAATAGTGTTATCCGATGAAGGGAATACCAGTGCGTCAAAAGAAAAGCCAAGCGTTTCCATTAGCCGAATCAATACTTCAAGGGACGGCTTTCGATGCTCACTTTCCAAATGTTTCATGTGAGTCGGAGTAATCCCTATTTTCTCAGAAAGTTCCTCCTGTGAATACCCCAGACTAATACGGCTTTTTCTAATCACATTTCCCAATGCCCCTTTCACCATCTTTTCCTTGCTCCTTTGCTTTTTAATATTGAAATTCTTTATAAAACAATAATTCCTTAATTGAGCCTTGAAAATTAGCCTAAAGAGATTTATAATATCTCTAAAAGAGAATGATAAATGCTCTTTAAGAGATATATGCAAAAGAGACAAGGAGGATTTGAAAATGGAACCGATGTATGAAAATGGAATAAACGCCAGAAAAACAGATAATTTAATTCGCAAGGCAGGCATTTTATTTGCCCTCACACTTACGGCAGAAACTGTTTGCGGATGCGGCAGTTCAAAAAACCCCGTACAAATTGCAACGGTATCAGAAACATCGGAAACCGAATGTGTAGTACCAAAAACTGAGTTTATACCAGAAGAAATTACAGAAAACGCAACTGAAACAGTTTTGGAGGAAACCTACCCTTCACAGGAACAAATGACAGAAGACGAATCATTTTTAGCCGAATGGATCGCCTCTCTGCAATCTGATGACTGTAAATTATGTATTTGGAATAAAATAGAAAAACAGGGTGAGCTTCTGGAAAATGGCGGAACTTACGAATTTGGGGAAGGGGATGAATTAGTGCTTTACAGACCAGTGGAAATTTCTGCTTTTACTACTCCTGGGAATGCGATATATATTGGTTCAAACATTTACGATTCGTACGACGTTATACAAATGAAATTTTACGAACCGGGGGAATATGAATTCGGAATAGTATCGCTTTCTGGAGAAAGAACGTATTTTGACTACACAATAGTCCCACCCCTTACAGAAGATCTTCTGGCCAAAATGACAGGAGAAGAATGGGCAAATTATCTCATGAAGGATACACCAACATTTATTGTGTGGAACGATGTCACCGGCTTGAAAAAAGAATTATCTGAAGGTGAAGAATACCAGTTGCAAGCTGAAGACGTGTTGGCAGTTTATCATGGAAATAACTATAAATTGATCGAAGTTCTGCCTGATGGAAAAGCTATCTTCTCCTATAAATATTATGATATAATTCGTTACGCTAGGGAAGATTCGTTCGATGTAACTGCAAGCCTGTCTAACGTAAACGATACAACCGATGTGGTTGAACTTAGCTTTACACTTTTACAGGATAAATCATAACATTTCCGGAAGTAAACGCGAAGTCCGGGATACATACGCATACAGCTTTACGAATGACACCGCCGAACCGATATCACCAATACAATTCATGCCCCACCGCGGTTTTATCCTTGACATCTTCCTGCAATCGTGTATACTTACAAGAGAAGGGAAACGCCAGTCGCTGGGAAGCGACCCATTCTATCGTTTCCGAAAGCGAAGGCGCGGTCAATCATTTAGAGTCCGCGCTTTTTTTAAAATCGGAGGTCATATATATGTGCGGTATAGCCGGATATATCGGGAAGCAGCAGGCGGCCCCCATCATTCTTGACGGGCTGTCCAAGCTGGAATACAGAGGATACGATTCCGCGGGCCTCGCCGTCTACGACGGGGAGCGGATCCATATGGAAAAGGCGGCGGGCCGTCTGCGTGTGCTGGAGGAACTGACACAGCACGGGGCCACCATGCCGGGGCTGTGCGGTATCGGTCACACCCGCTGGGCCACTCACGGTTCGCCCTCGGATACCAACGCCCATCCTCACCTCAACGAAAACAGTTCTATCGCCGTAGTCCATAACGGCATTATTGAAAATTACGCCCAGCTCAGACAGCGGCTGCAGGAAAAAGGCTATCATTTTGCGTCCGAAACCGATACGGAAGTACTGGCCCATATGCTGACCGAATACTACGACGGCGATCCCGTGGAAGCCATCGAGAAGGTCATGCACCGGGTGGAGGGCTCCTATGCCCTGGGCATCATGTTCCTGGATCATCCGCACCACATTTATGCGGCCAGGAAGGACAGCCCGCTCATCATCGGAGAAAGCGCCGACGGCAAATTCATCGCCTCCGACGTGCCCGCCATTCTGCACTACACCCGCACCGTCTACTATATGGAAAACGAAGAAATCGCCTGCCTTTCTGCAGAGCACACCCGCTTTTTCAACGTGGATGGAGAGCCCATCCAAAAAACGTCCGTCACCGTTGACTGGGATATCCACGCGGCGGAAAAAGGCGGCTTTGAACATTTTATGCTCAAGGAGATCTATGAGCAGCCCAAGGCGATTAAGGACACCGTTTTCCCCCGCATCCGGAACGGGGAAATCGATTTAAGCGAGATTGGCATGAGCGACGAAGAACTGCTCTCCTTTCACAAGATCACCATCGTGGCCTGCGGCAGCGCCTATCACAGCGGCGTGACCGGCCGGTATGTGCTGGAGGATCTGGCCCGGATCCCGACAGAAGCGGATCTGGCCAGCGAATTTCGTTACCGGAACCCCATTTACGATCCGCAGACTTTGGTTATCGTGGTCAGCCAGTCCGGGGAAACGGCGGATTCCCTGGCCGCCCTGCGGGACGCGAAGGCCCACGGCTGCAAGGTTCTGGCCATCGTCAACGTGGTGGGCAGCTCCATCGCCCGGGAGGCGGACGCCGTCCTGTATACCTGGGCGGGGCCGGAAATCGCCGTCGCCACCACCAAGGCGTACAGCTGCCAGATCGCGGCCTTTTATCTGCTGGCGCTGAAATTTGCCCAGCTGCGCTCCACCATTTCCCCTGAACGGTTCAAGACGCTCCTAGAGGCGCTCTCCCAGCTGCCCGGCCAGGTGGAAACGCTGCTCTCCCAGAAAGAGAAAATCCAGTTTTTTGCCAATCATTATCTGGCGACGGAACACATCTTCTTCATCGGACGGGGCGTCGATTACGCGCTCTGCCTGGAGGCTTCCCTGAAGCTGAAAGAAATTTCCTATATCCATTCCGAAGCCTACGCGGCGGGCGAACTCAAGCACGGCACCATTTCCCTGATGGAAAACGGCACGCTCGTCATCGCGGTGGCCACCCAGGATGCGCTCTATCCCAAAACCGTAAGCAATATCGTGGAGGTCAAGAGCCGGGGCGCCTTTGTGATGGCCGTGACCACCCTGCAGCATCAGGACATGGAAAAATGCGCGGACTATGTGCTCTATGTGCCCGAGACCGAAGCGCCCTTCATGGGCTCTCTGGCCATCATCCCGCTGCAGCTGTTCGCCTACTATGTGTCTCTGGGACGCGGGCTGGACGTGGATAAACCCCGCAACCTGGCAAAATCCGTCACCGTAGAATAAAAGAAAGCAAAAAAAAGAAGTCAGGATCGGCGGCACCACCGGCAATCCTGACTTTTTTGCTGTCCTTACAGGATTTCCCTGCAGAAATAACAGGTACAATCGCTTTGCTTCTGTCCGTCCCGGATCAGATTTTCCGCGGCGCAGTACCCGCACCTGACGATGTGCATCCCTCTTGGCACGCTGTCGCCGTCATAATGGCGCATGGCGGGCATACGCCCTCCCGTCTCATGGTGCAGGCGCAGTTCCTCAATCCTGGCCTCCTCCGCGTGCGCGCGCTCGTCCTCAATGGCCTTTTGCCTGAGATATTCCGTAGTGGAAGCCTGCCCGTCCTTTGTTTTGGTCAAATCCTTTCCGGCAGGCGAAACGCTTCCGGCCGACCCTGCCGTCCTGGCTGTCCTGCTGCTCTGGGACAAAGGCGTTTTGGCCGCCGGTCGCCGGACAGGCGCGCTGTCCTGCCGTGTGGCCGTCTGTCTTTCCTGTTCCCGTCCCCTGGTTTTGGACTTTCGGGTGACTTTCAGGACACGAATCACCACCACCATGAT
Source organism: uncultured Eisenbergiella sp. (assembly GCA_947630215.1). Taxonomy (GTDB): domain Bacteria; phylum Bacillota; class Clostridia; order Lachnospirales; family Lachnospiraceae; genus Gallintestinimicrobium. The sequence continues at coordinate 20,865 of CANRGX010000003.1, read as the reverse complement.
CAAATAAAACAATATCAGGGAAGTCATCAGTGACATTTTCTGCTCTCCTTTTCTTATGATTTTGCCGTTGTTTCCCCGCTGCACCGGATCAGAAGCAGTTCCACGCTCAGCCTGTCGCTCATCGCACCCGTTTTGATTGCCTCATCCGCTTCCACGCAAAGGGTCAGGGACTCCTTGAGCTCTCCCGCTGAAAACCGGGCCGCCTGGGAAGCGTACTTCCGGACAAGAAACTCCTTCAGTCCCGTCTTCTCTCCAATTTCCCTGTCCCGGTATCCCTTTTTCTTAAGCTCCTTGACCTGCAGCAGCAAATGAAACTGCCGGCCGATCAGAAACAGGATCCGCATGGGCGGTTCCTTCAGGGAAAGCAGATCGTAGTACAGCTTCAGCGCCTGCTGCCGCCTGTGCCCCGCGACAGCCTCCACCATATCGAAGATCTGGCTGCTCACCTGCCGGGTACAGACAGCGTCCATATCGGCCTCCGTCACAGCGTCTTTCCCCAGCGTGTAGCAAAACAGCTTTTCCATCTCCCGGCAGATATTTTCCATGTCCGTGCCGGTCTTTTGCAGAAAATGATCCAGCGCGGCCGCGGAAATTTGTTTTCCCTCCTTGCGAAACCGGACAAGGATCCACTTTTTCAGCGTGGCCTCGTCCTGCACGGGAAATTCCACGGCGCGGCCCACGTCCCGCACCGCCTTAAACAGCTTCCCCCGCCGATCCACCTCCGTCTCGGCAAAGATGAGGTAAGTGGTGGCCGGAATCTCTTTTACATACTCCGCCAGCTGATCGGAGGCTTTTTTGAAAAGACCGCTGTTTTCCACCAGGATGACCCGTCTGTCCGCAAAAAAGGGCAGCGTTTCGGCCTGATCGATGATCTGCCCCACCTCTACGTCCTTTCCTTCAAAGCGGCCAAAGTTCATGGAATCGTCTCCGCCAAGCAGCGCCTCCTTGAGCCGATCCCGGTACTGCAGGCGCAGATAGGCTTCCTCGCCGTACAGCAGATAGACCTGTTTGAAACGGCCGCTTTTGAGATCCTGCGATAGTTGCTGCAAGCGCGCTTCCCCCTTCCCTTCCGCCGCAGACAGCCTGTACCCGGCCCTGTCCTTTTTTATAGTATAGCACCTATTTCCCGGAAAGGAAAGTGCCGATATGCAGACCGTCCCGGGAAACTTCCACGGTGACAGCGCCGCAGGAGGCGGTCACATAGTACGGGATCCCGGCGTTTCGGACGCGATCCAGCGTTTCCTTGGCCGGATGTCCGTAGCGGTTGTTTTCCCCACAGGAGATCAGCAGGATACGCGGGCGGACCGCCTGCAGCAGCTCCTCCCCGGTGGCGTTGGCCGCGCCGTGGTGCCCGGCGTCCAGAAGGTCGCAGTCCAGCTCTTTTTCCCTACAGGCCTGTACCAGCCGCCTTTCTCCCTCCTCCTGCAGATCGCCGGTAAACAAAGCGGAAAACGCCCCGGCTTCCAGCCTCAGTACAAGAGAGCTGTCATTGCGGTCGGCCGCCGGCCGCCCTTTTTCGGGATGCAGACAGGAAACCATAAGCGCCTCTGTTTCCATCCGCGTCCCCGCCCGCAGACGCTCTGTTTTGACCTCAAAGCGCCGGGCCAGCGCCAGGATTTCCTCCAGCTTTTCGTCCTCCAGATCCGTATCCGGCAGAAACAGCCGTCCTATTTTGACCCGTTCTCTTTGCGCCCAGGAAAAAATATCCTCCAGCGCGTTGACATGATCTTCGTCCCAGTGACTGATAAAGATCCCTTCCAGCGCCCGCGCGCCGCTGTATTTTAAAAACGGGACGATCTGAAATTCCCCCGTTTTTTCCTTCGAGCTGCTGCCTGCGTCCAACAGCCAGAACGCATGCCGCGGCGTTTCGACGCAGACGCTCTCCCCCTGTCCCACGTCCAGCATGGTAATCCGTAAATTTCCGGGCAGCCGGATCAAAAAGACATAGGTCAGAAGCGCCGCCAGCGTCAGCCGGAGCGCCGGGCCGATCCGGCGCCCCCGCCAGACCAGCGCAGCCAATCCGGCAAAATACACGGCGGTCTGCCACCCACTGGGCGCCCCGGTATGCAAAACGCTGCCCGGCAGCCGCAGCACGCCCCGACAGATCCCCTTATAGAGAAAGAAAATGCCCCGGGCCGCCAGCGCGATCCCGCAAACTACCGGCTGGCAAAACAAAAACCGCTGCGCGATCAGCCCGACTCCCGCCAGCAAAAACAAAAGCGGAAGGAGCACGCCCATCAAAGGAATCACGATCAGATTGGCGAGCACCGACCAGGGGTTCCACTGGAAATAGCCGTACAGCAAAAAGGGCAGCGTGGCGAGGGTGACGCCCAGGCTGGCGGTGACGCCGGAAAAGAGAGACTTTCCCAGACCGCGCAGCCAGGCCGGACGATACAGCGCCCTATTGCTACGGTTCCCGGTTTCCTGCAACACCGGCGTCACCATACAGATACCGGCCACGGCGGAAAAGGACAACCGGAATCCCACATCCCTGCTGTAGGCCGGGTGAAACAGCAGGATCCCCAGCGCTGCCAGCGCCAGGTTCGTGATCGGATCGGCGGTCCTGCCCAGAAGCCGGGCCGCCAGCAGCAGACCGAACATGAGGATCGCTCGCGTTACGGATACCCCCATTCCCGTCATGACACCGTAAAAAAACAGGATGAAAAAGGCCGCGGGCGCGGCGCACCATACCGGCAGACGCGCTTTTTGAAGCAATCGGAACACCCCCATTCCGATCAGGGAGATATGCAGTCCCGATATGGCCAGCAGATGGGAAATTCCGGCCGCCTTGTACAGCGCCCTGATGCCGGCGTCCACCTCTTTTTTCTCCCCCAGCACCATGGCGGCGGCCAGAGCACCGTCCTCCTCTCCCAGCGTCCGCAAAAATAGAGCCGCCGTCTGTTCCCTGCACACATAGAGAAACTGGCCGATTCGGTCATATGTTTCACTTTCTGCAAGAATTTCTGCATCTCTTAGTGTGAAAATGCAATTTCTGATTCGTTGATAGGCATCGTAATCAAATTCTCCGGGATTGGAGGCCCGGCGAAAGGCCAGCGCCCGCCCTCTCACCCGTACCCGGCTGCCCGTCTGCGGCAGCGGCACGCCCTCTTTTACATAACAGAGAATCGATTCTTTTTCTGTTGGCTGTGGGAATTGTTCCGAATCAGAAGAATGGTTCCAACCGCTCACCACGCTGACTTGGGTGAGGGAAAAAGAAGCGCCGGCCCGCGAACCGTCCGCAGGCCGGTACAGCTGCGCCGCCTTTCCTTCCAAAACGACGGTTTCGCCCGACAGGCCCTCCCACCGGTCCGCCGCATCCGGGCAGGAGGAAAGCCACACATAAACCGCCAGAAAGATCAGCAGCGCCGTACACAAAGGTCGTCTCAAACGCCCGATTCCTTTCTTTTCTCCCCGAGATCACAGGCCGTCAGTTCCCCGGCGACACCAGATCCAGGTTCCGTTCATACACGCTGGACAACGGAAAATTCTCCCGGTAAATCACCTCCGTGGAGCCGTTTATGGACAGCTGCACCTTGTTGATGTTGGACAGCTCCGCCAGGGAATCCACGATGGAATAAAGAACCACGTCCCCCGTCACGTTATAAATCTGCGTGCTGAAGCCGTCGTCCAGATTCACATAGCAGGTGCCGTCCTTTACCGTCACGCCCAGTACCTTGGTGGCCGGATTGATCACGGGAAAGGCGTCTTCACTGTCCTGTTCCGGCCCCGCTATCAGGCTTTCCACTACCAGCTTTTCCAGCGAAATATTGCTGTTAAAAACTTTTTTTACATTGACCGGGATCAGCTGATCCCCCGTTTCGTTGGCAAAATACAGCTTCAGCCAGACCTGCTCGTAGGAATTGATCTCGTCCCCCTCGTTATCCAAAAACTGGTCCGCCGACATAGGGCCTACGGGCAGCCCCATACTGTCTGTCAGTCCTTCCCCGCGCACGGTCATGGCCACATGCTCTACCCCCTCCAGCTGCGTCAGCGTGCGTACAATGGCCGCCCGGATCAGTACCTCCGTAGTCGGTTGAATCGTGCGGTATTCTTCGCTCACATCCAGCACCAGCAGAGTATCCTGCATTTCCCATCCCAAAATGCGGTATCCGTTCACCGTCGTCCGCAGGGAAAGCTCCACGGGATTTTCCATCAGCGCCCCGATGGCCTCGTTCACCTGATCGTTTTTTTCCAGGCTTTCCAGCGCGCAGACCACCGGCGTGATCTTCGTCTCCGCCTGGTTGATATAATAGACGGAAATCTCATTTTCCCCGGGCACCACGTCCTGTTTTCCGCAGCCGGTCAAAAGGCACAAAAGGGCCAGAGCCGCTACGCAGGCGCCGGAGCGGATCCGCCGTATGAGAAACGCTTTTGGCATCTTTATTTTCATGCGCCACCTCCGGCTATCACATGGGTCAGCGGAATTTTCACGGTAAAGACGGTTCCTTCTCCCTCCACGCTGCTGACCCGGATGGAACCCCTGTGCAGAAGCACCGCGCTGCGGGCGATGGAGAGCCCCAGCCCCGTTCCGCCGATCTCCCTGGAATGGGACTTGTCCACCCGGTAAAACCGTTCAAAGATAGGCTCGTAATCCTCTTCCTTCAGACCGATGCCGGAATCGGAAACCTCCACGGTAAAAAACTGGTGATCCGCGTCCAGCCGCACCCTGACCCAGCCGTGCTCCTTGTTGTATTTGATGGCATTTTCCACCAAATTGGTAAAAATCTGGGACAGCTTCACCTCATCCACCTCCGCCGTCACGGATCGGATGCTCTCGAACACCACTTCAATATCCCGCTGTCTGGCGATGGGCCGCAGGCGCTTCAGCGTCTTTTCCAGCAGGCTGTTGATGTCCACGGTCCGGATATCCAACTCCGCTTCGGTTCTGTCCATCTTCACCAGCGTCAGAAGGTCGTTGATGATTTTGTTTTCGCGCTCGATTTCCTCCGTGATATCCTGCATGAATTCGCGGTAGAGTTCCACGGGCGCGTCCGGCTGCTGGTTCAGGGAATCCGCCAGCACCTTGACAGAGGTCATGGGCGTCTTGAGTTCATGGGAGACGTTGGACACAAACTCCTGCCGGGAATCGTTGATCACGCGCATCCTGCCCAGCAGCTGGTTGAATGCGTCCACAATCTGCTCCGTCTCCAGGTAATCCGGCACGGAAATCTCCTTGTCGTTATATCCGTCCCGCACCTCATTGATCGCTTTTGTCACCCGGTCAAAGGGCGCAATCAGAATATGGGAAAAGAAAAATACAATGCCCAGGATCAGAATTGTCATGACGATCTCTAAAATCAGCGCACGGCGGCTCAAAATTTCCAGCATGGCGGCGATGCTGTCCGTAGACGAACTGGCCAGGATCACCCCCCGCACCACGGAACCGGCCTTTCCGTCTGTCTCCACGGTTTCCACAATGGGAACGGTCATTTCAATATAGCCGTTGTTCCGGTCGTGCCGGGAAATGTTTTCCCCCTTAAAGCACCGGATGACCTCCTCCGAGATCATGGTCTTTCCCTCGCTGAGGGCATAGGTATCCTTTACAATGCTGAAATTGCCGTTGATAATCAGCACGCGGCCGTCGTACAGATTGGCCATCTGTTCCAGTTCGGCGTTGATGACATCGGAAGAAGTGTCCTGAAGATAGTTATAGTTGAGCAGATGATCCGCAATGATCCGGTACTGTGTGGTCAAATCGGAAATGCGCAGAGAGACGGCGCGTTCTTCGTAGTTTTCCAGGATTCCGATGCGCATAATGGCCCCGGGCACGACGCCGATGACCAGCATGAGCAGAAAAATATAGGCTTTCAGGCTCCTGAAAACCGGAACCTTGCGGATCAGATCCTGGAAGAAGCTCCCGAATTGAAAGTGCATTGCGTCCCCTCCGGTAGAAAGTGCGCCGGACAGTCTTTGCCGCCGGACAATTTTACTTCGCCTATGCGCGGAAGAAATAGCCTACGCCCCATTTGGTATGGACGTAGCGGGGTTCGCTGGGATTCGATTCGATTTTTTCACGGAGACGGCGGATGTGGACGTCCACAGTGCGGACGTCTCCGGGATAGTCCGCCCCCCAGATCAGATTCAGCAGTTTTTCGCGGCTGTATACTTTATTGGGGTTTCTAAGAAGCAGTTCCAGCACGTCAAATTCCTTCGCGGTCAGGTTCACTTCCCTGCCGTCGATGCTCACGCGGCGGCTGTCGCAGTCCATGCAAAGCTGCCCGCTTTCGATGACGCGGTTCTCTCCCCGTTCCTTTCCCCCGCCCGAAGTGCGGCGCATGATGGCTTTGATTCTGGCTTTGACCTCCAGGATATTAAAGGGCTTGGTGATATAATCGTCCGCCCCGTATTCCAGTCCCATGATCTTATCCATATCGTCGCTCTTGGCTGTCAGCATCACGATGGGAACGTTGGAAAATTCCCGGATCTGCTGGCAGACCTCGGTTCCGTTTAATTTGGGCAGCATGATATCCAGCAAAATCATATCAAACGGCTGGCTGCGCGCGTACTCCAGCGCTTCCTCCCCGTCATAGGCACAGGTGACCTCCATGCCGTCCTGCTCCAGGCTGAACCGGATTCCCTTTACAATCAGCTTTTCATCATCCACCACAAGAACTTTCTTCGCCATCCCCGCTCCCCCTACGACCGCTTTTTTATCTGACCGTTATCCTTTCCCGTATCTTTTCAAACGCGGCCTGTTTGATGCCGCTTACCTTCATAATGTCCTCGATGCGCTCAAACCGGCCGTTCTCCCGGCGCCACGCCAGAATCGCCGCGGCGCGGCTCTCCCCGATCCCCGGCAGGGTCATCAGGGCAGCCGCGTCCGCAGCGTTCAGATCCACTCTGCCGTCCGCCTGTGCGTCTGGCTGTCCTGTTTGGACAGCTTCCACGCCAATTTCCAGGCGCGCGCTTTCTTCCCGGCTTAAAATATAGATCCGGGAGCCGTCCTCCAGCACCTGGGCCAGGTTGCAGGCATCCGGATCCGCCTCGGGCAGAAATCCCCCGCCCGCAGTCACCGCGTCCATGATCCGGCTGCCTTCTGGCAGCTCATATACGCCCGGATTGGATACCGCTCCGCAGATATGCACCACGCACACCGCTTCCGAAGTCCGTTCCTCGTCCGCTGTCCGGGGCGGCACGGTCTCTGTCTCTGTCGGCCCGGTTTCCTCCTCCAAAGGCAGAAAGGAAACTTCCTCCCGCTCCCGGCAGCCGCCCAAGAGCAGGCAGATACACAACAGCGCAGGCAGCGCCGGACGCCCTATTTTTTGATATATGTTTTCTCTGTTCGGCACGTTTTTCTCCTCGTAAAGAGGAACCCCATGCACCGCACTTTCATTGTATGCCCAAAAAGGATATTTTACAAGCCAATTCTTGCGCTTTCCCGGTTGTTTTGTGCCAAAGTGTCCGTCGGTCTGCCACCGGTTACGGGAGCCAGGAAATGGACACATCCTTTAGCTGATCCGTCGTTTTGTTAAACTGAAAGGTATAGCCGCTCTCGCCCATATAGACTTCGGATTCTACCTGATATTTCACGCTGTTGGAGGCTCCCTCCTCCTCCACGCCGCCGCTGCTGTTTTCCAGAAGCTGCTGCCTGGTGAGCGTCAGCGGAAAGGCAAAACAGACATGCTGCGCCGCGTCGGCAATCTTTTCTGTGATTTCCTGGTTCAGGCTGTCCTCATAATCCGGCTGAGGGACATAGATCGAGTACCACCGGACAAGGTGCAGCGGGCACTGGGACTGACTGATGTTGCTGTCCGAAACATTGAGAAAGGAAACCTGCAGCATGACATAATCGTTGATCTCCACGGTATATCTGTCCGTCTCGTAGTTGCTGTTTACATTATTATTGGCGTTATTCAGTTCGTTCGGGTCAAACGGGACGCCGCCGTCGATCATATCCTGCAGCGTGCTCTTTCCCAGCGTATAAATTTGACCGTCGTAAGCAAAGCTCAGGTTTTCCAGATCCGCATACGTTTCGCTCAGCCCTTCGACGGGAACGAAAGGAACCGGTTCGGCCGGTTCGGCCGATTCGACCGGCTGGTCGGACGCTTCGCCGTTTTCCTCCAGTGTTTCTGTGTCCGGTCTTTCATCCGTTTCGGGCGCCGGAACGGTCTGCGTCTCCACGGTCACGGCCTGCTGCGTGTCCTGTGCCGCTCCTTTGTCCGTCTCCTCCTCTCTGCTCCCGCCACAGGCGGTCATGGCAGCCAGCACGGCCGCCGTAAGAAAGAGTACTCCTGCTTGTCTTCTTTTTTTCATCTTGTCTTCTCCTTTTTCTTTTTTGCATCCCCCGGAATCTTCCGGATGGCTCGCAAAAGAAATTATCGGGAGAAAACACCGTTTTTCACAAGCGAAACGTGGTTGCAAAACCGCAACTTCCGGTTGCCGCGGCCGGATTTGGCTCACTTGCGCGCCAAACCGGTTTCCGTAAGGCTGAAAACATCCGCGTAATATCCGGGTTCAAGGGCCATGGGACAGTCATCCGCATAGCCGTAGACGGAATAGATCGATCCGTTTTTCAAATCACAGTACGCATGGAAATAGGAATGGAGCAGTTTTTCCTTTTCCCCGTACTCCAGAACAGAGTAAGAATAATAATAAAAGGTATAGTCCCCAACTTCGACCTGGCCCTGATCGTGGATCCGGGAAAGCTCGCTCTGCGCCAGCGACTGTGCTTTTTGCTTGGCCGTCTCCCAGGTATAATCCGTCACATCCAGCAGGATATAAATCTGATGCTTCGTGTCCAGATAGGTTTTGCCCGCCACATTGTCCGAAACAAGCTGGCTGTCCGGAGGGAGCCGGTAGGACAGGCTCCAGCCGTCATCTCCGTCGGTCATGCAGTCCCCGGCCAGAAGATTCCCGCCAGGATCCAGATTTTCATCCTCCATCCAGAAGGTGCCGGGCAAATCGTCCTCCTCATCGGTGGGAACGGCCCGTTTCAGAATATCCGCCGCCACGTCTGCCGCTTCGTCATAAAGCGATTCCCGCTGTTTCTCCCGAAGGGCTTCGACGTCGATTCCGTCATAACGGATTGCCGCCAGAAAATGCCGCTGTCCGTCGGCGGGCAGCAGAAGCACTTCAAAATAGGAGCGGCGAAAATCGCTGCCCCGCTCGTCTGCCATACTGATGACATATCGGATGTGGGGCGAATCCGTCCCGTCGATCCACTCCGGCTCCTTCTCTATCCGGTAGCCGGAATCCGTCAGGACTTTTTTCTTATCCTCCATGCGCGCCCACATATCTTCTATGGTGTCGTCTTCCATATCGATCTGAATCAGATATTCGTCCTTCTGCCTGACGTTTAAGCATCCGCTTTCGTGAACGGCGGCCATTCCCTGTTTGGGAAGAAAAAACTTCATCCCGGAAAAGACCGCCTCCCAGCTTTCCCGATCCTCTGCGGCCGCCGTTTCTGCCGGAACGGTTTCCTCGTCCCTCCCCCCGAAAGAAAGGACGCCCATGAACCAAAGCCCCAGAATCGCGGCGAGCAAAAATCCTCCGGCGGCCGCCGTAAAAAACGCTCTTTTTTCCGCCGTACTCATATCCGCTCCACCGTTTCTTTCTCCTCTGCCGTTGGTTTTGCCGCCGGCGCCGGTGCAGAATCCGCTTTGCCGTCCCATCGGATCTCCCACCGGTTCTCTTTGCAAAACCGGACGATTTCTCCCAGGCTCAGTAAAAACAGTACCAGAAACAACAGTACCAGACACGGCAGGATCACCAGTGTCCCAATCCGGTAGGCATAAAATATCCCGTCCTGCTTCTCATTGGTACGGCAGGAAATAAAATCCCCGTCCCGGATGCCGTCCGCATCCAGCCATACCGTTTTTACCACCTTTCGGCCCACGTCGTCATAGACGCACAGATCCGCCTTGGTATACTGCTGATAGACTCTCTCAATCCGGGCCTTTAGGACGGGACTGTCCGCCCCCGGCCAGACATTGCGCCCCAGCACCGTAAAGCAGATCACAGCGCAGAAGACGAAAAGCCCGCCCAGCAGCACCGAAAGCACGCACAGCCGGACAAACGCGCCCTTTCCCCGCAGCTGACCGGCTGATTTGCCCCCCGCTGCTGCGGCGTCGTTCTCCGGCGGCGCCGTTTCCGGTTTCCCGTAGAGAAACTCCGTCATGCTGATATGAAAAATGTCGCAAATATCCACCAGCTTGTCCAGATCCGGATAGGCCTTATCCAGCTCCCACTTGGAAACCGCCTGTCTGGTCACGCCCACCTTGGCGGCAAATTCCTCCTGGCTCAAATTGGCGGCCTTCCGGCATTCCAGTATCTTATCCCCGATCAAAAGCATAGCAGCGTTTCCTCCCGGCCCAAATGTGCTCCTGTTTTTGGCGATAGCACGAAAGGCAGAATCTCTGTTTTCCCTTGCTTTGAGAGATAGGATCAGCTCGTCGTGACTGATTATACATCTGACAAAAGATCCTCCGTCATCTGGTCTGCGTCCGTATATGTCTTTTCCAGACTTGGATCTGCTTTCATCTTCTTCCCTTCCCGAATTGCTTCCTTTGTTTCGGGATTCGGGTTTTCCCCGCTGATCTCAAAGGGAATACGGTACTCACGGACTGCCTTTTTTGCAAAAATATTAAACGCCGCGCTCATCGTCAGCCCCATATCCTCGCAGAATTTTTCAAACTGATGTTTCAGGCCGGAATCCATGCGAATGTTTACGTTTACATTTGCCATAAACCAGCACCTCCTTCCTTATATTATATACATCGTATTGCATTTTATGTACGCTGTCAATACCATTTTGCTATGATGGAACGTCCAGCAGGATTTCCAGAAAAAGCAACAGGCAGATCCTCGTTTGCCGCGTTAGGATCTGCCTGTTGTTTCTTTTTTATATAGCGTTTGGCAGTCTGGTCACTCCCACTTAAACACCACGATTCCTGCGATGGCCACTAAAAGACCGATTCCCTTCCGCCACTCCCAGGGCTGTTTTTCCGTGCCGAATGCACCGGCCAGTTCAATCAAATAGGCCGCCGCAATCTGGGCCACCACGATAAACAGAACCGCTTTTGCCGGCCCCAGCATATCCATGCTCTTGATCACCGTCCAGGTGATGGCCGCGCCCATCACGCCGCCCAGCAGCATATATTTTGGTTCCACCCGGAAAACCTGCAGCAGGTTCGTCCGATCTGTCGCTGCCCAGGCCAGCATACACACCAGAAAAGCGCTGAACTGCACAAAGGCGTTGGCCGTCCAGATGGTAGAGGATTTCGTCACCTGGGTATTGAACACGCCCTGCAGGCTCATCAGCGCTCCCGATAAAACAGCAATAAAAAATCCGATCATGTCAAGCCTCCTTTTCCTAAAGTATGCCTGCAGATCGGACTTTTTATTCTTTTTGTACCGCCGGTTCTATTCCGCCTCGTCCTGTTGAGTGGATGCCTCCGGCACCTCAATATATTCCGTTTCCTCGTAAGGGCTGCCCGTCACCTGGGTCATAATCTGCTCCGACAGCGCCTTCAAAATATCGGATACGTTTTCCCCCTGCCAGATTCTGGTATAGGCCACTTCCATCCAGACCCAGAAATTCTCCGTGCTCATCAGCTTCGGCATGGGAACGGATTTTGCATACTCCGCGGAAAATCCCTCTGCGCCCGGCACGTCCGGCAGCGCTTTGTTCTGGGCGGACAGCCGCCCCGTCCTGGCGTACATTTTCGACACGTCCTGATCCAGCAAAAACAGGGCAAAGTCACTGGCCATACCCTTTTGCGTACTGTAGCCGTTTATCGCCAGGGCATATGTCACCGAAAGCCCGCCCGAACGCGTCTGCGCGCTGATATCCGGCAGGGCCGCCACGCCGTATTCATAGGGAAACGTTCCCTCTGCCCGGGCTTTTTCCACCCGCCCCAGCATATCCGTGGTGGCTACCGTAAACACCAGCTTCCCGTCCAGGAAATCCTGCACCACCGCCTCATAGCTGGAGGTTTCGGCGTCGATGGAGAAAAACTGGTTCAGATCCTGATACGCTTTCAGGCCGGTCACAGCCTCCCGATTGTAGATATCGATCCGGCTCTCATCGTCTCCGCAGGGGCCGCCTACGCTGATATAGTGACCCGCGAAAAAATAGTTATAAAATATATCGGAAACATCCCACTTAAAGACCGCTTCCACCGTCTCCGGCGCGTTGTACGCATCCGCAAACGACAGGATATCTTCTATGGTCCGGGGAATCAGGGTATCCTCAGCTACGCCCATCTCCCGGGCCGCCTGCTGCAGATAGGTCTCATTATAGACCAAGGCGCTGGTTTCATAATAAAGCGGAAACGCCACCCGCTTTCCCTGATAGGTGACCGCGTTCAGCGCGGCCTCAGGAAACCGTTCCGATGTGAGCACACCGCCGTCCGACACGATTCCGTCCGTTTGAATCTCCTGGGCCAGTCCCGCCAGATAGGCCTTTTCCAGACTGTCATTGCTGATCAGATACAGATCCGGGGCATTTCCGCCCGATCCGTCCGTATTCCCCATGGAAGCGTCGTGAATTGCTTCCAAATAATCCAGCCCGGAAACCAGAACGGGAAGCACGCGTATGTCGCAGCTTTCCAGGTAATCCAGCGCGACGCTGGAAAGATAATCCCCCATGGCCTCATCCGTGTACCAGAGCGTAATCGTGGGTTTTGTCTTCAGAATATTCTGCGGCGCCGGTTCTAAAGACTGCTGCGCTGGCACAGCCAGAAATGCGGCGGCGCCCGTCATCGCCAGAATACAAAAAACGGCGATCAGCCTCTTTTTCAGACTCATAGGCTTCCCTCACCGCAAGATCCGGTGCCGGCGGCAATACTTTCTTCCAAAATCCCGATCATCTCGTCCACATTTTCCTTCGTGATCACAAGGGGCGGCACCAGACGCAGGATCTCGGGCCCTGCGTTGATCAGAATCAGGCCGCGGCTCAGCGCTTCGTTGATCACGGGCGCCACAGGACGGTCGAACACCAGCCCCTGCATCAGCCCGGCCCCGCGCCGCAGGCGGATACAGTCAAACTGCGAAACCAGCCCGTCCAGCTTTTCTTCCAGATAGGCGGACACCTCCCGGACATGGTGCAAAAGATCGTATTTTTCAAACAGATCCAGAACCTTGCTGACCGCCGCGCAGGCCAGCGGATTGCCGCCGTAAGTGGTGCCGTGATCCCCGGCCTTGAGGGAATGCTGCGCCACTTCTTCCGTCATCAGAAACGCGCCCACCGGCACGCCGCATCCGACGCCCTTGGCCACCGCCATGATATCCGGCTTTACGCCATAGCGCTGCCAGGCGAACAGAAAGCCCGTCCGTCCCATGCCGCACTGCACCTCGTCCAGGATCAGCAAAATGTCTTTTTCCTCGCAAAGGGCGCGGACCCGCTTCAAAAAATCCTCCGTGGCCGGCATCAGGCCGCCCTCTCCCTGCACCGCCTCCAGGACGATGGCACAGGTCTTTGGCGTCACGCAGGAAAGCACGCTGTCAAAGTCATTGAGCTGCGCAAACTTCACGTGCCCGATTCCGGGCTCGAAGGGCTCCCGGTACTTGGGCGTCCCCGTCACGGAAAGCGCGCCCATGGTGCGGCCGTGGAAAGAATGGTGCATGGCGATGATCTCATGATCCGTGCAGCCATCCTTTTCCCAGGCATATTTGCGCGCCGCCTTGATGGCCCCTTCTATGGCCTCCGCGCCGCTGTTGGTAAAAAACACCCGATCCATGCCGGACACTTTCTTCAGCTTTTCCGCGGCTTCAATGGCAGGCACGTTGTAATAATAATTGGAGGTATGGGTCAGCTTGTCGATCTGATCCTTTAACGCCTCCTTGTATTCCGGGTTGTTGTACCCCAGGGAAAATACGGCGATACCCGCCGCAAAGTCCAGATATTTTTTTCCTTCTATATCATAAAGATAAACGCCCTCGCCCCGATCCAGCACAATCGGATACCGGTTGTAGGTGTGCAGGAGAGCGCCTTCGGCCCTTTCGATATACTGCTGTGTTTTCTCCGCCATACTTTTCTCTCCCTTCCGCCGCCGGACAGCGGCCGTTGATCTGTCTGCGCTGCTTACGCCTTCTGCCCTTTACACGGGGTATCCGGCAGCGGATCGTCGTCCCCGACGATAGCGGTTCCCACGCCTCGATCCGTAAAGACCTCCAAAAGCAGGCAGTGCGGAATCCGTCCGTCCAGAATGTGCACCCGGTTCACGCCGTTTTTCACGGCGGAGGTGCAGTTGGCCAGCTTGGGCAGCATCCCGCCGCCGATGTAGCCGCTCTGGATCAGGGTCTCCGCATCGCTGACACGGATCCGGTTGATAAAGGAATCCTTATCGTCAAAATCCCTATACAGTCCTTCCACATCCGTCAGAAAAACCAGCTTGTCGGCTCCCACCGCCTTCGCAATGGCACAGGCCGCGTCGTCCGCGTTAATATTATAGGTTTCGCAGTTCTCATCCATACCGATGGGGGCCACAATCGGGAGGAAATCGTCGTCGATCAGATCGTAGAGGATCTTGGGGTTCACCTGTTTTACGTCTCCCACAAAGCCGATGTCCTGCCCGTCGATATACTTCTTTTCCACCTGCAGAAGGTTCCCGTCCTTGCCGGAGATCCCCGCCGCTAGGACGCCCAGCTTCTGCACCATGGACACCAGGCTCTTGTTCACCTGGTTCAATACCATTTCGGCGATCTCCATGGTCTCTGCGTCGGTCACCCGCAGGCCGCTGACAAAGACCGGCTGCTTGCCCGCTCTTTTCACCCAGGTGCTGATGGCCTTCCCGCCGCCGTGCACGATGATGGGCTTAAAGCCCACCAGTTTTAACAGCGTCACATCCTGGATGACGCTGCGTTTTAACGTATCGTCACTCATGGCGCTGCCGCCGTACTTGACCACAATGAACTTGCGGTTGAATTTCTGGATATAGGGCAGGGCCTCCACCAGCACTGCCGCCTTTTTCATGATTTCTTCCATTTCTGGTTTCATTGATGCCGCACACTCCTCAGCTTCTGTAATCTGCGTTGATCTTCACATAGTCGTAGGTCAGGTCGCACCCCCAGGCCGTCGCGCTCTGCTCTCCTGCCTTCATATCCACCAGAGCCGTCACCTCCGGGCAGGACAGGATTTTTTCCGCTTTTGCTTCGTCAAAATCCAGCACAACGCCGTCCCGGTAAACCAGCAGCTTGCCGGCGGCGCTCAAAAGCCACAGCTCCACCTTCTCCGGATCGAAGGAAACGCCCGAATATCCCAGCGCGCACAGGATGCGCCCGCAGTTGGCGTCATGGCCGAAGATGGCCGCCTTGGTCAGATTGGAGGTGACGACGGACTTTGCCAGCTTTTTGGCGTTTTCTTTCGTATCCGCATGGATCACCTGAACCTCAAACAGCGCCGTGGCGCCTTCCCCGTCGCCGGCAATCTTTTTGGCCAGCGTTTCGTCAAGCGCGTGCAGGGCGGCGCAAAAGGCCCTGTAATCCTCTCCCTTTTCCGTGATTTCGGGATTGCCCGCCAGGCCGTTTGCCAGCACCAGCAGCGTATCGTTGGTAGAGGTGTCGCCGTCCACCGAAATCATGTTGAAGGTCTCCTCCACATCCTCCGAAAGCGCTTCCTGCAAAAGTTCCTTTGAAATGTTGACGTCGGTGGCCACATAGGCCAGCATGGTACACATATTGGGATGGATCATGCCGGATCCCTTGCACATACCGCCCAGAACCACTTCTTTTCCGCCGATGGTCACCCGGATCGCCGCCTCCTTGGGCACCGTGTCCGTCGTCAGAATGGCGCAGGCCGCCTCATGGCCCGCTTCTATGCCCTCCCGTAGGGCGGCCGCGGCCTTTTTCGCACCCGCCGCAATCCGATCTACGGGCAGCTGCATCCCGATGACGCCGGTGGAGCCGATCAGCACGTCCTCCGACGCAAGCCCCAGCGTTTCGCCCACCGCTTCCGCCGTCTTCCGGCAGCAGTCAAAGCCCTGCTGCCCGGTACAGGCGTTGGCAATGCCCGTATTGACTACCACGGCCTGCACCTCATGGCCGCTGTTTACCACCTGCCGATCCCAAATCACGGGGGCGGCCTTTACCACATTGCGGGTAAACACGCCGGCCACCCTGCAGGGGGCCTGGCTGTAAACCATCGCCATATCCTTCCTGTTGGAATACTTCACGCCGGCTTCCACGCCGGAGGCCAGAAACCCCTTCGCCGCCGTGATGCCGCCTGTTATCCATTCCATTGTCCTATCCTCCTGCCGGCGCGGACGCCGTCTTCTTTCATTGATGTATAAATATACAACTTATTTCATAAATATGCAATACTTATTCATTGAATTTTTCAATATTTTCCCGGTTCAGCACGAAATCGTAATAGTTGAGATCCTCCCGCTTCGTCCATCCGATGCACTTCCAGAAGGCGTTGCCGATGTCGTTTTTGGTAAACGCAATCAGGGAAACCTTGCTGATCTGTTCTTTGCGCAGCGCTTCCATGCACGCCACCACCATGGCCTTGCCAATGCCCATCCGGCGGAAACCCTCCCGCACGCACACATGGTACAGGCAGCCCCTCCTGCCGTCATGGCCGCAGAGGATCGCGCCCACTACCCGTCCGTCCATCTCCGCCACCACGCTGGTGGTGGGATTGCGCAGAAGGAAACGCTCCACTCCCGCCCGGGAATCGTCAATGCTGCGGATACGAAATCCCCGAATGGTCATCCAGAGTTCGTATACCTGGTCGTAATCTTCCGGCTGCATTGTCCTGACTGTAAACATGGTATCCTCCTGTAGCGTGCCTACGCTGTTTTGCCTGCGCTATATTCTTTGACAGTGTACCTTCTTTGGACAGGGCTGTCAAGGCAAAAAGAAAACTACGGCAGCACAGAGAAATCCCCCAGGTCAAAAACCGGTTCGCCGCTGTCTTCCGATAGGATGACTTCCGCCCGAAGCAGCGGTATGTCGTCTCCATAGTCCGCTGCAGCCTCGTTCTCATAGCGGCAGCCCGGCTTTACCTGAAGACTTACGGTATCCCCCAGAATAAATTCCGAAATCATTCCTGTCTCGATCCCTACAATCTCCTTCTCCCCGCCGAGTTTGACCGTACACAGTTCTTTTCCCGTTTTTCGGTCGGTCAGCGTGAGCCGGCAGGCTGCGCTGTCATAGGCAGACTGTATCCGCTGCGTAAGGATTTCGGAATACTCCTGAAAAGCAAACGCACTATCCGTCAGTTCACCGTCCCGGTACCGGAGCACGTGCAGCTCCTGCGCCGAAACGCCGGTCCCCGTATAGACATTTAAAGAGATCTGCAGCTGCCCGTCGTTCTCCTTCCAGTAACAATCGGGAAGCAGCATCCTGGGCGTAATATAAACCCAGTCAAAATAATATCTGTCTTCTCCTATTTCAACGGCAACGCCCTGGCCGAAACACTCCTGATCGTTATATCCGTAGAGTGTGATATTTTTCTCCGGTATCTTTCCCAGACAGACGATATCCGTCCAATCCTTGTCCCCTTCGACGGTGAGATTTCGGGCCCTTATCTCGTTCCAGTCCACCCGGGAAAGCCGGGAAAGGACACTGACAGGACGCAGTTGATCTGTCAGAAAGCATATGGCAGCCGCTATGCAGACCACAACTGCCGCCGTTGCGATGCAAAATACCAGTTTTTTATCCTTCCACACCGTTTTCACACGCATTTTTATCCCCACTTCCCCAAAAGCCAGGGGTCTGTCTGCTCTCTCCAGCATTCCGTCAGCCGCGCAAGGCTGAACGCCGCGTTGGCAGGAGAAGTGGAGGGCAGGCAGACCGCCTTTTTGTGGCACTGTGCTTCACAGTATTTTTCATATAGTTCACAGGCCTTGCGCCCGTTGGCGAATATGGCCCGGATACCGGTTTTTGCCAGCAGTCCGGCAATGTCGTTG
Organism: uncultured Eisenbergiella sp.; assembly: GCA_947630215.1. GTDB lineage: Bacteria > Bacillota > Clostridia > Lachnospirales > Lachnospiraceae > Gallintestinimicrobium. The sequence continues at coordinate 3,013 of CANRGX010000003.1, read as the reverse complement.
GGCATTACGTTCCGAATGGAGCTGTCCGAGGAGCCCCGGATTGTGCAGGACGCAATCACATCCCAGATGGCGATATGCCCCGCCAACAGCATGGCCTTTTTTTCTTCCACCGTCTCCGGCGGCTTTACGCCAAGCAGAGCCGCCGTCACTTTCCAGAAGCGGTTTTGGGGATGTCCGTAGTAAAAACCGTTTTCCCGGGACTTTACCGACGGAAAGGTGCCCAGAATCAGGATTCTGGACTCCGCATCGTATACCGGTTCAAAGGTGTGCGTCACCGTTTCCATTCAACGCTCCTTACGGGAACAGGGGAGGCATCCGCAGTCCCTCGTCCTCTGCCTCTCCAAACAACAGATTCATATTCTGCACGGCCTGTCCCGCTGCGCCCTTGACCAGGTTGTCCATGGCGCCCATCATAATGATCCGCCCGGTACGCGAATCGATCTGGAAATTCACATCCACATAGTTGCTGCCTTCCACCCATCTGGTCTCCGGACAGACGCCGGGCTCCAGCAGGCGGACAAAGATTTCTTCCTTATAATACTTCTCATAGGCGCTGCGGATCTGCTGCTCCGTAGGCAGCGCCAGACTTCCGTCCGGCTGGGGCAGCTTTTTGAGCGAAGCGTAGGCCGTGATCAGAATCCCCCGGTTCATAGGTACCAGATGGGGCGTAAAATTCAGGATCACCGGCTCCGCCGCAGCATAGGAAAGCTGTTCCTCAATTTCCGGCGTATGGCGGTGGCTGGCCACTCCGTATGCCTTGATGCTCTCGTTCACCTCGCAGAACAGATTCGCCACCTTGGCGCCCCGTCCCGCCCCGGAAGTGCCGCTCTTGGCGTCAATGATAAGAGTGGACGGCTCAATCAGCCCCTCTTTTAAGAGCGGATAGATCGAAAGGATGGAACAGGTGGGGTAACAGCCCGGATTGGCCACCAGCCGCGCGCCCTTCATCGCCTCCCGGTTGATCTCGCACAGCCCGTAGACCGCTTCCGGAATAAACTGCGGCGATTTGTGCGCAATGCCGTACCATTTTTCATAGACTGCCACGTCCTTGATGCGAAAGTCCGCGCTTAAATCCACGACTCTCGTCCCGGATAAAATATCCTCATTCAGGGCCGATGCCAGAAACCCCTGGGGCGTAGCCGTAAAAATCACATCCACCTGTCTGGCCAGCTGGGTCAGGTTATCGTCCTGGCAGACGTCCTCCACCAGCCGGAACATATTCCGGTATACGGACGCATACTTCTGATCGATATAACTGTGGGAGCCGTACCATTTGATCTCCACGTTCCTGTGTCCCAAAAGCAGCCGCACCAGTTCTCCGCCTGCGTACCCTGTCGCTCCGATTATACCTGCTCTGATCATCCTGTCCTCCAATCCGTCTGCATAACTTCATTCTTATTATTCACTATTGAGCCTTGATTTGTCAATAAAATACATATTTATGCACATATTACGCATATTTTTTGCATAAAATATCACTTGCAATTCTTTCCTGCCTGTTGTATAGTAAGGAAAGAATGCGGGCGGCGCTATCCGATCACGCATTACCATCTTGACACATTTCAAGAAAAAAAGCAACAGCTACGGAGGTTTGTATCATGAAAGAAAAGGTCATTCTGGCGTATTCCGGCGGACTGGACACCACCGCCATCATTCCCTGGCTCAAGGAGAATTTTGATTATGAAGTGATCTGTGTCTGCATTGACTGCGGGCAGGCGGAGGAACTGGACGGTCTGGAGGAGCGCGCGAAGTTCTGCGGCGCGTCCAAGCTGTATATTCTGGACGTTACCGACGAGTTCGCGGACGAATACATCGTTCCCTGCGTACAGGCGAACGCCGTTTATGAAAACAAATATCTGCTGGGCACTTCCATGGCCCGTCCCCTGATCGCCAAGAAGCTGGTGGAAATCGCCCGCAAGGAAGGCGCCGCCGCCATCTGCCACGGCGCTACCGGCAAGGGCAACGATCAGATCCGTTTTGAACTGGGCATTAAGGCGCTGGCCCCCGATCTGAAAATCATCGCCGCCTGGCGCAATGAGAAATGGACGCTGGATTCCCGGGAATCCGAAATCGCGTACTGCAAGGAGCACGGTATCGACCTGCCGTTTTCCGCGGACTCCAGCTACAGCCGCGACCGCAACCTCTGGCATATCAGCCATGAGGGACTGGAACTGGAGGATCCTGCCAACGAGCCCAACTTCGATCATCTTCTGGTGCTGGGCGTAACCCCCGAAAAGGCTCCCGATGAGGGCGAATATGTGACCATGCGCTTTGAAGCGGGCGTGCCGGTCAGCGTAAACGGCCAGGAGATGAAGGTTTCCGATATTATCCGGACTTTGAACAAGCTGGGCGGCAAACACGGCATCGGCATTGTGGATATCGTGGAAAACCGCGTGGTGGGCATGAAGTCCCGCGGCGTCTATGAAACGCCCGGCGGCACCATTTTGATGGAAGCGCACCAGCAGCTGGAGGAGTTGATTCTGGATCGCGACACCTACGCGCTCAAAAAGGATCTGGGCAACAAGCTGGCCCAGGTGGTCTACGAGGGCAAATGGTTCACCCCGCTGCGCGAAGCGCTGCAGGCCTTCATCGAATCCACCCAGAAATACGTGACCGGAGAAGTGAAATTCAAGCTCTACAAGGGCAATATTATCAAGGCCGGAACCACTTCCCCGTATTCTCTCTATAATGAAAAGATTGCTTCCTTCACCACCGGCGATCTGTACGACCATCACGACGCGGAAGGGTTTATCAACCTGTTTGGCCTTCCCAGCAAGGTGCGCGCCATGAAGCTGCAGGAAGCAAAAAACGCCGGGTTTGAGGTCTGACGCCCTGCTGCCCCTGCGGTAAAATCTTTTTTCTGTCAACAAAACAGCCGGTCCGCCGCATACGACAGACCGGCTGTTCTTCTCAAAAAGAAGAAAGCGAATCGAGTTATGGATGTCATTGTTATTTTGCTTCTCTATATCGGAATCGTAAACCTGGCCGGGTTTGCCGCCATGGGAATCGACAA
>CANRGX010000002.1 GCA_947630215.1 uncultured Eisenbergiella sp. | reverse complement strand
CAGGAATACCCTCTGGAGGACGGCACGATGGTCAGTCAGTATGAGTATAACGGCACCTGCTCCTATACGCTTTTCTCGTATCTGCCGGACGGACAGCGAAAGGAGCTTTCCCATCTGTTTGTGCGAAAAGAAAAAATCCCGTCAGACAGCCCGGAACCGTGTCCCTACTATGAAATCGATGGCAAACAGGTCGATCGGGACGTCTTTGAAACACAGCTGAAATCCCGGATAACGGATCGGCTTCTGGATCCTTCCGGCTGGACATGGGTATAAAAGTTTCCCACACGAAAAAGGGTTCCCGCCGACAATTTACATCAGCGGAAACCCTTTATTTTACTGGATTTTTCAGAACTTCCCAGCCTTGGCAGCTTCTTCCACAGCAACGGCTACCGATACGGTCATCCCGACCATCGGGTTATTGCCGGCGCCAATCAGGCCCATCATCTCCACGTGCGCCGGAACGGAAGAAGAACCCGCAAACTGCGCATCGGAGTGCATCCGGCCCATGGTATCGGTCATGCCGTAGGAAGCAGGGCCGGCCGCCATGTTATCGGGGTGCAGGGTACGGCCGGTGCCGCCGCCGGACGCCACGGAGAAATATTTCTTGCCCTTCTCGTTGCACTCCTTCTTGTAGGTGCCCGCGACAGGGTGCTGGAAACGGGTGGGGTTGGTGGAATTGCCGGTGATGGAAACATCCACGCCCTCTTTCCACATGATCGCCACGCCCTCGGTCACATCGTTGGCGCCGTAGCAGTTCACCTTCGCGCGGGGGCCGTTGGAATAGGACTTGCGGAATACTTCCTTGACTTCGCCGGTGTAGTAGTCCATCTGGGTCTCCACAAAGGTAAAGCCGTTGATTCTGGCGATGATCTGCGCTGCGTCTTTGCCCAGGCCGTTCAAAATGACACGCAGGGGTTTCTTGCGGACACGGTTGGCCTTCTCGGCGATACCGATAGCGCCTTCCGCAGCCGCGAAGGATTCATGACCTGCCAAAAAGCAGAAGCAGTCGGTGTCCTCCTCCAGCAGCATCTTGCCCAGATTGCCGTGTCCCAGGCCGACTTTGCGCTGATCCGCCACGGAACCTGGGATACAGAAGGACTGCAGTCCTTCGCCGATGGCCGCAGCCGCGTCGGAAGCCTTGCGGCAGCCTTTTTTAATCGCGATGGCCGCGCCTACGGTGTAGGCCCACTTTGCGTTTTCAAAGCAGATCGGCTGGATCTTTTCCACCATGTGATAGACATCCAGGCCCGCATCCTTGGTGATCTTCTCCGCTTCCTCGATGGAAGCGATGCCGTAGCTGTTCAACACCGCATCAATCTGTTTGATGCGTCTTTCATATGATTCAAATAATGCCATTTGTCCACATCCTCCTTATGATATTCGCGATCTGCTTACTCTTTTCTGGGATCGATGATCTTCACGGCATCCGCCACACGGCCATACTGCCCGCTGGCCTTCTCGTAAGCGGTAGCCGCGTCGTCGCCCTTTTTCATGAAGTCGGTCATCTTGCCGAAGTTCACGAACTGATACCCGATGATTTGGTTCTCCTCGTCCAGAGCAATGCCGGTCACATAGCCTTCCGCCATTTCCAGATAACGGGGGCCTTTCGCCAGCGTGCCGTACATGGTGCCCACCTGGCTTCTCAGGCCCTTGCCCAGATCCTCAAGACCGGCGCCAATCGCCAGGCCTTCCTCGGAAAATGCGGACTGGGAACGGCCATATACAATCTGTAAAAACAGCTCTCTCATCGCCGTATTGATCGCGTCGCACACAAGGTCCGTATTCAGCGCTTCCAGGACGGTTCTGCCGGGAAGGATCTCCGCCGCCATAGCCGCGGAATGGGTCATCCCGGAGCATCCGATGGTCTCTACCAGAGCTTCCTGAATGATGCCCTCCTTGACGTTCAGCGTCAGCTTGCAGGCGCCCTGCTGCGGCGCGCACCAGCCGATGCCGTGCGTCAGGCCGGAAATATCCTTTATTTCTCTCGCCTTCACCCATTTCGCTTCTTCCGGGATCGGCGCGGCGCCATGGTTCACGCCCTGTGCCACGGGACACATTTCCTGTACTTCATGTGAATAAATCATGTGAAAACTCCTTTCCTGTATGTAGAGTATGGGATGGCGGGATTTGCTCAAAATGCCGCAGATTAACCCGTCATGCGCTGATGCTATTCTCTCATATTTTCCACGAAAAATCCAGCCCTTTTTACAAAAAAGGACTCATTTGCAGCTGCAGCGTTAATTGAGTATCATTCGGTCGTTGGCAAAGGCCCCGCCGCTGACCTCCTCAAACTTATGCAGCAGATCGGAAACCTTCAGTCCTTTCTTTTCCTCTCCCGCCACATCGTAGATAATCTGTCCCTCGTACATCATGACCAGACGGTTGCCGTGCACGATGGCGTCCTTCATGTTGTGGGTGATCATCAGGGTGGTCAGACTGTCCCGGCTCACGATCCGATCCGTAACCTCCAGCACCTTGGCCGCCGTCTTGGGATCCAGCGCCGCCGTATGTTCGTCCAGCAAAAGCAGCTTCGGCTTCTTGAGCGTGGCCATCAGCAGCGTCAAAGCCTGTCTCTGACCGCCGGAAAGCAGTCCCACCTTGGCGGTCAGCCGATCCTCCAGCCCCAGATCCAGAATCTTCAGCAGCTCCCGGTACTGATCCCGCTCCGTTTTGGTGATGCCGGACTTTAAGGTGCGCCTCATGCCCCGCCGGGCCGCCAGCGCCAGATTTTCTTCTATCTGCATACTGGCTGCGGTGCCGGTCATGGGATCCTGGAACACACGGCCCAGATACTTTGCTCTCTTATGTTCTACCAGCTTCGTCACGTCCACGCCGTCGATGGAGATGCTGCCCGCGTCCACGGGAAACACGCCGGCCACGGCGTTGAGCATGGTGGATTTGCCCGCGCCGTTTCCGCCGATGACCGTTACAAAGTCCCCGTCCTTGAGAGAGAGGGACAAATTGCAAAGCGCTCTTTTTTCATTGACCGTCCCGGCATTAAAGGTTTTGCTGATGTTCTTCAGTTCAAGCATTCTGCGCGTCCCCCTTTCCGGCAGCCTTCCTGAAATATTTTTCCTTCAGATACGGAATCGCCAGGAAAACGGCTACGATGATGGCAGAAAGCAGTTTGTTGTCGTTGGTGCTCAAAAGGCCCAGCCACATGACGATCTGCATCACCACATAGTAGACAATCGCGCCGAAGGCCACTGCCAGCAGGCGGAATGCAAAATTTCCGTGGATCCTGCCCAGCACCACCTCACCGATGATAACTGCCGCCAGTCCTACCACGATAGCGCCCCGGCCCATGTTGATATCCACGAACCCGTTGTACTGCGCCAAAAACGCGCTGGAGAGCGCCACAATGCCGTTGGAAAGCATCAGACCCAGAATCTTTGTAAAATCCGTGTTGATGCCCTGGGCGCGGCTCATATTGGGATTGGAACCGGTGGCGCGGACGCTGCAGCCCAGCTCCGTCCCGAAAAACCAGTACAGAATCGCCACCAGAATGACGATGGCCACCGCCGCCACAAAAATGGTATTCTGATAAAAGGGGACGCCCCGGATCCAGCGAAGGGAAACCAGCAGATCATACTTTTCCAGGCTGATGGCCTGATTCGCCTTTCCCCCCAGGATGCGCAGGTTGATGGAATACAGGCTCAGCTGGGTCAGAATGCCTGCCAGAATGGCCGGAATCCCCATGGCCGTATGTAAAAACCCGGTCACCAGCCCCGCCGCCATACCGGCGAGGAAGGCCCAGAACATGGATACCCCCACCGAATGCCCAGTGGTCATCATCACAATACAGACCGCGCCTCCCGTACACATGGTGCCGTCTACCGTCAGATCGGCCAAATCCAGTATTTTATAAGTGATGTAAACGCCGATGGCCATAATGCCCCAGATCAGCCCCTGGGCGCAAGCCCCGGGCAGGGCGTTGATCAGGGAAGAAATTTCCAGACCCAAAATGTATCCCTCCTGCCTTCCTGTGTAAAAAACCGTCAGAAACCTGTGCTCTTACGGAAACAGCACCGGGCGCAGGCGTCCGATGCTGTTGTTCTCCTTTTTTAATCACTCGATCACGACGTAGTCGTCGGGAACCGAAATGCCCAGAGCGGTGCAGTTTGCCTCGTTGTATTTCTTGGTCACCGTAGGGGCAAATTCGATGGGCATGGCAGAAACGTCAGCCCCGTTTACCAGAATCTCATAGGCCATCTGTCCCGCCTGCTGTCCGATATCATAGTAGCTGATGGAAAGCGTGGCAACGCCGCAGCCCTTGCAGATGCCTTCCTCGCCCGCGATGATCGGGATACCGGCGGGCTGGCAGATATTATTGATGATCTCCGTGCTGGACGCCGCCGTATTGTCGGTGGGGATATACAGCACGTCGCACTCGGAAGACGCCGTGGTGGTCACAGACGCCACGTCGTTGGAATCCGCAAAGGTATAGACGTTACAGGTATAACCCAGACCTTCCAGGGCCGTCTGCACCACATCCGCCTGGTATGCGGAGTTGGGCTCTGCAGAGCAGTACAGAAGTCCCACCGTCTTGGCATCGGGGAACAGCTCGTTGAGCATGGCCGCCTGCTCCTCCAAAGGAGCCAGGTCGGAGGTACCGGAAATGTTCATGCCGGTAACACCTGTCCAGTTATCAATTTCCAGCGCGGTGGCATAATCGGTAATGGAAGTCCCCAGAATCGGGATCTCGCTGGTGGCCGCCGCCGCGGACTGCAGGGACGCCGTCGCGTTCGCCAGAATCAGATCCACGTCCTCCGCCACAAACTGATTGGCAATGGTCGCGCAGGTAGCCGCGTCACCGGATGCGTTCTGCAGATCAAAGTCCACCTGATCCCCCAGCAGCTCCGTCAGCTTATCCTGAAAGCCCTGGGTCGCCGCGTCCAGCGCCTCGTGCTGAACCAGCTGGCAGATACCGATGTGATAGACCGTTTTGTCCGTTTCAGCAGCCTGCGTATCCGTTTCAGCAGCCTGATCCGCCGTCTGTACCGCAGGAGCGCTTTCCTGTGCCTGCCCGGCAGGCGCAGGGCTTCCGCAGCCTGCGAGAGTTACTGCCGTCATGGCCAATCCCATGACAATCGCCATTAATTTTTTCATTTTTCTCTCCTCTCTTTCCTTCAGTCCTGCTGCGCGTTAAAGCGTGCAAGCGAGAACCGTTCCACGATTGAATATACACGTTTCTTCCCATGAAGTCAAGGGAAACTTCACCGTCATTCCTTCTTGTCCGCCAGAATGCCTTCCTCTTTATAAATGCTTCCCGCCGGAATGAAGCCGCGCACGCGGGAAAGCGGGTAAATATTGGTATTTCTGCCTATCACCGTGCCGGGATTGAGCACGCTGTTGCAGCCCACCTCCACGCCGTCTCCCAGCATGGCCCCAAACTTCTTTAATCCGGTTTCCACCAGGGCTTCCCGGGTCTTGACCACCACCAGGGTTTTATCGCTTTTGACATTGGAAGTGATGGAACCCGCGCCCATGTGCGCCCGAAACCCCAGAATGCTGTCTCCTACGTAATTATAATGCGGCACCTGCACCCGGTTGAACAGAATCACGTTTTTAAGTTCCGTGGAATTGCCCACCACCGCGTTCTTTCCGATAATGGCGCTGCCGCGGACAAAAGCGCAGTGCCTGACCTCCGCCCCCTCATCCACAATACAGGGGCCGTTCAGACAGGCCGTGGGCGCCACGCTGGCACTCTTTGCCACCCAGACGTCCTCACCGCGTTTTTCAAATTTATCCTGCGGCAGAGCAGCTCCCAGCTGCCGGATAAAATTCCCGATCTCCCCCAGTACCTCCCAGGGATATTCCGCCTGCTCCAAGAGCCCGGCGGCAATGGTCTCATTCAAATCATAGAGACTTGTAATTTTCATTTCTTCCAGCATCGTTTATGTTTCCCCTTTCCGCTGCGGGACTTTACTCCCGGCGTTCTTCTTTTTCTTTTCCCTGCTTTCCTTTGTCCCGGTATAATACTGCGCCGTCTGATGAAACTGCGCAAAGAGCGCCGTCTGGTTGCGCAGCTGTTTGACGGCGTTGGTCCGGCGGGTGACAAAGTCGTTGAGCTTGCGCAGATATTCCTCCGCCGTGATACTTCCCTGCGCCACTCCGGTCAGTCCCTTTTCCCAGCTGGCCGTCAGCGCCGGATTCAAAAGCGGCCGGATGGCGTTATGCACCACATCGTAGACCATTTCTCCCATCTGCGTGGGCGTATAGATCTGCGTCTTTTTGTTCAGGGACAGATACCCGATGTTCACCAGCTTTTTCAGGATCTCCGCCCTGGTGGCGGAGGTTCCGATGCCGCTGCCTTTGATCTGCGCCCGCAGTTCCTCGTCCTCGATGAACTGTCCCGCGTTCTCCATGGTCAGAATCATCGTGCCGGAATTGTACCGTTTGGGCGCGGAGGTTTCTCCTTCCCGGACGAACAATCCGTCTACCGGTAAAACCGTGCCCTTTTTCATCCCTTCCAGCGTTTTCAAAAAAGAAGCGTCGCACCGCTGCTCCTGCTGCGGTTCCTCTTTCCTGTCCGTCTCCTCCCGCTGTCTGCCGGGCACAGCAGCGCGGGCTACCTGCAGGTATCCCTCCTCCAATAACACCTTGAAGGCGGAATAAAACCGTTCTCCCTTCGGGAGCTTCTCCGACTGCATCAGAATCGTCAAAGATACCTTCTGATAGACCGCGGGCGGATAAAAGATGCTCAAAAACCGGCGGACAATTGCCTCATACACCCTGGCGGCCGCCGGTGAAAGGGAACGCAGCGCGAAAAGTCCCTGTCCCGTGGGAATAATGGCATAGTGATCCGTGATCTGCGCGTCGTTCACATATCGGCTCTTGGGGATTTTGGCGCAGCGGCCTTCCGCCAGAATCTGCCGCGCGGCCGCAGACAGCGGCTCATATCCGGTCAAACCTCTGACGTTTTTCTCGATTTCCTTTGCCACTGCAGAGGAAAGCACCCGGGCGTCCGTCCTGGGGTAGGTGGTCAGCTTTTTTTCGTATAATGTCTGGGCGATGCCCAGCGTTTCATCCGGGCTCAACTTGAACATACGGGAACAGTCGTTTTGCAGTTCCGCCAGATTATACAGCAGGGGCGCGGCCTTTTGCTCCCGTTTCTTTTCGCACTTTTCCAGGCGCGCGGTTCCCGCCTGCGGGCCCGCCTGGCCGTCAGGCGGCACAAACCCCAGCTTTTCCACCAGATCCAGCGCATCCTTTTTTTCCCGGAACCCGTTTTCTTTGTATAAAAGCGGAGAGCCAAACCATGCGCTTTGCTCGCCGGATCGCCACTCTCCTTCAAAGGCTCCGCTCTGTTTGGCAATCGGAATCCCAAACGAGGCGCACACACGGTAGAACGGCGTTTTGACAAAGCTGCGGATTTCCCGCTCCCGATCCACCACCATGCCCAGCACGCAGGTCATAACGCGGCCCACAGAGATCACGGCCCGGTCTTTTTTCAGAAAATTCTTTACAGAATCCCCATATTTTAAGGTGAGCACGCGGGAGAAATTGATGCCCATCAGATAGTCTTCCTTGGCGCGCAGATAGGCCGCGTCGCTCAAGCTGTCATACGCGGACAGATCCTTTGCTTCCCGCACGCCCCTGAGGATTTCCTCCTGTGTCTGGGAATCGATCCAGACGCGGCGGCGCACCTTTCCGGTCACGCCGGCCTCCTGCTCCACCAGGCGGTAAATATACTCTCCTTCCCTGCCGGAGTCGGTACAGACATAAATGGTCTCTACATCCGGCCGGTTCAGCAGGGAGGCGACAATCCGGAACTGTTTTTTTACGTTCGGGATCACCTCATATTTGTAAGTCTCCGGAAGAAACGGCAGGGTGTGCAGCTCCCACCGCTTATATTTCGGATCGTAGGCCTCCGGATAGCTCATGGTCACCAGATGACCTACGCACCAGGTCACAATGTCCTGTTCCGATTCCAGATACCCGTCCTTGCGGGTCATGTTCAGCTGCAGCGCTTTTGCAAACTCCTGGGCAACGCTGGGCTTTTCCGCAATAAATAAACGCTTTCCCATTTACCGTTCAGCCTTCGCCGTGATATATCCCTTCGCCTTTAACAGTTCGGCGCAAAGAATCGCTCCGCCCGCCGCGCCGCGCACCGTATTGTGGGACAGACCGATAAATTTCCAGTCGTATATGCTGTCCGGACGCAGACGTCCTACCGATATTCCCATGCCGTTTTCATAGTCCACATCCAGCGCCACCTGAGGCCGGTTCTCCTCCTCCAGATACTGCAGAAAATGCTGCGGCGCGCTGGGCAGATGAAGCTGCTGCGGAACGCCGGAGAAAGTCCGGAGCTTTTCAATGAGCTGTTCCTTGGTAGGCGCCTTCCGGAATTTGACAAAAACAGCCGCCGTATGCCCGTTCAGTACCGGCACCCGCACGCACTGGCAGGTGATGCACACGTGATCGGCGGGCCGGATCTCCCCGTTTTCCACGGTTCCCCAGATGCGCAGCGGCTCCCGCTCGCTCTTTTCCTCCTCGCCGCCGATATAGGGGATCACATTGCCTACCATTTCCGGCCAGTCCGCAAAGGTCTTACCCGCACCGGAAATCGCCTGATAGGTGGTCGCCACCACCTCGTAGGGTTCATATTCCATCCACGCGGTCAGAACCGGCGCGTAGCTCTGGATGGAACAGTTGGGTTTTACGGCCACAAAGCCATACTTCGTGCCCAGCCGCTTTTTCTGGAACGCAATGACCTCCATATGTTCCGGATTGATCTCCGGCACCATCATGGGCACATCGGGCGTCCAGCGGTGAGCGGAGTTATTGGAAACCACAGGCGTTTCCGTCTTTGCGTAGGCTTCTTCTATCTTTTTGATCTCCTCCTTGGACATATCCACGGCGCTGAACACCATATCCACTTCGGAGGCCACCTTCTCCACCTCATTGACGTTCATAACGATGAGCTTTTTTACCGCTTCCGGCAGGGGCGTATCCATCTTCCATCTGCCCTCCACCGCTTCCTCGTAGGTTTTGCCCGCGCTGCGGGGGCTGGCCGCGATGGTGGTCACCTCAAACCAGGGATGCTTTTCCAGAAGGGCGATGAAACGCTGCCCGACCATGCCGGTTCCGCCCAAAACGCCTACTCTCAACTTCTTTTCCATATTTTTTGTCTCCTCCCGTTTCAGACTGTCGTTTCTATATTTATTCGCTGCGCAGATACTCCCGGTAAAGGGCCAGCACATCCTCCATGGCCTTTCGTCCCGGGGCGCCGACTGTCAGCCGTCTGTCCACGCAGGCTTTCAGACTGACCGCCTCATACAGATCCGTCTCAAACATGGGGCTGATGGCCTTGAGTTCTGCCAGACTGCAGTCCTCAATGCCCTTGCCCTGCCCGATACAGTACAAAACCAGTTCGCCGATGACCCGGTGGGCATCCCGGAAGGGCATTCCTTTTCCCACCAGATAATCCGCCGCATCCGTGGCGTTGGTAAATCCTTTCACCGCGCTTTTTGCCATCACATCTTTATGGACACGCAGGGTGGAAAGCATCCCGTCAAAAAGCGTCAGGCATCCCTTCACCGTATCGATGGCGTCAAAGGTCAGTTCCTTATCCTCCTGCATATCCTTATTATATGCCAGCGGAATCCCTTTCATGGTCGTCAGCAGGCTCATGAGCGCGCCGTAGACCCGTCCGGTCTTTCCCCTCACCAGTTCCGCAATGTCCGGATTCTTTTTCTGAGGCATGATGGAGGAACCGGTGGAATAGGCGTCATCCAGCTCCACGAACCCGTATTCGTTGCTGTTCCAGAGAATGATTTCCTCTCCGAAACGGCTCAGGTGCATCATGACCACGGACAGCGCCGCCAGAAATTCAATCACATAGTCCCTGTCGGAAACCGAATCCATGCTGTTTAACGTCGGCCCGTCAAAGTCCAGAAGCTGCGCCGTATATTCCCGATCCAGCGGATAGGTGGTGCCGGCCAGTGCCCCCGCTCCCAGCGGGCAGAAATTCATCCGCTGCCGGATATCGCGCATCCGCTGGCGATCCCGCTTCAGCATTTCAAAATACGCGCCCAAATGATGGGCCAGCGTAACGGGCTGCGCCTTCTGCAGATGGGTAAAGCCGGGCATATAGGTATCCAGGTGCGCTTCCATCATGGAAAGCAGGGTCTGTAAAAGTGTCTTCAAAAGATCGTCTACCTGTCTGAGTTCCTCGCGCACATAGAGCCGCATATCCAGCGCCACCTGATCGTTGCGGCTTCTTCCGGTGTGCAGTTTTTTCCCTGTATCTCCGATCCGCGCGATCAGATTGGCTTCCACAAAGCTGTGGACGTCCTCGTATTCGTCCGTGATCGTCAGCTTCCCCTGCCGGGTATCCTCCCAAATTTCGTTCAGCCCCTGTGAAATCCTGGCTCCTTCCTCCTGTGTCAGGATCCCCTGCCTGGCCAGCATCGCCGCGTGGGCCATGCTTCCCCGGATATCCTGCTCCAGAAGACGCTGATCGAAAGAAATCGAAGCGTTGAACAGGTAAGCTGTCCGATCCGTCTTCCCGGTAAACCGGCCGCCCCAGAGCTGTGCCATGATCTGTCCTCCTTTGCGCCTTTTTTTCAAAAACCGCGTTTTCTGCCGCTTCAGTTTATCTTCGATAGTATCATAATTTTTTCTGCGATGCAACCAACGCGTAAACATTTTGTCAGTTTTGAGGGAAAATCCGCACGGGACGTTCCCGCTTTCATACTATATCACTATAATCTGAACCGGCGGCAGACCGGAGGAAGCCCAATGACAGCCGACATCCTGAAAATAGAGCATTTATCCTATTCCTATCACAATTTAAGCGGGGAGACCGCCGCCCTTTCCGACCTGTCCTTTACGGTGAAAAAAGGGGAATTTCTTGCCATCGTAGGCCCCAGCGGATGCGGGAAATCCACGATTTTGTCTCTGATCGCGGGACTGCTTTCCCCGGAGGAGGGCGGCATCACCTTTTACGGGCAAAACGGGCGCCGGCCGGGCATCGGCTATATGCTGCAGCACGATCATCTCTTTGAATGGCGCAACATCTGGAAAAACGTGACGCTTGGGCTGGAAATCCAACACAAACTCACGCCCGAAAACAGGCGGCGGGTAGAAAAAATGCTGAAAGATTATGGGCTGGAGGGATTTGCCAAAAAAAAGCCCTCCGAACTGTCCGGCGGTATGCGGCAGCGGGCCGCACTGATCCGCACACTGGCCCTGGAGCCGGAGATCCTGCTTTTGGATGAACCCTTTTCCGCACTGGATTACCAGACCCGTCTCACCGTATCCGCCGACATCGCCCGCATCATCCGGGCGGCCGGGAAAACGGCAATCCTGATCACCCACGACCTTTCGGAAGCGGTCAGCCTTTCCGACCGGGTGCTGGTTCTGTCCCGCAGACCGGCCTGCGTAAAGGCGGAATTTCCCATCCGCCTTACCCTTCCCGACAATTCGCTGCTGGCCGCCAGAATGGCGCCGGAGTATACCCGCTATTTCAATCAAATCTGGGAGGAACTGTCCAATGAAAACGAATGAACAAACCAGCATGGCCCAGCCGGTTTCGGCGGCGCAGCTGGCCTATATGCAAAGCCACCGTCGGCACCACCGCTTCATCCGGTATGCCCGGCTGACCGTCCTGCTCTGCTTTCTGGGTCTTTGGGAAACCTGTGCCGACCGGGATCTGATCGACAGCTTTTTCTTTTCCAGCCCCTCCCGTGTGGCCGCCTGCTTTCTTTCCATGGTACGGGACAAATCCCTGTTTTCCCACATCGGCGTGACCCTTCTGGAAACCGTCGTCAGTTTTCTTCTGGTTTCCCTGCTGAGCCTTGTCTTTGCCACACTGTTATGGTACTCCAGAAAGCTGTCGGAAATTCTGGAGCCCTACCTGGTCGTCTTAAACAGTCTGCCCAAATCCGCCCTGGCGCCGCTTCTGATTGTATGGCTGGGCACCGGCATCAAAACGATCATCGTGGCAGGCATATCCGTGGCGCTTTTTGGCGCCATCATCAGCCTGTATACCAGCTTCCTGCAGGCGGACAGTGAAAAGCAAAAGCTGGTCTACACGCTGGGCGGCACCCGCCGGGATACTTTTTTTAAGGTGGTGCTTCCCTCCTGCGTCCCTGCCATTTTAAGCAATATGAAGGTCAACATCGGCCTGGCGCTGGTGGGCGTGATCATCGGGGAATTTCTTGCTGCCAGACAGGGGCTGGGCTATCTGATCCTCTATGGCAGTCAGGTGTTCCAGCTCAATATGCTGATCACCTCGATCCTAATCCTCTGTGCCATCGCCATGCTGCTCTACCAGATCATCCAGGGCGTGGAACATTATTATAAAAAGAAAATCTGAAGAAAGGCCCCCTGCCCTTTTCCCACAGAGCAGGGGGCTTTCTTCAAGGCGACGGCTTATGCCGATTCTGCTATCCCGGTTTCCTCCGTCGGCGCTTCCGGTTCCGCTTCCGGTTCCGCTAACGGTTCCGATAGCGATTCCGGTTGTGCTTCCGGTTCCGCCGGGGCTGTTTCCGCAGACATTGTTTCCTCAGACGTTGTTTCCTCAGAATTTATTTCCTCGGACGCTGTTTCCTCCTCCTCTGTCTCCTGACTTTGCGACGCATCCTGGTTTTCCGACGGCTCCTGCTGCTGGAATTCTGTCTCCTCCGTCGGGGGCTCCTCTGAGGCTTTCTGCTCCTCTTTTCGCTGCCTCTCCAGTTCCTCTGCCAGCTCTGGGGAAACGTGTGGCGGTTTTTGTGCTTCCTGGCTGTCTGCTTCCGGGACGACAGTCTCCTCATCCGGTTCTGTCTCCTCCCGGACAGGCAGCTCTGTCAAAGCGCCCGCCTGTACGGCTTCCCGGTCGTATACGATGGTGGCCCCCACAATCTGTCCGTCAATCAGGCCGCAGGATACCGCGTATCCGTCAATTTCATTCGTACTTTTTTTACAGATCCGAACCTTTCTGGTGGAATTGAGCGGACGGTTCCCGCATTCGTATTCCCAGCCCCAGTAGGGCTCCTCTGCCGTCCAGTCCACCCAGACGGCGTGTCCCGGACAGTCCGAGGTGTGGGAGTGATAGCGTTCCGTTTTGTAACATCCCTGTGCGTCGGAATGGACGTGCAGACAAGGCACCGTATAACATCCGCCCGCCTCCGCCTGCCGTTCCTCATGGGGGTTTTCCCCCTGCGCATTCACGTGATAATGATACTCATAAGAGATACTGCCCGGAATTTCCTGCACGCCGATCACAATCTTTTGTTCGATGCGCAGGATGGCGTCCATGAGCTGCCCGAAGGTGGCATCCTCCGCTATGGCAACTCCTTTTGTGAGCAATGCGGACGCCAGCCCCTTCTTTCCATTACTCACAGATGTAAAAACCTGATTCAGTTCCTGCTGCAGTTCTCCTTTTAAAAGGTCCAGATACGCCTTGAGATCCTCTGTCCCAGCGTCGGATTTCTGTACGATTTCCGTCAGATGCTTTACCACGGTTTCTTTCAGCGTCTCATAGGCGCTTTTCTGGTCGGACGCCAAATCGTCGAGCTTTCCGTTTAAAAGTCCGTCCAGTTTGGAAAGCTGCTTCTGGATGTTCTCCGACATCCCGGAAAAGGACGCCATGAGCTGTTCCAGATCCTTGTCCAGAATGCTTTTTAAGCTGTTTTTCACACCCGTAAGCTCTGACAAAAGCTCCTGATACCGGGTGCTTTCCTGTCCGTCCATGTTTCGGATCAGAAGTTTGAGATCCTCGTAGGTCTGGTTTATTCCGGTCTGAATTTCCGTGATTTCCTGACGGATTTCCTCTACGCTCCGGTTGATTTTGGTAATTTCCTCCATGGACTTTCCGTTTTGCTCCTGCGTCTTTTCCATGGAAGCTATCATTTCCCTGACCTGATCCAAGGTGGCCTGGATTTCCCCCCGGATGGAATCCATGCGCTCCTGCAGCCTGGTGATGTTGGTTTCTGTCCGCTGATCCAGCTGGGTCACCTTCTCCGTCATTCCGGCAGCGTTTTCCGTCAGCTTCTTCTGGGTGGTCTCTACCTCCAGCAACGCATCCTGCCGCTCCCCGATCCTGGAGCTGACCTCCTCCAGTTTCTTCCGGTTTTCCTCAATGCTGCCATCCAGCTTTTCCAGATAGGCGGAAGCCGCCTGCATTTCCTCCTGTATCCGGCCGTCCGCATAAAGCTGCCCGTCCAGACTGTCGGCGTCGCGTCCTCCACCAAAGGCCCACCGGATCCCTGCAAAAAGCAAAAGGAACGCGATGGCCGCCACTGCCGTGCAAATCGCCACCGTTTTTTGGGGCGACAGTTTTCCCGCTGCGTTTTTTTCTTCCGTATCAGCACGGAACTGTTTTTCATGAATGGATTTCATGGGATTTTCCTCCTCCCATCTTTTTGTGTCCGGCATTGCCTGTCAGAATGTTTCGGCGAGAATTGCCGGACGAAATGACGTGTGACAAAGCCCGGGACAAAGGGACTGTCCCTGACCCTGTTCCCACGAAAAGAAAGCGGACGCGCCATGCTGTCCCTCCTTGCTTCCGGCGGTCAGATTTTTGTGTCAAAAAAGGAAATTTACACGATCTTTTTGTGTGGAATCAAAAGAAACCCATCGGTTCAGAATTTCGATGTGACTGCATCTTAACACAGCAGGCGGGCGGCGTCAAGTATTTTTTCGCCCCGCAAAAAACCTTTTTGTTATAAAAAAGCAGCGCCCTTTTTCTCTGGCGCCGCCTTGTCTTCCTTGAGGATCCCGTGCTGCAGAAGGTATTCCTTCCAAAGCTGATAATATTTTGCCTTCAGATGCACCTGATCGAAGGTCCATCCGTCGAACAGATTGCCGTTTTCATCGCACAACACTTCGTTCACATCCAGATAAAAAATATTCTTTTTGTCCTCCAGCGTGCGTATTTTTTCGTTCCGCTGTTCGATTCTGGTATTGTTGAAAACGGGATCCGTTTCGTTTTTCTGACTTCCCACGTGCATAATACCCTGCACAAAAAGAATGGCGTCCGGTTCCAGTTCCCGGAGCTTCTGCACCACGGACGCATATTCCTCATAAAAATAATCCGGCGTGCCGGTGCCC
The DNA here is from genome assembly GCA_947630215.1 of uncultured Eisenbergiella sp. Classification (GTDB taxonomy): domain Bacteria; phylum Bacillota; class Clostridia; order Lachnospirales; family Lachnospiraceae; genus Gallintestinimicrobium. The sequence goes on along the minus strand of CANRGX010000002.1, from coordinate 139,328 downwards.
AGTTCGTTGATCCCCAGCATCAGATAGATTTTCCCGAACTGATGCTCCTTCAGGGCTTCCTCCAGCGTCTTTTTTTCTTCTCCTTCCCGGATAAAGGCCTTGGGATGTTTGAACAGATCAAAAACCGTCAGAGAGGTTTTGCAGTAAAAGGTTGCGCCTTGGGGGAGCTTCCCGTATTCCAGCATTCCCTGCGTGCGGGAGTCCCCGATGAAAAGAGCGTCGTCAAAATAAGACTCCTCCACCGTCGAAAACGCGTACTCCGTTTCCTCCTCCTGTTCCGTTTCTTCTTCCGTCTCCTCCTCTGCCGGCTGCGGCCGTGGGCGGGACGGTTCCTTCCCCGGCGCCGGCACGGGCCGGTTGGGTTCCTCCAAAGCCGCCTGCAGCCCGTCTGCGCCATCTTGCCGTTCGTCCGTCCCGGCTTCCTCATCCTTTTCGGGAACCGTCTCTGCCGGCCGGGCCATCACAGGCGCCGCTTCTTCCTCCGGAGACGACCAGGGATAGACGCCGTCTGCGGCTCCGGTGAAAACGACGGAAAGCACCGGCCTGTCGGCCCGTGCCTGCTCATATTCCCTGTATCGGCCGTTTCGGTTCAAAAACCCGAATCCGGTCAGAAGCACGCCGCTTACGATAAGCAATAAAAGCAACGGATATTTTTTCATCCAGAGAGCCTCCGCTTCAGAAATTCGCATACAGAAAAGGATTGTTGACCGCGTTTGTCATGAAATAGACGCAGACCCAGAACACTGCCGTCAGCACGAGGGCCGCCGGAATGCCTTTTCTGTGTTTTTCCATCCATTTCCCCACCTGGGGGATACTAAACAGCACCGCTGCCGCCAGTGTCGGGGCAAAAATCTTACATTCCTTCAGAAAGTCTCCGGGGTTTACCACCCCCGTCTCCCCGAAGAACGGAAACAGACGGCCAAAATACACCCCGATCTGGGCGGGGGATGAAATCGCGAATACCATCCAGGTCAGCGGCAGAACCGTCAGCACATAAAGATGGGAAAGCAGACGATGCTTTTTTAATCCTTCCCCCAGCCACAGCTTTTCCGCCGCCACCAAAAGTCCCAGCGTCAGCCCCCACATCAGAAAATTGACGCTGTTTCCATGCCACAGACCCGTAAGCAGCCAGACAAGCAACAGATTGCGGACGGTTTTTGCCTGCCCGCCCCGGTTGCCGCCCAACGGAATATAAACATAATCCTTAAACCAGCTTCCCAGCGTGATATGCCATCTTCTGTAAAATTCGCTGACCGACCGGGAAGCATAGGGCCAGGCAAAATTCTGCACTATCGGGAACCCGATCATTACACCCATGCCGGCCGCCATCAGAGAGTAGCCCGCAAAATCAAAATACAGCTGCAAAGAATAGGCGGCGGCCCCCAGCCAGGCCAAGGGAGTGGAGATGCTTTCAAAACCGATGGTCTGAATATCGTTCCATAAAATGCCCAGCCGATCCGCAATCAGAACCTTGGCCGCCAGCCCTGCCACAAGCCATTTCAGTCCTTCTTCCACCCGTAAAAGACTGCAATGGCCATCCCGCAGTCCCTTTAAAGCCTGCCTGTAACGCAGAATCGGGCCGGATACAATCTGCGGAAAAAGGGTCAGATAAGCGCCAAACTGCACAAAAGAGTGCTCTGCCTCCACCTCCAGCCGGTAAACGTCCGCCAGATAGGAAATGCCCTTGAACGTGTAAAAGCTGATCCCCAAAGGCAGAAGGAAAGAACGGTCAAAGGCATTGGAGATCTTGAAGTAAAAAAGCAACAGCAGATTGCAGGCCACCGCCAGAATCAGCAGCGTCTTCCTGCCGCGTTTCTGCTTCTCCTCCGCCTGCTTCTCTCCCCTGCCTGGTGGCTCAAGAGCCAGGCCGAACAGATAATTGACAAGGGACATTCCAAATAAAAGAAACACATACCGCGGCTGCGCTGCCGCATACAAAAGCAGACTGCCCGCAAAGAGCGCCAGACTTCTGGCTTTCCCTTTGGTAAAAAAAAGGAGCAGGACAAAAGCAGGCAGGTACCGGAACAAAAATTCCGGACTGCTAAATACCAGCGTATTTAATCCTTCCAGAAATTCTGTTCCGATCCCTGCCATTTTCATCCCGTCCCCTGATTGCGGCCGGCGGCCGCAACGCTATTTCACCAGCGCATAGGTCTGCCTTGCGATTGCGAGTTCTTCATTTGTCGGGATCACGAGTACCTTTGTCCTGGAATCGGGCGTCGATATTTCTATTTCTTCTCCGCGCTTCTGATTCGCTTCCTGATCTATGGTTATGCCCAAATAGCCCAGATGTTCGCTGCAGATGGCGTTACGGACGTTGACGCTGTTCTCTCCTACGCCTGCCGTAAAGCAAATCGCATCCACACCGTTCATCGCCGCCACATAGGAACCGATATATTTCGCCGTGCGGTGCACAAAAGCCTTCAGCGCTCTCGCCCCTTCAACGGATCCGTTCTCCAGATCGCGGAAATCGGAGGACAGCCCGCCGGACAGGCCAAGCACGCCGGATTCTTTGTTCAAAATCGTCATGATCTCGCCGATGGACTTTTCCTCTTTGTTGGCGATAAACTCCAGAATCGCCGGATCCAGATCGCCGCTGCGGGTTCCCATGATCAGCCCTTCCAGCGGAGTCATCCCCATCGAGGTGTCCACACATCTGCCATTCTTGACGGCGGAAATCGAAGCGCCGTTGCCCAGATGGCACACAATTATTTTCAGATCTTCGTAGGGTTTCCCGAGAATCTCCGCCGCCCTGTGGGAAACATAGTCGTGGCTTGTTCCGTGGAACCCGTATCTTCTGATCTTGTAGGTTTCATAATAACGGTAAGGAATCGCATACAGATACGCTTCCTCCGGCATGGTCTGATGGAACGCCGTATCGAACACGGCCACCATGGGCACGCCGGGCATCAACGCCTCACAGGCGTCCACGCCGATCAGATTCGCCGGATTGTGAAGCGGCGCCAAATCGGCACAGTCCCGTATGGCCTGCTTTACCTCCGGGGTGATGACCGTCGCTTCCGCAAACTTCTCGCCGCCGTGGACAATACGGTGACCCACCGCGCCGATCTCGTTCAGACTTTTCACCACACCCGTCTTCTCGTCCGTCAGCGCGTCCAGTACCAGCTGTATCGCTTCCTTATGGTCAGCCATCGGCGCCTGCCGCACGATCTTCTCTCCGCCGGCCGGCGAAAACGTAATCTGACTGCCGTTAATACCAATTCTCTCACATAATCCCTTCGCTGTCAACTTCTCCGTTTGCGCGTCGATCAACTGAAATTTCAGGGACGAACTGCCGCAGTTGATAACCAGAATATTCATTCTCCATTCCTCCATTCAAACCCCTGGCGCCGTTTTCTTCTTTGCGCTGTCCCTTACATCATCTGGGCCTGCACCGCGGTCAGCGCCACCACGCCCACGATGTCCTCAGAGGAACAGCCTCTGGAAAGATCGTTGACAGGCCTGGCGATTCCCTGCAGCATGGGGCCGTAGGCTTCCGCCTTCGCCAGTCTCTGCACCAGCTTATACCCGATATTCCCACAGTCCAGGTTCGGGAAGATCAGCACGTTCGCCTTGCCGGCCACCTCGCTCCCGGGGGCCTTCGACTTGGCGACCGAGGGCACCAGCGCCGCGTCCAGCTGCAGCTCGCCGTCCACCACCAGGCTGGGATAGTCCCGGCGGGCGATCTCCACCGCCTCCCTGACTTTATCCACCAGCGGATGCTTCGCGCTGCCCTTGGTGGAATGGGACAGCATGGCGACGATGGGTCTGGCGCCGACCAGCGTCTTGAAGCTCTTGGCGCTGCTGTCCGCAATGGCGGCCAATTCTTCGGACGTGGGATCCTGATTCAGACCGCAGTCCGCAAAAAGGAAAGTGCCGCCCTCACCGTACTCGCAGTCCGGCACATCGATCAAAAAGAAACCGGAAACCAGCTTCGTGTCCGGCGCGGTCTTGAGAATCTGCAGCGCGGGACGCAGGGTATCCGCCGTGGCATGACAGGCGCCGGCGACCATTCCGTCGGCATCTCCCGCCTTCACCATCACGACGGCAAAGGTAAGATAGTCGGTAGTCAGAATCTCCCTCGCCTTCTCCAGTGTCATCCCCTTATGTTTTCTGGTCTCATATAAAAGTTCTACGTAACGGTCCATCCTGTCGCCGCAGTTGTTGGGATCCACCACCTGTATTCCGTTCAAATCGATCTCCAGCCAGTGAGCGCCGTCCATGATCTTTTCTTCGTTCCCGACCAGGATCAGATTCGCCAGCCCCTCCTCCAGAATACGGGCCGTCGCAATCAGGGTCCTTCTGTCGTTCGTCTCCGGCAGCACAATGGTCTTTTTGTCCGCCTTTGCCTTTTCCTTGATAATGTCGATATAAGACATATCCCCGTGTTCTCCTTTCTTTTCCGTTCTATTCTCACAGAATCGCCTTTGCGCTGCGATCTGTAATCGCTGCGATCTGTAACTACTTACATCATACCATTTTGCGAAATTGTATACAAGTTGTTTTTCTAGAAAAATTGCACAAAATAAAGCACAATTTTTTCTTTGCGCGGCCAATTTCCCCAACCGGATTTCTTTTCTTTGGCAAAAGTTCCGGCAACCTCGTGCATATTTTGGCAAAGTATGCCCCATTCCGGGTGAAAGCGCTTACTTCATCTTCCGGCCCGGTCAGAAAAACCGCCGTTTCCGCACAAAACCCCGCGCAGGGACTAGCCAATTTGCGCTGCCGCCGCTATAATGGTTTTAAGAATTGCCGGGCAGCAAAAACCGGCGTTTCTGCAAAGGAGCCACCCATGAAAATTGCAGGCATCATAGCGGAATACAATCCCTTTCACACCGGCCACGCCCGCCATCTGGACCTGACCAGGCAGCTGACGGGAGCGGACTATATCATCGTCGTCATGAGCGGGGATTTTGTGCAGCGCGGAGAGCCGGCGCTTTTCGACAAATACGAACGGACGCACATGGCCCTGACGGGCGGCGCGGATCTGGTGCTGGAACTGCCGGTGCCGTTTGCCACAGGCAGCGCCGGAGACTTTGCGGCGGGCGCCGTCCGTCTGCTGGATCAGCTGCACTGCGTAGACTTTTTATGCTTTGGGAGCGAATGCGGGCAAATCCGGTGCTTTCAGACAGCGGCGGACGAGCTTGTCCGGGAATCTCCGGCGTTTCGCACCCTGCTGCGGGAAGGACAAAAAAAAGGGCTCTCTTACCCGATGGCACGATCCCATGCCCTGCTGCAAACCGCCCGGGCAGATCTGACCGATCTGCCCGAGGATTTCTTTACGGCGCCCAACAATATCCTGGGGCTGGAATACTGTCTGGCGCTTTCCCGCTTCCACAGTTCCATTGAGCCGGTGACGATGGAGCGGAAGGGAGACGCTTACCTGGAAAGCAGCTGGGCACCCGGATCGGATAAAGACGCTCTCTCCTTCCCCTCCGCCCTGGCCCTGCGCTGTCTGCTCTCCCGCGCCCATAGCGAGAGCGGGCGTTCTTCCGATTTTGGGCAGGACGGGCAGTTGAATCTGCTCAAAAGCGCGGTTTTGCCGCAGCATCTTCCCCTCTTTGCCGAACTTCTCTCCAAAGACGCCTGTCTGTTTCCCGCCGATTTTTCAAGGGAACTGCGCTACCGGCTGCTGACGGAGCCCGGAGGAGCTTTTGTGCGCTACGCGGACGTCTCCCGATCCCTTGCGGACAAAATAAAAAAAGGCCGCACACAGTTCCAGGACTGGAACGACCTGTGCAGCCAGCTCAAATCCAGGGAAATCACTTACAGCCGCGTCAGCCGTGCGCTCTGCCACATCCTGCTCTCCGTCACCGCGGATCAGCTGCAGCAGGCCCGCGACAGCGGTTACGTCTCCTACGCCCGCATTCTGGGGTTCCAAAAAACGGCGGCACCGCTCCTTTCCGCCGTCCGCAAAAGCAGCGCTCTCCCGCTTCTTACAAAACTGGCGGACGCTGTCCGGTCGCTTTCGGGCAGCGCCCTGGAAATGCTGGAAAAGGATATTCTGGCCGCCGAAATTTACGAAGGGGTTCTGGCCGACAGACAGCGCCGCGCCATGCGTCCCGAAATCTCCCGGGGGCCGGTCATCATAACCGGGTAAGGCCGGACCGCAGCTGGCGCACCAGCAGCGGCGTTTCAAACAGGAGCATCACAATCCAGCCGGCCAGGTTTGCCCAGGCCAGACTGACAAATCCCACGGAAAATCCATATACCAGCACAATCACAGCCGTCACCCTGCCCAGCATATTCATAAACGTGCTCTGCAGGGTGACTTTCAGATCCCCGATTCCGCGGAAAAATCCCTGAATGCCGTTGGTCAGGGCAGGCAGCAGATACATGGCCGCAATCAAGTGCAGATAGGACACGCCCAGATCGATCACCTGGGTTTCTCCTTTTTTGACAAACCACCCCATAATCTGCGGCGCCGCCAGATAGATAAAACAAAGCAGCAGGATGGAATAGACCGCTTCGATGAGAAGACCGCCGGCAAATCCTTTCCGGATCCGATCCCGATGTCCCGCTCCCTGATTCTGCGCGATGAAAGTGGTCATGGCGTGGCCGATGTTCTGCTGCGGCGTATAGGCAAAATCATCCACCCGGTTCACAGCGGCAAAAGCGGCCATCACACTGACGCCCTGGGTATTTACCACCGCCTGGATGACGGTTTTGCCCAGCTGCAGGCACATCTGCTGCATGGCGCTGGTACTGCTGAAGGCAACGGTCTTTTTGAGAAGCGACCGGTCCCATACCAGCCACTGTCTGCCCAGATTTAACAGCGGTACCCGTTTTCGGATGTAAAGCAGACACAGCAGACAGCTGACCGCCTGGCTTGCCACCGTGGCCACAGCGCTGCCCGCCACTCCCCAGGAAAGGACGGCCACCAGGAGCAGATCGAGAGTCCCGTTCAAAATGGCGCACAGCACCAGAAAATACAGCGGCGTTTTGCTGTCTCCCAGTGCGCGCAGGGTATTGGCCAGCAAATTGTAAAGAAAGGTGAACAAAGTTCCCAAAAAGACGATGGACAAATAGAGCTGCGCCTGGGGAATCACCCGGGCGGGCACCCGGATCAGAAGCAGAATCGGACGCGCCAAAAGAAGCATCAGGACGGAAAGCCCCACAGAAAACGCGGATCCCGCCAGCATCGTGGTGCCAATCTGGCGGCGCAGCACCTCATACTCTTTGGCGCCGTAATAGGAGCTCATCAGAATGCCCGCCCCCATACACAATCCGCTGATCAGCAAAATGACCATATTCATGACAGGCGTGGCAGTCCCTACCGCCGCCAGCGCGTCTTCTCCCACGAACCGTCCCACCACGGCGGAATCCACGGCATTATACAAAAGCTGAAAAAGATTTCCCAAAACCAGCGGGATCGTAAAGCTGACCAGAGGCCGCACCACCGGACCTCTGGTCATATCCTGTACTTTCGGACGGCTCCCCGAGGGCGTCCTGTATTCCTTTTCTCTTTGTCCCATCTGTTTTGTCCAACCGTCAGTTCTTAAAACTGTGGATCGGAGCCGGTATTCTTCCGCCCCGTCTGATAAACGTCTCGCACCCGAAGGGATTCACCGCCATAATCGGTGCATGGCCCAAAAGACCGCCGAACTCCACCGTCTCTCCCACGCCCTTGCCGATGACCGGAATCAACCGCACCGCCGTCGTCTTCTGATTGACCATCCCGATGGCCATTTCGTCCGCAATGATGCCGGAAATGGACGCCGCACTGACGTCCCCGGGAATGGCGATCATATCCAGACCGACGGAACAGACGCAGGTCATGGCCTCCAGCTTCTCCAGCGTCAGCGCCCCGGCGCTGACCGCGTCGATCATGCCCTGATCCTCGCTGACCGGAATAAATGCGCCGCTCAATCCGCCCACATAGGAGGAGGCCATCACGCCTCCCTTTTTCACCTGATCGTTTAGAAGCGCCAGTGCCGCCGTAGTACCCGGCGCGCCCACATGCTCCAGCCCCATTTCACACAGAATCTCCGCCACGGAATCCCCGATGGCCGGCGTAGGCGCCAGGGACAAATCCACAATGCCGAAAGGGACGCCCAGCCGCCGGGAGGCCTCTTTGGCCACCAGCTGTCCCACACGGGTCACTTTGAACGCCGTTTTTTTGATGGTTTCACACAGCGTCTCAAAGTTCTCTCCCCGCACCTTTTCTATGGCGGTCTTGACCACGCCGGGGCCGCTGACGCCCACATTGATGACAATATCCCCCTCTGTCACGCCGTGAAACGCCCCCGCCATAAACGGATTGTCGTCCGGGGCGTTGCAAAACACCACCAGCTTGGCGCAGCCAAGGGAATCCTGGCCGGCCGTGCGCTCCGCCGTTTCCCGTATGATCTCCCCCATCAGCTTCACCGCGTCCATATCGATACCGCACCGGGTGGAACCCACGTTGACGGAACTGCACACCCGCTCTGTCCGTGACAGCGCCAGCGGAATGGAACGGATCAAAAGTTCGTCCGCCGGGGTCATGCCCTTGCTGACCACAGCGGAATAGCCGCCGATAAAATTGACGCCTACCGTATGGGCCGCCCGATCCAGCGTGTCCGCAATCCTGGCAAAATCCTCCGTCGTCCTGCAGGCCGCCGCTCCCACCAGCGCGATGGGGGTCACGGATATCCGCTTGTTAATAATCGGCACGCCAAACTCCCGGGCGATTTCTTCCCCGGTCTTTACCAGATCCCTGGCGGATACGGTGATCTTTTGATAGATCTTGTCCAGACAGCGATCCAGATCGGCATCCACGCAGTCCAAAAGACTGATGCCCAGGGTGATGGTGCGCACGTCCAGATTTTCCTGCTCCACCATCTTGTTGGTTTCTTCGACTTCATAAAGATTGATCATCCGGCCCTCCGTCAAATTCTGTGCATCTGTGCGAAAATTTCTTCCCGCTGGCACTTGATGACAACCCCGATCTGTGTGCCCAGTTCTTCCAGCTCCGCCGCCACATCCGCAAAGTGCTTCTTTGACGCGCTGCGATCCACTATCATCATCATATTGAAATACCCCTGCACAATCGTCTGGGAAATGTCCAGAATGTTGATCTCATTGTCCGCCAGATAGGTGCAGACCTTTGCGATGATCCCCACCGTATCCTGTCCCACTACCGTTATAATCGCTTTTTTCATCTTTGCTCCCCGTTCTGCCGCCCGGCGGCTTTTGTATCAAAATATGCTCCTGTCCTAACGCCTTTAAAACCGGATTGGCTCCGATCTGTGGTCACGACTGGCGATCTGAATCGGAAAATCGCCGGCCCGGTATGGCGTATCCGCCAGATCGATCTCCAGCCGCACCGTTTCGTAAGCCAGTTCCGGCAGGTTGTTCTCCTTGCTCAAATGCCCCAGCACCACCCGCTGCAGCCCGTCGTGCAGTACGGCGGACAACAGTCTCCCGGCATTCTCGTTGGAAAGATGGCCGCGGTTCCCCAGGATGCGCTGTTTGAGATAATAGGGATAGCTCCCGGCCTGCAGCATATGTACGTCGTGATTGGCTTCCAGCAAAAGCACGTCCATGCCCCGCAGACACTCCACCGTATAGTCGTTATAGACGCCCAGATCGGTGCAGATGGCCGCCCGCTTTCCCGCGTGGGAAAGGCGGTAGGCCACGGGCTGGGCCGCGTCATGGGAAATATGCATCGGATTGACCGTCAGATCCTTGATGGAAAACGCCTCGTCGGGCGTTACCTCAACCAGCAGCTCCTCCGGCAGCTTCCCCAGTCCCCGGCAGTTCTTCAACTGCGCTATGGTGCCCGCCGTCGCGTAGATGGGCGTGTGGTACTTCCGGCAAAAGACGCCAAGGCCGCCGATATGATCGCTGTGTTCGTGGGTCACCAGAATCCCGTCGATATCCTGCCCGGACAGTTCCAGATCCGCCAGTCCTTCTTCCACCCGTTTTCTGCTTACGCCCACGTCCACCAGCACGTGCGTCGTATCCGTCCCCGCATAAATGCAGTTTCCGCTGCTCCCGCTGGCAATGCTGCACAATCTCATCTGTATAAGCCCGCTTCCTTCAGTCTGTCGTCTATCTGCCTGTAAGTATCCGCTAAACTCCCGCTGTTGTCAATCACAACTTTGCAGTGGGCAAGAAAATCCTCCTCCGCCAGCTGACTGGCAAAAATCTGTGCTATCTTCTCCTCGGAATACTGCCGGGAAGTGCGCAGACGTTGGGCGCGCACGTCCCGATTGGCACGGACATACCACAGTTCGTCCAGAATCTGCCCGTAACCGTCCTCTATCAGCAGAGCGGCCTCCACAAAAAAAGCGTCCAGAAGCCCGCGCTTTTTTTCCGCGTCGATTTCCTCCAGAATATACGTCTTGACGGCCGGATGCACCACGGCATTCACCTCTGCCAGCAGTCCGGCGTCCGCGAAAATGAGCGCCGCCATTTTCCCTCGGTCGATTTCCCCATCTCCGCGCAAAATCCCTTCTCCCAGCAGGGAAAGGAGCCTGTCGTAACAGGGCTGTCCCGGCTGTTCCACGGCGTGAGCGGCCAGATCCGCCAGCAGCACGCGGCAGTTACAGTGTTTTTCTATGTAAGAGAGCACCTGGGTCTTTCCTGCTCCCACGCCTCCCGTCATCCCGATGGTCTTCATCCTTTTTCCATCCCTGCTTTCGCCGGAAAACACATGGCTTTCACTTGGCGTCGTACCAGTTTTCCCCCGTATGCAGATCCACCTCCAGCGATACGGACAGATCGGCTGCGTGCGTCATCTGCCGGATGAGCAGTTCTTTCACTTCCTCCTGCTCGCTGCGATCCGTTTCGATCAGAAGTTCATCGTGAATCTGCAAAATCAGCCTGGATTTGAATCCCCGTTCCTTCAGTTCCGCCCACACGCGGATCATGGCGATTTTAATAATATCCGCGGCAGTCCCCTGGATCGGGGAATTCATGGCCACCCGCTCCCCAAAGGAGCGCTGCATGAAATTGCCGTTCTTTAATTCCGGGATCGGCCGGCGCCGGCCGAACATGGTGGTCACATAGCCCTTCTCCTTGGCCTGCTCCACCTGCCTGTCCAAAAACTGCTTCACGCCCGGATAAGTCTCAAAATACTGCCGGATATAGGTCTCGGATTCCTTGCGGGAAATATTCAGATCCTGGCTGAGACCGAAGGAACTGATGCCATAGAGGATACCGAAATTGACGGCCTTGGCGTTCCGTCTCTGCAGATCCGTCACCTCCTCCGGCGGCGTATGAAACACCTTGGCGGCGGTGATGCGGTGGATGTCCGCGTCGCTTTTATAGGCTTCGATGAGCTGGGGATCCCCGGAAATATGGGCCATGACGCGCAGTTCGATCTGCGAATAGTCCGCGTCCGTGAACAGATAGCCTTCCCGGGGCACAAAAACCCTGCGGATCCGGCGGCCCAGCGGGGTGCGCATGGGAATGTTCTGCAGATTGGGCTCCGTGGAGCTGATGCGTCCCGTGGCCGTAATGGTCTGATTGAAGGAGGTGTGTATCCTGCCGTCCTCCCCGATATAATCTGCCAGCCCGTCCGCATAGGTGGACTTGAGCTTGGTCAGTCCCCTGTATTCCAGGATGTCCGCCACAATGGGGTGCTCCGGCGCCAGGCGTTCCAGGACGTCCGCAGCGGTGGAATAACCGGTTTTGGTCTTCTTCCCGCCCTTTAGGCCCAGCCGTTCAAACAGAATCTCGCCCAGCTGTTTGGGCGAATTGATATTAAAGGGCTGTCCCGCCGCCTCGTGGATGGCCTTTTCCAATTCGCCAATCCGACCCACCAGCGCCTCTCCGTAGGCTTTCAGTTCCTCGCGGCGGACGGCGACGCCTTCCTTCTCCATCTCATAGAGCACGCGGGTCAGCGGCATCTCGATTTCGGAAAACAGCTTCCACATGCCCTCGTCCTGCAGCTTTTTTTTCAGCTTTTCCTGCGCCATATAACAGGTATAGGCGCAGTACCCGGCATAGGAAACAAACACTTCCGGCTTCTGCTGCGCCGCCTGGACAAACGTCAGCTTTTCAAAAAGCTGTTTTCTGCCGGGCAGGGAAAGATCCAGAAATTCCCGCGCCACATCCTCAATCTCCCGGTCGCTTTTGAGGGGGTTGAGCAGATAGGCGGCCACGGAAACGTCAAACAGCCCCTTTTCGCCGCAGACGCCCCGCTTTCCTTCCGCCGCTTCTTCTCCCCCTTCCCCGTCCAGCAGCGCCCGGTACGCGTTTTTTACAGAAAAGGTGCAAAGCTCCCCTCCCTGCCTGTAGAGACGGGACAGCTGCCGCCAAAGGCTGGCCCCGGTCAGCTCTCCCTGCGCCAGGAGCACATAGACTTTGTCTTCTCCCAGGCAGAGGGAAAGGGCCGCCGTCTCCTCCCTTGTTTTGTCTCCCAGCAGGCAAAACGCTGCGCGCTCCGCCGCCAGCGCCGCTTCCCAAACCCGTTCTGCCCCGGCAGGATCGTCGATTTGCACAAAGCAGTCCGAAATCGCGTTTTTGGGCACGGCCGCCTCAAAACGGCTCAGCATACTCTTAAACTCCAGCTTCTGGAACAGCTCGTAGGCCTTTGGCGTATAAAAATCCTTCACCCGGGCCTGCTCCCAATCCAGGGCCAGGGGGCAGTCCACGCGGATGGCCGCCAGCGTCCGGCTCAGATAGGCCAGATCGCGGTTTTCCACCAGAGATTCCCGAATCGCCTTCTTTGATACCTCCTGCACATGGGCATAGAGACCGTCCAGACTGCCGTACTGAATCAGCAGATCGGCCGCCGTTTTTTCCCCGATCCGGGGCACGCCGGGAATATTGTCCGCCGTATCTCCCATCAGCGCTTTCATATCGATGAACACGGCAGGCGTAACGCCGTACTTTTCTACCACATCCTGCGCGTAATAATCCTCCACCTCGGTGCGGCCGCCTTTGGTTTTGGGAATGCGGATCTTGATCCGGTCCGTGGCGATCTGCAAAAGATCCCGATCCCCCGATACCAGAGACACCTCCATGCCCTCCGCTTCCGCCCGTTTCGCCAGCGTACCCAGAATATCGTCGGCCTCCAGCCCCGGCTGTTCCACCGTACAGATGCCCATGGCCTGCAGCACCTCTTTCATCACGGGCACCTGCTCGTGCAGTTCCTGGGGCATGGGCTTGCGCGTCCCCTTATACGCCTCATAGAGTTCATGCCGAAACGTAGGCGCCTTCACATCGAAGGCCACCACCAGATAATCCGGCGTCTCCTGTTCCAGAAAATGAAACATGATATTCAAAAAACCGTGAATCGCATTGGTGTGCAGCCCCTGGGCGGTGGAAAGATCCGGCACGCCGTAAAAGGCCCTGTTTAAAATACTGTGTCCGTCAAATAAGATCAGCTTCCTGCTCATACGCTTCCTTTCCCGTCCGGGCGCTGCCGCCCGCTGTCCCGGCAGCCTGTCAGAATGAAACCACTACGATCAGAAAAATTAAAACGGAAAGCAAAAGGGTGATGGCCTGCGCCGCAAACAGCGCCCCCTGCAGAGAATCCAGAATATGCAGGTGCCGCCGCTCTGTCGCGATCCGGCCGCGCAGCTCCCGGTTCAAATCGAAAGCATCTCCGTTTTCCAGTCTCTGCATCCCGATGGTCACCAGAAACTGGATGCTCAGTTCCTCCAGACACTGATCGCAGTGATCCAGATGGTTTAAAAACTGCCGTTTTGTCCGGTTGTCCAGCGTATCCCGGATAAAGGGCAAAAACAGTTTTTCCTCCTGCTTACAGGTCAAGTCCCGCATTTTCGCTTCTTTTCCTTTCCTAGTCAGGCGGACCAGAGCGCCCGCCGCAGAGGGAGCACACTGGCGGGCACGACGGACAGCGCGTCCACGCCCAGATCCAGAAACGTTCTCACAAGGCCGGGATCCGATGCCAGCTCCCCGCAGATACTCACCGGAATGCCGGCCTTATGTCCGTTCTCCACCGTCATTTGAATCAGCCGCCAGACCGCTGGGTGGGACCGGCTATACATGCCTTCCAGTCCGGGATTCTGCCGATCCGCGGCCAGCGTATACTGTGCCAGATCGTTGGTTCCGATACTGAAAAAATCCACCTCCCGGGCCAGCTCTGCACTGATCAGAGCGGCGGCAGGCGTTTCGATCATGGCGCCCACCGACGGAATTGCGTAAGGGATCGCCCTCTTTTGTAACTCTGCCCCCACTTCCGCCAGCAGCTGTCTGACCAGCCGGATTTCCTCCACGGAAACAATCAGGGGAAGCAGAATGGAACAACTCCCCTGGGCGGCGGCCCGACAGATGGCCCGCAGCTGTGTCCGAAACATTTCCTGTCTTTGAAAGCACAGCCGAATCGCCCGGCAGCCCATGGCCGGATTTTCTTCCCGGGGAAGGCCCAGATAGGATTCCTGCTTATCCGCGCCCAGATCCAGCGTGCGGATGATCACCGGCTTACCCGGCATGGAACCAATCGCCTCCCGATAGGCAGCGACCTGTTCTTCCTCCGCCGGATAGGTGTCCCGTCCCAAAAACAGAAACTCCGTCCGCATCAGTCCGATGCCCCCGGCGTCGTTTTCTACAGCCTGTCCCAGCTCCTCCAGGCTCCCGATATTGGCCAGGATTTCCATTCGGCGCCCGCCCGCGCTGACATTCTCCTTTCCAATCCAGAAGCGCAGATCTTCCCGTTCCCGCTCCAGCCGGCGCTTTTTTTCCTCCATTTGGGAAAGCAGTTCCTTGTCGGGTTCCAGAATGAGCCTTCCGCTCTGGGCGTCCACCACGGCAAGCATCCCGTCGTACCGGGCAAGCGGCGGTTTTATCTCTGTCTGCACCAGCGCCGGAATATCCAGGGCGCGGGCTAAAATAGCCGTATGGGAACCGGCCGCTCCCTTTTGGAGCACAAGGGCCAGCAGACCCTCTGTCTTTAAGCGCACCGTCTCGCTGGGGGACAGATCCTCCGCCAGCAGAATCGCAGGCGGCCCGGCCTTAAGAGGCTCCTCCTTGGCGCCTTCCATCAGGCGCACCAGACGGCCCGAAACATCCCGGACATCCGCGCTGCGCGCCCGCATACGGGCGTCCTCCATGGCGGCGAAGGTGTCCGAAAACAAAATGCCCGATACGGTCACCGCATATTCCGCGTTCACGCGCTCCTTTCGGATCATCCCGTAAATGCTTTCCAGATAGGCTTCATCCTCCAAGAGCATCTTATGGGCCAGAAAGATCGACGCCTGGGCGCGGCCCGCACTCTCACAGGTCTCGCGGTATAATGCGTCCAGCTGACGGGACGCTTCTTCTCTCGCCATCTCCACCCGCGCGATCTCTGCCTGCGTATCCTGTATGTCCCGGCGCCGGATCTGGTCCTCCCGCCGTTGAAAGACGCGGATCCGGCCGATGGCCACGCCGCCCTGTATCGGTCTCCCCAAACAGAATTCCATTTGCTTGCCCAAATTTGCTCCCCCAAATTTGCTTCCCAAAATCCGAAGTCCCGGTTATTCCCCCAATAACTCCTCCATTTCATCCAGCAGGGAATCAAACAGCGCCAGCGCCGCCCGCACCGGTTCCGCCGTCCGCATATCCACGCCGGCACCCTTCAGCAGGCTGACGGGATCCTTGGAACAGCCGCCGGACAGAAAAGAAAGATACTCCTTCACCGCCCCTTCCTTACCGGAGAGAATGCGCTCCGAAAGGGCCATGGCGGCGGAAAAGCCTGTGGCATACTGAAACACATAAAAATTGTAATAAAAATGCGGAATCCGGGCCCATTCCATATCGATCTGCGGATCGCAGACTACCTCCGGCCCGTAATAATACTGATTCAGTTCCCGGTACATACGGTTGAGAAGCGCAGGGGTCAGACTCTCTCCCCGTTCGCTGGCCGCATTGATCTGCATCTCAAACTCCGCAAACATGGTCTGCCGGTAAACCGTCGTCCGGAACTGCTCCAGAAAATACTGGATCAGACAAATGCGCACGCGCTTATCCTGATTGTGCTCCAGCAGATACCGCATCAGCAGCGCCTCGTTGCAGGTGGAGGCCACTTCCGCCACAAAAATCACATACCGGCTGTCCACTGGACGCTGATAGCGGTTGGAGAACCAGGAGTGCATGGCGTGTCCCATCTCGTGTGCCAGCGTAAATTCCGAATCCAGCGTATCCTTATAATTTAAAAGCACAAAAGGATGTACCCGCTGTCCCGCGGAGTATGCGCCGCTGCGCTTTCCCCTGTTCTCATATCTGTCGATCCAGCGGTTTTCAAAGCCCTCCTTCAGGACGCGCGTATATTCCTCTCCCAGGACCGCCGTGGCGGCCAGCACATCCTCCTTTCCCTTTTCAAAGGGAACCTCCAGATCCACGTCCGCCGTCATGGGCGCGTACAGATCGTACATATGGAGCTGCTCCACTCCCATGCACTTTTTGCGCAGGCGCATATAGCGGTGTAAAAAGCCGATGTCCTCGTGTACGGCCTCAATCAGATTCTGATAGACCGATACCGGAACGTTGGTAGCGTGCAGCGCGGCCTGCATGGTAGATTCATACTTTCTGTTGGCGGCAAAGAATTTCTGCTTTTCGATCTGCCCGCCAAGCAGGGCGGCCGCTGTGTTGATCACCTTCTGATAACCGCCGTAAAGCGACTCAAAGGCGGCCTTTCGCACGTTTCGATCCGGGTTCTCCATCAGAGTCAGATAACTGCCGTTGGTCACCTCATACGTCTGTCCTGCGGCGTCCGTCACCGGCGCAAAGGTCAGATCCGCATTGCACAGCATCCCATATGCGTTCTGCGCGGTACGCGCCATCTGCCCTGCCCCGGCCAGCACCCGTTCCAGTTCCGGGGCCAGGATGTGGTCCCCCAGTCTGCGGGTCTCTTCTATGCTGCGCCGGTATGCCAGAAGCTGCGGATTTTCCTGATAAAACGCTTCCAGTCTCTCCTCCGGGATCGCGAGAATCTCCGGCTCCTCAAAGGCCAGCAGGGAACTGCATTCTGTCCACAGAGCGGAGGCCTTTGCGTTCAGCGCCTGTCCGTTGGCGTCGGCAGTATCCTGATCCTGAATGCGGGAAGCATAACCGCCGATATCGCTGAGCAGGCCCCACAGTTCCTCTGTCAGACGGCAGTAGGACAACAGATCCGAAGCGCCGTTTCCCAGCTTTCCTTCATAGCCCGCCGCCTCCTGCGCCATCCTGCGCGCTCTGCCGCAGGCGGCCTCCCAGAGCGGTACGGAAGGAAACAGATCCTCCACCGCCCAGGTATATTCCTTAGGCACGCTGTCGCGCGCCGGAATGCTTTTTGTCATTTTCCCCTTTGCCTCCTTGTCTGGACGCCGCTTCTTTGCCGGGCGGCCATTTTGACTTTATTGTAACATGAATCCATTTCCAGGGCAACTTGTAAAAAAGCGTTGGTTCCCGACAAAAGAACAGGCTCCCTCACCGGGGAGCCTGTTCTCGTTATATGATAGAAAGGAAGAAAAATGAAAAAGTTTTTGGCTGTTTTGCTTTTACAAATATTATCTTACACAGGGAATATGAGGAAATCATGAGTAAATTATGTACTTTTTGTAAACTTTTCGTTTCCGGTTATCTATGGGGAGACGGACTGTCCCACACCAAAAATGGCGGCCGCCGTCCAAAACAGGACGGCCGCCGCCATTTCTTTGTCTGAAACGTATTACATCATGCCCATTCCACCGGCACCGCCCGCGGGTGCGGCGGGAGTCTCCTCCTTGATGTTGGCCACAACGGATTCCGTGGTCAGCAGCGTGCTCGCTACGCTGGTGGCGTTCTGCAGGGCGCTTCTGGTCACCTTGACCGGATCCAGAATACCGGCTTTGATCATATCCACATATTCTTCCTTGAGGGCGTCAAAGCCAACCCCAACCTGGGCCTCCTTGACCTTATTGATGATGACGCTGCCCTCCAGACCGGCGTTGGCCGCAATATAGTACAGCGGCGCTTCCAGGGCCTTCAGCACGATCCTGGCGCCTGTCTTCTCATCGCCCTCCAGCTGATCGGCCAGTGCCTGCACATCCTTTGCCGCATGGATATAAGCGGATCCGCCGCCTGCGATGATGCCTTCCTCCACTGCCGCACGGGTGGCCGCCAGCGCGTCCTCCATACGCAGCTTCGCTTCCTTCATCTCCGTCTCGGTAGCCGCGCCTACGCGGATTACCGCTACGCCGCCGGCCAGCTTCGCCAGTCTCTCCTGCAGCTTCTCCTTATCGAAATCGGAAGTGGTTTCTTCGATCTGCTTCTTGATCTGGGAAATTCTGGACTGAATCGCGGCGCTGTCTCCCTCGCCGTCCACAATAATGGTGTTTTCCTTCTGCACCTTTACGGACTTCGCGCGGCCCAGCATACTCAGATCCGCTTCCTTGAGCTCCAGACCCAGTTCGGAGCTGATGACTTGACCGCCGGTCAGAATCGCGATATCCTCCAGCATGGCTTTCCTTCTGTCGCCATAGCCGGGCGCTTTCACCGCCACTACGCTGAACGTGCCGCGCAGCTTGTTCACAATCAGGGTGGTCAGCGCTTCGCCCTCCACGTCCTCCGCGATGATCAGGAGCTTGGAACCGGACTGGACAATCTGCTCCAGCAGGGGCAGGATCTCCTGAATGTTGGAAATCTTCTTATCCGTGATCAGGATATAGGGATTTTCCAGCGTCGCTTCCATTTTATCCATATCCGTCGCCATATAAGCGGAGATATAACCTCTGTCAAACTGCATCCCTTCTACCAGATCCAGTTCGGTCTTCATGGTCTTGCTTTCCTCGATGGTGATTACGCCGTCGTTGGAAACCTTCTCCATGGCGTCCGCTACCATCTGACCCACCTCGTCGCTGCCGGCGGAAATCGCCGCAACTCTCGCGATATGGTTCTTGCCGTCCACGGTCTGCCCCATCTTGGCGATGGCGTCCACCGCGCAGTCGCACGCCTTCTGCATACCTTTTCTTAAGATGATGGGATTGGCGCCTGCCGCCAGATTGCTCATGCCCGCATTGATCATCGCCTGTGCCAGCACGGTGGCGGTGGTGGTACCGTCGCCCGCCACATCGTTGGTCTTGGTTGCGACCTCCTTCACCAGCTGCGCGCCCATGTTCTCAAACGCGTCGTCCAGTTCGATCTCCTTGGCAATGGTCACGCCGTCGTTGGTGATCAGCGGAGCGCCAAAGGATTTGTCCAGCGCCACATTGCGTCCCTTGGGCCCTAAGGTCACCCGGACGGTATCCGCCAGTTTATTTACGCCTGCTTCCAGCGCGTTGCGTGCCTCCGCGCCATATTTGATTTCTTTTGCCATGATAAAAAACCTCCTTTATGCTTGTGCTGCCGTTATGCCTCGATAATCGCCACGATATCGGACTGCTTCACAACGATATATTCCTCGTCCTCCAGCTTGACTTCGGTGCCCGCGTACTTGGAATAAATGACCTGGTCGCCGGCCTTGACTTCCATCTTCACTTCCTTGCCATCGATCACACCGCCGGGGCCTACCGCAATGACTTCCGCCTGCTGGGGCTTCTCCTTGCTCTGGCCGGGGAGAACGATGCCGGACTTGGTCGTTTCTTCCGCTACCAACTGCTTTAACACAACTCTGTCGCCTAACGGTACTAACTTCATGATTACAGCCTCCTTATATAAATTATTTTCTTGCTTTTGTGTTTTGTTAGCACTCTTTGTCATCGAGTGCTAAACACTATAATGTATATTAGATTCCTTTCCTCCATTATGCAACATGAAATAAACTTCTAAAACTCTTTTTTTCTTTTGTTTTCTTATTTTATCTCTTTTTATCGTCTCTTTTCTTATTCTGTTCCAAAAATTGCGATTTCATACTTTTTTTAGAAATATCCCGGAAGGGGCGCCAAACCAGACGCTTGGCACAAAAAACCCCGGAATACGAAAAACCGTATTCCGGGGCCGCTTCACCCGATTCTCAGACTCTGGACAGATACTCTCCCGTCCGGGTATCGATCTTAATCACATCTCCCTCGTTTACAAACAAAGGCACGTACACCAGCGCCCCGGTCTCCACCGTGGCGGGCTTATTGGCGCCCGTGGCGGTATCCCCTTTAAAGCCGGGCTCCGTCTCGGTGATCGCAAGCTCCACAAACAGAGGAGGTTCCACCGCGAACACACTGCCGTTATGAGAACAAATCCTGCAGGTCTCATTCTCCTTGACAAACTTGAGCGCGTCGCCGATGGTGTCCTTGTTTAAGGAAATCTGATCGTAGGTTTCCATGTCCATGAACGTATAGAGATCGCCGTCCTGATACAGATACTGCATATCCCTTCTGTCAATGCGCGCGGTCGGGCACTTCTCCGTAGGGCGGAAGGTGCGCTCCACAACGCCGCCGTTCTTGATATTCTTCAGCTTGGTCCTGACAAAGGCCGCCCCTTTTCCGGGCTTCACATGCTGGAACTCGATGATCTGATAAATATTCCCTTCATATTCAATCGTGACGCCGTTTCTGAAATCACCTGCAGAAATCATAGTAATTCTTCCTCCTGATAGAATCTCTCTTTTCAATCTTCTACAAGTGTATCCTAAATGTCACCATTTTTCAACCACTTTTTTTCAAAAAGCGCACAACCCCCGAAAAAGCGTCTCTCCTACTGCTGCGCCAGCTCCAACTCGAACCAGAAGCAGACGCCGTTTTCATAGTTGATTACGCCGTAATTCTGATTCATGGATTCCATGACGGCCCTGACAATGGACAGCCCGATGCCGCTTCCGCCGTACTCCCGCGTCCTGGCCTTATCCACCTTATAAAATTTCTCCCACAGATGCGGCAGCGCTTCTTCCGGAATCGGCTCTCCCGTATTGAATACCGAAATCCGCGCGTGCTTTTCCCGGTTCACCACGCGGATCTCAATTCTTTTTTCTTTGCTGCAGTGATGGACCGCATTGGAAAAATAATTGGTAAAGGCTTCTTCCGTCCGAAACTCGTCGCCCCAGACATAGACCGGCTGCTCCTGGCAGAAATTCACCTCAATTCCGTTCTGGCTGGCCAGAATCTGCGCCGACTGCAGATAATTGCGGATGAGCGCTGTGATATCGAACCGCTCCATCACCGCCTGGTCCCTGCCGGACTCCAGTTCATTCAAGGCCAGCAGCTTTTTGACCATTTCGTTCATGCGGGAGGCCTCGTCTACGATGACCTCGCAGTAAAACTGCCGGCTCTCCGCATCCTCGCAGAGCCCTTCCTGCAGCCCTTCTGCGTACCCCTGGATCAGTGCGATAGGCGTTTTCAACTCATGGGAAACGTTGGAAAGAAACTCCCGGCGCATTTCGTCGATCTCGGTTTTTTTCTGAATGTCCCGCACCAGTTCGTTGTTGGCGGTTTTCAGTTCGGAGATCGTGGTCTTTAAGGTATCGGAAAGTTTGTTGATATTTTCCCCCAGAAGCGCGATTTCATTGTGCGCCTTTCCCTCGTAGCGCGCCTCGAAATCCAGATGGGTCATGCGCTGGGAGATTTCCGTCAGTCTCAGGATCGGACTGGTGATCCCGCGGGAAACGAACCAGATGAGAACTCCGCTGGCCAAAAGGACCACAATTCCCACATAGGCCAGGAAGCGGTTGGCGATCCGCACGCTGTCCTTGATTCCCTCCAGCGCCGTCCGGATAATAAAGAAGTTCTGGTTGGGCAGTATTCCCCAGATCTCAATGTATTCCATATGGGACTGGGGATCGCCCACCCGCTGTATGGTATAGCGATCCGTTTTCTCCATGATCTGCGCGTTTTCTCCGGACTGTGTGAAAACATGCTGCAAAAGCTGGCGCCGCATGAAATCGGAATCGTTGCCGGAAATCTTGACCGTGCGGGAATCCACATCCACCACCAGAAGCGAAAGATTGTATTTGGCGCAGTCCTGCTGAAGCTTCAGATCGTAGCTTTCGGAGGTCAGACTGCCTCCGTCCGCGGCCCGCTGCATCTCCTGGTAGACGCGCAGCAACACCTCCTGCTTGTTGCGGATATAATAGCGTTCCAGAAACGTATTGTTGACAAACCAGCTCAGCAGGATCATGCCCGCCATCAGGCCGATAAAAATGACCGCCAGCTGGCTGCGGATCGAATTTCTCATGGCTTCCTCCCGCCGCTTCACGCTTCAAATTTATATCCCATGCCCCAGATGGTTTTGATCAGATCGCCCTTTTCCCCCAGCTTGCTGCGCAGCTTTTTGACATGGGTATCAATGGTGCGGGCGTCCCCGAAATAATCGTAGTTCCAGACATTGTTGAGAATCTTCTCCCTGGACAGGGCGATCCCCTTATTTTCCAAAAAATAGGACAACAGCTCGAACTCTTTATAGCTTAACTCCACGTCCTGTCCGTCCACCTGTACCATATGGGCCGTCTTGTCCAGCCGGATCCCGCCGGCCTCCAGCACCTGTTCGCTGCCGGCTCCCTCCAGGGTACGCCGCAGGATGGCTTCCACGCGGGCCACCAGAATCCGCGGGCTGAAGGGCTTGGAAATATATTCGTCCACGCCCAGATCAAAGCCCTGCAGTTCATCCTTTTCATCTCCTCTGGCGGTCAGCATGATGATGGGAACCTTGGAATAGCTGCGGATCTCTTTGCACACCTGCCAGCCGTCCATTTTGGGCATCATCACATCCAGAAGGATCAACGCAATATCCTTCTGGGAAAAGAAGATGTCCAGCGCCTCGCTGCCGTCTCCGGCCTCCAGCACCTCAAAATTTTCCCGCTGCAGAAAATCCTTCACCAGCTTCCGCATCCTGCTCTCGTCGTCTACCACCAGGATTTTTCGTTTTTCCATACTCTGCGCCGCCTTTCCCTGCCAGGCTTGTCCCGGCCTTTTTCCTCGTTGAAGAAAGTATACCAGCAAATTATGTATAAACTGTGAAGGTTCTGCAAAAATCCGCATTTTCTGTCCTACAGCTGCACCCGCCTGCCGTCAAAGTATTCCTCCACGCGCTTCATGATCCAGAAATAGGCGGGGAACAAAAACAGATCGGCGAAGATCCACGCCAGCGGGTTGGCAAAGCAGACCGCCGAAAACCCGAAGGCCGGAACCAGCACAAAACCGGCAAAGGAACGGGCAATCATCTCGCTGACGCCGGAAAAAATGGCCAGCGACGAGTAGCCCACGCCCTGTATCAGGAAACGCACAATATTCACGAAGGCCAGAAATACGTAAAACGCGCTGTTTACCAGAAGCATCTGCCGGACATGATTTAAGATTTCCGTCTCCGACGCGTCCACAAACAGATAGGCGATATACCGCCCGAAGAAGAAAAGTACCACAAAGGCGGCCGCCGCATAAATACACCCCATGATGTTGGCGTCCCGCAGGCCCTGCCGGATCCGATCCGCCCGCCGCGCGCCCATATTCTGCCCGGCGTAGGTGGCCATGGTTGCGCCCAGGGAATCAAAGACCACGCTGAAAAACATACTGATCTTGCCCGCCGCCGTCACCGCAGCCACCGCCGCGGAGCCCAGCACATTGACGGCACTCTGCAGAATCACGCTGCCGATGGCGGTGATCGAATACTGCAGCCCCATGGGAACTCCCATGGAAAACAACCGCAGCATCAGCTTCAACTGCGGCCTGGCCTCCTGCCTGCTCATCCGCAGGATTTCAAATTTCCGGATCATGAAAATCAGACAGCAGACGCCGGAGACGGCCTGGGAAACCACGGTGGCCACGGCGGCGCCCGCCACGCCCATATGCAGAACCAGGATACAGAACAGATCCAGCAAAATATTCAGACCGGCGGCCAGCGTCAGAAAATAGACCGGCGTCCTGGAATCCCCCATGGAACGGATAATCGCGGAGGTGAGATTATACAGAATCGTCACCGGGATACCGGCAAAAATAATCACAATATAGCGATAGGAATCCTCTATGATATCCGAAGGCGTGCGCATCCAGATCAGAATCTGCCGGCACAGCAGAACCGTCAGGGCGGTCATAACCACCGCCACCGCCGCGCCCAGCCAGGCGCTGTTGGCCACATAGCGGCGCAGCCCCTTTTCGTCCTTCGCGCCAAAGCGCTGGGAAATGGGGATGGAAAAGCCGCTGCAGACACCCATGCAGAATCCGATGATCAAAAAGTTGATGGAACCGGTGGCTCCCACCGCGGCCAGCTTTGTGACGCCCAAAAATTTTCCCACGATGACCGTATCTACCAGACTGTAAAACTGCTGAAACAGATTTCCCAATATCAAGGGCACGGCAAACCCCAGAATCAGCTTTCTGGGGCTGCCCTGCGTCATATCCTTTACCATAAAAAAATCTCCTTTCGCACATCCAAAAAGCATTTATAACACGGCCTTTTGAAAATTGCAATGGAGATTTTTAACTGTCCCTGTCCTTTTTTGCGCTGCCCGAAACCGCCGTTTAGCAGTACAGACACATCCGTCCGCCGCAGCACAGATTGCAGATAAGGTTCGCCAGGCAAAGCCTCCAGCAGAAGCTGCTGCCCGCTGCTGACGGCATCCCGCCATACTGCGCCTGTCTGCCTGCATACCAGGCCCCTCCGGCCTCCAGCCGGTTCTTCCAGTTGATAAATTCGGCATTCTGCGGATCCAGGGAAACGGCCCTCTGCGCCTGCTCCAGCGCCGCCGCGTTGTTGCCCATTCCCTGATTTGCCACGGAACTGTAATAATACCACAGGGCCGTCCGTTCGGAAATCCCGTCGAGCACATGCAGCGCCTCGGCAAAATGTCTGCTGTTGAGATAGTTTGCCGCCGCCCGCATATGGATGGAATCGGGATCCTCCTGCGCGTTTTCACGCCCCGTCCGGCCGCCGCCCTGTCCATAGCCGGCATAGCCGCCGAAAAACTGTTCAAAAAAGTCGTCAAAGCTGCCGGAACCTGTCTGGGTACCTCCATATCCATAGGAGCCGCCGGCGTAACTGCCGCCGCCCTGCTCCCGTTCCTTCATAATCTGCTGGTACGCCTGCTGGATCTCCTTGAATCTTTCCTCCGCCTGCGCCTTGTTGGGATTGTTGACATTGGCGTCCGGATGGTAGATCCGGCTCAGCTTCCGATATGCTTTTTTGATCTCCTCCTCGGACGCGTTTTCCGAAACGCCGAGCACCTGATAGGGATTACGCATCTTTTCCTCCCTGCCGCAGCCGATCCGATTTTTTCTCCTGCAGCGCCTCATAACGGCACCACACGCCGGAATACAGAATATTTCTGAGGATCCCGGCATTCTCCAAAATGGGAAGCCGTTCAAACGCGCGGCAGCACTCCGCCATCATCAGCTGCAGCGTCTCTTTCACGTACCGTTCAAAGGCCGTCTCCTGCTCAAACTCCTCCCGTTTTTGCAGAAACACGTTATAGCTTTTGTTCTTTTCGTCCCGATCCATATCGTCGTAGGCGTCCATCAGGTAAAGAAACTTTCCCAGATAAAACCCCATTTGGCGAAGCGTCTCCTCCCATTCGTCATGGCGCCAGGCAAAAACCTCCGCCATGATCTGTCCGAAACAGCCGCTGACCGCGTCCGGATCCCGGCCGCACTCTGTTTCATAGGAATGGATTTCGGAGAGCAGTCTAGCGATCCGCTCCCCTTTTTCGGGATATTCCCGTCCGACTTGCACCGCTTTTTTTTGCAGGAAAAATGCGGTCAGACGACCGGACAGCCTGCGTTCGTCCTGCCAGTCGTCCTGTCCCTTATAATAGGACAGCAGCACGTTCATGTCCGCGGCGTAATCCGAAAAAACCGTGCGGCAAAACGCATGGGAGCGCAGCGGGTGGGCGATACATCTGCCTTTTCCCCTGTGCGCTTCCGGCTCATAGAGGGCGTCCAGAAGCAGGGCCAGAAAAGTCATATCATAGCTGAGGGTCATCTGCCCTGTCAGGCCGTGCCGCGTTTTTAAGCTCCTGCACAGGCCGCAGTAACCCGCATGATAGCAGTCAAATTCCCGGAATTTCATCTCCGGCTTGTTGACAATGATATAACCGAACATTTCTTTCCCTCAGCTTTTTCTGGTGAAAACCGCGCTGCACTTGGGACAGCGGATCTCCACCTTTCCATGTCCCTTCGGAATCCGGATCTTCTGTCCACAGGAAGGACATCTGTAAATGCGATGCGTCTTTCTCTGCGCCAGCGCCGCGCTGTGACGGGACAGACGCTGCCGGAGGACGGCCGTTGCCGCCAGATATTTCTGATTCTCCGCGTACCGTTTCGGAATGTTTCTGGAAAACATTCTGAAATAGTTTTCTATCAGCACAAGCAGCGCCAGAAGATACCAGATCTGACGATGGGAAAAAACAGAGATCACCAAAAAGACCAGACAAAGCCCTGACAGGAACCGGCAAAGAGAATCGGCCCCATAACGGCCCCGCATAAAACGAATCCATTTTTCTTTCATAGTACCATCCAGGACGCCATCGCCTTCTCCCTTCCAAAAACGGCGGGCGCCGCAATTATCGCACGCGCCCGCCGCTCCCGCTTTTTGTTCTTATTTGTAGTTTACAATCTTACCGAAATCCGCTTTCAGGGAAGCGCCGCCCACCAGACCGCCGTCGATGTCGGGCTGTGCAAACAGCTCCGCCGCGTTGCCGGCGTTGACGGAACCGCCGTACTGGATACGAACCGCCTCGGCGGTATCCGTATCATAGATCTCTGCGATGCAGTCGCGGATGCCCTTGCAGACCTCCTGGGCCTGCCCGGTGGTAGCGGTCTTGCCGGTGCCGATGGCCCAGATGGGCTCGTAGGCAATGACCATTTCTTTTACCTGATCGGCTGTCACCCCTGTCAGATCGGACTTGATCTGCAGACGGATCCAGTCCATCGTCACGCCCATCTCCCTCTGCTCCAGGCTTTCGCCACAGCACAGGATCGGGATCAGACCCGCCTTGAACGCCTGCTTCACCTTCTTATTCAGCAGACAGTCGCACTCCTTGAAATAATCCCTGCGCTCGGAATGGCCGATGATGACGTATTTCACGCCCGCATCCACCAGCATCTCCGCAGAGATCTCCCCGGTATAGGCGCCCTTGTCTTCAAAATACAGATTCTCCGCGCCCACTTCCACATTGGTTCCCTTCACAGCTTCCACCACGGGAACAATATCGATGGCAGGCACGCAGTATACCACGTCCGCCTCGTCGGTTGCCACCAGATCCTTTAAGGTATCGCACAGGGCGACCGCCTGACTGGGCGTCATGTTCATTTTCCAGTTGCCTGCAATGATCTTTCTTCTTGCCATAACTTTCTCCTCACTCTGCCTTGTCATCTGCCGCCGCTACGCCGGGAAGCTCTTTGCCCTCCAAAAATTCCAGGGAAGCGCCGCCGCCGGTGGAAATGTGGCTCATCTTATCCGCAAAGCCCAGCTGGTTGACTGCCGCGGCAGAATCGCCGCCGCCGATTACGGTGATGGCGTCGGTCTCCGCCAGCGCCTTGGCCACCGCAATGGTGCCCGCCGCCAAAGTCGGGTTCTCGAACACGCCCATGGGGCCGTTCCATACCACGGTCTTAGCGGACTTCACCGCGTCCGCAAACAGCGCCTGCGTCTTGGGACCGATGTCCAGTCCTTCCATATCGGAAGGAATCTTATCGGCATCCACATAGGAAATCTCGATGGGGCCGTCGATGGGATTCGGGAACGCCGCCGCAATGGTGGTATCCACGGGAAGCAGCAGCTTCTTTCCCAGGCTGGCCGCTTTGTCCAGCATCTCCTTGCAGTAATCCAGCTTGGTGTCGTCCACCAGAGAGTTGCCGACCTCATAGCCCTGCGCCTTCAGGAACGTAAAGGCCATGCCGCCGCCAATGATCAGCGTGTCGCACTTCTCCAGCAGGTTGGAAATGACGTTGAGCTTATCGGCCACCTTCGCGCCGCCCAGAATGGCAACGAAAGGACGCACCGGATTCTCCACCGCATTGCCCAGGAAATTGATTTCCTTCTGCATCAGATAACCGACCGCATTGTCGCCGCCCTTTGCGGTGATAAACTTCGTCACGCCGGCCACGGACGCATGCGCCCTGTGGGAAGACCCGAAAGCGTCGCAGACATACACGTCCGCCAGATCCGCCAGCTCCTTGGAAAATTCTTCTCCGTTCTTCGTCTCCTCTGCGCCGCGGAACCGGGTGTTCTGCAGGAGCACCACATCGCCCTCCTTCATGGCCGCCACCGCGGCAGTAGCCGCTTCTCCGGTCACATGATAGTCGGATACGAATTTCACTTCCTTGCCCAGCTTCTCGGACAGTCTGGCCGCTACCGGAGCCAGGGACTCCCCTTCGTTGGGGCCGTTTTTCACCTTGCCCAGATGAGAACACAGAATCACCTTGCCGCCGTCGGCAATCAGCTTCTGAATGGTGGGCAGAGCCGCCACAATACGGGTTTCGTCCGTAATCACGCCTTCCTTTAACGGTACGTTGAAATCACACCGCACCAGCACTCTCTTGCCTTTGACGTTGATATCGTCAACGGATTTCTTGTTCAATCCCATAATGGGAACCTCCTTTATTCTGGTTTGAAAAAGGGCCCGGCCCTATGGACCGGACCCCTGTTGAGCCTATTCCTGCTTTGGTACTGCACGTTATACGATGCGCCGGCAAATGCCTGCCGCATCCGTTTTCTTACCTCACGCGCCCAGCAGCTTGCCGAAATGCTTGATGGTGCGAACCATCTGGCTGGTGTAGGAATTTTCGTTGTCGTACCAGGAAACCACCTGAACCTCCGCCAGGTCGTCGCTGATAGGCAGAACCATGGTCTGGGTCGCATCGAACAGAGAGCCGAAGGTCATGCCGATGATATCGCTGGAAACGATCTCGTCCTCATTGTAGCCGAAGGACTCGTTGGAAGCCGCCTTCATCGCCGCGTTGATGGACTCCTTGGTGGGAGCGCCCTTCACAACCGCGGTCAGGATCGTGGTGGAACCGGTAGGGGTCGGAACGCGCTGTGCGGAACCGATCAGCTTGCCGTTGAGTTCGGGAATAACCAGGCCGATTGCCTTGGCAGCGCCGGTGCTGTTGGGAACGATGTTCACCGCAGCCGCGCGGGATCTTCTCAGATCGCCCTTCCTCTGAGGGCCGTCCAGCGTCATCTGATCGCCGGTGTACGCATGGATCGTGCACATAATACCGGACTGAATCGGATAAGCGTCATTGAGGGCCTTCGCCATAGGAGCCAGGCAGTTGGTGGTGCAGGAAGCTGCGGAAATAATCGTGTCCGCAGTGGTCAGGGACTCATGGTTTACGTTGTAAACGATGGTCGGCAGATCGTTGCCCGCAGGAGCGGAAATGATAACGTGCTTCGCGCCGGCATCGATATGGGCCTGCGCCTTTGCCTTGGAGGTATAAAAGCCGGTGCACTCCAGAACAACGTCCACACCCAGCTTGCCCCAGGGAAGATCGGCGGCCTTCGCTTCCGCATAGATCTTGATCTCGGTGCCGTTGACGGTGATGGAATCCTCGCCTGCGCTCACGGTATCAGCCAGAGCATATCTGCCCTGGGTGGAATCATATTTCAGCAGATGCGCCAGCATCTTGGGGGAGGTCAGGTCGTTGATCGCAACGATCTCGAAGCCTTCCGCACCGAACATCTGTCTGAAAGCCAGACGGCCAATACGGCCAAAACCATTGATAGCAACTTTTACAGCCATTTTCGTTTCCTCCTAAAAATGATTTTATAATGTTTTGTCATGCCTTCCGCGGGATTGGCGGATCGCTTGACAAAATTTTATCATCGCCTCTATTCTACCTAATTTATTCCAAAATATCAAGATGTAAATCGAAAATAATTGGAAAAGCCGCCGGGCCGCGCAAAATCAGCCTTTTTCACCAAACAACGGCTCCAGAAAGCGGCTCAGCTCCCGGGCCATTTCCATGGCCTCCTGGGCCCGCACATGGCCGGGCGTCCCTTTGCCGTTTCTGGAATATAAAAACTGCACCACCTTCGGATCGGCCAGCTGTGCACAGACCTGACCGATGCTTTTGTCCCAGTTTTCATCGTGAAAAAGAATGGTCGTAGTCAGCACGATCCACGCCTCCGGGTACGTGTCCCGGAGCAGACGGATCCATTCCCCGTAGCGCTTTCTCCAGTGCGCCGCCTCCCTGCCCTCGTAATCTTCCTTCATGATGTCCCTGGGCCAGGCGTCGTTCTGCCCGATGGCAACCACGATCACCTGCGGCCGGTAGCGCGCCGAATCCCAGCGTTTGCGTTCACCCCTCTCCTGATAAAAGCGGATCCGGTCATGACAGCTTTCCATTCCAATCTGTCCGTCCATAAAGTAACCCGTGTGATCCAAAAGCGCGATGCCCCCCTGGGCCACCAGATGGGCCTGGGCGTGCAGCAGCCGCGCGGCGGTCAGCGCATAGGAATAGTAGGCATTGTGGTACTCCCCGTTGTGGGGCGGATCCGGTTTCCCTGCAAAATCCAGCGCCTCGGATACCTCCCCGGCGGTCACGGAATCTCCAAAAAAGAGCATCCGCCTCTCCGGCAGCGCAGGAGAAGGCAGCACCCGGGCCCCCGGGTCCAGAAGGAACCCCAGGAAAGTAAACTCATGGCAGTTGTCCATCCGTTTGAACAGCGTGACACAGTGGGTCTCCTGCGGGGAAAGATTTTCAAACAGCGTCACCTCCACAGGGCAATCGTCCTTCTCAATCCGGTATTTCTCCTGGTGCCCGTCCAACAGCGCTCCCACCCAGGAATCGTAATAGAACCTGTGGTTGTTCAGCACGGCTTTCACCCGGGAGGAACCGGTAAAGGTCATGCGCACAAAACTGCCCGGCAGCAGAAAAACCGGCGCGCCCGGATCCTCGTCCTCCAGGCGGCCGCAGTATTGCAGTCTGTTGTCTTTGGGATCGACTTTTCTTTCTTCCTTCTTTTCCTGTTCCATCAGCTGTCCGTTCCTTTCTTCCGTACCGCCGTTTCTTCTTGCGAAGCCAAAACGGCTGTGCTATTGTTATGATAAACACAAAACCGGAGGTGTTCTGCCGTGCCCATTTTATCTGACTGCCATCTGCATTCCTGTTTTTCCGGAGACTCCGACGCGCCCATGGAAGAAATGATTCAACGGGCCGTCTCTCTGGGACTGGAAGGGCTGTGCTTTACGGAGCACATGGATCTGGATTTTCCCACCGGTCCCCAGCTTCCCGCCGGTTATTTTGAACTGGACACCGACGCCTATCAGGACGCGCTGCAGCATCTGCGCCAAAAATATGAAGGACAGATCCGGCTGGGCTTTGGCGTGGAACTGGGCATGCAGCCCTTTCTGGGAGAAAAAAACAGCCGCTACGCTTCGTCCTACCGCTTCGATTTTATCATTGCCTCCACCCATCTGGTAGATCGGATGGACCCTTACGAACCCGCCTATTTTGAAGGCAGAAGCGACGAGGAAGCCTACCGCCGCTACTTTGAAGAAACCCTGACCTGCATGAACGCCTTTTCGGACTATGACGTCTACGGACACATCGACTATGTCATCCGTTACGGCCGCTTTCAGGAT
The DNA here is from genome assembly GCA_947630215.1 of uncultured Eisenbergiella sp. Classification (GTDB taxonomy): domain Bacteria; phylum Bacillota; class Clostridia; order Lachnospirales; family Lachnospiraceae; genus Gallintestinimicrobium. The sequence goes on along the minus strand of CANRGX010000002.1, from coordinate 107,995 downwards.
CGGGGGTACTGCTACGAAAAATACGCGGATCTGTTCGACCGTATGATCGATCATCTGCTGGAAAACGGGAAAGGAATCGAACTCAACACCGGCGGACTGAGAAAAGGACTCTCCCAGCCCCATCCCTGTCTCCCGTTTTTGAAGCGCTACCGGAAACTGGGCGGGGAGATTCTCACCGTCGGATCGGACGCCCACTGTCCGCAGGATATCGCTTCCTATTTTCACAGGGCCGCAGACGTACTGCAGGAATGCGGCTTTTCCCACTACTGCACCTTTGAGAACCGAAAGCCTGTCTTTCACCGGCTCTGAGACGCCCCTGCCGCTATTGCCCTATGCGTCCACACAGTTTCGGTAGGCTTCCTTGAGTTTTTCCACCTTTTCCTTTGCCATCTGCCGCCCGATGTGAGCGGCCCCGTTCTGACAGGCCTGTTCCATCCGCTCTAAAAAAGCGGCCTCCCCGGAATCCTCCCAGGCGGCATTGCAGCGCTGCATCGCTTCCTCCAGCTTTAAGGAAGCCGCATACAGATCCGGCTTGTCCGCCAGGAAATTCACATACTCCTTCTCCCCCAGCGCAAACCGTTTCGCAATCAGAAATTGCTTCGCGCTGTCCTGACTTCTTGTCAGCCGCCAGGCCCGCTCAAAGGAACCGGCCGCCTCGTCAAAGAAAAACAGCCGTGCCTGGGCCACGCCGCGGTTATGGTACACCTTTCCCAAAAAGGCCGGATCCGCTCCGGTCAGACCGTCCGTCAGCGTTTCATATTCCCGCAGCGCTGCCGCGTACCGCCCGCTTTGCAAAAAAGCGTCTCCCCGGGCCTTCACGCGTTCCACTTCGCTGGAATTTGCATTGATCTCCAGGATTTTCTCCACCTGCGCTGCGTCCTGCGGCGAAAAATAGCCCGTATAGGAAAACAGCGTCCGGACAAACTCCGGAACCGGATTGGGCCCCTGTAAGGCAAGGGACAGCTTCTGCGAAAGCTCCGGCAGCATACACTGTGTCTCCAGCCACTCTGTCAGCCCGCTTTTTAACACCTCCGGATCCAGGACCCAGGCGTTCTCTTTTACAAAATAGCACAGCTCCTCTACGTTCCAGATATGCGTCCTGGCACGTTCAAAAAAGTAAGGAACCTCCGCGCTTTTCCCAAGGCATAAATAAACCCGTCCCATTTCTTCCTCCGCGGTTTCTGGCCGCCCTACAGCCGGATCGTCTCCTCCCAGAACTTATGGGTGGCAGGGAAAAACTCCCCGAATCCGAGATCCTCCATACTGACATGAACCGTCGAAACGTCCTCCATCTCCACGCGCAGCCGGATCCGGGACGCACGGAAGGGCCGCTTTGGCAGTCCGTTTAAGGTCACCTGCACCTCCCGGATCTCTTTCCCATCCAGGGGCGTGATCCGCAGCGTGAAGGTGTCCTTTTCTTCCAATAGAAACTCGCATTCCTTTTTGGCGTCGTACCAGTTTTCGCCTGCGTCAAACAGGGCCAGATATGCGTCCTTTCCCCGGCGGGACACATACATCCCCAGATTGGCCCGCAGCATATCCCTGCCCAGAAAGGCATAGGCCTTTTCGCTCCGGGGAGAAAGCCGCTGTCTGGCGGCATAACAGGCGCCCTTGCTGTAGAGATTGTTGCCCCGAAACACCCGCCGTCCCCGGCACAGCACCGGCAAAGACTCCCGGTACCACTCGCCGTCAAACCCTTCTCCGATCAGATAGACGGTAGAAATCTGCCGTTTGGAAAACAGATCGGTCAGCGCGCCCAAAAAGGCCTGATCCAGCCGCATCCCGCTGCGCTCATCTTCTATTTCATCGCCGGTTTTGACAGGCCGTCGGATATCCGTCCTTTCCCCTTCCTCCACAAAAGAAGCCACCGGCGTCGTGTTCCTGTTGACGGAAAAGAGCAGCGTCTTGAGAGGGTCCGCGGCCAGATCGCACAGCAGCACATCCTTCGTCCAGAGTTCCTCCGGCTGATGGATGTTATAGTAAAAAAAGCTCTCCGCCCTTCCGATGACGTACACCCGCTCCGTCTTGAAATCCAGCATGGCTGCGGCGGCGTTGATCGCCTCGATGACGGGCCGGGTCACTTCTTCCACCGAAAACACGAACGCCCGGATCCAATCCGGATCCAGGATGGGCGTCAGCAGAGACAAAGTCCGTTTGAGAAACAGGGACAAAAGCGCCACCGGATCGTAAGACTGCCCTCCCACCTCCACCGGTTTTGCACGGGCCGCCAGGGCAAGCAGATCCCGGACGGGGTCCGCCTCGCCTTTCTCTACCGCCTCCTGGGCCTGACTGCCGTACAGCCACAGCTCCCGATCCGTCCGCTTGGCCAAAAGCGCCGGAATCATGTATTCTTCCTCTCCTGCCACCTGGCTGACGGTCTCCGGCTGCTTCCCGTTTGGCAGGCAATAGCTGATCTGCACGTACCGGCTCCCAAAATCATACCCGGCTACCGCGCCTTCCCGGTTTTCCCTGTCCGCCGTCTGTCTGCGCTCTGAAAACATTTTTCTTTTCCTTCTCTCACTCCTGTATGCCGAACAGTCCGTTCACACAAAAATCGGTATACAAATATTGTTTCAGCGTTTCCATTTCCTGCCGCTGTCCGCCTTCCAGCTGTGCGGCCGCGGCGCTGCAAAGCAGTCCGTAACGGGTACTCCCTGCCCGTTTTGGCTCCTGTGCTTTTAGCAGACCGCTTTCCATGATGGCCGAAGGATCCTGGGCCTCTGTCACATAGTACTGCAGGCTTTCCCCCGGGAACAGCAAAAACGGCGTACAGAAATAGCCCTCGCAGATGTGCTGCATGGGCAGGCTCTGATACGCATCCTGTTCCCTGCCCTCCTGCAGGATCCGATAGTTGAGCACTACCTCTGCCCCGGCGCTGCCGCGGTATACCACAAAGGTTCTGTCCTGCCACAGCCTGGCCCCCGGCACCAGCCCTGCCAGTTCCCGGAGCGCAGGCACCGCCTTGTTTGCCTTCAGCAGTTCCTCCCCCATCTTTCCGACGGCTTCTTCCTGCGCACGGGACAGCCGGGCCTGATTCCCGGCAGAATACTGCAGACAGGCCAGCCGTTCCAGATCGCCCACCGGCTCCTTCTGCCGGTACAGCCGGAGGATACTGTGCACCATATAGCCGTGGATGGGCTGCTGCTTTTTCACATAGCTGTAGGCGCAGCGGTGCAGAAACGCCAGCTGTATCTCGCTGCTGCCGCCCCCCGCCGTATACTGTCTCAGCAAATCCATCCGTTCGGTCACATCCCGTCCGATGTAGAGCATTTGCACCATGATCCGCTCACAGAGCGGAAAGGTATCCAGTTCAAAGCCCTCCGCCGTGACCTTGACGGCCTCCATCTGGGCGGCGCTCCCCCAGTAATTGTCCGCCAGGTGCCGGAGCATGCGCGCATCGTACTTGCCCCGGGCCGCCGTCTGAAAACACAGCTGGGTCAGCCGTTCCTCCCCCAAAAACAGCTGCGCCTCCAGCAGCCGGCTGCACAGCCGCATCAGAACGCCCGCGTCAAACGCAGCCGCATCCATTCCCCACATCCAGCGGTAGGCCTTCTCATAGAACCCTGCGGACACCAGACGCAGCACCGTATCCGCCCGATCCTGCATGGACACGTCCTCCGGATTCAGGCGCAAAAGGAGCCCTTTTTCTTCCGTTTCCCGCTCCTGTTTTCCATAGTAACAAAGCAGACCGGCATTGACCTTCTGTAAGAACGGCCTGCGCACCCCTGCGCTCTGCGCGATGCACCGGTAGCTGTCCGCCGCAGCGTCCTCCACGGGGGCGTTTCCTTCCGAGACGGCCCAGAGATGAAACAAAAGCGCATTGGCGGCATAGGGCGCCGTCCGTTCAAACAGGCTGTCCTTTTCAAACAGCGGCCTGCGAACCGCCGTCTCCCGGATACAGATCCGGTTCCTGTTCTCGTCCTCCACAAAAAGCATATCCCCGGCGCTGCAAAGCGCCACATACCCTTTGCCGCGGCGCAGTATACAGACCTTTTCTTCCTCCTGCAGCAGCGGCACTGCCACAAGCCGCTTGGCCGTCTCCGACGTCTGCACCTCTGCCGTGCACAAAAGCGGCGCCAGCGCCCGCGCGTTGTCCGGCGTAAAAAGACTGCCGCCCAGCAGGGAACGGTACAGATAGGCCAGATGGCCGCTGATCCGGCCTTTATACAGCTGTTCGATCACAAACGGCTCCATCTGCGGCCGGTATGCAGCGTACAGATCCGGATCCTCCTGCCGGTGCTTTTCCACATAGGCGTACAGACAGGCCGCGTACTCCGGATCCAGATTGCTCTGATAGGCGAAATACAACAGGACGCTTTTGGGGATCTCGGTCTCTGCCTCCGGATCCAGGCTCCTCATATAGTGCTCGTACAGCCTGGTGATCCGGAACTTTTCCTGCACGCCCCGCAGATACCAGGGATAGTACTGCGCCCCGGTTTTTCCGCCCTTGACCAGCATCGTACACACCGCCTGCAGCGTCTCTGAGTCCCTGCTTTTTTCCCAATACAGCGTCAGAATCCGGTACAGGACAGGATCAAAATATTTTTCCCGGTTGATCAGGGAGAGCACCTGCATCATCAGATCCCTGCCCAGGATCTGGTGCCTTGCGCCGTAAAGCAGAATCCGGCGGGCCGTCAAATCCAGCTTTTCCAGAAGGGTGGGCGTGGCGTTGAGCAGCACCAGCGCCTCCAGATAGAGCACCGGGCTGGCACATCCTGCCGCAAACTGTCCTTCCAGAAAACTCCATTTGCGCGCTGCGCTGCGTCCCAGCTGACGGGACAAGAACAGGATCAGCCACGCGATTCGCCAGTCCTGCGGATTTTGGGAAAAGATTTCCTCGATTTCCAATGTGGTCCGGCGCACATACCCTTCTTCCCGATCCGAAAGCGTGGTCAGATACAGATAATAGCAGTACACCGCCGGCGGCGCGTCGTCCAGCCAGTCCTGTACCCGGCGCAGCACCCACTCCGCCTCCTGGGTCTTTCCCTCCGTCAGCAGAAGCTGCGCGTAAAACAGCTTGGGCGCAACGCTCTTTTCGGGAGAAAGATCCGACATCTTGCGCACGCAGGCATACGCCTTTTCCCGCCAGTCTGCGGCATCCAGCTTCTTCATCCGGTAATTCTGGTACAGGTCCACCAGCTCGTAGGTGCAGGCCCGCAGCTGCCTTTCGTGCCGTCTGGCCGCCGTCGAAGGGCGCGTCCGCTTCTGCGCTGTGACGGGAACTGTCAGGCTGCCCCGTCCCCAGGTCAGAATCACCTCTCCGAAGTTTTTCCCGCCGTGCATCTTTCCTTCGTCAAAAAACAGGGACAGCCGGCACTGGCTCCCCACAAAATCGTCCTCCGTCAGACGGTGCTTCTCCAAGGACAGAAAATCGCCCCTGGTTTCCGCCCAAAGTCCCACCGGCCCCCAGCCGATCCGCGAAACGGACAGTTCCTCGCTCATGTTGTCCCTGACGTCGGTAAGAAAGATCTCCTTTTTGTTTACCGTATAGGAAAGCGGCTGTTTTCTGTGGGACGCCACGAGAAATTCTTCCACGTTGTTCTCGTTTCCGCGGCAGACGGACAGCCCTCTGTAAAGCTGCGTCAGCTCCTCCTGATCCCGACAGAGCTTTTCAAAACAGGGCGAATAAAAGAACCGCACCGCCTCCTGCCATCTGGCCCGCGCCAGATTGACAAACTGCAATAAAGAACCGATTTCGCCAAGAGAGGAGGCGGCAGGCTGTTCCTGAATCTGCGCCCGCCAGGGCAGTTCATATTCGCCATAATTGGATACAATAAAAAAACGGCCCTCCCTCGTCTGTCCGTCCTGCATCTGCGCCGCGTCAAAACGATAGGCAACGCGTTCTGTCTCCCCGCAAAACCAGGGGGCCGGACAGGTCATCCGCTCGTCTGCACAGCGCACAATCCCCTCCGGGACACCGTTTCCGCTTCCGGTTATCTCAAAAAACCCCTCTGCATACCCGTCCGGCGGGACCTGAAACTCCACCTGTCTGACCGCGAAGTTCAAGGACCCTTCCACAGGACAAAAGTCCCCGGCGCAAATCCGCTCTCTCATTTCCCGCATGGACAGTTCCTCCCAAAATCCTTTTCCATACTGCTTACGCCATACGCCCCAATCTATTGTTATTGTAAACCATTTCGCCCGGTGTTGCAACCTCTGTTCGCCGGACCGGCATCCATTTTTCCCACAAAAAAAGACACTTGACAATTCCCTTGTCGTGTAATATGATTGTACTAATCAAATAATACAACAAAAAGAAAGGAGAAGATAATGCCTTGGACACTCGATTCTGATCGGCCCATCTGGGCACAGCTTGTGGAACGGCTGAAAACACAGATCGTATCCGGTTATTATCCCCCCGGTTCGCGGCTGCCCACCGTGCGGGATCTGGCGGCGCAGGCCAGCGTGAACCCCAACACCATGCAGAAAGCGTTTACGGAACTGGAACGAACCGGACTCGTGGTCACCATGCGGACCTCCGGGCGCATCGTCACCCAGGATACCGGACGCATTTTACAGGCGCGGGCGGAGCTGGCGTCAGAACAGCTGGAACAGTTCTGGGAACAGATGGGACGGCTGGGCTTTTCGCAGGAAGAAATCTGGGCCCTGCTGAACCAAAAGAAAGAAAAAGAAGGAGGACACGGACATGAGTGAACATCCGACAGACAGTCTCGTTTCCATTTCGGACCTGACCAAACACTACGGCAGCAAGATTGCGCTGGACCATATCAGCCTGGAGCTTCCCCACGGCCGCATCATCGGCCTGCTGGGGCCCAACGGAAGCGGCAAAACCACCCTTCTCAAGCTGATGAACGGCCTTCTGGTGCCGGACAAAGGAACCATTTTCATCGACGGGGCGCAGCCCGGGACGGCCACCAAGGCCTGTGTCTCTTTCCTGCCGGAGCGCTCCTATCTGCCCGATGCCATGCGGGTGAAGGATCTGCTCTCCTACTTTACGGATTTTTACGCGGATTTTGACCGGCCAAAGGCGATGTCCATGCTGGACTCCCTGCAGGTGGCGCTGCGCAGTCCTCTGAAATCCCTGTCCAAGGGAACGAAGGAGAAGGTGCAGCTTGCCATGGTCATGAGCCGCCGGGCAAAGCTGTATATCCTGGACGAACCCATCGCCGGCGTGGATCCCGCCGCCAGGGACTACATTCTGCAAACCATTATCCAGGATTTTGACGGGGAAGCAACCATTCTGCTTTCCACACACCTGATTGCGGATATCGAGAAAATTCTGGACGACGTCATTTTCCTCCGGGATGGAAAAATCCTGCTCTCCTCCAGCGTGGAGGATCTCCGCAGCGCACAGGCAAAATCCGTAGACGCATATTTCCGGGAGGTGTTCGCATGTTGAAAAAACTGATTATCCATGAAGGAAAGGAAACCTGGAAAATCCCGTTTCTGGCCCTGCTGACACAGCTGGCCCTGTCGGCGGCCGCTGCGGCTTATTTTTCCCTGACGCCGTCTCTGCCCGCCGACGTAGAAGTCAATCCGGGAAAGCTGTCGATATTCATCTTTTACTGCTTCGGCATCGGTGCCATCACGCTGTTGGCAGGTCTTTACTTCGGGATTCGCTTTTATAAGAATCTGTATACGGATGAAGGATATCTGATGCACACGCTGCCCCTGCCCGCCTGGAAGCTCATCGCGTCCAAGGCCGTCATCGCCGCTGTCTGGTACTATCTGACCAGCCTTGCAGAATTGATCATTCTGCCGATCACGTGCATTGCCGTGCCGAAATTTGCGGCAATGCCGGAGGGCTCTGTGGACGCTCTGCGGGAAATGCTGTACATCATCGTCGGTTCCGGGCCCCTGGAGCTTCTGCTGTTTTTTGTGCCTTACACCCTGACAGGCTGCCTGTACTCGGTTCTTGTGCTCTTTTCCGCCATCAGCTTAGGACAGCTGTTCGGGCGGCATAAGCTGATCGGCTCCATCCTCTGTTACCTGGGGCTGTACACGCTGACGCAGACCGCGGCGTCCGTCTTTCTGCTGCCTCCGGTGACAGGCTTTGCCATAAGCTCCGTGGATCTGGAGATGTCCGGTCTGACCCAGTCTTTGTCTACCCTGTTTCATCAGCTCTACCTCTCCCTGTTTCTGGCAGAGCTTGTGCTCAGTGGCGCGGCCTTCTTCCTGTGTCACTACATCATGAAGAAAAACCTCAATCTGGACTGAGCCTAAAGGAACCTTTTTGGTTTCTCCACATATGATCCTAGCAAGGAAAAAAGGCCGGGGCGCGCAAAAGAGGCGTTTTCTCCCCGGCCTTCTTGCTATCGTGAGGTTTTTTATGGCAAATCCCATCTGCGCTGCACAGACGGACGATCCCTTTTCGGGCACCCTCCGGATCAATGTCACTTCCTCGGTAGGGTTTTTTCCCATACCGGGCGCTTCCGTTTCCATTTCCGACAGCGATACGCCGGACCTGGTGATCGAACAGCTTGTCACCGACGAATCCGGGCAGACCGGCGTCATTTCCCTGCCGGCCCCCAATCCCGCCTATTCCCAGGAGCCGGATCAGCCCCGCCCCTATACGGACTATAACATCCGCATTACGGCCCCCGGCTACGAAACCGTGTCCGTTACGGGCTCCGAAATCCTTCCCAATGAAGAAAGCATCCAGTCCGTCTCCATGAACCCGGAGGAGGTGGCGGAAGGCGAATCGCAGGAGGATATCCGCATTCCGGATCATACGCTCTTTGGCGACTACCCTGCCAAAATCCCGGAGGAAGAACTCAAGACGGATCCGGAGACCGGAGAAATCGTATTGAGCCGCGTGGTCATTCCGGAATACATTATCGTGCACGACGGAGAGCCCAACGACGCCTCCGCGCCCAATTACTACATCCGGTACCGCGATTACATCAAAAACGTGGCCTCCTCCGAGATCTATGCCACCTGGCCAGAAAGCACCCTTTACGCCAACATCCTGGCCATCCAGTCCTTTACCTTGAACCGGGTCTACACAGAATGGTACCCCAGCAGGGGCTACCCCTTTACAATCACCTCCTCCACCGCCTACGATCATAAATTTATTTACGGGCGCAACACCTACAGCAACATCGACCGGCTGGTGGATACGGTCTTTGCCAATTATCTCTCCCGCCCCGGCGTGCGCCAGCCCATTTTTACCAGCTACTGCGACGGACAGCGCGTGACCTGCCAGGGGCTTTCCCAGTGGGGCTCCAAATATCTGGGCGATCAGGGATATTCCGCTATCGAGATTATCCGCTACTACTACGGCAGCGATATGTTCATCAATACGGCCACGGCCATCAGCGGTGTGCCCTCCTCCTGGCCCGGCTACAACCTTTCTGTAGGCTCCACCGGGGAAAAGGTGCGGCAGATGCAGGAGCAGCTCAACCGGATTGCCCAGAATTATCCTGCCATCCCGCGGGTGACAGCAGACGGCGTCTACGGGGAGCAGACGGCGGAAGCGGTGCGCGTCTTCCAGAACGTGTTCAATCTGCCGGAAACCGGCATTGTGGATTATACCACCTGGTATAAAATTTCCAGCGTCTATGTGGCCGTGACCAGAATCTCGGAGCCCGGATAATGGGGCAGCATCGGACAGCAAACACAAAGGCGGCAAAGAGCAGATACCGTCTCTTTGCCGCCTTTTCCGGCATTTTTTAGCTGTCAAAAGGAACTTTATTTGGCCAGAAGCATCATGATCTCATTGGAGCGGGTGACAAACTTGGTCATCGCCTCCGGGGAAAGCGGCGCGTTCTGCAGCTTCGCCAGATCGTAAAGCTGTTCGCAGATGAGCTTGGCATTTTCCCCGTCCTCATGGCCGGTCAGATAGGCGACCAGCGGGTGGGCGGCGTTGAGCACCAGCGTCTCTCCCTCTCCGCCAAACATTCCCATATCCATATTGCCGCCGTACATCTTCATCATATCCTGCATCCGTCTGGTTTCTTCGGAAACGGTCAGGACGGAAGACACCTTCTTGTTTTTCAGCTTCTCCACCGTCACCTTGAGCTTATCGTTTTTGAGGGCCTTGCGTACCAGCTTTTCCAGCTTCTCGCCCTGGGCCTTTAACTCCTCCTGCGCCTTTTTCCCGGTCTTAGCCTTGAAAACGTCCGTCAGATCGGCGTCGATGCGGGCAAAATGAATGCCCTCGTTCTTCGCCTCCAGCTGGGAAATGAAAGGCTGATCGATGCGCTCCGGCAGAATCACCGCGTCCAGTTTGGCCGCCTTAAACATATTGATGTACTGGCTCTGCTGCTGTTCGTCGGTCACATAGTAGATGGTCTTTTCCTTCTTTTCCTCTGTCGAATCTGCTTCGTCCGCGGCTTTGGCCCCGTCTTCCGCTCCGGGCTCCTCAACGATCTCGGCCTCCACCTTCTCGCCGTTTTCGTCCACCGCTTCGCCGGAAACCTCGTCGGGATCGACCTTGTTGACCTCCAGGCACTCCGGCAGGGTCAGGTACTTGCCGTCCAGATTCTTAAAGAGAATGTAATCCGTCATCTTCTGGCAGAACTTCTCGTCCTTTAAGCAGCCGAATTTGATGAAGGGCGCAATATCGTCCCAGTACTTCTCATATTCCTCCTTCTGGGTCTTGCACATTCCGGACAGCTTATCCGCCACCTTCTTGGTGATATAGTCGGAGATCTTCTTCACAAAGCCGTCGTTTTGCAGCGCGCTCCTGGACACGTTCAGCGGCAGATCCGGGCAGTCGATGACGCCCTTTAACAAAAGCAGGAACTCCGGGATAACCTCTTTGATATTGTCCGCGATAAACACCTGGTTGTTATACAGCTTGATGGTTCCCTCAATGGACTCGTATTCCATGTTGATCTTGGGGAAATATAGGATACCTTTTAAGTTGAACGGGTAATCCATATTCAGATGGATCCAGAACAGCGGCTCCTTATAGTCCATAAAGACCTTGCGGTAGAACGCCACATAGTCCTCTTTGGTGCATTCGCTGGGATTTTTGGCCCACAGCGGATGGATATCGTTGATGAGCTCCGGACGCTTCGCAATTTTGAGCTTGTCGGGATCCTCCTCTTTTTCTTTCTTCACCGGCTCGATGACCCGGTCGCTATCCTGCTTCTCGCTGGCCAAAATGATCTGGGTCTCGGTGGTGTTTTCCCTGGAAAGCCAGATTTCCGTAGGCATGAAGGAACAGTATTTCTGCAGTACCTCCTTCGCCTTATACTCGTTGCAGAACTGCAGGCAGTCCTCATTTAAAAACAGGGTGATACAGGTGCCTACCCGATCCCAGCTGCCCTCCTCCATATCAAATTCCGTGCCGCCGTCGCAGGCCCAGTGTACGGGCTTTGCGTCCTTCTGCCAGGACAGGGTGTCGATGTGCACCTCGTCCGCCACCATGAAAGCGGAATAAAAGCCCAGTCCGAAATGCCCGATAATCTGATCGTCGTTGGCCTTGTCCTTATATTTGCTGATGAAATCCGTCGCGCCGGAAAAGGCGATCTGGTTGATGTATTCCTCTACCTCCTCCGCCGTCATCCCCACGCCGTTATCGATGAATTTTAAGGTCTTTTCCTCCGGATCCACAAGGACGGAAATCCTGGGCTGATACCCTTCCGGCAGGCTGTACTCTCCCATCATATCCAGCTTTTTGAGCTTGGTGATGGCGTCGCAGCCGTTGGAAATCAGTTCGCGGAAAAAGATATCGTGGTCGGAATAGAGCCACTTTTTGATAATAGGGAAAATGTTCTCGCTGTTGATTGACAAATTGCCATGCATATTGGCCATGTAAATCACGATCCTTTCTTTCATTCCTTCTGCCGGCAGGAACGGTCCTATGCGGCCGTTTCCCGGTTTCGTCTTTTTCTTCAACAGTAAGTGTATCCCTGTCCCGGAAAAAAGTCAACACAAAGTTAGCACTCATTTTAAACGAGTGCTAACAAATGTCTGGAAAACCGCAAAAGTACGGGCTTTTCCCATTTCTAAATTTTTTATAAACAGCCGCATAAAGACAGCCGGGAGCGCTGTGTCCCTTGCGCCCCCGGGCAAAGCCGTTTATAATAAAAACAGCAAGCGCCGCGTCCCGGATTTATCTTCAGCCCGGATTTGTCTTCATCCCGGATTTGTATTCATCCGTGCGCGGCGGAAGGGAGAATGGTATGAAACCGCATAAAAGACAGATTCTGCTGCGTCTGTTTGTCTCCACCCTCTATCTGAGCGCTTTTACCTTCGGCGGCGGCTATGTCATTGTGACGCTGTTAAAAAACAAATTCGTCGATCAGTACCATTGGATCGAAGAAGACGAAATGCTGGATCTGGTGGCCATCGCCCAGTCCTCGCCAGGGGCCGTGGCGGTCAACGGCGCCATCGTCGTGGGCTATCGGCTGGCCGGCATTGCCGGCGCTGCGGTTTCCGTGCTGGGCGCCATTCTGCCGCCGATGCTTTTTCTGTCCGTGATTTCCGTCTTCTATGACGCCTTTTCCTCCCAGCCTTCCGTCGCCGCCCTGCTGGGCGGTATGAGAGCCGGCGTGGGAGCGGTTATCGTCTCCGCGGTTTGGGACATGGAGAAAAAGGTGGCCGAATCCCGGGACACGGCCCAGACCGTCATTTTGGTTGTCAGCTTTATTCTCAGCTGCTTTTGTAACGTCAACGTCCTGTGGATCCTGCTGGGCGCGGCCGCTTTCGGCCTGCTGCGCGCACTTTGGGAGAAAAAGCGGAAAGGAGGCCGCGCATGACTCTGCTCCGGCTCTTTTTCAGTTTTCTGCAGATCGGGGCGCTCAGCTTCGGGGGCGGCTACGCCGCCATGCCCCTGATCCAGGATCAGATCGTTACCGTTCACGGCTGGATTTCCATGGATACCTTTGCGGATCTGGTGGCTATCGCGGAAATGACGCCGGGCCCCATCGCCGTCAACGCCGCCACCTTTGTGGGGACCCGGATCGCCGGGCCCGCCGGTGCCATAATCGCCACGCTGGGCTGCATTCTGCCCTCCTGTATCTTCGTCACCCTGTTGGCCTGTCTCTATACCCGCTATCGCAGTCTGCGTCTGCTGCAGCAAACGCTTTTGGCCCTGCGCCCCGCCATCGTGGCCATCATCGCAAAGGCGGGGGTATCTATCCTGATCGCGGCCTTTTTCCTGGACGGAACGCTGCGTCTTTCCGGCGACAATCTATCGGTCAGAAGAATCGGCTTTTTTATCTTTGCCCTGTTTCTCCTGCGAAAGACCAAATGCAGTCCCATTTTGGCGATGGTGCTCTGCGGTGTCCTGGAAATGGCTTTTTCTGCCTTCGCTGCCCTTCCGGCATGACGCCCGGTCAGGAAGCGCCCAGATATTTGTCGTATACGGCAAAGAAGCTGTCGGTACTCACCGCGTCGTCGTGCAGCATTTCCACGGAAGCCCACAGCGGTTCGTTTAACTGGCGCGCCAGAGAATCCGTAAAGGCCCTATATTCCTGTTCAAAGGCCTCGTTTTGGAGCCGTTCCAGAATTTTCCCTTTGTTTTCCTGCGTCCGCGCTTCGTCAAAGGTGCTGGTGCACCGCAAAATATAGAAGCTGCCCGACGCCTCCACAATGTCGCTGATTTCGTCCTTGCCCAGTTCGAAGGCGGCCTGCTCGATAGCCGGATCCATCTCTCCCTTTCCAAAGGAACAGCTTACCGTTTCGTCCTCGCTGTTTTCTTCCGCCAGGGCTTCAAACCCGGTTTCCTGTTCCCGGGCCTTTTCCAAAACTGCCTCCGCCTTATCCCGATCCGAAAGCCGGATCATCTGCACGGTGATGATGCGCGCTTCGTCGTCGCTGATCTCCGGGGAGACGTCCGACACAATCTGCCGGTATACGGCCTGCGCCAGCGCATACTCCCGGTACATTTGCGCGACAAGATCCTCCTCAGCGTGCAGCAGCTGTTTTTCTTTCTCGTTTAAGCTGGCACAGTACTCCCGGGCGGCCGCGGCCAGTTGCTCCTTCTGTTCTTCCTGCAGATCGATTCCCTTCCTCTGCGCCAGAAGGGCCATGGATTTCACCTGTGCCAGTTCTCCCAGCACCTGTTCCTTTACTTCTTCCTGCAGACTGTCGCCCTGTCCGTCTTCCTCCCAGATCTGGCTGCCATACACGCTTTCATACTGCTTTTGCACATTGGTCAGATATAGCATGACCTCCGGCAGCGTACAGGAAATTCCCTCGATGCGGAAAACCTCGTCCTCCGCCAGCCCTGTGGTCAGCACCACCTTGGTTTCTTTCCCGCATCCGGACAGGACGCAAAAAAGCAGCACCGCCAGAAAGAGCGCTGTCAGACGCCGTCTTGCGTCCGTCCGTTTTCCCTCTTTTTTCACAGGCATTTTCCTCTCCCCGTTTTTCCTTCCACTTCGTCCTGCCTTTCTTTGGCCCCGGCTGCCTCTGTCAAAAAGAGGCGGCCTTTGCCACCGTCGCCCTGTAGGCCGCGGCAAAAGCTGCCCCTCTGCCCTATGTCAGGGCGCCACAAAAACGGCGTCCCTGACCTTCTCTTATGTCTGTTGTACGGGCCGCTTAAAGAATCCGGCGGATCCAGCCTTTTGGCCCTTCGATCCGGCCCATCTGGATACCGGTCAGCGTATCGTACAGCTTCTGGGTCACCGGCCCCATCTTCTCCATGCCGCTGGCAAAGCAGATCTCCCTTCCGTGATCCACGACCTTGCCCACCGGGCAGATGACCGCGGCCGTACCGCAGACGCCGCACTCTACAAAATTCTCCAGCTCCGCCAGCTTCACGGGACGTTCTTCCACTTCCAGTCCCAGGATCTCCTTTGCCACCACGGCCAGGGAACGTCTGGTGATGGAAGGCAGGATGCTGTCGGATTTGGGAATCACGATCTTTCCGTCCTTTCCTACAAACAGGAAATTCGCGCCGCCGGTTTCCTCCACACAGGTCCGCGTGGCGGGATCCAGGAACATATTTTCATCGAAGCCTTGATTGTGGGCCGACACGTAGGCGTGCAGGCTCATGGCGTAATTCAGTCCCGCCTTGATGTGTCCGGTGCCGTGGGGCGCCGCCCGGTCAAAATCGCTGACACAGATGGTCAGAGGCTTTACACCGCCCTTAAAATATGGCCCTACGGGCGTTACAAACATACGGAACTGATACTCCTCCGCCGGCTTGACGCCGATAACCGGAGAACTGGCAAACATATAGGGGCGGATATACAACGTCGCGCCGCTGCCGTAAGGGGGAACCCAGGCGGCGTTGGCCCTGACCACCTCATCCACCGCCTCCAGGAAACGCTTCGCCGGGAAGGGCGGCATCTCCAGACGCTTTGCGCTGTCCATCATGCGCTGCGCGTTTAAATCGGGCCGGAACGTGACGATATGGCCGTCCTCCGTGGTATACGCCTTGAGGCCTTCAAAAACCTCCTGGCAGTAATGCAGAATACCCGCGCATTCGCTGATGCTGACAAAGGAGTCCGCCGTCAGTCCTCCCTCGTCCCAGGCGCCGTTTTTATAATTCGATACATAGCGGTAATCCGTGGGCAGATATCCGAAACCCAAATTCGCCCAGTCAAGATTCTTTTTTTCCATTCTCCATCACACTCCTCATCCGTTTTGACAGCCTGCCGCTGTCCTGCGAACAGTATAGCACCATTTCAAAAAGAAGAAAAGAGTTTTTTCCTCTTGCTGCCGGCTGTTTCCTCAGGCCTGCCCCACTTCCCGATCCGGCGCTCTTTTCACCGTAGGGTGGGCGGCATTTATTTTCTGATAGCAGGGACAGTCCCCCGCGTGATCGTTGATCACGCCGCAGGCCTGCAGATGGGAATAGATCGTCACCGCCCCGACGAAGCGAAAGCCCCTCTTTTTGAGATCCCTGCCAATCCGATCCGACAGGCCGTTGCTGACCGGAATCCTGCCGTCGGCGTGCCCGTCGTACAGCACGGTTTTTCCGTCCGTATAGCCCCACAGATACGCGCAGAAGCTGCCAAACTCCGCGCGGATTTTCTGATAGCACCTGGCATTTTGAATGACCGCCCGGATTTTCTGTTCGGATCGGATCATGCCTTCCGTGTGCAAAATCCGCTGTACGTCCTGCTCGTTGTAGGCGGCGATTTTGTCGTACTCAAAATTGTCAAAACACCGACGGAAAATTTCGCGCTTTTTCAGCATCAAGGCCCAGCTCAGTCCGCACTGCAGACACTCCAGCGTCAGATGCTCGAACATCTGTCTGTCGTCGTGAACCGGGACGCCCCATTCGTGATCGTGGTAAAACCGATCCGCTTCGCTGTTTTGCGCCCAATCGCAATATCCCATAGGCCTTCCTCCCCACGTTTTTGTTTCTTTCCTGGATCTTGTACCGAATCCTTTCTGGATTCCGGGACGGCGGCGTGCTATAATGAGACAAGGATTTCCCATCCAAAAAATTTGCTTTAGAAAGGAGCCGTTCTCATGAAATACGCCATCCTCTATTTTTCCAACTCCGGCAACACCCGGCAAATCGCAGAAGCCATCCGGGAAAAATTCCCGGCCGATGTGTTTATCGTAAAACCTGCTCAAGAATACGGCAGCTTCGCCCAGGCCGTGGCCCGCGTCGTCCGGGAAACCATGCAGAAAAAGGAACCCGCCTACGAGGGGCAGGCAGCGGATCTGTCCGGCTATGATGTGGTATTTTTAGGCTTTCCCGTCTGGGCGGGCACCATGCCGCAGTTTATGCAGGCGTATGTAAAGGACTGTGGACTTTCCCGCCAGAAGGTGATCCCCTTTGTCACCGCCGCCGGAACCGGAAAGGCGTCCGCGCTCCAGACCGTGCATACCCTGCTGCCGGACGCGGACATTTCCGACTATTTCTTTACCAGTAAGCGGGAAAAGGCCGACCGGGACGCCTGGCTGGACAGCCTGGCAAAAAAGTTTTAAAAAGCATCTGCGGACAAGCGAAAGGGATTCCTATTTTTCCGCGGCGTTCACGGCGTCCTTCATCTGCCGCACATAGGCTGCGATCTGGGCGTGGGCCCGATCCCGGTACTGCGCGATCAGCTTCACCAAGGCGCTTCCCACGATCACCCCGTCGGCTTTTCCGGCGATCTTTTTCGCCTGTTCGGGGGTATGGATGCCAAAGCCCACCGCCGCCGGGATGTCGGTGACGGCCCGGATCTGCTCCAGAATCTGATCCAGATCCGTCTTGATCTCGCTGCGCATTCCCGTCACGCCCATGGACGACACCACATAGAGGAATCCCTTCGCCTCTTTTGCGATCCGCGCAATGCGTTCCTGCGAGGTGGGCGCGATCATGGAGATCAGCGTCACGCCATAGCGGGAAGAAATCTGATCCGCCTCCGCTTTTTCCTCAAAGGGCAGATCCGGAATGATAATCCCGTCGATCCCAACCTCCTGACAGCGGGCGAAAAACCGCTCGTAGCCGTAATGGAACACGGGATTTAAGTAAGTCATGAAAACCAGCGCGATGTCGGTCTTTTTGCGCACGCGCTCCACCATGGAAAAAATCTGATCCGTGGTCACCCCGCCGGACAGCGCCCGTAAATCCGCCTCCTGGATCACCGGGCCTTCCGCGATAGGGTCGGAAAAGGGAATGCCGATCTCGATCAGATCCGCTCCCGCCTTCTCCATTTCCAGTATATATTCCTCCGTCGCCTTCAGGCTGGGGTCCCCGGCCGTCAAAAAGGCGACAAACGCTTTCTTCTCTGCAAACGCTTTCTCTATCCTGTTCATTTTTCCCTCCATGCGCCGGGCGCTTCACTCGCTGATATTCTCGCCGCGGTAACGGGCGATGGCCGCCACGTCCTTGTCCCCTCTGCCGGACAGACAGATGATCATACTGTCTTCCCGAGAAAGCGTCGGGGCCAGCTTTCTGGCATAGGCCACCGCGTGGGCGCTCTCGATGGCGCAGATGATCCCCTCGGTGCGCGCCAGATATTCAAAGGCCTGTACCGCCTCCTCGTCCGTCACGGGCACATACTGGGCCCGGCCCGTATCGTGCAGATTGGCGTGTTCCGGCCCGATGCCCGGATAATCCAGTCCGGCGGAAATGGAGTACACCGGCGCGATCTGTCCGTACTCGTCCTGACAGAAATAGGATTTCATCCCATGGAAAACCCCCAGGGAGCCTTTGGCAATGGTGGCCGCGTGCAGCTTGGTATCGATGCCCTTGCCCGCCGCCTCGCATCCGATTAGGCGCACCTGCTTATCTTCGATAAAGTGGTAGAACATTCCCATGGAATTGCTGCCGCCGCCCACACAGGCCAGCACCGCCGCCGGGAGCTTCCCCTCCCGCTCCAGAATCTGCTGGCGCGCTTCTTTGCTGATCACGGACTGAAAGTCCCGGACGATAGTGGGGAACGGATGGGGGCCCATGACGGAGCCCAGAACATAATGGGTATCCGCCACCCGGTTGGTCCACTCCCGCATGGTCTCGTTCACCGCGTCTTTCAACGTCATGGTGCCCGTGGTGACCGGATGCACCTTGGCGCCCAAAAGCCGCATCCGATATACGTTGAGCGCCTGCCGGTCCGTGTCCTCTTTCCCCATGAAAATTTCGCACTCCAGCCCCAGCAGCGCCGCTGCCGTGGCACAGGCCACGCCGTGCTGTCCCGCGCCGGTTTCCGCGATGACCCTGGTCTTTCCCATTTTCTTTGCCATGAGCACCTGTCCCAGCACGTTGTTGATTTTGTGGGATCCGGTATGGTTCAGATCCTCGCGCTTGAGATAGATCTTCGCGCCGCCCAGATCCTTTGTCATTTTTTCCGCGTAATACAGCAGGGACGGACGCCCCGCATAATTTTTCAGCAGATCATCCAGTTCCCGGTTAAACGCCGGCTCCTTTTTAAAGTACTCGTATGCCTCCTCCAGCCGAATGACTTCGTTCATCAGCGTTTCGGGGATATACTGTCCGCCGTGTATTCCAAATCTTCCCTTTGCCATTTCTTTTTTCCTCTTTTTCCCAGGCTGCCGCAGTAGGCCCGCTCTCTTTTACCCCAGGCGCGCCAGCCTGATAAATTCCTCTATTTTCTCTGCATCCTTCTTTCCGTCGGTTTCCACGCCGCTGCTGACGTCCAGCGCATACGCGCCGGATTGGGCCGCTTCCGCTGCATTGGTGCAGTCCAGGCCGCCCGCCAGGAAAAAGGGGCGTCCCACAGAACGCAGAAACGACCAGTCAAACCGCTGTCCCGTGCCGCCGGGGCCGTTGTCCAGCAGGATAAAATCGGCGCTGCTTTTCTGGGCCCGCTCTATATCCGCCTCTCCCGTTATGCTAAAGGCCTGGATCACAGGACAGGAAACCAGCTTTCGCAGACGGGCCAGATAGGCCTCGTCCTCCTGTCCGTGCAGCTGCACCATGTCGAAGATACCCTCGCAAAAATAGGCCGCAATGAGCGCCGGATCCTCGTTTACAAACACGCCCACGGGCACGATGCCGGGATCCAGAAGCGCCCGCAGCGCCATGGCCTGTTCCTTATCCAGCCGGCGCTTTTTTCGCGCAAACACAAACCCTGCGTAGTCGGGGCGGCTCCGGTTGACAAAGGCGACGTCGCAGGGGCGCGTCAGGCCGCAGATTTTCACCTTCGGCCGGCACGCCTGCTTCAGTTTTCCAAGCATCGCCGTTTTATCGGGGCTTCTCATCAGCGTCTCTCCAATCAGCACCGCGTCCGTCCCATTGTGATAGAGAAATTCTACGTCCTCGGCCGTGCGGATGCCGCTCTCCGAGACATAGATCACCCCCGGCGGGATCAGGCTGCGCAGCCGGCGGGAATTGTTTACGTCCACCGAGAAGGTTTTCAGATCCCGGTTGTTTACGCCCACGATACCGGCACCGGCCGCCAGCGCCCGGCGCACCTCCCCTTCGTCGTGGGCCTCGGTCAGCGCCGAAAGCCCCAGGCTGTGCGCAAGTTTCAGAAATTCCCTCAGTTCTCTGTCCGAAAGCAGCGAAACGATCAGAAGCACCGCCGACGCGCCCAGCGTCTTTGCCTCATAGATCTGATAGGCGTCCACGGTAAAATCCTTGCGCAGCACCGGCAGGGCAACCGTCCGGGCAATCTCCTGCAAATACCGGTCGCTGCCCAGGAAATATTCCGGCTCCGTCAGCACGGAAATGGCCGACGCGCCCGCCGCCTCGTAGTCTTTGGCAATCTGCAGCCAGGGAAAGTCGGGGGCGATGAGTCCCTTGGAGGGGGACGCTTTTTTCACCTCGCAGATAAAGGAAAGTCCCGGCGCCTCCAGTGCCCGCCGGAAGGGAAAGGCAAAACCGCCCTGTGTCTCCCTCTCCTTTTGGGCCAGCGACTCCGCCTGTCTTCGGATGCTCTCCAAAGACACTTCCTTTTTCTTCTGTTCTACCCGCAGCCGGGTGGACTGCGCCAGTTTTTCCAAAATCATTGCCGTCTCCTGTCTAGGTTTCCCTGCGCCCTGTGGCTGTGTCTCATTCCGCGTTGGTCAGTTCCACAAACTTCTGCAGCTGCGCATAGGCCTTGCCGCTGTCGATGACTTCCTGCGCCTCCAGAATGGCTTCCTCCATGGAAATGCCTTTGGCAATGTGCAGTGCGGCGGCGGAGTTGAGCACCACGGCGTCGCGTTTTGCGCCCTTCTCTCCCCGCAGGATCCGACGCGCGATCTCGGCGTTTTCTTCCGGCGTTCCTCCTACCAGATCTTCTTTCTTGCAGCGGGTAAAACCGTACTGCTCCGGCGTGATCACGTAGGAAGAAAACGTCCCGTCCTTCACCTCGCAGACCGTGGTGGGCGCGCTTAGGGAAATCTCATCCAGCCCGTCCTGTCCGTACACCACCATGGCCTTTTTGACCCCCAGATTTGCCAGCACTCTGGCCAGCGGCTCCACCAGGCTTTCGTCATAGACGCCCATCAGCTCCATGTTGGCGCCGGCAGGGTTGGTCAGCGGCCCCAGGATATTGAAAATGGTACGGATCGTCAGTTCCTTTCTGACCGGGCCCACATATTTCATGGAAAGATGATAGTTCTGGGCGAACAAAAAGCAGAGACCGATGCGGTTGAGCACCTCCGTGCTCCTGGCAGGATCGATGGCGATTTTTACACCCAGCGCCTCCAGGACGTCCGCCGCGCCGCTTTTGCTGGAAGCCGCCCGGTTCCCGTGCTTGGCCACCGGCACGCCCGCCGCGGAAATCACCAGGGAAGACGTGGTGGAAATGTTAAAGGAATTGGAATGATCGCCGCCGGTGCCCACAATTTCCAGCACATCCTGCTCATGCAGCAGCCGGACGCAGTGCTTGCGCATTCCCGCAGCACAGGCCGTGATCTCCTCGATGGTTTCGCCCTTCATGGCCATGGCCACCAAAAAGGCGCTCATCTGTACCGGCGTAGCCTGCCCGCCCATGATCTCATCCATGGACGCTTCCGCCATTTCGTAACTCAGATTTTCCTTGTTGGTCAGCTTCACAATCGCTTCTTTAATCATCTTGTTTTCCTCCATTCTCCGGCACTGTGCCAGCTTTAAAAAATTCTCTATGATCACGCGCCCCTGGGGCGTCAAAATAGATTCGGGATGAAACTGCAGCCCGTAAACCGGACGGCTCTTGTGCGCCACCGCCATGATTTCCCCGTCCGCCGTGCGCGCCGTTACCGCCAGGCAGTCCGGCAGGGACTCCTCTATCGCGGCCAGGGAATGATACCGGGCCACCGGAATGGTTTCCGACAGGCCGACAAACAGCGGACAGCGCGGATCCAGCTTCGCCTCGGACTGCTTGCCGTGCATCAGCTTCTTCGCGTAGCCCACCGTGCCGCCATAGGCCTCACAGATCGCCTGATGGCCCAGACAGACACCCAGAATCGGAATCCGTCCGCCCAGCTTTTTTACAATTTCAATACAGCGTCCCGCCTCCGACGGCCGCCCCGGCCCCGGCGACAGAATGATGGCCGAAGGCGATAAGGCCTCAATCTGCGCAACCGTCAGCGCGTCGTTTCGTTCCACCCGGATATCGGGATATAGGGCGCCGATGAGCTGATACAGGTTATAGGAAAAACTGTCGTAATTGTCGATGAGCAGAATCATAGGCCTGTCGCGCCCCCTTCCATTTCCTGCGCTTCCGTCAGCGCCTGCAGCATGGATTTCGCTTTATTGATACATTCCTGATGCTCCTTTTCCGGTACGCTGTCCGCCACGATCCCGGCGCCGGAACGGACAAACACCTTCCCGTTTTTGGCAAAGGCCAGCCGAATGGCGATACAGGTATCCATATTTCCCGTAAAGTCCAGATATCCGATGGCGCCGCCGTAAATGCCGCGCTTATTGTTTTCCAGTTCATTGATGATCTGACAGGCCCGGATCTTGGGGGCCCCGGAAAGGGTTCCCGCCGGCAGCACCGCCTCCAGCGCGTCCACCGCAGTTTTGTCCTCCCTTAAAATTCCCCGCACCGTGGAACCGATATGCATCACATGGGAAAACCGTTCAATGGAAAGGTACCGTTCCACCTCCACGCTGCCGAACCGGCAGAACTTCCCCAGGTCGTTGCGGCCCAGATCCACCAGCATATTGTGCTCCGCCAGTTCCTTTTCGTCGGAAAGAAGCTCTGCCTCCAGCGCCTGATCCTCCTCGTAGGTTGTTCCCCTGGGACGGGTTCCGGCCAGCGGGAAGGTCTTTGCCACCCCGTCTTCCACCTTTACCAGCGTTTCCGGGGACGCCCCCGCAATCTCCAGATCGTCGCCGGAAAAATAAAACATATAGGGCGAGGGATTGGTGGTGCGCAGCATCCGGTAGGTGTCCAGAAGACTGCCCTCAAAGTCCGCTTCCAGGCGGTTGGACAGCACAAGCTGAAAGATATCGCCCTCCCGGATATGGCGCTTTACCTCCTCCACCTTTTCACAGAACACCTCTTTTTCAAACAGCGGCCGGAAACCGGAACGCAGCCGGCCCGCCGTCCTCTGCTTTTCCCTGCCGGAGCGAATCAGCGTCTCCATCTCGTCCAGCTTCTGCAGCGCTTCCCCATAGAGCGCCTCCAGATCCTCCCGTATCGGGTCATCCGTCCTGTCCTGCTGTTTTCCGCCCTTTTTCAGATCCACGTTGCAAATGAGGATCATTTTCTGCCGGTAGTGGTCGAAGGCGATCATCCGGTCAAAAAGCATCAGATCCACATCGTTGAAATTTTCCACATCCTCCGCGTCCAGCCGCAGGGAAGGTTCGCTGTATTTGAGAAAATCGTAGGAAAAATATCCCACCAGTCCCCCGGACAGGGGCGGGAGCCCCGGAATTTTGGGCGCGCGGTTTTCCTCGATGACCCGGTGGATAAACCCGCCCAAATCCTCGATGGACGTTGTGCTTTTCCCTTCCTCTGTGGTGATCGTCAGCCTGTGATCCTTACACACCAGCTCCATCGTGGGCGCAAATCCCAGAAAGGAATACCGTCCCCACTGCTTATTGTCCTCCGCGCTTTCCAGCAGAAAACAGTGTCCGTCCGCCTCCATCAGCCGGCGCAGCACCTGCACCGGCGTGGCGATATCCGAAAGGATCTCCCGACAGACGGGGAACCGTCTGTAATCTCCTTCTGCCAACGCCTTTTTCATTTCTTCCAGCGAAGTCTGAACCATACAACCTCCTTTGGGGCAATAAAAAACCCGCTCCCGACAGCATACTCTCCGTTTTGCTGTCAAGGGCGAGCCGTTTTTTATGACCCGTGGTGCCACCTTGCTTTGTGAAATCCACACACTCTGTAGGATACCATCATATCCCCGGCAACTAACGTATGCCTGACGTTGCAGAATACTCGGCCCTCCTTTGTCCTGCGGCCTTTCCCTGCACCCTCCGTGGCCCATTTGAAACACCGCTTGCTGCCCGGCTCCCACCTGCCCGGACTCTCTGGGAACGCGCGTGTAACGTTATTTCCACTTCATCGGTTTCTCTGTTTTATTTTTGCTCTGTGCTTGATTATATTCCCTGCGCCCTACTTTGTCAAGTCAAAAAAACAAAGTGCGTTTTTCCTTCGACAGGGAAGCTAAAACGCGCCCAGCATCGTCATGTAATACTGGTACAGGACCAAATTGGTATCGTCCTCATAATGCAGCCCGTCCAGACAGTGTACCCCGCTCTGCTTCAGGAAGGTATTGCTGTCCAGCCAGACAATCTGCGGAATCAACTGGTTATGGAGGGAAGCGTTGAACGCCGCCACCTTTTCCTCTGTGATCGCATAGGGGTTATCCCATACCGGGTTGACGGAAGCATAATACACACTGGCCCCCCGGGCAATCCAGGCCGCCGCCCAGGCGTTGACGTCCTGCGCGTACTGATTGGCGTGGGAAAGGTCGTTTACGCCCATATTGATCAAAACCTTCGTCCCGCTGCCGATTCCCTTATCCGCCTGCGGAATCGCGCTGTCATGGAACCATTCGTACCGGCCCCCGTTTTTTGCCACCACACTCACCGGGCAAAAGCCCAGGTTTCGCTCCAGCGTCTCCTGCATCCGCACCATTCTGGAATCCCCGATAAAAACCACGGCCGCCGCCGCTGGCGCCGGTGTGCCCGTCTGCTGCAGACCAGGCTGGGCAGGCTGCTGCGGATCCTGCTGGGCAATCTGCTCCTGTGCTGTCGGCTCCTGGGCGGTCTGTTCCTGGGCGGTCTGTTCCTGCAGATTTTCCTTTGGAAAATACGCCGCTTCATAGCGGATAAAGCCCAGTTTTCCATCCCGTTCGATAAAATACCAGCCCGTATCCGTCTGTCCCCAGGATAGCACGTTCTCGCCCTTTCTCACCGCTCCGATCCGCATGGTCCCCCGATCCGGCATGACATAAATATCCGCGTTCTGGGTCACGGCCATGGTCCGGGTCACGTTCCACTGCTCCAGCACAAAACCGGGCATCTGCACAAAGGCGCTGCAAAAGGGCTCCTCCGCCCTGACTGTCGTCTTCTGGCAGGCGGCCAGCACCAGCACCGCCAGCAAAAGCCCCAGGGGACGAAGCCGCCTTTCTTTGTTTCCTTCCGGTTCGTTCTTCCTTTTCTCTCTCATTTCTTTCTTTCCTTTTCAGTTGTTCTTTCTTCCGGCGCCCGAAAGGCAAATCGGAAAGCCCGGTTAAACAGCCAGGAAACCAGTACCGACAGCAAAAACGCGATCCCGCCCTGCACCACGCGGTTGTCCGTCCACGCTGCGTCCTGTTCCCGGTAAAACAGAAACAGATGGGAAAGGTACAGTTCCAGGGAAATTTCTCCCAAAAAGTCCAGAATCCCCAAAAACACAGGCAGAAGGGCCGCCGCCTGCAGGCAGAAAACCGTCCAGATCACGGATGCAAGCGTTCCCCGGACGGCGCCAGCTGCAGGCTCCCGGAGTACAAACCGACCGTCCACACCGCTTTTTGCCGCCAAAAAAAGGAGCACAGACAGCACCGCCAGCTGCAGCGCATACCCTTTTTGGGCCGCCCGCAGCAGCTGCTTTTCGTAGAGCTGCGCCCAGACCCCCAGGACAAAGGCGGCGTTGGACAGATACCAGAAATCCGCCCGTCCCTGCCAAAACAGCCACCCGGAATAGACAAGCACGCCCAGTCCCAGCCAGACGGCGCGCAGATCCCGGTTTTTCCCATACCGGAAAACGACGAAAAACAACAGGTAAAAAACCAGCGCGCTACGGATATACCAGTAATCGTATCCCGTCAGGTAAATATACCAGCTGCGTGCCGTCAGAAGTCCGCCGGACGACAGCTCGATTATCCCTGCAAGCACCAGATAGGGCACATACATATTTTTCAGCCGATTCTTCCAGTAGGAAAGCCCGGGCCGTTTTCGGGCCGCGCTTTTGGCCAGCCCGTAGCCGGAAACCAGGAAAAACAGATCCACGCCGTAAATACCCAGCCGGGAAACGCCGTAGCAAAACCCTTCGTTTGGAATCAGATCCCCATACCAGTGAATATAGTGGGACGCAAGAACCATCAGGATCGCGACGCCCCGCAGAGAAGCGGACTGTCTGCGGGTCAGAAAACAGGTTCTCTCTTTCATTCTCCCTTCACCATCTCATAGCCGCCTGAATCGTATAAAACAGCGCCGGATCCCCCCGCAGCAGATTCACGCTGCCCTCCGTTTGAAGCAAAAGCAGCGCCAGATACGCCAGATGCAGAAGCACCGCCGCCTTCAGCCATCCCAAAAAAGCGCCGAACCACTCCCCCTGCACGGCCCTCTGCGCCAGGAAAAACAGGCCGATGAGCGCCGCCAGAAACAGGCCGTAGGAAATATCACAGCTATACCGCTGCAAAATTCCCGCGCCCGTGGCGTCCACCCCGCAGATCACCAAAGCTATGGCCGCCGACACGCCCGCCAGGAGAAACGCCTGCTTTTGGGCTGTTTTTTTGCGCATCCCCCACAGCGCAAACACCGGCCAGGTCAGCATACTGCCCGCAAAAATACCGCCAAAGCAGCTTTCGCTTACCATTTTTCCCAGATAGTCCGTTTCGATTTGCGCACTGAGCAGCCAGGGATATTTTCCCTCCAGCCGCACCGGCTGAAACAGAAAATACCACAGCCCGTACAAAACCCGCTCCAGATTGAAGCCCCGGTGCGTCATATCGTTGCTGGTCAGGCTGTAGGAAGCGCCGAAATCAAAAGGCGACCCGAAGCGGACGGCGTTGTACCACATCAGCCCGGCTCCCACTGCCAAAAAGGGAAGAATCAGCGCCGCCGTTTCCTTCTTACTCTCTTTGGAAAAAAGCCGTCTCCCGGCTATCTCTTTTCCAAAAAGGGGAACGGCCAGCAGGGAAAACAGCAGAAACTGGGGGCGGCAGCCGGCCGTCAGCGCCAGACACAAAGAGCCGGCCGCGTAGAAAAGATACGCTCCCCGTTCCCGTCTCAGCCCGGCCAGATAGGCCCACAGCCCTGCCGTGACGAACATACAGGCAGCCGCAATGGGCACATGGTACAGATCCGGACGGATCAGCAGATAAAACAGGGAACCGCTGCAGGCCAGCATAAAGGTGCCCACAAAATAGAGCAGAAACGGCAGACGGCCAAACCAGCGCCGCATGATCTCATATACCAGACCGGCGCAGGCCACCCAGAAGCCGCCCATAAAAAGCAGCACGGCCTGATAATTCTGCGCATCCTGCCCCGTCAGCAGATACCGGGGAAGATAGACCAAAAGCTCCGGCACAATGCCGAAGTACACATAGTACTTTCCCTCATACCAGGCGTAGTCCGCCCGATAAGGAATCTGCGCCGCCTGCAGGCCGATGGTATCGTAGGGATTTTCCACGGTCATCAGCGCCGGATCCGACGCCCCCACGCTCACCTCTCCCTCTGCCAGCGCCCGGGCCAGCTCCTGGTACTGCGCGTGGTGCTCTGCCAGGTTCTTTCTGCACTGTGGGTTGATCCGCACAAAAAAGATCAAAAGCAGAAGCATCGCCGCCAGAAAGGCAAAGATACAGACGCGCCTTTTGCGCATCCCCCGCACGTCCCCAGTCTCCGGCCAAAAAGCCGCCCGGCAGATCGCGCTGTCCTTTTTTAGCCCCAGCAAAAAGGCGGTGACGCCCAGGAGAAGCAAGAAGCGTACCGGTCTGAAAACAAAGGGGGCCCTGCCGTTCAACCCGACCTTTAAAACGTTGCAGACCAGATCGCCCATGCTGCCTGCCGCCGCGTTTCCCATGCTGTCCGCCGTTTCCAGACGGATATATAAATGTTTCACCTTTCCATACGGATATACTTTTAAAAACGCGTTCCCGGGCACCTGGCGCAGCAGAATCCTGCCGTCCCCCAGCTGGTACAAAAGGCTGTTCCCCTCGTCCTGCGCAAAGACCGTGGCCCTGATCAGATACCCTTCCGGGATATCCAGAACCAGCCGGATCCGCTTCACCTGTTGATCCAGATTCTCTGCCTTCAGCCACAGGCAGCCCTCCGGCACACGGGTATAGCCGCCCTCCTCATAGGCGTCCCCTCCTTCCTCCGATAGGGAAGCGCCATAAACTGTCTGCATCCGGGAGGTCATATCCTCCTCCCGCGCAAAAAGCGTGCTCCAGAAGGACAGATTGCACAGCCCCGTTTCCAACAGCAGGGCAATCAGAAGAATCCGGATTGCAGTTTTTCCCTTTTTTCTCAGGCCCATAAGCCCTCTCCCGTCCTGTCCGCCTTACGCGGCGGCCCTCTCGTAAAGGGCCGGCTTTACGGCCCCTCCGGCCTTTATTGTATCTCAATCCCGGCCGTAATGCAAGCCACCCCCAAAAACGGGGACGGACGCAGAAAAAAGAAACGGAAATGAAAAGCCCCGCATCTCTGCGGGGCCTTTCATTTCTTATGAGGGGGGAGATAGTGAGTTGTTCAACTATCTGATTCTAATCTATCCCCCATTTGTGAGGAAAATATGTATAAACTATAAAAAACATATAAAATATCATAAAATCAAAATAAATAAATTATAAGATAAATCGAAAACCGCGAAACCTTGTCACAACCTTGTCACAACACTTCCACCACCACGTCCTCGTACAGCCTTTGCGCCTCCTCCACCGGTATGGAACCGCTTTCCAGCGTGGTGGCACTGGCCGCGGAAAGCGCCACCGCGCGCCGCAGCATTTCCTCCATTCCATCCCCTCTCAGCAAGGACATGGCAAAGGACGCGCAGGCGCTGTCTCCGCATCCCACCGTATTGACCACCCGGACCCGGGGCGCCCTGGCAAACATCCTGCGGTTCTGATCCAGCAGGTACATTCCCTTCTCCCCCACGGAAACCGCCACATATCCGATCCCGGTTTCCACCAGGCTGCGGGCCGCTTCCAGAATCTGCCCCTCGCCGCGGCAGCTGTGCCCCGCCGCATATTCCAGTTCCCTGCGATTGGGCTTGACCAGAAACGGCTTTTTTGCAATGCCAGCCCGCAGCCCTTCCCCGCTGGCATCCAGAATCACTTTTTTCTGACAGGCGGCGGCGATGTCGATCAGTTCCGCGTAGATTTCCTTTCCCAGTCCGGGCGCCGCGCTGCCCGAGATCACCGTCAGATCGCAGACCTGCACAAGCCTGGCAAAGCATTCTAAAAACGTCTGCTTTTCCTCCGGCGCGATCTGCGGCCCCGGCTCCAGGATTTCGGTCACATAACCGTTCTCGGCCACCACGTTCATGCTGCAGCGGGTTTCCCCCTTCGTCTCCGCAAACGCGCAGGAAATTCCCGCTTCATGAAGCCTGTCCTCTATCCACCGGCCCGTATGACCGCCCAGAAAGCCGGTGGCCGTTACCGGCTGTCCGTATTGCCGCAGAATCCGGCTCACATTGATCCCTTTGCCGCCGGGAAAGCTGCGCATACTGTCCATACGGTTCACATGGCCGCTGATCAGCTGTGTGGCCCGATACGTTTTGTCTACCGCCGGATTTAAAGTCACTGTCAGGATCATTTTCCTTTCCTCCTCACCTGTAGTACTGTAAAACAAGCTGCAGCCTGGCGCTGCCCTGATATACATTGATTTCGGGATAATAGACCGCGCTCAGACGCACGCCTGTCCCGCTTTCCCGATACAGTTCCTGCAGCGCCTTTTCCCCAAAGCGGGAAACCAGATAGTCCTCAAAAGCGGCCCGATCTCCAAAATATACCATTTCCCAGCGCCTGCCCTTTTCATCCACCACAACAAAGCGCAGCACATTCCGGTTTTTTCCCAGAATCCGCGCCGAGACAAACAACAGATCCCGGTGCACGAAGATCGGTCTGGGATTGCCTGTCCCAAAGGGCTCCAGCCTTCCCAGCTCCTCCACCAGGGAGAAGGTCACATAGGAGACGGGCATGGGTACGTCGATATGCACCCGCTCCTGCATATCCTCCGGCGTCAGCGTGCAGTTTTGGTTGATTTCCTTCCGGAAGGCGTCGATATCCGCTTCCGCCATGGAAAGCCCCGCCGCCATGCGGTGTCCCCCGTAACGGGTGAAGTATTGGCGGCATTTGGTCATTTCTTCATAGATATGGTAGCCCTCGATGGAACGCGCGCTGCCCTTTATCCCTTCCTCTCCCCGGGTGAGCACGAAAACCGGCCGGAAATAGCGTTCCCGCAGCCGTCCCGCAATAATGCCCGCGATGCTCTCGTGACAGTCCGGCAAAAATACCACCAGCACCCTGTCTTGCCTGAGCGTACTTTCTTCAATGAGCTGCGCCGCGCTTTCCACAAAGTTCTCCGTCATTTCCTTCCGGCTGTCGTTGAGCTGTTTTAAAAAAGCCGCCGCCGGAATCGCTTCCTGCCGGTTTTTGCTCTCCAGAAGCGCAAGCGCCCGCAGCGCCGTATCCAGTCTTCCGGAAGCGTTCAGACACGGCCCCAGTACGAATCCGATATGGTACGCGCCAATCGCCTTCTGTCTCTGGTCGGGCAGAATACCGTTTACCTCCATCAGCGCCCGCAGTCCGGGATTTTGGGTCTGCTTCATCAGAGCCAGCCCGTGCCTGACCAGAATCCGGTTCTCATCCTGCAGCGGCATCACATCGCAGACCGTGGCAAAGGCCGCCAGTTCCAGCAGCTCGTCCAGCACACCGTGCGGGACAGACGGATCGCTGGACGGACAGATGCCCGGCAGACCGAAAAGGGAAAACAGTTCCTGTACCAGCTTCAGGGCCACTGTGGCGCCGCAGATCTCCCGAAAGGGATAGGAACAGCCCGGCTGTTTGGGATCGATTACCGCGTCCGCCAAAGGGAGCAGACAGCGGCGCCCGCTCTCCGTTTCCTCATAGGGGACCTCATGGTGATCCGTCACGATCACCGTCATACCCAGTGTATGGGCCAGCCGCACCTGGTCGGCTGCGGCAATGCCGTTATCGCAGGTCACAATCGTATCGATCCCGTCTGTTTTCGCTTCCTCCACCAGGGAGTCGTTGAGCCCGTACCCGTCCTTCATCCGGTGGGGAATCCTGACGTCCGCTTTCGCGCCACAGCAGCAAAGCCCCTTTTTCAGAATATAGGAGGCGCAGATCCCGTCCACGTCATAGTCCCCGATCACACGGATCCGGCAGCCCGCCCGAATTTTCTCCCGCAGGATCCGGGCCGCCTCCTCCATTCCCTTTAAAAGGGACGGCGCGTACAGATCCGCCACGGTGCCGTTTAAGTATTTTTCTATCGCTTCCGGGCCCACCACATCCCGGTTGCGAAGGATCCGGGCCAGCACGGGACTGATGTGAAACTGCGCCGCAATCCCGTCAAAATCGGCCCGTTTGGCCGCCACGTACCACTTTTCCATCGTCTGTTTTGTCCTTTTCTTCCCATAGTCCAAAAAGGCCGGGGAAGCACCTGCGGCGCGTTCCCCGGCTTTTTAAAGTGCGCTTATTTTGCGGCGGCTTTTCCCTTGCCAGCCTCTGTCTTTTTCCCGATCTTCGTGCGCATCAGATACCACATGGCGCCGGTCAGGCAGACGGAAGAATACGCGCCGCAGACAATGCCCACCATCAGGGGAAGGGCAAATTCTTTGATACTGGAGACGCCCAGCACATACAGGGCCGCCACCATGACAAACGTCGTCAGGGACGTAAAAATGCTTCTGGAAAGCGTCTGGGTGATACTGCGGTTCACCAGCTCCTGCAGATCCGCCCTGCTGCCGGAAAGCCGCAGATTCTCTCTCACGCGGTCGAAAATCACGATGGTGGCGTTGATGGAATACCCGACGATGGTCAGCATACAGGCGATAAAGGTGTTGCCCACCGAAACCTTTGCCACAGCGTAAAACGCCAGCACCACCAGCACGTCATGCACCAGAGCCAGCACGCTGCTGGCGCCGAAACGGATATCCTTAAAGCGGAACCAGATATACAGAAGCATCAGCACCGTGGCCACCAAAACCGCCAGCACCGCGCTGGAACGCATCTCCGAACTGATGGTGGAACTGATGGTCTCCGCCGTAATGCTTTCCTTCTCTACGCCGAACTGATCCACCAGGGCGTCGTCCAGCTCCTGTCTCTGATCCACCGTCAGGGTGCGGGTCTTGAAAATCACTTCATTGGTTCCCTGCACCTTCTGGGTCTGCACATTGGGATCGCCGCTGATCTGCTCGATGACAGGCACCACATTGGCGTCCAGATCCTCAATGCTCCGATCCTCCGGGAAGGTCACATTGGTGGAAGTACCGCCGATAAATTCCAGACTGTAGTTGAGCGCGTTGCCGGTAGAGGCACGGTTCACACCCATGAACACAAAACCGCCCACGATAAGGACGCAGGAAATTGCGATAAACACTACTTTCTTGCTCAGGAAGTTGATGGGCGTCCGCTCCTTGGCGCGGCCGTAGAATTTTTCCTTCTGGAAGCCCACCGCGTACAGCGCGTTTAAGATGAGCCTCGTCACCACCAGCGCCGTAAACATGGAAAGCACAATACCAAGCGCCAGCGTCTGGGCAAAGCCCTTGATGGTGCCGCTTCCCATCCAGCCCAGCACCGCCGCCGCAATCAGCGTGGTCACGTTGCCGTCAAAGATGGCGGAAAACGCTTTCTGGAAGCCGATCTTGATGGCGGAGCGCACCGTCTTGCCGGTGGCGATTTCCTCCCGGATACGGGCGAAAATAATGACGTTTGCATCCACCGCCATACCGATGGAAAGGATGATGCCCGCGATGCCGGGCAGCGTCAGCGTCATGTCAAAGCCGTTGAGCAAAAGCACCAGCATGACCGTATACAGACACAGCGCCAGGGCGCTGGCCACGCCGGGGATCCAGTAAACGGCAATCATGAAAATCACGATGAGCGCCAGGCCGATGGCCCCCGCAATCAGACTTGTCCGGATGGCGTCGCTGCCCAGCTGGGCCCCCACCACATTGGAGCGCAGCTCCTGCAGTTCCAGGGAAAGACCGCCGATACGGATGGTAGAAGCCAGATTGCTGGCCGCCTCAAAGGACTCCATGCCGTTGATCACCGCGTGACCGTCTGTGATCTCCGCCTGCACGCTGGGATAACTGACGATCATGTTGTCATAAATGATATAGATAATATCGTGATTGGGCAGCGCTGCTTTGGTGGCGGCCGCAAACTTCTTTGTGCCCTCCTCCGTCAGCGTCAGCGCCACCACCGGCTCCTGGCTGCCCATGCTGTTGGTCTCATATACGGCCTGGGCGTCCGCCACATCGGTACCGGTCAGCACCTCATTGCCGTCCTTGTCCAGAAACAGCAGGGAACCGGGGCTGCCCAACTCCTCCAGGATCGCGTTGGCGTCGGACACGCCGGGGATCTCGATGTTGATCCGGTTGCTCCCCTCCTGATAGACCTGGGCCTCGGTGGAATAGCCGTCCGCGCGCTGCTGCAGC
The DNA here is from genome assembly GCA_947630215.1 of uncultured Eisenbergiella sp. Taxonomy (GTDB): domain Bacteria; phylum Bacillota; class Clostridia; order Lachnospirales; family Lachnospiraceae; genus Gallintestinimicrobium. The sequence continues at coordinate 74,915 of CANRGX010000002.1, read as the reverse complement.
TTATAAATCGTGTCGCTCATCTGCTCGGCGCTGGGGTTCTCCTCCCCCACCACCTCGTATGTGATGCTCACGCCGCCGGCCAGATCCAGCCCCAGCTTGATATTGGAAGCGGAACCGGTCTTGCCGGAATCCAGACCGAACACCGCCACAATGGTACATCCGATCAGAGCCAGGATCGAAATGACCAGTGTGAGAATGCCTTTTTTCTTGTCCATTTTTTCCTTCTCCTTATCCTTCTTCATCGGCCAGAGCCGCTTTTATCATGATCGCGCATTCCACGCGCTTTTTCTGCAGTTCGCATCCCAGCTCGTAGACGCTGTTGATGTCCCCGTGGCTGTGATAGGCGTTGGCCGCGCAGCCGCCGCTGCAATAAAATCTGGCGAAGCATTTGCGGCACTTTTCTCTGGAATAGACGCTGCACTGTTTAAACTTGTCCACCAGATCCGGGCGCAGGATACCGTCCTGCACGTTCCCCAAAAGGAACTCCTCATTGCCCACAAACTGATGACAGGGATACAGATCGCCCCAGGGCGTCACCGCCAGATATTCCGTGCCCGACCCGCATCCGGAAAGCCGTTTTGCCGCACAGGGGCCGCCGCTCAAATCGATCATGAAGTGGAAAAAGTTTACGCCCCTGCCCTCTTTTTGCCGTTTCAAAAGTTCCCTGGCCAGCGTATCGTATTCCGCCATCAGGATCGGCAAATCCGCCTCCTGAAGCGCATACGGCTCCTTCGGATCCGCCACCACGGGCTCCACGGAAATCTGCTCGAACCCCAGATCGGCCAGATGCAGCACGTCCTTTGAAAAATCCAGGTTTTCATGGGTGAAGGTGCCACGCACATAATAATTTTTCTGTCCCCGGCTCTCCGCCATCTTCAAAAATTTGGGCACTACCAGATCGTAGCTGCCCTGCCCGCCCCGAAAGGGACGCATCCGGTCATGTACCTGCCGGCGGCCGTCGATACTGAGCACCACATTGCTCATCTCGCGGTTGACAAACTCCATTACCTCGTCGTCCAAAAGCACGCCGTTGGTGGTCAGGGTAAAGCGGAACTTCTTGTGGAAAGGCTGCTCCAAGCTTCTGCCGTAGGCCACCAGATCCTTGACCACCTGCCAGTTCATCAGCGGTTCCCCGCCGAAAAAATCCACCTCCAGATTCACGCGGCTGCCGGAATTGGTCACCAGGAAATCCAAGGCTTTCTTTCCGACCTCCAGGCTCATCAGCGCCCGCCTGCCGTGGTATTCCCCTTCGCCCGCAAAACAGTATCTGCAGGCCAGATTGCAGTCGTGGGCAATGTGCAGACAAAGCGCCTTCACCACGGTCTGCCGCTGTTCAAACGCCTGGATATAGTCCTCGTACACATCCTCCGAAAACAGGGTGCCCTCTTTGGAAAGTGTCAGGATTTCTTCCACAGCTTCCCGTACTTCCTGCTCCGGATACGGCAGCAGCCGGCAGGCCATGGCCGCTGCGGTGATGGTGTCTGCGTCCCGTATGCCCTGCTCTATGAGCTGTCCCGCCAGCGGAAGCACGTCATATACCACATCGTCCACAACATGAATGCTGCCGCTGTTTTCATCCAGCACGATGTTATAGCCGTTGTTCTTATACTGATGGATCACAAAATAACTCCCTTCCTGCCAAACGTAAGGACACCCTCAAAGCGTGGTGTCCTTACCTCTCGTCTGCTTATTTCGCCTTCTCGCAGCTCTGATTTCCGACCGTGCAGGAGGTCTTGCAGGCAGACTGGCAGGAGGTCTGGCATTCCCCGCATCCGCCCTTCTTCATGGACTCCTTTAAATCTCTGGTAACCAGCGTCTTGATGTGCTTCATCTCAAAAGTCCTCCTTATCATGAAAAGACGTCAGAACCGTCTCTTTTCACAGCTTTACACAGTATATCATAGTTTTAGCGCCAGGAAAAGCACTTTTTTCAAAAAGTTCGCATCCGGTTCCTAGCTGAACATTCCTCCCAGCATACCGCTGCCGGCGCAAATCATCAGCGTCGTAAAAAAACGGGTGTGCAGATCCTGGAAAGAATGGTTGACCAGCAGTGTGATCAGCGCCAGAATCAGAAAGTAGAGCGCGCCGCATAAAAGTCCCCAGAAAAACCGGCGCTCCCGCATACATTTCCCGCTCAGAAAACCGGCGGCCAGACAGGCCAGCGCATAGATGATAAGAATGCCAATCGTTACGATCTGTTCCGAAAGCTGCAGCCGGTACAATAAAAGCGCCAGCAAAAGCAGCGCTGCCCCGGTCAGAAGATAGGCCGCCAGCAGACATTTGATCAGCGCAATGGGAATCCGGACAGTGTGCCCTTCCCCCTGTTTCCTTTTTTCCATTTTTTACGTCCCTCCCGCCCTTTTTCCCGCCTTACAGCCGCAAAGGGCATGTTTCTTTTTTTCATATATATTCCTTCCGGCCGCCAAACTTGACAACCGCTGTGTTTTTTTGTATGATTGCAGATAAAACAATCGCAACAGTAAGGAGTTGATTTTTGTTGGATTCTCCAGGCGTCATACAGCTTTTCTTTATTATCGTCCTGCTCGCCCTCTCGGCCTTTTTTTCGTCCGCCGAAACCGCCCTTACCACAGCAAACCGGGTGAAAATCCGCGCGCTGGCGGAAGAAGGGGATCGCAGGGCCGTTCTCCTGCAAAAGGTGCTGGATCACAATTCCAAGATGATTTCCACCATCCTTATCGGCAATAACATCGTCAATATCTCGGCTTCCTCCCTTGTCACCGTGCTGGTGACAAAATACTTCGGAAGCTGGGCCGTCGGCGTGGGCACGGGGCTTTTGACCCTGCTGGTTCTTCTGTTCGGGGAAATCGTGCCCAAAAATACCGCGCTTCTGAAAGCGGAAAAACTGGCGCTTTCCTACGCGCGGATCATTCTGTTTCTGATGCACCTGCTCACTCCCGTCATTTTCCTTGTGGATAAGCTGTCCGGCGCCATTCTGTTTCTCATGCGCATCGATCCCGGCCAGCGCTCCAGTCAGATGACGGAAACGGAGTTAAAAACCTATGTGGACGTCAGCCACGAGGACGGCGTCATTGAAACGGAAGAACGGGAAATGATCTATAACGTGTTCGAGTTTTCAGACACGGTGGCGAAGGATATCATGATCCCCCGCATCGACATGAGCACGGTCAGTGTGGAGGCCGGATACGAGGAGCTGTTTTCCGTGTTCCGGGAGAATCTGTATACCCGTATCCCCGTTTATCAGGAGGACAACGACAACATCATCGGCCTGGTCAACATCAAGGACTTCATGTTTGTCGCCGACCGGGATTCCTTCCACATCCGGGACATTCTGCGGGACGCCTACTATACCTATGAATATAAGAAAACGGCGGATCTGATGCTGGAGATGCGTCAGTCCCCTTTTAACGTCGCCTTCGTTCTGGACGAATACGGCTCCTGCGTGGGCATGATCACGCTGGAAGATCTGCTGGAGGAGATCGTCGGGGAAATCCGCGACGAATACGACGCCGACGAAGACAACCTCATCCAGAAGACCGGAGATCGGGAATACCTGGTGGAGGGCGGCGTGAAACTGTCCGACCTCAACGATGCCATCGGCACCGGACTGGACAGCGAGGATTACGATTCCGTCGGCGGCATTATCATCGAGATTCTGGATCGGATGCCCCAGCCGGGCGATCAGGTTACCACAGCGGACGGCATCCGGCTGACGGCCGAGGAAGTCCGGCAAAACCGGATTACAAAAGTCCGTATCCTGCTGCCGGAGGAAAAAGCGGACGAAGAAGCCGCTGTGCCATCGGACGAACCGGCGCAGGATACGGACAAAGAAACGACATAAGTTCGGTCAGTCTACGACCTTCTTTCGCCTGCCTACAGCAGATGCGCCCGCAGTTCTTCTGCGCTCTCTGCGCTCAGATAGGCCGGCGCAATATCAAATACCGTCTTACAGCCGAAGCTCCCCTCCCGGCCAAGCCGGTACACCGCCCTCGCATAGGCCGCCAGTACGGATCCGGTAAACTCCGGGTTGGAATCCAGCTTCAGGCTGTACTCGATCACATGCTGATGTGCGCCGTCCCCCGTAGCGCCTGTGCGGATCACGCTGCCGCCGTGCGGCAGTCCGGCATGATCCCGATCCAGTTCCTCCTGCGAAATAAAATGCACCGTGGTATCATAATCCGAAAAATAGTTGGGCATAGTCACGATCTGTCTTTCAATCTGCGCCAAATCCGCCCCTTCTTCCGCCACCACAAAACACTCCCTGGTATGCTTCTGCCGGGTGGTCAGTTCCGGATTGCTCCCGCTTCTGACCGCCTCCTGCGCCTCCGGTACCGGAACGGTATACTGCCTGCAGTCCTTCACGCCTTTGATGCGGCGCACCGCATCGGAATGTCCCTGGGAAACGCCCCTGCCCCAGAAGGTATAATCTTTTCCCTGCGGCAGAATGCAGTTGGCATACAGCCGGTTCAAGGAAAACAGGCCCGGATCCCAGCCGCAGGAAATGAGCGCCGTCTTTTTGGCCTCCCTCGCCGCCCGATCCACCGCGTCAAAGTGCGCCGGAATATTGGCGTGCGTGTCAAAGCTGTCCACCACATGATACAGGGACGCATAATACGGCGTCTGTTCCGGCAGATCCGTAGCGCTGCCGCCGCAAAGGATCAGCACATCGATCTGATCCTGCATATGTAAAAGATCCCCGGACGGCAGCACCGGAACGTTCTCTGTTTTGATCCGCACCTGCCCGGGGCCGCGGCGGGTGAATACTGCCGCAAGTTCCAAATCCGGATTCTGCGCGATGGCGGCCTCTACCCCGCGCCCCAGATTTCCATATCCTAAAATCCCAATTCTGATTCCCATTGTCCCTTTTCTCCTTTACTGCAATAAAGTTTTGAGATCCCCCGTATTGTATCACAAAGCCGATGCCGCCGCAATATATTCTGCCACATCCTCCTTCAGCTTTTCCCAGGCGTCCTCGTGATCGACGTAATAGAGCGGACAGAGCTTGCCGCCGCAGTCATAATGGCGCAAAATGGCGTCGGTTCCCAGATGGTATTCCTTCATGAGCCAGGCCAGCAGGGAAACCAGGGACTCGTACGTCTCCTGCGTAAATTCCCCGTCCTCGTCCAGATAACAGCACTCGATAGAAATCGAGTTATAATTGTGCTGTTTGACCGCATAGCCGATTTCGTCCAGAGGCAGACACTGGATGATCTCCCCTTCGTAGCCGATGATAAAATGAGAGGACGCGGAGGTTTCCCCCGTCACGCCCAGATTTTCAAAATAATTGCGGTTCTGCTCGGCGGTGGTCCCGGCGTTGGCCGTATAGTGGACAAACAGCTCCGTCACCTCAGTAAGCGGCTCCCCGGGCCGGGAATATTCGTTTGGCGTCAGAAAATCCTCCAGGATCGGGGGCTTTTCCGACAGGTTCTCCGGCAGAGATTCCTCCTGCTCCTGCTGCATCACGGCCTCCGCCCCTTCCTCGGCCGTCCTGTTACTGCGCAAAGCCTGAAACGCCCAGACGCCAAGGCCCACCAAAAGAAGCAAAACAAGCAGGCCGCCGCCCAGAATCAGCCAGGCAGCCATCACCTGTCGCCGGCGGCGCTTCTGCCGCAGATAATGCCGGCGGCGCATCTGCTCCTGCTCCTGCCGGGACATCCCCCTCTGTCTTTGCGCTCCCGGGCGCTCCCCGTATGGCTTTTCCGGCCTGTCCTTCTCCTGTGTACGCATCAAAAAACCGTCCCCCGCAATCTTTTGTTCTGCCGCCCATCGGCTGCTGCCCATCGGCTGCTGCCCACCGGCGGCTGCCCATCAGCTCCTACCGGCGGGCTGAACACATTTTATCACAGGAAACGGTTTTAGATTTTAAACAAAACGTAAATTTTTCTTAAATCGTTGTCTCCTCCGGCACCTTCAGTCCGATGCCCAGCTCATCCAGCTGCTTTTCTTCCACCGTGTTCGGACATTCTGTCATCAGGCAGGACGCGTCCTTGACCTTGGGGAAAGCGATGACGTCGCGGATGCTCTCTGCACCGGTCAGCTCCATGCACAGCCGATCCAGGCCGTAGGCCAGTCCCGCGTGAGGGGGCACGCCGTACTTGAAAGCGTCCAGCAAAAAGCCGAACTGCTCGTGGGCCCTCTCCTTGGTAAAGCCCAGCGCCGCAAACATCCGCTCCTGCACGTCGTCCTGGAAAATACGGACGCTGCCGCCCCCGATTTCCACGCCGTTTAAAACAATGTCATAGGCCTTTGCCCGCACGCTGCCCGGATCGCTTTCCAGCCGATCCAGATCCTCATCCATGGGCATGGTAAAGGGATGGTGCATGGCCACATAGCGGCCTTCTTCCTCCGAATATTCAAACTGCGGGAACTCCACCACCCAGAGGAAATGGAACAGACTGTGGTCGATCAGACCCATCTGCTCGCCCAGCTCTAAGCGCAGCGCGCCCAGCACGCTCCAGACAATAGCGGTCTTATCTGCGGCAAACAACAGCAGATCTCCCGGCTGTCCGTCCATGGCGGCCACCAGCGCGGTCAGCTGCTCCTGCGTCAGGAATTTGGCAAAGGAGGATTTGTAACTGCCGTCTTCCTGTATTGCCAGATAAGCCAGCCCCCTGGCTCCGTATCCCTTGGCGAAATCCACCAGGGCGTCGATCTTCTTTCTGGGCATACCCGCCTGTCCTTTGGCATTGATGCCGCGGACGGAACCGCCCGCCGCCAGCGCGCCCGTGAACACGGAGAAGCCGCAGTCCTTCACGGTTTCGGAAACGTCCACCAGTTCCATGCCAAACCGGGTATCCGGCTTATCGGAACCGTAACGGTTCATGGCGTCGATCCATTTCATCCGCGGGAAGGGCACCGTCACCTCCAGGCCGATGGCCTCCCGGCAGAGATACTGGAGCAGACGCTCGTTCACCTCGATCACATCGTCCACATCCACAAAGGAAAGCTCCATGTCGATCTGCGTAAACTCCGGCTGCCGGTTCGCCCGCAGATCCTCATCCCGGAAGCATTTGGCAATCTGGAAATAGCGATCATACCCGGAACACATCAGCAGCTGTTTGAACAGCTGCGGCGACTGGGGCAGCGCGTAAAAGCTGCCGGGATGCACGCGGCTGGGCACCAGATAGTCCCGCGCTCCCTCAGGCGTGGACTTGCACAGAATCGGCGTCTCGATCTCCAAAAATCCTTCGTCCGTCATAAAACGTCGCACCGCCGCGCAGATTTTGCTGCGCAGTATGATCTTCTCCTGCAAATCGGGTCTTCTCAAATCCAGATAGCGGTATTTTAAGCGAATCTCCTCTTTTGTCTTGGAATTTGCCTCAATGGGAAACGGCGGCGTCAGCGCTTCGGAAAGCACGCGCACCTGCTGCGCGCGCACCTCAATCCGGCCCGTCGCCAGATTTTCATTGGACGCGCCGGAGCGAAGCTCCACACGGCCCACCACCGCGATCACAAACTCGCTGCGCAGCCGCTCCGCTTTGGCAAAGTTTTCACTGCCACAGTCCGCTTCTTCAAAAATGATCTGTAAAATCCCGGCCCTGTCGCGCAGATCTACGAAAATAATACCTCCCTTATTTCTCTGTCTGGCAACCCAGCCCATGACAGTGACCGTCTGCCCCACATTGACTTCGGACAGCTCGCCGCACCGGCAGGTCCGCTTCAGCCCTTTCATTGTCTCAGCCATTTTCTCCTCTTTTCTACGCCATCCCAGGCAAAAGCCCGCAGCGCTCCTTTGTTTCCTCTCCTACCTCAGAGGTTCTTTATAAAATTCCACAAATTCCTCATAGCCTTCTTTGGCCAGCTGTTCCTTCTGGAACTTTTTGTTTTTGTTCATGCGCGCCACCAGTACCTGTCTGCCCTCCAGACGGGCTTTCTGGGCCTCTGCGATCACCTCGCAGAGCGCCTGCCCGGACACGCCCTTTTCGATCAGGTAGGCCGTCTTTTCGGGCTGGCCCGGAACGGTGAACCCGCTCTCCAGCAAAATCAGGATAATGCGCTCAAACCCAATGGAAAACCCGCAGGCCGGCACATCGTTTCCCGTAAACTTGCCCACCATCTTATCGTAGCGGCCGCCTCCGCCACAGCTGATGCCCAGCTGCGGCATCGCAATCTCAAAAATGGTGCCGGTGTAATAGGACATCCCGCGTACCAGCGTGGGGTCGAAAACAATCTCAAACTCGGACGCCTTCGTGGCCCGGACACTCTCCACAATCTCCTGCAGATCCCGTCCGATCTGCGGATCCAGAAAGCCCTGCAGCTTATCGACCAGCCAGGAAAGCGCATCCGTCTTCTGCAAAAGTTCCGAAAACAGCGCCATATATTTTTCCACGCTGTCCCCGGCAAACCCGTTTTCCAAAAGTTCGGCCGCCACGCCCTCCGGCCCGATCTTATCCATCTTGTCTAAAATCACGAACACGGCGTCGTGGGAATCCTCCGGAAAACCGCTGTAGGCCGCCATGGCCTTTAAAATGCGCCGCTCGTTGATCCGGATCTGAAAACCCCGAAAGCCCAGCCGCCCCAGCGTCGTGGTGGTGGCCAGAATCAGTTCGATTTCGGCCAGATTGGAGGGTTCTCCCAGAATGTCGATATCGCACTGCATAAACTGCCGGTAACGCCCTTTCTGGGGCCGGTCGGCCCGCCATACGTTCCCGATCTGCAGCGCCTTAAAGGGAACCGGGAGCTCGTTGGCATGGTTGGCGTAAAAACGCACCAGCGGCACGGTCAGATCGTAGCGCAGACCACCGTCCGCCAGATCCGCTTCCTCCCTGGCCGTTTCCAGATTCAGCTTTTCCCCTCTCTTTAAGATCTTAAAGATCAGCTTTTCGTTTTCTCCACCCTGTTTATTGGTCAGATTGGCCAGATTCTCCACACAGGGCGTCTCAATGGAGGTAAATCCAAATTTCCCATAGGTTTCCTTGATCACGCCGATGCAGTAATCCCGGATCTGCATTTCTGCGGGCAGAATATCCTTCATGCCCGTGACCGGCTTTTTGCTCAGTGCCATGTTTCTCTCCTTTATTCCAAGCGCACAATTTTCTTTTCTTCCGAAAACTGTTACAATTTTACAATGATTCCTTTCTTTTTTCAACAGGAAGTTTCCGCCGGTTATCCTTTCCGGCCTTTATTCTATTTTACCGATCTGCTCCACCGCGTACAAGGGCAGATTCACCAGCCCGTCCTCTCTTTTATAATCCGCCATTGAAGTACGGACAGAAAGACCCGGCAGGAACTTTTCACGATAGGTCTTCAAACTCTTTGCTTTCAAATTCAATTCCGCTTTTACCTCCACCGGAACCAGCTGTTCTCCCGTATCGATTACAAAATCAACTTCACAGGAACCTCTGTCATTGGTATAATAGTAAATTCCCAGATCCTCTATCGTTTTCAACTGCTGGCAGACGTATTGCTCTGTGAGAGCGCCCTTATATTCCGAAAAAAGCGCATTGCCGTCAAGCAGGGTCCGCTGATGAAGTCCTGTCATACAACCAAGAAGCCCCACGTCAAGGAGGAACAGCTTAAAGGCTTTTAAATCTTCATAGGCCTTTAAAGGGAGTCTCGCCGCATTGACACGGCTGACCCTGTGCACAAGTCCACAGTCTGTGAGCCATAGAATCGCGGTTTCGTATTCCTTTGCGCGACCGCCCTCCCGGACAAGACCATACAGAAATTTTTTATTCTCCCTGGCAAGCTGAGAGGGAATGCTATTCCAAATCATACGGATTTTGGGAACCATCTCATTGGGCGCGTGTTTGGAGAAATCCTGTTCGTAAGCGGCAAGAATACGCTTCTGGATATCGCGCACTTCCTTAAAATCTTTGTTCTCTGCAAAACACTGCACTACTTCCGGCATTCCGCCAACAAAATAATAGCATTTCAGAGCGTCAATATAGATCTGCTTAAAGCCTGTGAGCAGCTTAAAATCCTGCTTCTCAAGCAAATCCGCAAACCGCTCCCGGCCGGTTGCCATCAGAAATTCCCGAAAGGACAGCGGATAGAGTTTCAAAAAATCCACTTTCCCCACCGGAAAGGAAGTGCCTTCATGCAGCGCAATTCCGAGTAAAGAACCGGCACAGATAATATGATACTGCGGCGCATTCTCACAGAAATACTTCAGAGAAGCAAGCGCCCTGGGAACCTCCTGCACTTCATCAAAAAGAAGCAGCGTATTGGCAGGATCGATCTTTCTGCCGGCATAAAGCTCCAACCCCATGATCAACCGCTCCGGATCCAAATCGGTACTAAAAAGCCCGGCCATTCCGGAATTGGAATCAAAATTAACATATATCGTATCCGCATACGCCTGTTTTCCAAATTCTTTCATGAGCCAGGTTTTCCCGACCTGTCTTGCGCCTTCAATAATCAATGGCTTGCGGCGGCTGCTTTCTTTCCATTTCCATAATTTTTCGATTGCAATTCGGTACATATCCACTCCCCCCTTCTTATTCCTCTATAGTATAGGGTGTTTTTACAAAAATTACAACGAAAAATGTTCCGTAATTACATTTTTTACGGCGAATTTATGGAATCCAAACAAAAAAAGCGAAAACAGCATGGCTTTCTGTCTCCGCCTTTTGTATCCGTTCCCGCCTGTGATCAGCCGCCAAACAGCGCGCGCTTTCTTTCGATCATCTCGTCCAGCCGTTCCAGATACTGGGCGATCTCCTTTACACTGTCGCACCGCTCGATGCGCCCGTCCGGATAGACCCTTTTGGAAACCACGCCGGCTCCCAGCGCCACAATGTCCTCTTTTTCCTCCATGATCAGGATATTGTAAATACCGGCCTTGCCCGGCGCCGCATAACCCACGTTTTCAAAATTACCGGACATATTCTTCTGCCGGTAAAGGTAATAGGGGGCCATTCCCATGCCGCGCGCCGTCTGCTCCGCCAGTTCCATGGTGGCGTCGGTGTTGTTCAGATCGGAGATCCCGTTTTCCAATATCCACTGGCTCAGACGCGACGCCCGCTTGACCGCCAGGGAATGGACGGTCAGATTGTCCGGCCCCAGCAAACGGATCTGCGCCATTGTATTGGCCACCTGTTCTGTTCCTTCCCCCGGCAGACCCAGGATCAGATCCATGTTGATGTTGTCAAACCCTTCCCGGCGTGCCAACAAAAACGCCTCCCTGACCTGTTCCACCGTGTGCCGCCTGCCGATGACCTGCAGCGTTTCCTGGTTCATGGTCTGGGGATTGACGGAAATCCGGCTGACGCCGTGTTTTTTCAGCACCCGCAGTTTCTCTGCGGTGATGCTGTCCGCCCTTCCCGCTTCCACCGTAAATTCCAGCGTATGGGAAAGATCCAGTTTTTCCTCAATGGCGCAAAGCAGCCGGTCCAGTTCCTCCGGCTCCAGCGTGGTGGGCGTGCCGCCCCCGATATAGACACTGTCTAAAATCTTATGGGAAAAGGCTTCCCGCACGAAATCCAGTTCTTTTTCCATGGCGTCCAGGTATTCCGAAACCCGTTTTTTCCAGGCGCCGATGGGATAAGAAGTGAAAGAACAGTACAGACAGGTGGTGGGGCAAAAGGGGATCCCCACGTACAGACTGTATCCGTTTTCATAGTGAATGTCCGAAAGAATCCGGCGCTCCCGCTGGGCGATCTCCGTTGCCAGCGCCGCTTTCCTCTCACTGACCAGATAGGCTTCCCGCATAAAACGGCGGATCTGATCCTCCGTCTGTCCCTGCTCCAAAAGCTGCATGGCCATCTTCACCGGGCGGATGCCGGTCAGCGCCCCCCAGGGCAGCTCTTTGTGGGTCAGTTCGCAGAGCATGGCGTATAAAAGCCGTTTCAGATCGTTTTTCACCGCGACCCGATCCTGCGGATCCTGCAGGGCCGTCCTGCCCTCCCATAAAGGCCGCGCCGTATCCGCCGGCGTTTCCCCGGTTTCCTCTGTCCGCGCTCCCACCCGGATTTCCGCCGGTTCAAAGCGCACAAAAAAAGCAGGAAGCCCTTCACCGCTTCGCAGCTCTTTTGTTCCCTCCAGAAAAACCTTTACCTCCTGCTGGGGATAAAAGGCCTTGACCAGAGAATGAATGTCATATGCATACTTGTCTTCGTTCAATGTGACAATGATCATCTGTCGTCTACTGACAATACGGATTATTCCGCATTTCCTCCCCGATTGTGGTAGATTCCCCGTGTCCGGGGTAAACCCTGGTATCCTCCGGCAGCACAAACAGCTTCTCTTTTATGGAACGCACCAGCTTGCTCATGCTTCCGGTGGGAAAATCCGTCCTGCCCACAGATCCCGCAAACAGCGTGTCCCCCGCCACCAGGATTCCGGCTTCCGGCACATAATAACAGGCGCTTCCGATGGTGTGCCCCGGCGTGGCGATCACCTGGAGAGTAAGATCCGCCGCTTGCAGCTTTTGTCCGTCCGTCAGCCACTCGTCCGGATCGATGACGGCCTTTCTGCCCATCTGGGCGGAAACGTTCACGTAGGCGTCCTGGCAGACCACCTTCTCCGCCTCCAGCGCATAGATTTTCGCGCCGGTCAGCTCGCGCAGCCTGGCCGCCCCCCAGATATGGTCAAAGTGCCCGTGGGTCAGCAGGATGGCCTCCACGAGAAAGCCCTTCCCGGTCAGCGCCGCATAAATATCCGCTCCCCGATCCGCCGGATCGATAAAAATAATCTTCTGGCTGCCTTCCCGATACAGAAAATAACAGTTGGTGGCGCAGACGCCCAGCGTCATGCGTCCTATCCTGACGTTTTCCATTTGTCTCTCCATTCCGGCCCCGCCGTCTGCAGCGGCCCTTTTGCCTTTCCGGTCTTATCTTATCTGTCACCCGGTAGTCCGTTCGATATCCACAATGCTGGGAATCCCGGACAGCTTGGAGGAAATTTCCGCCAGCTCCTCCCGGCTCATGATCTCAAAGGAAATGGAGATCGACGCCATCCCCTGCTTATTGGTGCGGGTGTTGAGGGAGATGATGCTCACGTTGCGCTCCGTCAGCGCCTTGGTGATGTCGGCCAGAAGGCCGCTCCGGTCATGGGCAAATATATTGAGCCCCGCCGCGTACTTTTCTCCCTGCGCCCCCTTTTCCGGCTGTTCCCACTCCGCCTCGATGAGTCTCGGCCGCTCGATTTCGGGCAGATTGAGAATATTGATACAGTCGGTGCGGTGAATGGATATGCCCCTGCCTCTGGTGACAAAACCCACGATCTCGTCCCCCGGCACCGGAGAACAGCACCGGGAAAAACGCACCGCTACGTCGTGAATCCCCTTCACCACGATCCCGCTTTTGTTCTTCTGGTGCATCTGCCGGTTCTGATCCGTGCCGTTTTCCGCGATCTGGGCCAGAATTTCCTCATTGGTAGCGGTCTTGGGATGATCTCTTTCGTACAGCTCCTGCATCCGGTTGGCAATCTGGCCCTCCTTCAGGGCCCCGTGCCCGACGGCCGCCAGCAGGGAGTTCCAGTCCATAAAGCCGTACTTCTTCTGCACCACGGCCTGATATTCCGGCGTCAGGATCTCACCCAGGTTAAAGCCCCTGCTTTTACAGTAGGAATAAAGCAGTTCCTTCCCCTTTACGATATTTTCTTCCTTCAGTTCATGCTTGAACCACTGGTTGATCTTGTTCTTCGCCTGGCTGCTCTTGACCACCGACAGCCAGTCCCGGCTGGGCCCACGGGAGTTCTGGGAGGTTAAGATCTCCACCTGATCGCCGTTTTGGATCTCATAGTTGATGGTCACCAGTCTGCCGTTGACCCGGGCGCCGATCATCTTGTTGCCCACCGCGGTGTGCACGCTGTAGGCAAAATCTATGGTCGTAGAACCCGCCGGAAGCGTCTTGACGTCGCCGGTGGGGGTAAAGCAGTATACGCTGTCCGAAAAGAGATCCAGATCGCTTTTGAGCATATTCATGAACTCTTTGTTATCGGACATTTCCCGCTGCCATTCCAGAATCTGACGCAGCCAGGTCAGCTTCTCCGCCTCCTGCTCCTCCACCTTTTTCCCGTCGGAGACTTCCTTATATTTCCAGTGCGCCGCAATGCCGTACTCCGCCACCCGGTGCATCTCGTAGGTGCGGATCTGGATCTCGAAGGGCTGCCCGGTGCTGCCAATCAGCGTGGTGTGCAGCGACTGGTACATATTGGGCTTGGGCATTGCGATATAATCCTTGAAGCGGCCCGGTATGGGCTTATACATTTCATGAATCACGCCCAGCGCCGCATAGCAGTCCTTGACCGTATCCACAATGATGCGGACCGCGAACAGGTCGTAGATCTGATCGATGGTCTTATTCTGGTTCTTCATCTTCTTGTAAATGCTGAAGAAGTGCTTCACCCTGCCGTCGATATGGGCCTTGATCCCCGCCTTTTCAATGTGGGCGGACACCTCCACCACGATGCTCTCGATATATTTTTCCCGCTCGCTCTTGCGCATGGCGATCTTTTCAGCCAGATCGTAATATACGTCCGGCTCCAGATATTTCAGGGAAAGATCGTCTAACTCCACCTTGATTTTGGAAATACCAAGACGCTGGGCAATGGGCGCGTAAATGTCCATCGTCTCCCGGGCGATGCGGATCTGCCGGTCGTGGGGCATGTGCTTTAAGGTTCTCATATTGTGCAGCCGGTCCGCCAGCTTGATCATGATGACCCGGATGTCCTTCGCCATGGCCATGAACATCTTGCGCAGATTTTCCGCCTGCATTTCCAGCTGCACTTCGGTTTTGTTGCCCGAATTGTCCGCCATGTGCAGATGCTGCAGCTTGGTCACGCCATCCACCAAAAGCGCCACGTCCGCGCCAAATTCTTCCGTGATCTGCTCCTGCGTCATGATGGTATCCTCCACCACGTCATGCAGAAGCCCGGCCACAATGGTTTCCTTATCCAGCTCCAGATCCGCCAGGATAATGGCCACGCACAGCGGATGGATGATATAGGGCTCCCCGGATTTACGCACCTGATCCTTATGCGCCTCGCTGGCTATGCGGTACGCCTTTTCGATCATGGAAATATCATCGGACGGATGGTATTTGCGCACCCGCGCGATCAGATCCCGATACAGCTCCTCCGGGCTGGTATATTCCCGGATATCCTCGATCCGCCCGTCGTCCAGCACAAGTTCGGTGGCCTTTAATTCAGTTGTCTTGTCTTCCGTCTTTTCCATACCTGTACCTTCAGCTGTCCGCCCGTTTTGCGTTATCTTTCCGCCGCCTTCCCCGTCAAAAGCGTCCGTTCTCTCATTTCCCGGGATACGTAATGGCGGCATCCAGCCGGTAGCCTTCGATACGTTTGCGGCCTTCCAGCCCCGCCAGTTCAATGAGCACCACAACGCCCACAACTTCTCCGCCCAGCTGTTCCACCAGCTGGATCATCGCTTTCGTCGTGCCGCCTGTGGCAATCAGATCATCTACAATCAGTACCTTCTGTCCCGGCTTCACGGAATCCCTGTGCATTTCAATCACCGCCGTGCCGTACTCCAGATCGTATTCCTGCGCAATCGTTTCACAGGGCAGCTTGCCCTTCTTGCGGATCAGAACAAAAGGCTTATGCTCGGAATACGCGATGGGCGCGCCGAAAATGAACCCTCTGGACTCCGCGCCCGCCACCACATCATACTCCAGATCGGACACCAGTCCCTTCATGGTGTCGATGGCCAGGTGAAGGCCGTCCGGATCCTCCAGCACGCTGGTCACATCCCGGAAAATGATTCCCTTCTGCGGGAAGTCCGGAATACTCCTTACATATTCTTCCAGTTTTTTCATTTGTTTATACCCCTTTTCCCGGAAAGATCCGACGGTTCTTTCCGAACAATACGGAATTATTATATTCTCTTTCCGGCAGGAAGTCAACGAAAACGGCCATATCCGGTTTTTGCTCCCCGGATATGACCGTCCCTTTTGCCGGTTTTCCTTTTGGGAAACGAGGCCTTTCCTTTGCAAAAGCCAATCACGCTTCCCCGTTTACTACCATGGTCTGAATATCATAGGACAGCTGGGTCTGTCCTCCTCCATAAATTTTGTAGAACTGGTTCACCACCCGTTCCGCCACCATCCTGCCGTTTTCCAGGTTGGTGTCCACCAGTATCACTATGTACTGCAGGCTGCTGTAACGGCTTCCCACATCCACCATACGCAGAGAGTAGGCCACCGATACCTCCAGCGCCGCCATGGCGTCTTCGTTCCCGCCGCCCTGCGGATAGCCTTCCCCGTCTCCCAGCGTAAACAGAAGCGTCTGTACCTGCTGTCCTTTCCGCTTTACGCATCTTGACAGATAGGCGTACAGGTTTTCAAACTCCTCATAAGGAACCTTGAAAGCGCCGGTGTCCCGGTTTATCCTGCCCTCCAGAAGATCGCGGATATGAACCAGATCCGTATCCGGTTTCCTGACAGTCCCCTGTGCCTGTTCCTCCCGGTAAAAGCTGTACGCGTTTTTCCCGCTTTTCTTCACATAGTAAAGCGCTTTGTCCGCATTAGAATAGAGCTGAAGGAAATGGCTGCCGTCCTGCGGGCCCTGCGCCACGCCGACCGAAAGATGCGTCATCTCCCGGGAGCCGATGCCGGCCAGCCCCTGACCGAAATCCTCCATCACGTGCCCAATGATCTTCTTTATGTTCTCTTTCTCTACGGTGCCGGGCAAAAACAGGACAAATTCGTCCCCGCCCAGCCTGCAGACCTCATTCCTTTCCTCAGACAGGCCGGAAAGTACAGACGCCAGCACCTTGAGCACCCGGTCACCCACCAGGTGACCGTACATATCGTTTACCCGTTTGAAATCGTCCAGATCGATAAGAAGGAAGGTTCCCTGGCGCTCCTCCGCCAGCAGCCTGTCAATTCTGGCCTCCCCGAAGCTCCGGTTATGCAGTCCGGTCAAAGAATCGGTTTCGTTTTTCCCCCGGCTGTACTCTGACAGCACCCGGTTGAGCAGAAGCGCATTTTCCTCCGCTATCCTCTCCTGCTCCCTGTCCATCTTTCTTTCCGGTCTCTGTTTTTCGCCGGATGCCGCTTCTTCTTTCCGTCTCCTGTTCTCCTGCGGCAGATGGAAGCCTTGCTTCAGCATGCCGACAAAAAGTTCGCACAGCTGCGGGTCAAACTGTGTGCCCGAACAGCGCTCAAACTCGGCTATCACCCGCTTCTGCGGCAGCCTGGCCCGGTAAATGCGGTTGGAGGTCATGGCGTCATAGGTGTCCGCCAGCGCAATGATCCGGGCGCACAAAGGAATTTCCTCCCCTTTGAGCCCGTAAGGATACCCTCCGCCGTCATATCTTTCATGATGATACCGCGCCCCGTCGGCGACGCCCGGGATCATCCGCACATCTTTCAGGATCTCCGCCCCCAAAAGGGGGTGCCTTTTTATCTGGGAAAATTCTTCTGCGGTCAGTCTGGCGGGTTTGTTCAGAATAGAATCCGGAACACCGATTTTGCCGATATCGTGCAAAAGACCGATATATTGAATATTGCGGACCTTCTCATCGTCCCATCCCAGTTGCCTGGCTATGGCCGACGCACATTTGGCGACCCGCATGGAGTGACCGGACGTATAGGCGTCCTTTGCGTCAATGGTACTGGCAATGGCCATGATGGAATTTAGGGAAACCCGCTCCAGCATCCGGGTCTTTTCTTCCAGCCGGCTCTCCATCTCCTGCCTGAGCCCGTACAGCTCCAGGATCCGTTCCACCCGCTGTTTTACGGTCATGGGCACATACGGTTTCCCGATAAAATCCAGCGCGCCCATGGCAAAAATATGTTTCTCCGTCTCCGCCGTCACATCTTCCGTCAGCACGATCACAGGGATCCGGCTCCACTCCGGATTTTCCTTCAGACAGGACAGAATCCTGTCCCCTCCCGGCGCAGAATAATCCAGCAAAATAAGCCGGAAGGAATATTCCTCCAGCAACTCAAACGCCTGGCGGCCGTCATGCGCAGACAGGACGCAGTAATCCTGCGTCAGAATCTGTCCCACCGGCTCCAAACCGGCGGCGTCTTCCCCCACAATCAGAATGTCTGCTTTCTTCAATTCGGTTTCCCGCTTTTGTTCCGGCATATCCTGCCTCCCCAATTCGGAAGGAACTGTCCTGTTTTGGTTCCGCCCTGTCTCCTTTTTCCGGCATACGGAACCATTTTCCCCTATGCTTGAATTATATCATTCCCCCTGTCTTTGTCAACGTTTTTTCCCCATAGGTTTCTCCATAGGAGCCGGGCCGCCGTGCCGGTTGTCCTCCGGCTATTCTTCTATGTGATTGACCACACCGGAAAACAGCACGACAGGGTCTGTCTCGCCGCTGTCTGCCGTCAGCAAAAACGCGAAGGGCCGGTCGCATTTCATTTCCACCGGATCGATTTCCACCGGAGCGGACATCATCTCCATTCCCGCCACGGTGGCCGCGGCCGCGGTCAGGCCCTTTTCATCCACTTCCAGCATGGACTTCTGAACCACCTGGGAAAGGAAAAGTGCTTCTGTCCGTACCAGTCCCGTGATATGCGGATGATTGGGATCCGTCAGCGGTACGCCGATCTGGGAAAGCGTTTCCAACAAAGAAACAGGGCCGCTCTCCAGGTGAAACTTAGGCAGGGAGAGCTGTACGGTCGCCCGATCCGCTCCCAGAATGTCCTGCAGGGCCGCCGTATCCATATCCGCCAGCACCTGTTCCGCTGTCGTGCCCTCTTGCGGCAGCAGAAGAATCATGGCGCCGCCGCTTCGGGTAAATAGCACACAGGCCTGATAGTGTTCTCCCTCATAATAGATCTGCCGGTCGAACTGCCGGTACAGAAACGGCACCTCCTCCTGGCCCGCCGCGCCGTAAAAGGTATCGCTGTACGTATTTTCTTCCCAAAATTCCGTCGTCCAGCTGTCCGAAAAACAGATGGCGTCCGCGATGGCCGCTCTGGTGAGCGGGTCGAACCCGGTAACCAGCTCCCGCACTTTCCCGCCGGTCTGTTCCTCCACCCAGTCGTTGATCTTTCCTACGGCATCCGCTCCATCCGGCGTCCTGCCGGCAAAATCCACCTGAAACACCTTGCCCCGGTAGTACGTATCAAAAATCTGTTCAAACTCTCCGTCCAGAACGGCGCCGGCATCCACGAAAAGGGCATCGGCAATTTTCAACGGACTTTCAAAAGACACGCCGCTCTCTGCGGCCTGTTTTGCATCTTCCTCCCGTTCCATCACACTTTTGGCGCCCAGAACCCACTCGTTGATTTCGCCGGCCGTCTTTCCCGTCATGCCCAGCGCTTCCGTCAGTTCCGCCTGTGCAGCCTCGTCAGCGGCATTGGTCAGCGCCGCCAGCGGCAGCCAGACCGAAAACGGGGAAAGCAGCAGATTCTCCTTCTCCTCCTTTTGTTCCAGGCAGGCCCTGGTCAGCCGGAACGCAAAAGCATTGACGCCGGTATCTTCTGTCGTCTCCTCCCGGTCTGCGTCCTCTGTCTGCAGATTTTGCGTCTGCGTTTCGTCCGTTTCCTCCATTTTTGCGCAGCCGCCAAGGAAAGCCGTCCCGATACCCAGGAAAATTGCCATCATGATCGCTGTCTTTTTCTTCACTGTTCTGCCCTCCTGTTTTGTCTGATATTCTATATGACGCAAAATCGCGGCGGCGGTTGCAGAGTGCTGGAAGCGGTATGAAAAGATACCGGTAATCGTTTGATCCTAATATGTCTCCTGTTTTTCGTAATCTTCTACCAGAATATCTATCATCTGCCTTGGCGTTACCACAAAAGATCTGTCTGGAAAATGCCTTCTGTTTCCGGTCACGAGATATGCTTCTTTTGATTTTCTCCCTTCCATAACGACTTCATAAAATACTCGATCCTCCGGGTCTGGAAATTGGATGTCCAATTCATCCGCATCCATATAAATCCCGAGCCGCTCTATTTCTCCGACCACTCCCTCAATGATGTCCTCTGTGAAGTGAAATTTTGGTCTTTTAAGAACTTCTCTGTACTCACGAACAATAGAAATATTCAAAAGCGGAACTATCGTTCCGTTAAAGGTAAGCTCCAGTACATTGCCGGGTACGGAATCCCATTTCAGCATGGCGGAAACAAGAACATTTGTATCAATGACCACATAATATTTCATGCTGTCTCACTTTCTTGCCGCAGATATTTCCGCATTGATCTCCTCCAGTGTCATTTCAGAAATCCCGTTTTCAGACGCAATACGGCTGGCAGCCTTCATCGCGGCAAGTCCCCGGTTTTCAGGCTCTTTCTCAAGCTTCATACTGAACGGAATCCCATTCTCCTGAATCAGCCTGGACATACACATCCTCAAATATGTCTGAAGGTCTATCCCAAGTCTTTCGCAAATGTCGATTGCTTTGCGTCGTGCGGTTTCCTCCGCGCGGAATTGAACCAGCGTATTTGCCATAAATTGGGCCTCCTATTTCCCCTTTCTCATATTATATCACTTTTGATTTCATTTGCAATCATATGATAACATTTTTCATTTTATTCTTCCCTTTCAAGATAGTCTTCCTCAATACGTTTCTTCCATTCTTTGGTGATGGGGCGGGATGCCCTTACTTTACAGATGGTCTCACTCAAAACTTCATAATTGAGCCGGGTTCCACGACTGTCAGAATGGAACTTTACGGCGCGGTCTTCGGAGATGCCAAAATCGCTTGCGGTTTCCACGGCGTCAATGTTCGCGCCCAGAAAAAGAAATTCCCAACCGTATTTTTCCTTTTGCCGCCCGATCATCTGTCTAACCCTGTCTCCTGTATAACGGCGGCTTGCGTTCTCCATTCCATCCGTAGTGATAATAAACAGCGTGTGCTCCGGCACATCCTCGTCTCTTGCGTACTTGTGGACGTTTCCAATGTGATGGATTGCGCCGCCGACTGCATCCAACAGAGCGGTACAGCCGCGCACGGAATAATCCTTTTCTGTCAGCAGGCCGATTGTCTGAACGTCCACACGATCATGCAGTACCTCGCAGAAAGTATCAAAGAGGACGGTGGAGACCAGTGCGTCGCCGCCCGCTTGCTTCTGCTTTTCAATCATAGAATTAAAGCCGCCGATGGTGTCGGCTTCAAGTCCCTGCATGGAGCCGCTGCGATCAAGGATAAAAACGATCTCTGTCAGATTTTTTCTCATGGTGATTTCCTCCTTCAAAAAATGCAGCTGTCTGGTTTCCCTTACAGCTACATTTTCGGACAAACGAGATTCGGTTTGGTCGCATGGCAGGCGACAATTATTTTTGCGGATGGATTGTTGCAATAATGCCTTTATGGCCGGAGATTTTTTTCTAAGTTCCATTCCTCAATGCTCACCGGCATCCCATTAACAGACTTCTCAGAGACAGCAATATGGTCGATACATGCCGGGGCAGTTTCCAACTCAACACATAGGGCGGTGTATTTGTCATATCGGAGTTTGGAAGCAATAGCGGAAAGAGGACGGACACACTTGTTCGCCCGTTTCTGTAAGAATGGGTATGTCTGCCCTTGCCTGTTCCTACCTCATATCATCTTGGCAAAGATTCGTCAGTTCGACATATTAATCCCCTGCATTGATCTCTACAATCAATGCTGCATGATCGGTCATTCCTTTATAAAGCAAGCTGGGACAAATTGTTATGTCTGTCACAAGTGGTAATAATTTTGGAGACGCAATCGCAATGTCTATCCTCATATCGCCACAAGTCGGCATGCTGCCATCGTAGCCTTTTTCGATCCAAATATCATAACCAGCGTGAAGTAAATCTTTATACCGTTTCCTATTATCTTCGTTAATCGTGTTAAAATCACCAATCAGTAGCGTTTTCTCATCTGCATAATCTTTATAGAATGTCTCGATTTCATTCCAAAAGATTTGTATTCTGGATTTTCCCTTTCGGGGGACGTGAGTCCCATAAATAATAGTATCTTCCACTCGAAAAGCGCAGGAACGTCCGGACAAAAAGTTAGGATTTTCCAAAAGCTCACATTTTGATTTAATATCCGATTTAACAAATACCGCTGTGATTGATGCCTTGTGTTCCGGCATATTACTAATCATTTCGTAGCTATCCTTACTTAATTGTTTAGCGAACTGCTCAGGCTCCACTGAATTATTGACTTCAAACTCTTGAAGCACCAAGATGGAAGGATAGATTTTTCTTATATAGCGCAGTATCGCATTACAAGGTTTCTGTTTGTCCACACATTCCTTCCATGTATCCCAATCTATTACTTCATCGCCATTCCTGTTTGTTTTTTTGCATTCCATCAAATGATACTTTATTCCACCAAAATCGTTTAGATTTAGGCTAACAACAGAAAGCATCATATACCTCCCTGCAACATCATTTCGTTGTTTTTACCGACTTGCATAATACCTTCTTTGAACGGCTTATGCCCCCAACAGGCTCTGGTCGAAAGCAAACAGCGCCTCGTTGATTTCAAAAATATTATAGTTCCCGCGACGGATGAAATATTCGACGATAATATCAAACTTATTGCTGTGGGAAAGAGCAAAGCCCGCTTTCATCAGCATCTCCTGCGTCTCGTCAAGAGAGAGCTCAAGCGCAATGGCAAACGCCAGGGCAGTAGATTTGCTGGGCTTATAGAGTCTGTCGCTCCGTATTTTTGAAAACAGTTTCCGGTCGATATTCGCCTTCTTATAGCATTGGACATCCGTGATGCCGCGCTCGTCTATCTTTCGGAGAATCATTTCTGAAAAGCTCTCATCTATCCTGCTGATCGCTTCCTCAAGAGAAGAAGCAACAGGCGCTTCCAGACGGCCTCTGGTAGGTGCAAGCATTTCAGTGTCTTCCGGGAAAAACTCCAATTCATCATCGAGAAGAAGGCTTTGTATCCGCCCTCTGTAGCTGGAGGTATGCTCGTCAACATAGGTATCGTCAATGTACCTGGCAAGCTCCAGAAATACCCTTTGGCTGATCTGATATGCAGCCTTATCGAAGATTACGAGATAGACGGTCATCTCGTTGTCAAAAAGAAACTCGCTGATGGTATCAATGGCAATCTGCAGGGCCTGCGCTTTCGGGTAGCCATAAATGCCGGAGGAAATCAATGGAAACGCCACCGTCATGCACTGATTTTCTTTGGCGAGCGCAAGGGCGGTGCGATAGCAGGAAATCAGTTTATTGCGCTCTCCATACATCCCTCCGCGCCAGCGGGGGCCCACGGTATGGATCACGTACCTGCAGGGCAGATGATATGCGCCGGTTATCTTTGCGCTGCCGGTTTCACAACCGCCCAGCGTCCGACACTCTGCAAGGAGTCCCGGTCCTGCGGCACGATGAATCGCTCCATCGACCCCGCCGCCGCCCAGCAGCGTTTGATTGGCGGCGTTCACAATCGCGTCCACCTTCATTTTTGTAATGTCGTTTTGTACGATTTCAAGCGGCATACTTCACCTTTCCCGGGCATTTCCCCAAAATCAAAAGCCAATTTTTATCTTCCTTCTTTTTTTTCACCCAATCAGCCGCATGTTCCCCTGCAGCCAGTCCTTCATCACCCCGAAAAACTCCCGCAGCATATTGTTGGGAATAAAGTAGGTGCTCACCGCAGCCCCCATTCCCACCGCCTGGGGAAACCCCTGCCTTTTGGCCAGCTGTACGCTCCGATACACATGGAACCGGTTGGTGACCACCCCCACTTTCGTCTCCCCCTCCGGAATCAGCCGCCGGGAATTGACCAGGTTCTGCAGGGTGTTATGGGACTGTTCCTCCAGCACAATCCGCGCCGGATCGATTCCCTTTTTCACCAGATAGGCGGACATTCCCTCCGCCTCGCTGATCGGTTCGTTGCTCCCCCGGCCGCCGGAAACCACGCAGATCGTATCCGGGTTCTCCATCAGGTAAGCCGCCGCCAGATCCAGCCGGCGGGCCAGCGCGACGCTGGGCCCGTTTTCTTTCATCTGCGCGCCCAGCACAATCAAATATCCCAGATTGGCTTCTCCTTTGTCAGAAAAATGGGACAGCACCAGTCCCTCCACCAGACAAAACAAAGCCAGCCCTGCGCCTGAAACGGTCAGGCATACCGCCCTGACCGGAAGGGGCCAGGCGGCAAAAGCGTTCCTTTGCACGGCATATCCCAGTCCTGCCAGACCGGCCGCCAGCAAAAACCAGACCAGATAAAACCGCGTACCCGCGGCCCCTGTGGCAATCACGCCCGCCGCATAAACGACGCAGACGACCGCCAGCGCATAACAAAACAGAACCATCGCTTTTTTCATCCTCAATCCCTCCGCCGGAATTTATCTTAGCATACTTTCTCCGGCAAAAGGGAGATTTCAAAAAACCTTAATCCATTCTTTCCCAATTCTTAAAAGGGGCGTCCGGAGACTGCGCTGTCCCCGGCCGCCCTGTCCTTTTTTCCTGCATTCGCTCCGTAAGTCAGCCCGTGCTGCCAAAACCGCCGTTTCTGACGCCCTCGCTGCAATCGTCCTCCGTGATCCCATAGGGGAAGAAAATGCCCTGCAAAAAGCCGCCCCCGGCTTTTACCGAAAGCACCTTTCCCTCGTTGGAATCGTTGGTGAGCTTCGCCAGAATGTGCCCTTCGTTGTCGGAAAAATAGTAGTCGCTGTCGATGATGCCCACCGTATTGTTCAGCTGCAGGCGGAACCGGAATCCCTGCCCGCTGCGGGGAAAGTTGCACAGCACCCACCCCTCCTCCATCCGGGCCCGGATACCGGTGGGAATTTTGATCGTCTCTCCCGGCTGCAGCGTAAAATCCACGGGGGAAAAATAATCATAGCCCGCGCTGCCTGCCGTGGCCCGCTCAGGCAGACGGATCGCCCCGTAAACCCTGACGGCCTCTGCTTCGTCCTGTTCCGGGAACGCATCCAGAAAATCCTTTACAAACTGTTCTTGACTGACCTTTTCAAATTTTGCTATCCTTCGCATGGCGCCCTCCCTGTATCCGCCGGTCTTTCGTCAAAGTCGGCCGCGTAATCTTCGCAGTACAGCACCGGCTTTTTGGGGTTCTTGCTTTGAAGCGTGGCGGGCACGTCGATGACCCGCTGGTTCTGACTGCCCTTCCACAGCAGCTTCACGTCCTTTTTCTTTTCGTCAAATTCTCCGTCCACACAGACGTCCACATAGCGCATGACCGGCAGCTGCCAAATCTCCTCCCAGATCGCCCCCGTATAGAGCCAGATCGTCTTATCCGGATACCGCTCCTTTCCCTCTTTCGCTATCCGGTACACCGCAGATTGATTGGCCGGATGCAGCGGATCGCCGCCGGAGAAGGTCAGCCCTGCGATATAGTCTTTTTCCAGCTGGGCAAAGATCTCGTCCCTGGCCGCGTCGTCGAACAAAAGTCCGTCCTCCAAATCCCAGGTGATGGGGTTGTGACAGTTTAGGCAGTGGTGATCGCAGCCGGACACCCAGAGCACGACGCGCAGCCCGTCTCCGTTTCGCATATCGTCCCGGGTGATATCATGGTAGCGCATCACATGGATTTCCTTTCCGCAATCTCAGCCATCTTGGCCTCGTTTAAGCGAGTATCCCCATGCACCCTGGAATAGGACAGATAGCCGTTCATACGGTCGATCTTGGTCAGGTTGCGGCTGCCGCAGACCGGGCAGACGTCCATCTCCAGCTCCTGGTGGCCGCAGTCGTCGCAGTAGGCCAGGGAAAGATTCACGCCCTCATAGTAGCCCAGATCCATGGCGCGCCGGATCAGCGTGCGCACCGCGTCCAGATTGTAGTCGATGGGATATTTCACATACTGTATTTTCCCGCCGTTGCAAAGATCCCAGAACCGACCCTCCAAATCCTGTTTTTCAATGGGCGTGATGTCCTCGGTCACATGGCAGTGGAAGGAGTTGCTCACATACTCCCGGTCGGACACGCCCTCGATGATACCGTATTTGCGGCGGAACTGCTTCACCTGCAGTCCGCACAGGCTCTCCGCCGGCGTGCCGTAAATGGCATACAGCTTTCCGTCGGCCTCCTTGTATTCGTTCACCTTCCGGTTGATATGCTCCATGACCTCCAGCGCAAACTGCCCGTCCTGCACCAGGGACTTGCCGTTGTAGAGCATCTGCAGTTCGTTTAAAGCCGTGATGCCAAACGATGCCGTAGCGGATTTCAACAGCGGCTTGATCTTGTCCGTCAGCTTTAAGTGTCCGCCCCAGAAGCCGCCCTCGCAGTAGGCCAGCGGGTTGGTGGAAGCCCGCATCTCTCCCAGATAGGCATAGGTGCGCAGATGCAGCTGGCGGATCAGCTCCAGATAATAGTCCAGCACCTCGTAAAAGTCCCGGCTCTCATGGCGGGCCTTGGCCAGTATCATGGGCAGATGCAAAGAAACCACCCCGATGTTGAACCGCCCCACAAACACCGGCGTATCCGCATCGTCCGCCGGATGGAGACCGCCCCGCTCGTACCAGGGGGACAAAAACGCGCGGCAGCCCATGGGCGAAACGATTTTTCCGTATTTTTTATACATTTCGGGTACATATCCCCTGCCGGTCAGAGACAGCCAGTCGGGATACATGGTCTTGGAGGAACAGCGCACGCCCGCTTCAAACACATCCTCCAGGGGCTTGCCGGGGCCATGCAGGTTTTCGTCGTATAAAAAGACAATCTTGGGAAACAGCACGGGTTTTTTGCGTCCCTCTCTGCCCTGTCCCCGCCGTCTGACGTTGAGCATACAGAGCGTGGCCAGTCTGGCGAACCGTCCGGTGCCGGTGCCCGCCGTCACCGTAATAAAAGGATAGTCGCCCCGGCTGCTGGCCACGGTGTTGAACTTATACTCCCAGCCCTGGAAGCCCTGCTCCATCTCCCGCACCACGTCCTGATAGGCCGTTTCCTCCGCCTTTTTTTGTGCAATGCCCAGAGCCGTATATTTGGCCACGTTGCGGTCATAGGACTTCTGTGCGTAAGGCTCCAGAATCAGATCCACGCTGGGCACGGTGAAGCCGCCGTACTGCTGGCTGGCGGCGCTGAGCACGATGTCGCCGATGACGTCGAAGGCCACATCCAGGCTCTTTGGCTCGTTATACCAGATATTGCCCATCTCAAAGCCGCCCTTGAGCACGTGCTCCACATCGAACAGACAGCAGTTCATGGTGTCCCTTCTGGCGGACATATCGTGAATATACAGATAGCCGTCCCGGCAGGCCTGGATCTCCTCCGTGGTCAGGAAAAACTTCTGGTAGAGCTCCTTGTTGAGCTGGTTGAAAATCAGACTGCGCTTGGTGGAAACCAGCGCGGAATCGGTGTTGGAATTTTCCTTGTCTCCGATATACATGATGGACTGGCTCTTTTTGTAAACGTCGTCCAGCATCCGCACGAAGTCCTGCTTGTAGTTGCGGTAATCCCGGTAGCTTTTGGCCACGATGGGCTTCACCTGCTCCAGCGCGCTCTCCACGATGTTATGCATCAGCGCGATGGGCACCTCCGACTCTCCCATCTCGTCCACCTTGTCCACCACGTGCCGGCAGATCTGGCAGTTTTCCTCGTCGGTGAAGCGGGTCAGCGCCCGGTACGCGCTCTTTCCCACCGCGTCCACCACCTTCTGCACGTTGAAATCCTCCCGGCTGCCGTCCTTCTTGATAACCCGCACGGGGATCTTCGGCAGAAATACCTTTGCATAGTCCGTCGTCTGCTCCGTCTTTTTCTCCTGCTCCAACATCCGCGTTCCTTCCTTTCCGCTTTGTCCCTTACTGTTCTGCCTTCTCATAGGCGGCCGTAATGCCCTGCAGATGCGCCAGATAGGCGTCCGTCACCTCCTGCGGGCCGTCCAGCCGCACGCCGTTTCCCAGACCGGCCAGCCATCCGAAAAACTGTCCGCTGACCGCCACCGTCACCCGCACGGCAAAATGACCGCTGTCCACGGGCCTTAAGCGGGTGTCCTTTCCGAACCTGTCCATGACCACACCGGCCAGGCTGTTGGAAAAAACCAGCCGAACCTGCATGACCCTGCCGCCGTACATTCCAAACGTTCGGTTGGCATAGGCCGGCAGATCGAAATGCGCAAAGGCCTCCTCCCCCGTCCTCTTTTCCCGGCACATTTCAATGGCCTGCATCTTGTCCACCCGATAGTGTTTGATCATGCCGGCCGTTTCATCATAGCCTATCATATAATAATTTTCGTCGCTCCACAAAAGCGCCCAGGGACTGATCCGGTAGGACGCCCCCTCCCGCTTGGAATGGAGCCGGCCGTCCAGTCCCCATTCCATATAGGAAAAGGAAATCTGCACCTGCTCCTGCAGCGCCCGGTGGATGGCGTCCACGTTATAATAAATATTTTCCTGCTCCGTCTTGATGCGTCCGGCCACATAGACCTGGCGCTGAAGCTGGCGGGCCTCCTCACGGCTGGCAAAGCGTTCCAGCTTGGCAATCAGCTCCCGGGATTTTTTCACCGTTATGAATTTGGATGCCTGCACCGCGTCCACCAGCAGCTTTAACTCCGGCAGTTCAAATTCCCGGCTGCCCAGATAGTAGCCGCCCTGGGTCCTGGATTTTACAAAGACAATATCGCAGCCGAAACCGCGCAGCTGTTCGATATCGTCGTAGACGGACTTTCTCTCCGCCTGCACGCCGTATGCGGCCAGCCGTTCCAGCAGGGCGGCCGCCCCCAGCGGGTGCTTTTCGTCCGTCTCCTCCGTCAGAATTTTCAGAAGATAGAGCACTTTCAGTTTCTGACTGGTCTGTCTTGCCATAGGGGATTCTCCCGTTCATGAGAAAACAGGCAGCGCTGCCGCTACCTGTCTTTTTCGTGCGCGTCTGCGGCCGTCGCAGCATCCTTTCTTTTGCGCAGGGTGATTCCGATCCAAACCGCAGCAGACACTACCGCTGCGCAAAGTGCAAACAACAGTAAATAGGACAAAAACGCGTTGAAAAACGCGATCAGATTTGCCATATGCCTTCCCGTCCTTTCCTGTTTTCATCATATCATTCTTCCGGCGTATCCGTCAACAGGTTTGTCCCGTCCGCCGCCGTGGTGGCCAGTCTGTCGCACCGTTCGTTTTCCGGATGGCCCGCGTGTCCTCTGACCCAGGAAAAATGCAGCTCATGAGGGGCGGCGGCGCGCAGCAGCCGCTTCCACAGATCCACGTTTTTCACAGGCCCGCCCGCGCCCTTCCATCCCTTTTTTACCCAGCTGTCGATCCAGTGCTGATTGAACGCTTCGGTCACGTACCGGGAATCCGATATGACGTGTACCCGGCAGGGTTTGGTCAAAGCCTCCAGGCCGGCGATCACCGCCATCAGTTCCATCCGGTTGTTGGTGGTCTTTTGATAACCCGCGGAGAGTTCCCTCTCGTGCAGCGCGCCCTTGCTGTCCACAAACTGCAGCAGCGCGCCGTAGCCGCCCGGCCCCTCCGGGTTTCCTCTGGCCGCCCCGTCCGTATATAAAGTCACTTCCAGCATACTTCTTCCTTTTCCTCCTGTCCGGTTTCGTCCGGCATCTCCCACAGGCCCGTTTCTAAAAAGCGCGACGCCATTTTCTCCGCACGGCGGACGATCCCTTCGTCGTAACCCATCACGGACAAAAGCCGGATGGCGTTACGGGTGACGGCGGGCCCGTGCTGCAGCCGGTAAGGGAAACGGATATCCCCTTCCGCAACTTCCTCCTCGAAATGATAATTGTCGTAGGACTGCTCCAGCAGAGCCGCCAGCTCCAGATCGTGCGTGGCCGCAAAGCAAAGGACGCCCGGACGGTTCAGGCTTTTTAAAATCTGCGACGAAGCCGCGATGCGCTCCACCGTATTGGTGCCCCGCAGCACCTCGTCCACAAAGCACAATACCGGCGCTACTCCGTCGCCGGCCGCCTCCAGAATCCGGCGCACGGATTTGATTTCCACAATATAGTAGCTTTCCCCGTTTTCCAGATCGTCGCGCAGCGCCATGGAAGTCAAAATCCGAAAGAAAGCGCCCCTGTACTCTGTCGCGCAGCAGGTATGCACCGTCTGCGCTAAGATCGCGTTCAAGGCCGCCGCCTTTAAAAAGGTGGATTTGCCGGACGCGTTGGAGCCGGTCAGCAAAACGCCCCGTTTTGTGAAAATATCATTTTCCACCGGATGCAAAAGCAGGGGATGATACAGCCCGCAAACGGAAAGCCCGTCGTTTGAAAACTGCGGTTCACACCACGACGAAAGTCCCCGGCGCCACCCCGCCGCCGCAATCAGCGCCTCCATTCTGCCGACGATGCCCAGCAGTTCGTCGATGTCCCTTTCATGGGCGCGCAGCTGCTTTACCATCTGATGAAACGCAATGAGATCCAGGTGCAGCACCATGTTCAGATAGTCTGCGGCCACCTGCAGCGGACTGCCCCCGCCCATGTTGCCCAGAACGAAGACCGCGCTTTTCTTCATCGCGCCAAAGCGCTTTTTGAGAACCGCCAGCCGTTCCAGTTCCCCGGCAAAGGGCTCCATTTTCTCCCGGCACAGTTCCTCCGCCAGCGCCAGGGCCCGGAACACATACCGGAAACTGATCAGATACGGCTCGATTGTGCTCTTTTCCTTTAAATAGGTGGAGATATTCCAGCACAGCAGGCCAACCAGCACCAGCAGGCCGTATCGGGGCGAAACAAACAGCATCCCCACCGCCGCCAGCAAAAGCAGATCGGCCAGGATGTGCCGGATGACGCTGCGTTCCTCCAGACCGTCCAGAAAATCCAGATAATCATAGAGGGAGTAGCGGCCCGTCCGCCCCAGCTTTTGAAAGCACAGCTGCACCTTCAGGCGCTGCTGCTCCTGCTCCATCCAGAAGCGCATCTGCCGCTCCCGGCGCAAAAGCTCCTGCTCCTGCAAAAGCGGCGTGCGCAGCATATAGTAAAGATATTCCTGCCCCGCGGAGGATTCCGTGGTATTCATCCGCCAAAATACCGTATCCAGATCCAGATCGTTCCAGGTAATATCGTCCAGACACAGGCTGTCTTTGTGTTTCTCAAAATAGCGGGGGATCCCTTCTGCCTCCCCCGGCTCATACTGCCGCTGCGACGGCTGGCCGAACGCCTTGCGAATCCGCTCCTTCTCCCAGGAAATCCGGCGTTTTTCATGGAAGGACTGCATCAGAAAAATCAAAAGCCCCACCGCCGCCAAAACGGACAGAAGAATCAGAGATTCCATGTCTGCCCTCCCTTTTTTACCTCCATGACCCGGTCCGCATAGATGGCGTTTTTTGCCAGCGCCTTGTAGCGGCTGACCGTTTCAGCCTCTCCCCACATATGCATGGGAAAAACCGCCGGGCTGTCCGTTTTTTCCAGAAAATAATTCAGCCCCAGATCGAAGCTGTCCTGCAGCCTGGGATCCAGCGGCACGAAGGCCGCGTCGAAAAAAAGTCCGGCGAGCCGGTCGATCTGCTCCCGGTACTTTTTTCCCATGACTTCGTTCTCCAGGTCATCCGCCCCGTCCCCGCTTTCCCAGTGCCACCAGTTCAAATCGCCCGCATGATAGATCCGTTTTCCCTCCGTCTCTGCCACAAACGCCACACCGGCGTCCGTAGACGCCAGCGTCCAAACGGATATGCCGGCGTCTCCCAGCTTATCCCGGACCGATTTACCGCCTGACAGCCGGTATATTTTTTCCCGCACGCTGTCATCAATCCCCCTTTGCGCCAGCCACTTTGCGCCCAGCCGGATATCGTTTCCGAAAAAGAAGCGGACGTTCGGACGCTGTCCGTATCGCGTCAGGATCTCCCAGTTGAAATGATCCCGGTGACTGTGGGAAGCAAATACAAACAGCGGCTTATCCTCCTCCCATTGCGGGAGTTCTCCCTTTTCATAATCAAACAGCAGGACAGAGCGGGAAAGCTCCACCGAAAAACCGCTGTGCCCGATATACGTGACCTTCATGAAGCCCCTCCTTGGGATATGCACTCTTACTGTACCACAAAAAGCCGGACAAGTACAGCGTCAAACTTTGCCGTAAAAAAACCGGCGCCGTTTTCACAGCGCCGGTCGATCCGGGACACTTCCCGTTTTTCCATTTTAAAGGAAAATATATTTCAGAACAAACAGCACGGTCAGCACATACATCAGCCAGTTGATCTTCTTCTCCTTTGCCTTGCCGGTGATCAGATTCAGCAGGGTGTAGGAAATCACGCCGATGGCGATGCCTTCGGAGATGCTGTATGCCAGCGGCATGGCGGCAATGGTCAGAAACGCCGGAATGCCTTCGGCAGGATCTTCAAAGTTGATCTTTACCACATTGGCGATCATGTAGAAGCCCACGATGATCAGGGCCGGCGCCGTAGCAAAGGAAGGAATCGTCAAAAACAGCGGGGAGAAGACTGCGGCCAGCAAAAACAGCAGGCCCGTGGTGATCGCCGTCAGACCGGTACGGCCTCCCGCCGTCACGCCGGATGCGCTCTCCACATAGGTCGTGGTGGTGGAAGTACCCAGCACCGCGCCTGCGGAAGTCGCCACCGCGTCCGCCAGAAGGGCGCCTTTGATGCGGGGCAGCTTGCCGTCTTTATCCAGCATGTCCGCCTTGGTAGCCACGCCGATCAGCGTGCCCAGCGTATCGAAAATATCCACAAACAGAAACGCGAAGATGACCGTAATGAACTCCAGGATCCGAATCGCACTGAAATCTGCCGTAAACACCTGCCCGAAGGTCTGTCCGATGGCCGCGAAGTTAAAGCTGACCAGCCCGGAAGGAATCACGGAATACATACCCGCGTCGGGATTGGGCACATAGATGCCCACCAGTTCACACAGAATCCCCAGAACCCAGGTGATCAGAATGCCGAACAAAATACCGCCCTTGACCTTCTTCACCAGAAGGATTCCCGTGATCAGCACGCCCAGAAGCGCCAGGATCGCGCCCACGCCGATGGAGTGGAACGTCTCTCCCTTAAAGGTCTGATAAGTAATCAGGGTGGAATCGCTGTTGACCACCAGCTTGGCGTTCTGCAGGCCGATAAACGCGATAAACAGGCCGATGCCGCCGCTCACCGCCAGCTTGAGCGTGGCGGGAATGGAATTGAAAATCGCCTCGCGCACATTGGTCAGAGAGAGCACGATGAAAATCAGGCCCTCCACAAACACCGCCAGCAGGGCAATCTGCCAGGAATAGCCCATGCCGATGACCACCGTGTAGGCAAAGTAGGCGTTTAATCCCATGCCGGGCGCCAGGGCAAACGGATAGTTCGCCAGCAGCGCCATTGCCAGACAGCCGACGAAGGATGCAAAAGCTGTCGCCAACAGAACCGCGGAGCCGTCCATACCGGCGGCGGAAAGAATGTTGGGGTTGACCGCCAGGATGTAGGCCATGGTCATGAACGTGGTCAGACCGGCCATCAACTCTGTCTTGACGTCAGTTTTGTTTTCCTTCAGGTGGAAAAAGTTCTCTAACATCTCCTTACCTCCTAAGAATGATTTTAGCAGACATAAGAACGCATCCGAGCTGTCAACTCCCTTGTCTTAGCCTGCCAGAATCATTGTATACCCTTTTTGGGAAAAAGTCCATTCTTTTTTGTCATTTTCATACCGGGAAAGCCTTTTTTGTGACAAATTCCTCAAAAGGCAGGGGCAGATGTGCCCCTCATCCGGCCAGCCGTGCGATAATTTCGTTGGCTTTGCGGTAAATGGCCTCCGGATCCACATCGCCGGCAAACCGGCCGTCCCGGTAGAGAATCTGTCCGTTGATCATGGTCAGCTTCACATTCTGCTTGCTGCCGCTGTAGACAATGTTTTTCACAATGTTGTTTAACGGCTGCATATTGGGCTGATGCAGATCGATCAGGATCAGATCCGCCAGTTTTCCCTCCGCCAGAATATCGGCGTCCGCAAGCCCCATGGCCCGCGCGCCGTTGACCGTCGCCATGGCGAGCACCTCCCGGGCGTCCATCGCCGCCGCGTCCTTTTGCAGCAGCTTGGCCAGCCCCGTCACTAAAAACATCTCCCGGAACATATCCAGACAGTTGTTGCTGGAGGGCCCGTCTGTGCCGATGGCCACATTGATCTTCTTTTCCAGGAAGCGTCCCACCGGCGCGATGCCGCTGGCCAGCTTCGTATTGGAACCCGGGTTGGTGACGATGTGCAGCCCCTTTTTCGCGAACAGATCCATGTCCTCCTCGGTAAAATAGACACAGTGGTACCCGCCGCCGCCGAAATCAAACAGGCCCAGGGAATCAAAAAACCGGGGCGGCGTCATGCCATAGCGCTCCACACATTCCCGGGTCTCCAGCTCGGTTTCCGACAGATGGGCAAAGAGCGGCGCCCGGTACTGGTGAATCAGGCCGGATACCTCCTCCAAAAGCCCCCGGTCGCAGGTGTACTCCGCGTGCACTCCCATCCGGTAGGAAATCAGCGGATGCAGCCGGTTGAGGGACAGATACCGGTTTTCCATCTCCTTTACGGAGGGCCCGAATTTGTTCAGGCCGCTGACCAGAACGCAGCGCATTCCCATGTCGATGCAGGCCTGGGCGATGTCCTTGGGGGAAAGATACATATCGAAAATGGCCGTGACGCCGGTGGTCAGATATTCCAGAATCGCCAGCTTGGTCAGATCGTTGTTGTCCTGCTCGGTCATCTTGGCTTCCAGCGGGAAAATCCGGGTATTCAGCCACTCCTGCAGCGGCATATCGTCCGCAAAGGAACGCATGGCCGTCATGGCGGAATGCGTATGGGCATTTTTAAAACCCGGCATCAGCACATTGCCCTGACAGTCGATCTGTTCGTCCCAGACCGTTCCCGGTTCCGCCTCTTTTTCCGGCCCCACGTATGCGATCCGTTCTCCCTTCGTCCACAGTTCCCCCCGGATCAGATCACAGCCCTGCTCCATGGTCAGGATTCTCGCGTTATAAAATCGAATGTTCATACCTTCTCCTTTTCCTCCCCTAATGTTCCTTCTCTTTGAAACCGGCCAGATTTCCCGGGCCAAACCCCTCCGGCAAAAGCGCGCCCAAGGATCGGCTCTCATAGTCTTCCTCCGACTTTGCCACAAGAATTTCCATGCGTTCCGGGTCGCAAAACTCTGCCAATACCTGACGGCACACACCGCAGGGCCAGGAAAACTGTGTCATTTTTCCTCTGGGGCTGCCCGTCACGGCCAGAGCAGCAAACTTCGTCTCCCCTTCGCTGACCGCCTTGAAAACAGCCGTCCGCTCCGCGCATACGGTGGGGCCAAAGGCCGCGTTTTCCACATTGCAGCCCGTAAAAATCCGGCCGCTCTCCGTCAGAAGCGCCGCGCCCACCTGATAGCCGGAATAAGGGGAATAGGAAAACCTCCGGGCCGCCAGCGCGGCGCCAATCAGTTCCCGGCGCGCTTTTTCTCCCAGTCTGCTGTCGCCATCCCTGTCCCTTTTTCTCTCCGTCATCGCTCTGCCCTCTCTAGTTCTCCCGTGCCAATTCCTTCCCGAATTTTGCCACGGCAGCGCTGACCAGCTTTTCAAACCTGGGCGCGGCCTGCCGGGAGGCTTCCTGCACCTCCTCGTGGCTCAGCGGATTTTCCGT
Organism: uncultured Eisenbergiella sp.; assembly: GCA_947630215.1. GTDB lineage: Bacteria > Bacillota > Clostridia > Lachnospirales > Lachnospiraceae > Gallintestinimicrobium. The sequence goes on along the minus strand of CANRGX010000002.1, from coordinate 39,638 downwards.
CATGCCCGCGGCCAGATTGCTGACACAGGAAACCCCGCAGATCCGCATCCCCATATGGTTGGCGGCGATGGCCTCCACAACGGTGGACATGCCCACCGCGTCCGCGCCCAGCCGGTGCAGCAGGCGGATCTCCGCCGGCGATTCAAAGGAAGGGCCCGTCAGCTGCACATAGACGCCCTCCTGCAGCCGAATGCCGCACTCTGCTGCGGCCTGCCGCAAAATCTCCTGCAGTTCTTCATCATATACATGGGACATATCCGGGAACCGGACGCCCAGTTCCTCCGGATTCTGTCCGATCAGCGGATTGGGTGCAAACAGGGAAATATGATCCCGGATCAGCATGAAATCCCCCGCGCAAAAGGCAGGGTTAATGCCGCCGGAAGCATTGGTAAGAAACAGGATCCGGGCCCCCATCCGTCCCATCAGGCGCACCGGCAGCACCACGTCGGAAATGGGGTATCCCTCATAGTAGTGTACCCTGCCCTTCATGCAGACCACGGGCACATCCTGCACATAGCCGAAAATAAATTTCCCCGCGTGCCCCGGCACCGTAGAAACGGGAAAGCCCTCAATCTCATGGTAGTCCAGTTCCTGCACCACGCGGATGCGATCCGCGTAATTTCCCAGCCCGGAGCCCAGAACAATGGCCACGTCCGGCTTAAAATCAACCTTCTTACAAAAGCTGTCATAGCTTTTCTGCAGTTTTTCAGATACGGGATTCATTCTGCTGCCTCCTGTTATCGTCCTGTCCGCCTTTTGGCGTCTTTCTTTTACTATAATCGAAAAGCAGCGTTTACACAAGAAAAAAATCCGGGAACCCAAACAGGTCCCGGATCAGTTCCACAAAAGCAGGATAACAAGCAGCAGCACGCCCACCAAAAGCAGGATTCCGGACACGAGCCAAAAGAGTTTCAGCAGAGGGCGCATATCTTCCTCCTCCACATAAAATTCCTCCGGTTTTGCCGGATTGTAATGGACTGTCACGGACTGCCCTGTCTCGAAAGGTTTTTTGGCATGTCCCAGGCTGCTTCTTCTGGTAATCGTCTGCCCTCCCACTTCATAAGTAAAAAACGCATACCAGGAAACAGAAACCGTGTCGTCCCCCGTCCATCTGGAAGTCTCCTGTCTGACGTCCGATACCGTGCCCCGGGTGAGAAAGGTGCAGCGTTCCTTTTTCCGCCGCTGGGAAACGCCCATACCGTAGGAAACCGCGCCGAACAAAACGCCCAGCAGCAGTATGACGGCGGCCATTCCAAAGATGATCCAGGATTCCTCTGTCATGTTCCTTCCCCCATTAGAATACGGGCCGCCGGTAAGGCGGCCCGCATCTGTTTCCTATGTCAGTACCGGCTCAGACAATGCCCTGGGCATTCATCGCGTCCACAACCTTTTCAAAGCCGGCGATATTGGCTCCCGCAACGTAGTTGCCCGCGCAGCCGTACTTCTTCGCCGCGTTGTCCAGATTGTGGAAAATGTTCACCATGATATTCTTCAGCTTGGCGTCCACTTCCTCAAACGTCCAGCTCAGCCGCTCGCTGTTCTGGCTCATCTCCAGTGCGCTGGTGGCTACGCCGCCGGCATTGGCAGCCTTGCCGGGAACGAACAGCACGCCGTTCTTCTGCAGATATTCGGTCGCTTCCAGCGTGGTAGGCATATTGGCGCCCTCGCAGACCGCCAGACAGCCGTTGGCCACCAGTCCTTCCGCGTCGGAAAGCTGCAATTCGTTCTGGGTCGCGCAGGGAAGCGCAATATCCGCTTTCACGCTCCAGACGCCCTTCCCGGAGTGATACTGGGCGCCGGGCCTGTAGTTCACATATTCGGAAAGCCTTGCGCGCTTCACTTCCTTGATCTCCTTGAGCGCATCCAGGTCGATGCCGTCGGGATCGTACACCCAGCCGGTGGAATCGGAAGCGGTCACAGGCTTCGCGCCCATCTGATACGCCTTCTCAATGGCATAAATCGCCACATTGCCCGCGCCGGAAACCGCAACGGTCTTGCCTGCGATATCGATGCCGTTCTCCTTGAGCATTTCCTGCGTCAGGTACAGCAGGCCGTATCCCGTGGCTTCCTTTCTCGCCAGGGAACCGCCGTAGGTCAGCCCCTTGCCGGTCAGAACGCCCTCGTACATATCGCGGATTCTCTTGTACTGTCCGAAAAGGAATCCGATCTCTCTGCCGCCCACGCCGATATCACCGGCAGGAACGTCGGTGTCCGCACCGATGTGACGGTACAGCTCGGTCATAAAGCTCTGGCAGAACGCCATCACTTCTCTGTCGGATTTGCCCTTGGGGTCAAAATCGGAACCGCCCTTGCCGCCGCCGATGGGAAGACCCGTCAGGGAGTTTTTGAACACCTGCTCAAAACCAAGGAATTTAATAATGCCCAGATTGACGGAAGGATGGAAGCGCAGACCGCCCTTGTAAGGCCCAATCGCGCTGTTGAACTGTACGCGATAGCCTGTGTTCACCTGTACCTGCCCCTTGTCGTCCACCCAGGGCACACGGAACATGATCTGACGTTCCGGATTGGTCAGTCTCTCCAGAAGCGCGTTCTTTCTGTACTCCTCCTCGTTTGCTTCCACCACCACGCGAAGGGATTCCAGAACCTCCTTCACCGCCTGATGGAACTCGGGCTGCGCGGGATTTTTCTCAATCACCTGCGCAATTACCTCATCAACATATGACATCTGCTTGTCCTCCTTAAAGATTGGTAACATCTTATCGGAGTTATTATATACTGATTATCTTTTCCGCGCAAGCACTTTATTACGCTATCATGAAAAATGATTTTGCCCCGGCAAACCCGGCCTGCAGACCGGCCTACAGATATTTTTTCAGTTCCCGCACGCTGCTTTCCTCAAAATCCATCAGCTCTTTTGCCAGCCTGGTGGACTGCTCCCCCGCCTGCGAATTGTGGTTCATGGATTTCCAGAGGTTGGAAAGTCCCGTATTGCTGCTGCGGATCATCATTTCCGCCAAATGGCTGGTCGTGGAGTCCAAAAGCGTATTGGCCTGCAGGGAGGCCGACAGCATCATGCGGTTCACCTTGTTCTCCGGCTCCGGGCGCTGCCGGGCCGCCAGAAGCTGCGCCCTGGCACGGTCATGCAGCTCTCCGTATTTAAAGGACTGCCGGGCGAGCTGCAGGGCAAGCCCGTCGTCATAGACCTTGGGAGTGAGATTTTCCAGCGCGTGCAAACCCATTCCCGTGTTTCTCTGAATTTCTTTCAAAAGATTGATATCGTCCTTCTTCATTTCGTCCGCCCATCCCTCCGTTTTGGCAAAACAGCCGGTTCCCAGACCGTCCTTGCAGCGACAAGGCCGGAGATATCCGCTGATATCTCCGGCCTTAGGATTCCCTTTTTGAAAGAAAAAATACGATATTTGCACAAAATCCGGTTATTCGCGGATCACCAGCACGTCGGTTCTGACATATCCGGTTTTTCCATCGTAGCGCACCTTTGTCCAGCCGTTCGACTCATGAGACAAAATCTCCAGGCTGCTGCCCTCATAGCAGACCGCGATCCGCTCCGAATCCGCGTCGGGGGACTGGCGGATATTCACGGTATCATCCACCACCACGATTCCGGAAGCCGGCAGATCCGTGCCGCCCTCTCCGCCGTTTTGCTCCGACTGCGACTGGCCGGACGCTTCTCCTTCCGGCTCTATGGGCTCCAGAAATTCGGTCTTGACAAACGCCTGCTTTCCTTCGTATTCCACCATGGACCAGCCGTTGGCCCGGCTCTCCAGCCGGTTCAGCACATCCCCGATCTGCAGCTTGCCGATCCGCTCCGCCTGTTCGCTGTCAGACGCGCGCACATTCACCACGTCGATGGCCCGCACCTTGTCCGGCGCGGTGGAGCCTGCCCCGCCGGCCTGCTGCGCGTCGCTTTCGCTCTCCCTGACGGACTCTGCCTCGGCCAGCGCTTCTCCCACCTGAACCGTCAAATCCTCTGTCATCTGATCCAGGAAGGCTTCCAGTTCCTGATCCTCCGCCACGGCCTCGTCGTATCTGACCTGCACCCGGCTGTATAAATCCACCACATCGTCCTGCAGGGAAACTTCCGTCAGGTAAGCGTCCACCTCCTGATCCACTTCCCCTTCATAGATATAATAAACGCCGTCCTCCCCCATCCGGACCAGATAGGGGCTGACGCCCGGCACCAGCGTCTCCATATCCTTAAACTTCATATCGTAGGAGGCATAGACCACGTAGGAACCTTCCTCCAGACCGGGCTTGGTATAGCAGACCAGATTCTGATATTCCTCAATATAGGCGCTGCGCTTTTCCAGGTAGATCAGTTCTTTCTCATCCAGCCCCTGCGCCATCGCGGAAAGCTGCTGCATATCGCCCTCTGCGGCGGCCTGGTAGAACGCCTGAATCAGCGCGTTGACCTCCGGATGCACATTCTCCTCCAGCGGCACCGCCATCGTCTCCGGCGTGCTCTCTGTCTCTCCGGAAATCTCTGTCCCGCTCTCTGTCCCGACCTGCCCCGAAACATCGGAAGAAGCCGTCTGCAGATTCCTGCCCAGCAGCAGGGCCGCCACAACGACCACCGCCGTAACGGCGGCCGTCACCGAACCGACAATGACATACGTCCTGTTCGCGTCCAGAAAACGGCGCATCCTCCTTATGGCTGCTCCCTTCCTCTTTTTGCTCATGTAATCCCAACCTTTACTGTGCGGCAGAGCGCGCCGCATTTTCTCCCGGACGCAAAACAGCCTGCGCCCGGCGTATTGTCCGGCAAACCTCCTCCAGAGAATAACAAAGTGATGCACAATGCAACCGACAGGAATCGAACCTGCACTAAAGGCGTCGGAGGCCTTCGTTCTATCCGTTAGACTACGGTTGCCTGTATAATATCCGAAGATATTACAGAATTATTACGCATCACTCTGTCACATGATAGCACACGAAACGGCTCTTGTCCATCTTTTTTTTATAAAATCTTTAAAAACTGCCCTTCCTTATTCTTCCTCTCCCATCTGTTCCAGATAGTCCCTTTCGTCCGCGAAAAGCCGGTATGCGCCGTCCACGTAACCCATGTAGCCCTCGTTCACGTAATATCCCTTCATCTTCTCCTCCTTTGCCTTTTACAGGCTTTTCCTTCTTTCTGCTTTTATTATCGTCCTCTTTCAGTCCCATAGAACGGTCTCCATGCAAAAAGAGCGATTTTGCTTGCAAATTCCCCGGATTTCTGTAAAATAATTAAGGATATTCCCATTGAAAAGGATGGCTATATAAAAAAGAAAGGAACCGCAATATGATCAGTGCGAACAATGTGACGCTGCGCCTGGGCAGAAAGGCGCTGTTTGAAGATGTGAACATCAGGTTCACGGAGGGCAACTGCTACGGGATCATCGGCGCCAACGGCGCCGGCAAGTCCACGTTTCTGAAAATCCTGGCCGGACAGCTGGAGACCACCAGCGGCGACGTGAGCGTTACGCCCGGGCAGCGCATCAGCGTTCTGGAGCAGGATCATTTCAAATATGACAGCTATCCCGTGATGGACGTGGTCATCATGGGCAACGCCCGTCTCTATGAAATCATGAAGGAAAAGGACGCGATATACGCCAAAGAGGATTTTAACGACGAGGACGGCATCCGCGCCTCGGAGCTGGAAGCGGAATTTGCGGAAATGGACGGCTGGAACGCCGATTCCGACGCCGCCTCTTTGCTCAACGGTCTGGGCGTTGACACACCGCTGCACTACAGTCTGATGCAGGAGTTAAACGGCAGTGAAAAGGTGAAAGTGCTGCTGGCCCGGGCGCTCTTTGGCAACCCGGATATCCTGCTTTTGGACGAACCCACCAACCATCTGGATCTGGATGCCATCGCGTGGCTGGAGGAATTTCTCATCAACTTTGAAAATACCGTTATCGTGGTTTCCCACGACCGTTACTTTTTAAACAAAGTGTGTACCTACACCGCGGACATCGACTACGGCAAGATCACGCTCTACGCGGGCAACTATGATTTCTGGTACGAGTCCAGCCAGCTGCTGATCCGTCAGATGAAGGAAGCCAACCGCAAAAAAGAGGAAAAGATCAAGGAACTGCAGGAATTTATCTCCCGCTTCTCCGCCAACGCCTCCAAATCCAAGCAGGCGACCTCCCGAAAGCGCGCGCTGGAAAAGATCCAGCTGGATGAGATCAAGCCCTCCAGCCGCAAATATCCCTATATCGACTTCCGTCCCGACCGGGAAATCGGCAACGAGGTGCTTACGGTATCCAATCTGAGCAAGACCGTAAACGGAGTGAAGGTGCTGGACAACATTTCCTTTACCATGGGCCACAGCGACAAGATCGCCTTTGTGGGCGGCAACGAACTGGCCAAGACCACGCTGTTTCAGATCCTGGCCGGCGTGCTGGAGCCGGACGGGGGCAGCTATAAATGGGGCGTCACCACCTCCCAGGCATATTTCCCCAAGGATCCGGCCGGGGAATTTGACAGCGACAGCACCATCGCGGAGTGGCTCACCGGCTATTCCCCCATCAAGGACGCCACCTATGTCCGCGGATTTTTGGGACGGATGCTCTTTGCCGGAGAAGACGGCGTGAAAAAGGTGAAGGTGCTCTCCGGCGGCGAAAAGGTGCGCTGCCTGCTTTCCAAAATGATGATTTCGGGCGCCAACTGCCTGATTCTGGACGAACCCACCAACCATCTGGACATGGAATCCATCACGGCCTTAAACAACGGTCTGATCAAGTTCCCCGGCGTGGCGCTCTTTGCCTGCCGCGATCACCAGTTCGTCCAGACCACGGCCAACCGCATCATCGAGATCCTGCCGGACGGCTCGCTGATCGATAAGATCACCACCTACGACGAATACCTGGCCAACGATGAAATGGCGAGAAAGCGTACCGTTTACACCGCCAACCGGGAGGAGGACGAAGATTGAGCGCGCCGGCGGCACAGGCGGTGGATCTGCATGTGCATTCCGACAAATCCGACGGCAGCTTTCCGCCGGCCAGACTGGCAGAGCTTGCCGCCCAAAAGCATCTGTCCGCCTTTGCGCTGACGGATCACGATACCACCGCCGGAATCAAGGAAGCGATGGCGGCCGGGGAAAAATGGGGCGTCGAAGTCATTGCGGGCATCGAATTTTCCACCGCCTACACTCCCTCCGGCAGTTTTTCCCAGGGCCGCTGCGCCGAAAGGGACATTCATATCGTGGGGCTTTTTATTGACGAGGACGCGCCGGCTTTCCAGACACAGTTGCAGCAGTTTGTGGACGCAAGGATTCTGCGCAACCAGAAAATGTGCGCCCGCCTGCAAGAGGCCGGTCTTCCCATCTCCTACGAAAAACTGCTGGACGCCTTTCCCGGTTCGGTCATCACCCGCGGCCACTATGCCCGCTTTCTGCTGGAAAGCGGCTGCGTCAAAAGCCTGCCGGAAGCCTTCGACCGCTATCTGGGCGATCACACGCCCTATTTCGTTCCCCGGGAAAAAATTACGCCGGCGCAGGCCGTAGAGCTGATCCTGTCCGTAAAAGGGATCCCGGTGCTGGCCCATCCCACCCTCTACCGGCTGGGGCAGGAAGCGTTGGAAAATCTGGTGCGTACCTTGCGGCAGGCCGGGCTGGTCGCTCTGGAAACCTTCTATCCCACCTATGACGGACGGCAGGCCAGACGGATGCGGCAGCTGGCGGATCGGTACGGGCTTCTATCCTCCGGCGGTTCGGATTTTCACGGGAAAAGCAAGCCCGGTCTGGAAATGGGAACCGGCTACGGGAAACTCTTTGTGGGGCGGGAAGTGCTGGATGCCCTGAAGGAAAAAAGGAAGGAACTTTTCCATGTCTGAAAAAATCCTGTTCACCGATCTGGACGGCACGCTGCTGACCGGGGACAAAAAAATCCCCCCTGCGCTGCAAAAACGCATGGGAGATTTTTCCGCTTCGGGCGGGCGTCTGGTCTATTCCACCGGGCGCATGCTCTGGAGCGCCCTGCATGTTCTGACAGAGAACAACGTCCTGTTTCCCAACTCCATGATCATTGCCGCCAACGGCAACACCGTCTACGATCCGGCCCGGGGAGAGTGTCTGATGGAAAAGACGGTACCGCTTTCCCTGGCAGAAAAAATCGTCCGCACCGCCAAAGCCATGGGGCTGCATATCCAGACCTATTCCGAGGATCGGGTCATCTGTGAAAAAGAAACGCCGGAGCTTCTTTTTTACCAAAAGGGAACCGGCATGAACTGCCTGCTGGTCCCCGATATCCCTGCCGCCTTAAAAAAACCGCCCGGCAAACTCCTGGCCATTGACTTAAACGGCCCGCGCCGTCTGCTTCTGCTGCGGGAAGAAATCCTGTCCCGGTTCGGCGATACTCTGACCGCCATCTTTTCCTGCCCGGAATATCTGGAAATCTTCGACAAAACCGGCGGAAAAGGCAACGCGGTACGTTTCGTCTGCGAATATCTGCATCTGCCCCTCTCTGCTTCGGTGGCCGTGGGGGACGCGGAAAACGATCTGTCCATGCTCCGGGCCGCCGGCTCTGCGGCCGCCGTGGCAAACGCTGCTCTGGCCGTAAAAGAACTGGCCGGTTTTGTCACCCGGCAGGACAACGATCACGGCGGGCTGGAAGAAGTGTTCGACCGCTTCTTCTCCTGAAAGGCTGCCCCCTTCAGCACTCCACGATCAGGTATCTGCCGTCTCCGACCTCAAATACTTCTTCCGCTTCCAAAATATTGTCGTAGCCGTCCGTGTCCACGCCCTCCTGTTCAAAATACTCTGCCACTTCTTCGGCGGAGTCGGCCACAACGGCCATACAGTCCTCCAGAAAGGCCTGGGCTTCCTCTGGACTGGACGCCACCCTGTCCGAAAAAAGCTGTTCCTGGTTCTGCAGAAAACACTGCAGAACCAGATCGTCATATTTGCACATTCTCTTTCTCCTCCTGTCCGGCTCCTTTCAGAGTTCCTCCTCCAGTCCTGCTGTAAACTCCGACAGCGTGACCGACAGTGCGCTGCATATTTTCATCACCGTAAAGATCCCGGGATTTTTTGTGGTTCCGTTGGTGATGTGCAGCAGCGTGGTCAGCGGGATCTCCGAATCCGACGCCAGCGTGTAATAGGACACGTGTCTTTTCATGCACAGCTGTGCAATTCTTCTTCCGAGCACATTCTTCTTTTGTTCCATAATACGTTTCTCCTTTCCAAACCGTCTGCGGACTTTTTTGGGGCAGTAAAAAATTCTGCTCTCGCAAATTTATCCCACAAGCGGGGAGAAACGTTACATTTTTTTCAAAAGAATTTTAAAAAATTGAATTGACAGAAAGGCGAACCCCGGCGCGCCCCTTTGTCTTATCGCAGAATGGCGGTGTCGTAGCGGATGCCGCTGCGGATGCCGTATTCCCGTTCCATATAGTAGGAGATCCGCTTCTGCGCGTAGACGGAATTGATCAGATCGCAGTTTACCAAAAGGATCAAAAACTGGTTGTCACTGTAACGGGTAAAGCAGTCGCTCCTGCGCAGATTCCGCAGGATCGCTGTCTGGAGCTTCTCGCTGAGCGTCTTTAACTTGCGCGGGGAAAGCGGGACGCCCTTCCGTTCGTCCAGCATCGTGCACAAAAGCAGCGTGGCGTGTCCCTCGTCCTCCCGGGTATTGCGCAGCATATGGGTGCAGATCCCTTCAAAATTGGGATAGGCGCAGTAATAGGTGCCCTGTATTTCCTTCGCCGTCATGCACAGTTCCGTCTGGATATCCTCAATCTTGCCCGAAGCGTTGCGCACCCGGTCCCGCAGCAGCCGGTGCCGCTCCCGCAGTTCGTCGGAAATATCGTTGTGCATCTCATCCGCGTAAAATTCCGCCGTCTTCTGATAAAATTCCTGCGCCTCCGCAAACCGCTCCAGCGCAATCAGGCAGTCCAGACATTCCAGCTCCCATTCCTCATGGGGATAGATCTGTTGCGCGTTCAGACACGCCTCCAGCATATCCTCATATCTGCCCTCCTGCTTTAAAATATTGCACAGCTGACGCAGCGCCCGGTAATATTTTTCCTTGTAAGAGGCCCGTATTTCACCGGCCCAGCTGTCCTCCGGCAGCCGCTGCAGAAATTCTCCCTTATATATGGAACAGGCTTCCATCAGATAGCGCAGCTTCTGCTTGTCCTCCTGCTCCGCCTCCGCCATCCGCAGTGCCTTTAAGAAGCGCCCGGTGTCGGTCGAAAGCATCAGTTCGCTGTTCCAGTAATAGTAGCTTTTTTTGATCACAATACAGGACGCCTTGGGAAGTCTGGAGTCCTCCAGCATTTTGCGGAGCCGGAAGACGGTCTGCTTCATGTTGTTGGTCTTGTCCGCAACCTTTCCCTTGCCGTATAAGGCCTCCTGCAGTTTTTCCCGTATCACGCCCTGTTCCCCGGCGTGCAGCAGCATCTCCAAAAGCTGCATCGGCTTGCTGGCGGTGCTGTTGTCCAGCACCACCTCCTCGCCGTTTAAGGTGAGGGAAAAATTGCCGAAAAAGCTGGCGGACAGGCCGTCCCGGTGCTCTACCCGGCTGATCTTGCGCACGATCTGCCAGACGCCCTTATCCTTCCAGGAGGGACAGACATAGCGCGCGGCCTCCTTGAGACTGGCATGGGCGTTTTCTACCGCGTAGCTCTCTCCCGCCGCCTGCATCAGGCCGATATCGTTGGAATTGTCCCCAAAGGCCATGGTCTCGGAACGGGTGATCCCATAGAGCGTCTGTATCGTCTGCAGGGCGCTGCCCTTATCCACGGACAGATCCATAAAATCCACCCATTCCTCTCCCGCCATACAGGCCCGGATCCGTTTTTCCCATGCCGGTATCAACGTTTCTTCCCCGATTTTGCGAATGCTGCCGGGGCGGTAAACCGCCACCTTCAAAATGGGAACGTGTTCCGCCAGCACGTCCTCCACCACCCGGAACGAGTTGTGATACCCGTTGGAGATCAGTTCCAGAAAGTGTGTGTCCCTGGTCTCCAGCAGGCTTCCCGACGGCGTGGAAACGATGATCTCGCATCCGGGAAGCTGTCTGAGCTGTCTCACCAGTTCTTCCACATAGTCCCGGCGCATTTCCGTCATGGCAATGTCCCTGTCCTGATACCGGATGTGCGCGCCGTTTTCGGCTATGTAGATGATCTTATCCTCCACATCCTTAAAAACGTGGGCAATGCTGGCATACTGACGTCCGCTGGCGCAGGCGAACAGGATCCCCTGGCCGGTCAGCCGTTCGATTTCCTCCACGATCTCCGGATACAGTTCGGAAGTGGAATCCTGTATCAGTGTCCCGTCAATATCGGTTACAATCAGTTTTATCATGCTTTACTCCTTTTGCATCTTACAGGTACCGCAGCAGATCCTGCGGTTTTTCTGCCAGTGCCTGCGCGCCGTGGGCCAAAAGCTCCCGTGCGTCCCGAAAGCCCCAGAGCACGCCGACGCACATCAGGCCCGCCGCCTTTCCCGTTTCCATGTCCACGCCGCTGTCCCCCGTATACAGCGTCTCCTCTCCCGTCACGGACAGTTTTTCCAAAATCCGGTACACCCCGTCGGGGGCAGGCTTGGGAGGCAGGGGATCCTGCTGGCCCAAAATGACGTCAAAGGCTTCTTTCCCAAAGAGGGATTCCACCACAAATACCGCGTTGGAATGCGGTTTATTGCTGAAAACCGCTGTCTTTACGCCCGCCTGTTTCAGGCCGGCAAGCAGCTCCTGTATGCCGGCATAGGGCCGGACGCGGTACATACAGCCTTTTTCAAAATACCGGGTATAGCGGGCAAAAACTTCTTCCAGATGGACCGGACAGGTGACGTATCCGTCCGCATCCGGCCGGGGAAGAACGGCAGAACCCTCTGCGTCTCCTGCCCGGCGCAGCGCCCGCGCCACCAGCATCCGCGCGCCGTCTCCCACAAGCAGCCTGCAGGCCTGTTTCTCCGGCGGTTCAAACCCGCAGTCCGCCAGCGCAAGACCCAGGCAGTGGGAGATGGATTCCAGCGTATCTGCCAGCGTCCCGTCCAGATCGAATATCACCGCTCTTTTCACAGAATCCTCCTCTGATGCAGCTCCTGGTACAGCCGTCCCACCGGCAGGCCCACCACGTTGTTGTAGTCGCCCTCAACGCCGCTGATATAGGCCGCGCATCTGCCCTGTATGCCGTAGGCTCCGGCTTTATCCATGGGCTCTCCCGTGGCCACATACGCCCGGATGTCCTCCCGGCTCATGGGATAAAAGCTCACCTTCGTCCGGGAAAAGAAGGATAAGCGCTGCTCCCCCTCCTCCTGCCAGATCACCGTCACCCCGGTATAGACATCATGGCTGCGCCCCTGCAGAAGCTGCAGCATCCGTCTGGCGCCGTTGGCATCGTGGGGCTTGCCCAGCACCATATGGTCACAGGCCACCACGGTATCCGCCCCGATGACCAGAAGCGGTTCTGTCACATCCCCCGCCCGGCGCTGTTGTCCTTCCAGTTTTTTGAACACTTCCTCCGCCTTCTGCCCGGACAGGGCCAGCACCATGGTTTCCGGCCCCGTGGCGGCGATTTTTTCCTCCCCCTGCGCCGGCAGGACTTCAAAGGACAATCCGATCTGGTGCAGCAGCTCCTGCCGTCTGGGCGACGCGGAGGCCAGTACGATTCTGTACTTCTTCATTCTTCCACATGGGCCCTGGGCACAAATAGCCTGGTGTCCCGGATCTCCTCTCTCCTGCTTCCTTCCTCTGCCGCTTCCCGGCAGAAGGCATCCTGTGCGCTGTAGGGTTCCTTGCCGCGCCGATCCACCTTCTCGTAGCTCCCGTCCGGCTGCAGCACATGCGCTTTCATGTTGTCCTTCAGCTGCCCGGCCAGAATGTGCTTCAGCTTTTCCTGCAGCCTTGGATCCTCCACGGGAAACAGGATCTCCACCCGCCGTTCCAGGTTGCGGGGCATCCAGTCCGCGCTGCTGCAGTAGTATTCCGGCGTGCCGTTGTTTTCAAAGTAAAAGATGCGGGCATGCTCCAGGAAATTGCCCACAATGGAACGCACGCGGATGGTTTCGCTGACGCCCGGCACGCCCACCTTCAGACAGCAGATGCCCCGGACGATCAGATCGATCTGCACGCCTGCCCGGCTGGCCTCGTAGAGCGCGGCGATCACGTCCTGGTCGCAGAGCGAATTCATTTTGGCTACGATACGTCCGCCCTTTCCCTCCCGGGCGTTTCTGGCTTCCCTTCCAATCAGGGACAGGAAGCGGTCCTTGAGCCACAGCGGCGCCAGGCTCAGCCGGTTCCAGGACGGCGGTTCCGAATAGCCGGAAAGCATATTGAACACGGCGGTGGCATCTTCACCTATGGCCTCGTTGGCCGTCATCAGGCCGATATCCGTATAGAGCTTCGCCGTCGCATCGTTATAATTGCCGGTCCCCAGGTGCACATACCGCCGGATGCCGTCCTCTTCCCGGCGGACCACCAGCGTGATCTTGCTGTGGGTCTTTAATCCCACCAGTCCGTAAATGACATGACAGCCCGCCTGTTCCAGCTTTTTGGCCCAAAGGATGTTGTTTTCCTCATCGAACCTCGCCTTCAGCTCCACCAGGACGGAAACCTGTTTTCCGTTGTCCGCGGCCTGGGCCAGGGCGCTGATGATGGGCGAATTGCCGCTGACCCGATACAGGGTCTGCTTGATGGCCAGCACGTCCGGATCGCGGCTGGCCTGCCGGATGAAATCCACCACCGGTTCAAAGGTCTGATAGGGGTGATGCAGCAGAATATCCCCCTTCTTGATTTTGTCGAACACACTTCCTTCCCCGTCCAGTTCGGGAACGGGCTGCGGCGTATAGCGGGGCGTCTTGTGCGCTTCAAAGCCCTCCAGGGCGTATACCTTCATCAGAAAAGTCAGATCCAGAGGTCCCTCGGCAAAGAAGATATCGCTCTCCTCCACCCCCAGTTCTTTGCGCAGGAAGCGGATCAGGCGCTTGTCCGCGCCCTCTTCCAGTTCCAGACGAATAGTCTGTCCCCAGCTTCTCTTTTTGATCTGCTTCTCGATTTCCTTGAGCAGATCCTCCACCTCGTCCTCGTCGATGGCCAGATCGGCGTTGCGGGTAATGCGGAACGGGTGGGCGCACAGCACGTCATAGTTCAAAAAGAGCCTGCTGATATTGCGTTCGATGATTTCCTCCAGCAAAATGACGGTAACGCCTTCCTCCTCCTTTTTGCCGCTTCCCGGGATCCGCACCACCCGGGGCAGGACGGAGGGCACCTGTACGGTGGCAAAATCCAGTTCCTCCTTCCCGGCCTTTCCCTTCTTCTCCTGCTTTGCGCCCTTCTTTGCCAGCAGGGCGCCGATGTTTAAGGATCGGTTGCGGATCAGCGGGAACGGGCGCGAAGAATCCACCGCCATGGGCGTGAGCACCGGATAGACGGTTTCCTCAAAATAACCGTCCACATACTTTCCCTGTTCCGGCGTCAGATCCTCGTGGCGCTCCACGAAAATCAGGCCGTTGGCCCTCAGCTGCGGCAGCAGCATCCGGTTGTAGGTGGAATACTGCAGGGACACGAAATCGTGCAGCTTCCCCGAGAGCATTTCCAGCTGCTCTCTGGGCGAGAGCCCCGCAATATCCTTTTTGGTGTATTTGGCGTTCACCATATCCACCAGGGAACCGATGCGCACCATGAAAAATTCGTCCAGGTTGGACGCCGATATGCTCAGAAACTTCAGCCGTTCAAACAGCGGGATCTGTTTGTCCCGGCTCTCTGAGAGCACCCTTTTATTAAACAGTAGCCAGCTCAGCTCCCGGTTCGTATAATATGCCGGATCGAGGAGCCCTTTATTTTCCCCCATTTCTTCCTTTCCCCCTTTTTTACGTATGCCGCGCCGGCTTTTCTCACAGCATCCGTTTCTGCCGGATCACGGGCCGCACGCTGTAAACTTCTTCAAAGAAATCCGCCCGCCGGGAAAACAGCCCCTTTTCCAGCGTCAGATCCGCCGCCGTATCCACCGTCAAAATCAGCTGTTCGTCCTTTAAGGCCGCGCGCACATCCTTGCACTTCTGCTTATGGCTGCGATCCAGCGCATTGGAAATCTGCAGGATGGCCGTCAGCTTGGCCACGGTCAGAAATTCCTCCCGTTCCATACTGCCGCCCTCGGCCCGCTCCATTTCATAGTCGAAATCCATGTGGTTGTACTTGACCACATTGGCCACGATCTCCCGCTCCGTCTGGGAAAGGCCGATGATTTCCGTCGCCATGATGATGGCGTAGGAGCATTCCGCCAGATTCATCAGACTGATATATTTGCCACAGTCATGCAACAGCGCGGCAATCCGTAAAAGGAGCCGTTCCCGCTTGCCCAGGCCGTGTATTTTTTTTGTGCTGTCAAAGATCGTCAGCGCGATCTGCTCCAGCGTTTCCGCCCGTCTCCTGCTGCCCATGTACCGTTTGCTGATACCTCGGACACAGGTCAGAATATCCTGTTCAAAATCGTGGGCCGGTGTGATCAGCCGATGTTTTTCCGCATATTCGTAAGCAATGCCGTCGCACAGCGTCACGCCCGGCGCCCAGATGAATTTTGCGTTGCAAAGCATCGCCATCTGCCGGACAATGGCGGCAGAAATGCGCAGAAGCGGCGCGTTTTCCTCCGGCATATCGAAACGGCGGGCAATTTCCCCGTCCGTATGGGCGTTGACAAAATCCAGAAAGCTGTAAAAGGACGCGCTGTCGATGTAACCGCCCTCGGGAACCGTAGACAGCTTCCGGCAAATCAGGGCGGAGATATAATCGTCCACCACAATGACGTTCTCTATCTGCCTGTCCTTGAGATACAGCTTGCGCAGCACGGAAAACTGACTGGAGAGCATTTCCTCCAGAAGCTGCGGGTACCGGGAGGGCCGCACGTTCAGACGGTGCAGCCTTTCCTGCAGGCGCAGCACGCCGAGACGGAGGTTGCAGGTGGCGGAGAGTTTATCCTTATCGAACAGAGAACACTGGATGCTGCCGCCTCCGATATCCAGAATCACCGTTCCTTTTTCGATGATCTTCGTAAAGCTTTCTCCCCGGGAGGCGATGGATTTATAGTCCAGAAACCGCTGTTCGGAATTGCCCAGCACCTCGATCCGCACGCCGGTCCGCTGGGCGATCTGATCCAGCACGATATCCGTGTTCTGGATTTCCCGGATGGCGCTGGTGCCGTAGGCCTTGTGGTCGTCCACCTTATAGCCGGCCATGACCGAAACGAACCCCCGCAGCACCTGGCAAAGATCCTCCATCTTTTCGTGTCCCAGCTTTCCCGTCAGATAGGTGTCCGTGCCCAGATCCAGGCGGTTGCTGATGCAGTCCACCTGGCGGATTCCGGCCGCCTTGGATATGGTAAAGATCTTCAGTGTCTGCTCATACGATCCTACGTCAATCGCGGCAAACGTTTTCATGCCCGCCATGTTGCCATACTCCTTCCCTCATTTTCCCAGCAGATGATCGATGAACTGCTGCGCCGTCCGGCCGGAAAGTCCCCCGTGGGAAAGTTCCCACTGATTCGCCTGCAAAAGCAGTTCCTGCACCGGAAGGGTCACGCCGCCCCGGCGCGCCAGCTCCTCCACAATTTCGTCAAACTGTTTTTTGTCCGGGGAACCGAAGTAAATCGTGACGCCAAAGCGCGACGACAGCGACAGCTTCTCCTGCACCGTATCCCGCGTGTGCAGTTCCTCGTCCTGCTCCTGTTTGTCCCGGAAGCTCTCCCGCACCAGATGCCGCCGGTTGGAGGTGGCATAGATCAGCACGTTGGCCGGCTTTTTTTCCAGTCCGCCTTCGATCACCGCCTTGAGGTATTTATATTCCACTTCAAATTCCTCGAAGCTCAGATCGTCCATATAGAGGATAAACTTGTAATTCCGGTTCTTGATCTGCGCGATCACATCGTTTAAGGCCCGAAACTGGTGCTTATAGATCTCTATGATGCGCAGTCCCCTGTCATAATACGCATTGGCAATGGCCTTGATGCTGGAGGATTTCCCCGTCCCGGCGTCGCCGTAGAGCAGGCAGTTGTTGGCCTTTTTCCCATTTACAAACGCCTCCGTATTCTCCACCAGCTTCTGTTTCTGAAGCTCATAGCCCACCAGATCGGACAGTTTCACATGGGCGATGTTCAAAATCGGGTCGATGCCGACGCGCCCATTCTGCTCCGAAACCCGGAACGCCTTATGCAGTCCGAATTTCCCCACGCCGTACTCCCGGTAAAACTCCGTCAGCGTCTCTTTTGTTTCCTCCGGCGTCCGGGCCTGTCCCAGCTTTTGGGCCAGCGTACAGATCCGATCCCGGATGCGGGTGTTATAGACCCGGCTCTCCTGGGGATTGCCCTCATAGGAAAGCACCAGATCAAAGTCCTCTACGCCAAGGGCCCGGACCATGGGGGAAAAATCATACTCGAAAAACGACCGGAAAATGGCCGCGTCATGCAGCACTGCCCGGTTGATGGTGCCCTCCACGCTCCCCCTTATTTCACAGGCACGGCTGTAGCTGTTTTCACTGTTCACCAGCAGATAGGTCAGGTAACAGTGCCAGAGATTGCCGTAAAAACCGTACCGGCCCGCCATCTCCAGCAGTCCGTGCATACATTGATACAAAAGGGCCGCGCCATCCTTTGGATCGCACGCCGCGTCCGCGTAGTGCTCCATCAGCCGGACCATATCCGTCAAAAGGGCGCCGTCCTCAAAATCCCGATATACCATCAGGGCTTCCCTGTTCCTCATGATGTGCTCTCCTAATAATTGCCCAGCACGCGCAGATTGGACGCTTCCTCGCGCAGACCCCGCAGGGCGTTCTTGACCGCGCTGTCCGCCAGATTTCCTTCAAAATCCACAAAAAACCGGTATTCCCACGTCCTGCCCTCGACAGGGCGGCTCTCGATCTTGGTCATGTTCAGGTTGTTGTAGATGACATGGGAAAGCAGATGGTAAAGCGACCCGCTCTCATGGCGCACCTCGAAGCATATGCTCACCTTTTTGGCGTCCCGGCAGAAAATCTTCTGGTTGGTCACGATAATAAAGCGCGTGGAATTGGAGGATACGTTGTTGACGGGCTTATCCAGCACCTCCAGCCCATATACCTTCGCCGCGTACTCGCTGGCAATGGCGGCCTGATCCGCCCGTCCATCCCGAGCCACCCGGCGGGCCGCGAAAGCATTGTTTGGCATAGAGATCTGCTGCCAGTCGTGCGCGCTTAAATAGCGGGAACTCTGCATCAGCGACTGGGGGTGGGAATAGACCGTGGTAATATCCGGAATCCGCGTACCGGGCAGTCCCAGCAGACAGTGCTCGATTCGGATGATCTGCTCTCCCACGATATAGTTTTCAAACTCCACCAGCAGATCGTAAATCTCGTTCACAATCCCCGCCGTGGAATTTTCGATGGGCAAGACGGCGAAATCTGCGCTCCCCTCGTCGATGGCGCTCATGGCGTCCCGGAAGGTGTCCACATGGACGCTGTCGATCTGGTCACCGAAAAAGCGCACCATGGCCGCCTGGGAATAGGCGCCCTCCGCGCCTTGAAACACCACGCGCACCCTTCCCGTTTCCAGCTTTTCCACCGGCACAAAGGGCAGGCGTCCCACCTGGCCGTTTTCCGTGAGCATCTGATACTGCAGCTTGCGGCTCATGGCCATGATCTGCTCAAACAGCTCCGTAATGCCGTGGCGGTTGAACTCGTTGTGGGTCATCGCCCTTACGCTGGCCAGCTTTTCCTCCTCCCGGCATTTGTCAAAGACCTTTTTCCCGTTCTGTATTTTATATTCCGCCACCTGGCGGCACACATCCATCCGCTCTTCATAAAGCCCGACGATCTGCCCGTCGATGACGTCCAGCTGTTTTCTGAGCCGGCCCAGATCCATGGCCGTATGTTCCTCTTTCTGCATGTTTTTTGTTCCCTTCCGCATATAGATTAAAATATCATACCATAAAACGTATAAAAAAAGAAGTTATATTCATACTAAATTTTATGAAAAAGAATAAACTTCTGCATGATTTTATCAAATGCGGCGTCATCGGCTGGTGCATGGAAATCCTGGTGACGGCCTTCGACGCCTTCCGCAGACGGGAGCCCACGCTCACGGGCCATACCTCGCTGTTCATGTTCCCCATTTACGGAGCCGCCTGCCTGCTGCGTCCCCTGTGTATCCTTTTCTCGGGATTTCACTGGATCGTGCGGGGCCTTCTGTACATGAGTTGTATTTTCGGCGCGGAATTTTTAAGCGGGCGCTTCCTAAAAAAAAGGGAGCGCTGTCCCTGGGCCTACGACCGTTCCGGCTGGAACGTGGGCGGCGTCATCCGTCTGGACTATGCGCCCGCCTGGTTTCTGGTAGGACTTCTCTTTGAACGGGTGATTCTGGGAGAACCGGGAGAAAAAGACGGGAGAAAAATGAAAAAAAGAGTTGACAATTCCGACGGCTTCCTTTAAAATAACATTTGTCGCGCAGGAATGGCGGAATTGGCAGACGCGTACGGTTCAGGTCCGTATGGTAGCAATACCATGAGAGTTCAAGTCTCTTTTCCTGCACTGTCAGGGCACTCTGGAAACAGGGTGCCTTTTTTTCCTTAGCCGGAGGCTTGGATATGAAAGAAGAAAAACAGGCTTATATGGAACTGCTGCGGGGGATCGCGATCTTTTTCGTCGTCTTCAACCATACGCGGAATCTGGGATACACGCTCTATCTGGAGGTCTCCGGCGGCCTTGCCTACTGGGGATCCCTTACGCTCTCCATTCTGTGCAAAATCGCGGTCCCGATCTTTTTTATGATCTCCGGCGGCCTGCTGCTGGGCCGGCAGGAGTCCTTAAAAGAATTGTTCCGGAAGCGGATTCTGCGCTATCTTGCCGTAACTATTCTCTTTACCCTCCTGCAATACCTGCGGATCGTCCGGATACATCCGGAACGCGGTTTTCATCCGGGACAATGGCTGCGCTTCTGCTTTACCGGAGATATTATCGAACCCTACTGGTTTTTATACGCGTATCTCTCCTTCCTGCTGCTCCTTCCCTTTCTGCGGCGTCTGGCCGCCGTTATGGAAAAAAACGGGTATCTGTATCTGTTGGGATTAAAGGCGTTTTCCACCGTCCTGGGACTGTTTTCCTTTTATACCGGGATTGCTTCCGGTCTTTCCTTTCCCTTTCTTTCGGATCTCATCTTCTATCCGCTGATCGGCTATGCTTTCCTGGGAAAACCGCTTCCGTCTGCGTCTCCCCGGCTGCGGCCCGCCATGCTGATGACAGGGCTTTTGGCCTGTCTTTTTGCGGCTGTGATGCAGGCCCACTTCTATTTGAAAACAGGCGGCCTGGGACTGGAGGGTTTTTGCAGTCTGTACGTCTGGATTCTGGCGTCCCTGGCGGTTCTGTGGGCGCGCCGGATCGAAATCCGAAACGCCCGGGTCAGACAGATCCTCTGCGCCATGGGCAGCTGTGTCTTCGGCGTCTATCTGATCGAAGATATGGCGCGCAACCAGGTGGAGCGTCTCCTGCCTGTCCTGACCCGTTTCTGCGGGCCCTTTGCTGCGGCCATCCTGTTTACCGCACTCAGCGTCCTTCTCTCCATGGCGGTGATCGGGATCGCCCGGAAAATCCCTTTCGTCCGAAAGCTCATCGGGTGAGTTCCTGCCGGAGGGCTTCTCCGGTCACGCTGCCGTAAATTTCAAACAGCATTTTCAGAAACCGTCTGAACCGCCTGCGGGTATCGGGATCCAGATCCCGCATATATTTCATACAGGCGCGCAGATTCTCCTTCCAGTCCGCCGAAAATTCCGCCAGCGTGACGGCGCCCGTTTTCTCCAGCATTTCAAACAGAGAATTCACCATCATTTCCCGTTCCTGCTCGGACAACGCAAAAATCCACTGGTTGAGCACCTCGTCCATACGCTTGCGCTTGGCCTCGATTTCCTCTGCCTTGTCCAGCCGGCCGTTCTCGATCTGCCAGGTGTAGCAGTCGTGCTGCAAAACGCCGAAGGCAGAGCTTTTCACCACTTCATACGCCTCATAATTTTGCAGCATCATGCCCACCAGCGAGGAAACCGGCAGGATGCGGCGCACCCGGCCCCGGATACCACTGTAGACCTCCTCCGGCAGCATTTCGGGCAGAAACCCGGGACTGTCCAGGCTGTAAATCTGCTCCACTTTTTCCTTTACGGCCGGATCCGCCATGGCTGCGCCATAAATCGCCAGATTTCCTCCTTTGGAATGGCCGCAGATCAAAAAGGGGCCGTCCAGAAGGGCGCCGACGCTGTTGACATATTCCACGCTCTTTTGCTGCGCCGGCACATGGTGCTTGAAGGCCATATTAAAATCCTCCTTCCAGCCCACCATCGTCCCGTCGGTTCCCCGGAAGGCCACCACCGGCTTTGCCTTTTCCGGGAAAAAGGTGACCGCCCCAAACTGCATTTCCAGCTGCGGATCCAGCAGGGACTGATAATAGCCGCAGGCAAGATTCCCGAAGCGCTTTCCCGCCAAAAGCTGTTTCCACAGCTTTCGGTTCTGCCGTTCGTAGGTTTTAAAATAAAACACCCGCTCCGGATCCATGGCCGCGTCGATGTCCCCAAGCGCCACCGGTCCCTTTTTTTCGGACAGTCCGGGGACCGTGCCGTCAAAGCCCAGATAGGACAGTTGGGATAAAACCAACGCGTCCGCCTCGCAAAAAGGACGCGTTTCAAACGTCGTGTCCCCGTATTCATCCAGATAGTCAAATAGATTTCCCAAGCCAGCCATCCCCCTTTTTGACGGTTCTGTCCGTCCGGCCCTACAGCCCGCCGAATTTTCCCGGATAATCCGTTCCCGTATCCGCCGCCATCTGCATCGTATAACGCTGCGGATCCTCCGCCATTTTCGTCATGGTATCGAAGGCGCGAAGCACCATCTCATCCGGATCCTGCCGAAAGGCCGTCCTGTCCTGATCCATCGCCGCTTTAAAGCGGTCGATCTGCCAGACCAGAATATCCGCCACCGTGACGGATCCCACGGACGCGCGGCACCGAAAGCGTCCCTTTTCCATATAATAGATAAACTCGGCCAGAATATCCCCATGGGATAGCAGCCGTTCCCAGAAAGCGTCATAAAAACTCTGATCCTTTCCGGTGCGCATACAGAGATCCGCCGCATATCGCGCGGCGCGCTCCACCCGTTCCCGGTTTTCCTGTGTCATGCCACCCTCCCGGCAAAAGAACTCAACCCAACGCTGCTGCGTCGATGCGATCCAGTTCTTCCTGTGTAAAGGGCGCGCTGTCGAGCACCCGGAGATTCTCCAGAATCTGCTGCGGCCGGGAAGCGCCGATGAGCACGCTGGTCACGATCCCGTCCCGCAGCACCCATTTGAGCGCCATCCGGGCCAGGCTTTCCCCACGCTGGGACGCCACGTCGTTCAGCGCCCGGATTTGCGCCAGCTTCTCCTGCGTCAGATCGCCCTCCCGCAAAAAGCGCCCGTCCGTGCGCACCCGGCTGTCCTGCGGGATCCCGTTGAGATAGCGATCCGTCAGCAGCCCCTGCGCCAGCGGACTGAAGGAGATAATCCCCCGCCCAGCCTTTGCCGTAGCGGCCTTCAGGCCGTTTTTCTCAATGGTGCGGTTGAAAATATGATAGCTGTTCTGGTTGAGGACAAAGGGACACTGAAGGGCATCCAGAATCCGGCAGGCGCGTTCCATGGTGGGGCCGTCGTAATTGGAAAGTCCCACGTACAGCGCCTTGCCGCTGCGCACCGCCTGCGCCAGCGCTCCCATGGTTTCCTCCAGCGGCGTCTGGGGATCCATCCGGTGATGGTAGAAAATATCCACATAGTCCAGCCCCAGCCGCTGCAGGCTCTGATCCAGGCTGGCCAGCAGATACTTCCTGCTGCCCCCGTCCCCGTAAGGGCCCTCCCACATCTCATACCCCGCCTTGGTGCTGACCAGAATTTCATCCCGGTAGGCGAACAGCTCCTGCCGCAGGATCTTGCCAAAATTGCGCTCCGCGCTGCCCGGTTCGGGCCCGTAGTTGTTGGCCAGATCAAAGTGCGTAATGCCGTTGTCAAAGGCGGTAAAGCACATCTGCTTCATATTCTCGTAGGAGGAACGGTCCCCGAAATTGTGCCACAGCCCCAGGGAAACCTCCGGCAGCTTCAGCCCGCTGTTCCCGCAGCGAAAGTATTTCATGGAAGCATAGCGCTCCCGGTTTGCTTCATACATGACGCGTTCCTGTCCTTTCTCATTCATAACCGTAAAAGATCTTTGCCAGCGGCGAGTCCTTATCCAGAATCAGCGTATTGTTCCCGCCGGTCAAAGCGGCCTTGGCCGCGTCCAGCGAGCGCACAAATTCATAGAAATCCGCCTTGCCCTCATCGTTGTAAGCCTCAGACAGAATCTGCATATACATGGCCTCCCCTTCCGCCTTGATCTTCTCCGCTTCCGCGGCGGCCTCGGATTTCATGACCGAAACCTCCTTCGAGGTATCGTTGAGAATCTTCTGGGCCGAGGATTTTCCTTCCGCCGTATAGGAGGCGGCGATATTGTTGCGCTCCGAGATCATGCGCTCGTAGACGGCCTGCTTGTTATCGTCCGGCATATCCAGCGACTTGGTTTCCACCGCAATGACCCGGATGCCATAGCTGTCCAGGGAAGTCCCGATGTTCCCGCTGATGTCCAGCGCCAGCTTGCCGTTCCGGTTCTCGATGATTTCCGCCTGATCCATATTGGAAATCACGGATTTCATGGAGGAAAACACGGTGGCGCTGATCCGGGACTGGGCCTGGGCCACCTGTCCGTTTAAATGGCGCGTAAACAGCACCGGATCGGATACCTTCCACAGGACAAAGGCGTCGGCTATCATGCTCTTTTTGTCCCTGGTGATGACATCCGATTTCGGAATGTCATACAGCTGGAGCTGCCGGGGCACGGAAGCGGTGTCCTGTATAAAAGGGACCTTAAAGGATACGCCCGGATCTTCAATCACCCTGACGATCTCCCCGAACTGCTTCACCAGTTTATACTCGTCGGGATATGTGACTACCACAGAAGAACCGATCACAATGATGGCGGCCACGGCCAGTATGACTGCCAGCCACTTTCCTTTCTTTTTCATTCGGCCTCCTCCTTTCCATCCGCTCCCGCTGTCTTATCCTGTCCGGTCAGTGCCGTGCCGGTGTCCTGCGCTGTACTGAAGCTGTCCAGCGGCAGCAGCTTCTGGGTGCCGCCCTCGTCCACAATATAGATGCGCAGCTTCGGCAGCACCTCCTCCATCGTCTCGTAGAACATCCGCTGCTTGGTGATCAGCGGATACCGGGTATATTCCGCATACATCTGCTCGAAGCGGGAAACCTGTCCCTCGGCCTCATTGATGCGGGCCTCCTTTTCGGCTTCCGCGTCCTTGATGATCTGATCGCACTGGGCTTCGGCCTGCGGGATTTTCTCGCTCCGATCCTTATTGGCGTTGTTGATCGCCGTATCCTTGCCCTGCTTGGCGTTTTCCACATTCTTAAACGCGCCAAGCACCTCCGTGGTGGGCGGGAAAGCGTCCTGAATCGTGATGTTGACCACCGACAGGCCGATGTCCTCCTGGATCATGCGCTCCGTCAGCTTCTCCTTGATCACCGACTGGATTTCCGCCTTGCCGGTGGTGATCACATCGTCCACGTTATAGGTGCCCACCGTATCCCGGATATAGGACTGGGCCAGCATCTTTAAGGTGCGCTCCGGATCCTGGGAGGCATACAGGTACTTCACCGGATCGCTCACCATGTATTCCAGATAAAAGTCCGTATTCACAAAATTGAAATCCTTTGTGATCATCACGGATTCCTCATCGATGGACTCCCCGCTCTCCACGTCATACCCGATGGCCATTCCCATGATGACCTTGGAGACCCGCCGCACCTGCTGTAAAAAAGGCAGTTTGAAATGCAGACCGGCCTGGGAGACGGCCTCCGCCTTTCCCAGCGTGGTGACCACCGCGTAATTGTCCTCGTCCAGCATATAATAGCAGTTCATGCCCACGATCAGCGCCAGCACCACAAGGATGACAGCCAGCACGCCCCTGGCCGGGGTCCTGGCCTTTCTGACCGGCCTGCCGCCGGAATCAAAATGCTCCATGCCCTCGTTTTTCTTTCTTTTTCCAAAGCCGCCGAAGGGATTTCCTCCGCCGGTCTGCCAGTTCCAATTCATCCTGTTTGTCTCCTTTCGCGCAGTTTGCTCCGCTCCTACCGCAGCATGATTTTGCGCGCGGCCCATATCCCAATCCGATAGAACAGGGGCCTGAGCGCGCGGTCGGCCTCCTTGAGCTGACTGCGGATCTCCAAATGCTGCGGACAGTGCTTTTCACATTTTCCGCATCCGATACACTGGGAGGCGAAGCCGGGCTTTTTGCGCATTCCCATATTCTGGGCAAACTCAAAGCGGGCGGAGGTCTTTTTTTCCATATACATCAGATTGTAATAATAGAAATTGCCCGGAATGTCCACGCCGCAGGGACAGGGCATACAGTACCGGCAGCCCGTGCAGCCCACCTTTTCCCGCTCCCGGATGATCTGCCGGATCTGTTCGATGACCGCCAGTTCCTCCTGCGTCAGCTCCCCTGCCTCTGCCTGTGAGGCGAGACGCGTATTCTCCTCCACCATTTCTTCCGTATTCATGCCGGAAAGGACACAAGTGACCTCCGGCTGGTTCCACAGCCACCGCAGTCCCAGTCCGGCAGGCGTATCTCCCGTGCCGGCGTCGGCCAGCACCTTTTGGGCCTTCTCCGGCAGATTGACCAGCTTGCCGCCGCGCAGAGGTTCCATGATGATGACCGGGATCCCCTTGGCGGCCGCCGCCTGCAGGCCCCTTCTGCCCGCCTGCGTGTGCTCGTCCAGATAGTTGTACTGGATCTGACAGAAATCCCAGTCGTAGGCGTCCAGTATTTTCAGAAACATCTCCGTTTCCCCATGATAGGAAAACCCGATGCTGCCGATGCTCCCCTCCGCCTTTTTTCCGGCAATCCATTCCTCGATCCCCAGCGTCTGCAGATGTTCCCATTCCGCCAGATCCGTAAACATATGCATCAGATAATAGTCGATATGATCGGTCCGCAGGCGGGTCAGTTCCTCCTGAAAGGTCTTTTCCACCGCAGCCAGGGAACGCATGAGATACTGCGGGAGCTTGGTGGCGATATACACGCTGTCGCGGCACCGGTTCTTTTCCAGAATCTGCCCCAGGCATTCCTCGCTGCCCGGATAAATATAGGCGGTATCAAAATAATTGACGCCTCTTTTGATGGCGAGAAGCACCTCCCGCTCCGCCTTTTCATAGTCTATGGCGTTCCCCTTCCGGCTAAACCGCATACAGCCGTAGCCCAGCTGGGAAATCCGGTTGCCGTACCGGTCAGATCGATATTTCATATCCCTGCTCCTGTCTGCTTTGGGCAAGCTCTGTCGCCTACATACTCCGGAGACTGTCCCCAGTCCCCGGAATGAATGGTGCGCCATCCATATGTCACCGTGTACGGAGGCTCAGTTGTCAACCACCAGCGCGGCGGATCCGTATGCCTTCAGCGGCCTGCCGGCTTCATCTCTCTCCAGCGTATAGCGCACATGGAAGGGCACCCTGTCCGGTGTCAGCGGAATGATCGCTTCCAGGTGTTCCACGCCCTGCTCCAGCTGTCTGTGCCAGTCGCGGTACATATCCGCATAATCGGGCGGGAAGATCCCCATTTCAATGGCCGGTTCGGGATAATTCTCCAGAAGCGGCGGCAGATGCAGATCCCGCATACAGCGGAAACAGGGGCGCATCTGCCTGGAGGAAATATCGTATTCCCAGGCGTATACATTGATCTGTTCACTGGCAAAACGGAAGCGGCGTTCGCTGTCATACAGGCTGTCATACCGCTGCTTCTCCGCGGTAATGTTCTGTATCATCGCATAAAACAGATGCTGGATCTCGGTCTTGCCGATCATGCGGATGTGACTGCGGATACACAGTCTGTCCTCCCCACAGGTTTTGGAGCAGACCGTGCGCCAGGTTTCGCACACTTCCTCCTCCTCTGTTTCGATGGCCCGCTTCAACGTTTCCTCGTACTTGCGGCGGTTTTCCTCATCAAAGCAGTCCCATGGATCCGAGCTGATGATCTCCTGCTCCGTCATGTTGGAGCCAAGCTCTCCCACATACTTTTTGTTGACCTTGAGCACCTCCAGCCTGCCGTCCTGATAGGTAAAAATTGCCGCGCCGCCTACAAAGTTGTTGAAAATAAGCGTTTCCATAGAAGAAGGATCCCAGAATTTCCCGGCGTTTAAGGTGCTGATCAGATCGATGGGGCCGCGCATCGGCTCATGCTCCAGCAGGCCCAGCTTTTCATAGAACGCCTCTTCTTTCAACGGCCTGGAATACAGATAGCCCTGCACGTACCGGCAGCCGATGCTTTTCATGTAATCCGCCTGCTCCATCGTTTCGACCCCTTCCGCGATCACAGGGGTGCCCAGCCATTTCGCCATATGGACGACGGAGCTGATGATCGTACCGCCCCGGCCGCCGATATTGCCGCTCAAAAAGCGCATATCCAGCTTGATCACATCGACGGCCAGATCCTTGAGGACATTCAGGGAAGAATACCCGCTGCCGAAATCGTCCATCTCGACCAGATACCCGTAACCGTGAAGCTGATCCAGCACCTGTAAAAGCAGCTCCATGCCGCCCACGGCGGAGGATTCCGTCACCTCGATATGCAGATATTTGACCGGGATCTCATATCTTTTGCGGATCCTTTCGATCTCCTCCACATAGTTTTTCCTGTAAATATCGTATTTTGACATATTGACAGAGATCGGCACCGCAAAGGCGCCGTCGTCCAGACATTTCCTCAAGAAACGGCAGACCGATTCAAAGATCCGCAGATCCGCGCGATAGATCAGATCGTTTCTTTCCAGCACCGGAATAAAATCAGACGGGTACTGCGTCCCAAAAACCGGATCCTCCCACCGCATCAGCGCCTCCGCCCCGATCATTCTGCCCGTACCGTGGTTGATCTTGGCCTGGTAAACCGGATAAATCCGCTCCGATTTCAACGCATCTTCAAAAGCTGTCAGCATCTGCTGTTCCTGCATTCTCTGTTCCATATTCTGCCTCCGACCTTCTGCCATGCAACAGTGTCTTTCCTCCCAAAGGAATGTTGCAAACCGTTTTCTCCTGCTTTTATTATCCGTTCATC
Source organism: uncultured Eisenbergiella sp. (assembly GCA_947630215.1). Taxonomy (GTDB): domain Bacteria; phylum Bacillota; class Clostridia; order Lachnospirales; family Lachnospiraceae; genus Gallintestinimicrobium. The sequence goes on along the minus strand of CANRGX010000002.1, from coordinate 11,553 downwards.
CACCGGGCTGCGTCAATAGCTTTTCACAAAAAATTCCGCATTTTCCCCGGCAAAGTTGGGAGGTTTTCCCTTGATTTTCCCTATATGGAATGCTAATATAGTGTCGCATATCCTATAAACTGTATGAAATACCGAATGAGACGGAGGTACCTATGGCACTGATTTCCGCAAACGACGCGGCCGAATGCTATGAAAAGGCCAGTCGCATGGGAAAAAAAGAAGGAGAACCGATTGCGGTTCTGGACGATATTCTGAAAGAAAAAAACATTTCCAGCCTCAGGGAAATCCCGCTGGGGCTGGTTCAGATCCCAATGAATCAGATTGCGGGCACTAAGACAGAAGGACGCAGCGCGGCGTTGAGCCGGGGCTTTTATCCGCTGCTGGATTCCAAAAGCGAATTTGCTTCCAAGTGGATTTCCCTCTGTAAGGCCCATCTGGACGAGGGGATCCGCGATCCGATCAAAGCCTATGAGTTCATGAACCGGTTTTACGTATCGGAAGGGAACAAACGGGTCAGCGTCCTGAAATTTTTCGACGCGGTGTCCGTTCCCGGCTACGTGACCCGCATCATCCCGCCCTGGTCAGAGGACAAGGACGTGCGGATCTATTATGCTTTCATGGACTTCTACCGGCTTTCTTCCATTAACTATATCTGGTTTTCCAGGGAGGAGAGTTTTTCCAAACTGCAGCAGCTGGTGGGCAAACGTCCCGACGAAATTTGGACGAAGGACGATCAGATGGATTTCAATTCCATCTACACCCGCTTCTGCGCAGAATACGGGAACATTGTGGGGAAAAGACTGTCCATCACCCCAGGGGACGCTTTCCTGTTTTTTATCAGCATCTACGACTATCACTCCTTAAACGATATGACCACCGCGGAGCTGAAGGAAAAACTGGCGAAAGCGCAGGAGGAATTTTATCTGCTGATGTCGGACGATTCCCTGGAGCTGCAGATGGAACCGGAGGAAAACGTCCACAAGAAAAATCTGCTGACCCGCCTGATCCCGGCCAGCACGCCGCGGGTAAAGGTGGCGTTTGTGCAGGAGCGCTCCGCGGAATCCTCGATCTGGGCCTATGCCCATGAGCTGGGACGGATGCACCTGGAGGAAACCTTCTCCGATCAGGTCAGCACGGTCCGCTATGAAAATGTGACGGCCGAAAACGCGGACGAAACGCTGGAAAAGGCCATCCGGGACGGAAACAACCTGATTTTCACCACCTCTCCCCCGCTTCTGAAAGCGAGCCTGAAGGCGGCCATCGAAAACCCGGAGGTAAAGATCCTAAACTGCTCCTTAAATACCTCGCACCGGCATATCCGCACCTATTACGCGCGGATGTACGAAGCGAAGTTTCTGACCGGGGCCATTGCCGGCGCCATTTCCGAAACCGGAAAGCTGGGCTACATAGCGGACTATCCGATCTTTGGTATGATCGCCAATATCAACGCCTTTGCGCTGGGCGCGAAAATGGTCAATCCACGGGCGAAGGTGTATCTGGAATGGTCCACCCTAAAGGACAGCGATCCGTATGAGACACTGCGTCAAAAGGGCATCCAGATTATTTCTGGTCTGGATATGGCGCTTCCGGGGGATCAGTCCAGGCAGTTCGGCCTTTATTCCGCCGAGAGTCAGATGCCGCGCAGTCTGGCCATGCCCGTATGGCACTGGGGAAAATTTTATGAACAGATGATCCGCAATATCATGGACGGCTCCTGGAAATACGACGACGCATCGGATGAGACAAAGGGTCTCAACTACTGGTGGGGAATGTCCGCCGGCATTGTGGACGTGATCTGCTCCCACCATCTTCCCATCGGCACCATCCGCTTAATCGAAATGCTGCGCTCCACCCTGTGCCGCGATGATTTTAATCCGTTTTCCGGGGTACTCTATTCCCAGAACGGTATGGTGCAAAACGATCCCGATAAGGCACTGAGTCCGGAGGAGATCATTGAAATGGACTGGCTGGCCGAAAATGTGGAAGGCAGGATCCCTGCCCCGGAGGAGCTGGTGGAAAGCGCCAAGCCTGTGGTTGACATACAGGGAATTGAAACGGCGGGCGCCGCTTATGCTTCCCACGATACCGTTCCCAAAACAACGGTCGAATAAAAAAGGCGGGAAAAACTGCTCGGATGGGGCCGGAAATGAGCCGGAGAACTTGCGCGTATGAAAATTTTGGCGATTGGAGATGAAGAATCCAAATATTACTGGGACTACTATGAGCCGGGAATGTTTGACGGCATCGATCTGATCCTTTCTTCCGGGGATCTGGATCCGCACTATCTTTCCTTCCTGGCCACCTTTGCCCACGCGCCGGTGCTCTACGTCCACGGCAACCATGACGACAAATATGAAACCGTTCCCCCCGACGGCTGTATCTGCATCGAGGATCAGATCTATGTGCACAACGGCATCCGCATTCTGGGGCTGGGCGGTTCCATGCGCTACCACCCCGGCATCCACCAATATACCGAGCGGGAAATGGCGCGGCGCGTCCGGCGTCTGAGGCTGAAGCTGTTTTTTTCCGGCGGCTTCGACATTCTGCTGACCCACGCTCCCGCGTTCCAGCTCAATGACGGACGCGATCTGCCCCACCAGGGCTTCCAGGTGTTCCGTACCCTGATGGAGAAATACCGTCCCCGTTTTTTCATCCACGGGCACGTGCATATGTCCTATGGGCGGCAGCACAAGCGGTATGACAAATACGAGGACACCCATATCATCAACGCCTACGAAAAGTGTATTTTTGAGTATGAAGACGACAATTTGAAGGAACACGTACGCTGAAAAACAGATAAAAATTGCCGTGAAAAAGGGGGCTGGTTATTTCCCGACAGCCCCTTTTCTGTTGCAAATCAAATTCCAAGCATATCCTTTTCTCCATCCTCGTCAGAAAGATGTTCTCTCAACAATTCCTGCAATGTCTCTTTACTTGGAAGAACTGTTTCATACTTGCTGGCAAAAATTTGTGCGTTGTCTTCCGGCAGAGTCATTTCCACAACTGCATGGTTCTTTTCTTTACACAGTAAAATCCCTATCGTCGGATTTTCATCGGGAAGTTTTACTTTGCGATCATAGTAGTGGACATACATCTGCATCTGACCAATATCCTGATGTTTCAGTTCTCCAATTTTTAAGTCGAATAATACAAAACAACGCAGCAAACGATTATAAAATACCAGATCAACTACAAAATACTCCTCATCAAATGTAAAACGCACCTGTCGGCCAATAAAGGCAAAACCTGTTCCCAACTCTAAAAGGAATTGCTGCAAATGATCAATAATACGGCTTTCCAAATCGCTTTCAGAATACGCCGGAAGTTCCTGTAGTCCCAAAAATTCAAGGACATAGGGATCTTTTACCGCATCTTTTGAAGTTTCTACTTTCTGACCTTCCATCGAAAGCTTGTAAACTTCTTCTTTGTCTGTGCTCAGCGCCAGTCTCTCATAAAGCGCACTATTATATTGCCGCTTTAGCTCATTGAGGCTCCAATTATTTTTAACAGATTCTATCTCATAGAAATGTCTCTCCTCTACATTCTCGATCCGCATCAATTTCAAATAGTGCGACCAACTCAAAAAGAATTTCCTTCCGGTCCCGACTGACGGCAGATCTTTAAATTGGGTAAACACTGTTTCCCCAATTTGATCCTGCGAATAAACCATATAAAAACGCCGCATCAATTTCAGGTTTTCTGCGGAAAACCCTTTACCATGTTTTTGGGTAAGATATTTAGACAGTTCTTTCAAGATCTGCTTGCCATAAGCGGCACGGTTTTCTCCGTTCTGTTCTTCCTCAATGATCTTCCTTCCAATTTCGAAGTAAGCATAAACCATGGAAAGATTGATAGCTATTTTGACATTTCTGCGAGCATCTTCCAAAATCTTGGAAATGCTTTCCATAAAATCAGGTTTTCTTTATAATACTAATTTATTGGTATCCATCATGTCCTCCTCATCTGTGTTACTTTTTTAGGTCCTTTATTTTACAATTCCGGTATAACATCTCCTCTGTCTTTTCACTCAGGATCACCTTCTGGAAGCCTTTTCAGACTATCCATGCTGACTAACGATAAAGTTTCCATCTGCTTGATCGCAAGTTCTCGCAACAATACCAGGCGTTCCGACATCTTTTTACCCTGCCCGATCAGTATCGCATTGTAGCTTTCCATATTTGCAAGTACCAGAAGCTGGTTGAGATCCGCATCATCCCGGATATTGCCTTTTCTTCCCAAATTAGCGTCCCTCCACTGTTTTGCCGTTCTGCCAAACAATGCGACATTTAAGAGGTCTGCTTCGTTAGCATATTTGTATGAAATCTGCTCCGGCGGTATCAGATTATCTTTGATTGCATTTGTGTGGATACGATAATTATTTTGGCTATCTCACGGTTCAGATTCCAGTTCAGGGACAGGCGGCTGTTTTCATCTTTCTTAAGCCTTTGGTAATCTTTCATGATATAAAGCTTAAATTCCGCCGAAATCCATGAAGCAAATTCCAGTGCTATATCCGAATGAGCATATGTACCACCATAACGTCCCGCTTTTGTGACGATACCAATAGCATTTACACTCTCAATCCATTTCGTCGGGGACATAGTAAATGCATGTAATCCAGCTTCACTTCTAAACCCGTCGAATTCGACGGGTTTAAAATCCAGGTTATGCAAGCTTTCCCATAATCCCAAAAATTCGAGAGTCTCGCGGCCTCTCATCCAATTCTTAATTACATCATTAGGAGCATTGCTTTTATATTTTGCAATATCAGTCAACGAAATAAACTCATTTTCATAGTCAGTTGTGTATATTCCAATGTCAAAACCTTTGGCATGAATCACATCTTTCTTTATATTGTTTGCCATGTGCAGCCTCCAATTCTAAACTTATCTCATCCGACAACTTCCATCTAACTGCCTCGAATTCGAGGCAATTGAACCTATCCTTGTTTCTTTATCAGCTTCTCATATCTGATCTGATACTCTATCAGCCGCGGGATATATTCCGGCGGAGTGCGTCTGCCCGCCTCCCAGTCCTCCAAAGTACGGACAGGTATCCCCATATGAGCCGAAAATTCTTTCCTGTTTTCGCCTGTTTCCTCACGAAGTTCCGTTATCTTTTTCGCTATATCCATATCCTTCTTCCTCCACGCATTGCGTTATATGTATCATAGCACATGATCTGCATCTGCGCAATGTATGTCCCGCATTTCTTCCTGCTCTATTGTTTCAAGCATATCCGGCCCGTATTTTAGGATCCATCTGCTCATCATATCAATACAGCGTTCAAAGGCAGCATTATCCTTCGGAGTGGTATAATAACACATGGTGTTCTCCCTCCTGCACTCTCGCTGTAAGATTCCGGTGTCTTCAAGGCATGATCCGCCCACTGTCGCCGGTAGTTTTTTCATGTCACATATGCCAATTCTAAAATGGAAGAATTATCTATTCAAAATTTACGTCTTTCCTATTTTTGATGACTGTGTTATACCGAACAAAACTGGAAAGGACAGTGTTGGGATGGGATATGGAAAAAATCTGAAAAATCTGTTGGACGAGAAGGGCATGACCGTAAAGGAGCTGGCGAGAAAGACAGGCGTTGCACCAACCACACTTTACTCTATTATCCAGCGTGACGCCGCTATCCGCTTTGACACAGCGCTGCGTATTTCCAATATCCTTGATATCCCTATCAATTCCATCTGCAAGGACAACCCCTATGAGGACATGGAAACGCTGCCAAAACTTCCCTCCGATAAAGAGCGGCTGATGATCAACATGGAAAAGAAGGCTTACTTTTCCGACCGCACTTTAAAGATCATTAAGAAATTTGACTACACTGAGCTGCCGACTGTAGATCAACTGATCGCTGACTTTTATGTACTGGATGACGCAACAAGACGAGATTTGTTTGAATATATGGCAGTGCTGAAGAAAAATCACAGTGATGCAGAGAGAGCAAAGGTCTTGAGGGGAATAAAACCATAAGATTTTCTAGTCTTTTTCAAACAGAAATGCCGTTTCTTTTTTCCATTTCAATTCCATGACCGGTGCAAAGACATCCTGCGGTCTCGCCACGTTCTTGGGAGAATAGGTCATGCTGTTTATGTAGTCCATGGTAAAATACGGCCATTCATGAAGTCTCTCCTCCACATACTGTTTCCACTCTCCTTCCCTGATACGGCTCCGCTCCCCGATCGGTCCATGTTCCCAGATCTCCCATTTAAGCGTTGCCAGAACATCCCGCAGCGCGGCTATCGCATCTGATTTTCCTTCCGTGGTCGGTTCATATTCTGCCACATTAAAATTTTTTCCGATATTGATAACAAAATGTTTCCCATACTGTTCTGCGGCTATCGGTATGATCACAGCGCCGCCTTTTCTGGCAACATCTATGATGCCCCAGTAACATGGCAGCACCGGCAGATTAGGCGACAGATTCCATGTCCCTTCCGGGAAGTACAGCAGATTCCCCTTATTCTTTAAATGTGTGATCATTTTTTGACTTGCCGCTCTCCTGTCTTCTTTTACCCGCTCATTAAAATAGATCACACCGTTCATTGCCAGAAAAGGAGCATCAACGATACCCTGAATATGTTCAAAATCACCTGATAAAAGGTAATAGTGCTCCCTGACCGCCTCACTCACTACTTCAATATCAAACTTCCCGACATGAGTAACTGCAAGGATGCGCGGCAGCATGGTCTGCTCCCTTTTATCTCCGATCACTTCATAACTGAACCCGCCCAGACGGTTTTTGACCCGGTATATATTTAAGATCATGCCATGCAGGGCCTGTTTCTGCTTTAAGGTCAGCTTGTTGAGTAACCTGTTGTCTTCCTTCTCTCTCAGATCATAATATAAACGGAGAAATTGTTTTTCCCGCTCTGCATACTCGTCCACAGATAATGATTTATCAGATAGCTTTTTGAGTTCTTCAGCCAGAATGTTCACTTTTGTTCCTCCGGATCTGACACATGGAACTCATATCAACTCAGCACATCTTACGATACTACTAGCTGACACTTATTCCATTAATATCCATACTGCAAATAAGCACCGTTACAAGGGAATTCCTCGCACGGTGCCTATTTGGGCATATCAGGTTTTTGTGCTAGAGCAATCCCAACCGCATCCGCAACTATTATCGCTTGCAGAACATGCAAATCCCTCAAGCATCTTTGCATCTGCAGCCTTCATTTCTTGAATGCACTTTTTCAGTTGCTCCATCTCTACAACATTGATCGTAAACATTAATTTCACCTCCTTTCTGCTATGTTTAAAAATAACTCAAATCAAGTTTTCATAAATCTGAGAAATCTTTTTGAATCTCATATATGCTGTTGAGCAAAGTATACTCCTCGTCTTTTGACATTTTTAATAAACTTCTCTTATATTTTTCATACATCAAATAAGAAGTCGCCAAAAATTGGATTTTTATATTCTTACACTCAACATCCGTATGATAAAATAAGTCCCGCTTCCTTATTGCGTTTGTCCCTATACAAGTTGGACAACCTCCAAATATAGCACACTTCTTACATTTGTCCGGAAGCACTGTAGAAGAATATATTTTCTCAATCTTTGGTATTTGTGTCCCAACTCCCGAAACGCCCATAAATAATTGACACGGGAATACTTTACCTTCTGTATCATATGCATGGATATGATCACCGGCCCCACACCATTTTGGAAAACTTGTCTTATTTTTTAAAGCAACATGCAACAACGGCATTTTTAAAATGGAGCAAACATCTTTGTCTGGATTATCCAAATAATATTTCACTAATTGATACAATTGTTCTTTTAAAATATCAGTGCTTTCTTCTGCCCAATCAAGTCCATCTGCAAGATTACACAACACCCCGAATCCTAATTTATGACAATGTATCACCCCTTCACTAAGTTTTGAAAGCATATCCGGTGAAATTGTCATTTTAATTTTTTGAGTCGGCCATGTTTTAAGAAAAAAATCAAAATCTATTAAATCATATGAATTACTTCTATTAAAATCATGTATTGCTTTTGTTCCATCTAAACTTAAACCACATATAAAATCTTGTCTATATTCATACATCCAGTTTTTCATTTCTGCATTTAAAAGAGTTCCATTTGTCACCGTAAAGCAATAATTAAAATTAGGAAGATTGAGTTGTTTTATGTATGCATATATTTGTTTGATCGTTTCAAATTCTAATAAAGGCTCACCACCAAAAAATTGAATTACTATGTTTTCATTTAAACTAATTATGTTACGAATTTCATTATCAATAATTCTCCGGGCTACGTCAAAGGACATCCTTTTATCTGTTTTATTGATTTCGTAACAATATCTACATGATAAATTACATTTTTCAGTCATAAGCAACATAATTTCAATAGTATTTTTATCTACTCGCTTAATTGTTTCACTCATATAATGACCTTCTTTTCTGATAACTATTCGTCTTGTTTTTCTGTATTTGTTCTATCCTGTACAAGCATCATTTTTTATGATTGCAAATATAATAATTTAACTTCTAGCATACTCTGCACTTTCTGAAAATAATTAAACAAATATCTGAAATTATAGACACCTTGATTTTTGTCATTAAAATCTTCTTTGATAGTCCTCTGCTTGCCTCTTTCTAATCAAATCTCTGGCGTATAATACATGGTAGACATTTTGCTGAGTGCTTTTAATATGAGCTACACTTTTCCAAACATCTTCGGGTCTTATTCTATCAGCAGGTCTGTAGTCAGATGTAGTTTCTGCACTGTGGTCATAGCGTTTTATTGTTTTTAGGTAATCTGTTAAATATATTTCAAATGCTTCGTGACTTGTTATTCTTCTTTTCTCAAATTCTTCCTCTCTCTGTCCGTATTCTGTAATGGCCCTTTTTTCGTAATACTCCATAAGAACTTCTCGGGTTGTATACCCGTATTTTTCCATCATTAAATAATACCATGTTGCAAATACTTCTCTTAAGTATTCAAGTCCGGCTTTTTCAGTATATTGTGTCAAATCAATTGGCTCATCTACCACAGTATGAATTGGATTATTTTTTTTGTTTATGTTTTGAGACACATCGTATATATAATGAATTATGGGAACGATTTTGTTTCCATTTTCATTTGCGATTCTATAAATACCATTCCATAACGGTAGCACAAGTTCATTTGGTGTTTTATTATGCACTCCTTCCGGATACATTAAAACATCCATTCCAAAATTAAGACAACGCTTCACTTTAGCAATAGCTGCAGACCTGCTTTCATGCGATTTTCGATTCACTAATAAGGAACCGATTAAATGTGAAAAATCACCTTCAATTCCGTTATAGAATACAGGTATACTACCAAATAGGAAATATACTGGTCTTTTTGCGGCTAAAACAGATGCCATAGCATCATCTGTGAAATGATGATTTGAAGCCCAGATAACAGCATCTTTAGGCAAATCTATGCCTCTATCGACTTCATCACTACCACACAATCTATTTCTGTTCTCAAATATCTGCTCAGAATGAATAAGTGTTGGTCCCATCGCTCTAACAATTTTTGAAAAGATAGTTTTCCGTAGTATAATGTCTTTTTTTGAAATCACTTTTCTGGGATCGTTATCGAGTAGATATCCCATTTTTTTTATATTTTTAATAAATCTACCAGACGGAACCAACTCATCCCCGACTAAATCTTCGAAGCCGCTTAATGCTTGACAATATTTTAAAACAAATGCTTGGATTTGTCTGATCTCATCATCGGTAAAATTTGCTTCTCGTAGCTTTGAGAGTTCTTCTGTTTTTAATTGCCCGTCAAAATTACTCATGTATATATCCATTCCTTTCGCTTCGCTCAGGCACAAAACGTTATGAAAATGGTTTTCCTGAGCCTATTTTTTCTCTATAATTCTTCTTGTAGGGAACTCGGTATACTACAAATCACGGGGAGGTGAGTGGGCTGTCCGATTTATCTGATGACCGTATGTTTATATGTGTAGTTCGCCTTTTCAAGCACAAATAAGTGTGACGCAGAGCACGTAATCTTATCTTTGTTTAAACAATCTCGTTTATGCCTTAGGCGTTCAGTCAATGCCGTCTCTCCCTATAATCTACACGAACCTTCCGGTTCTGAAAGGAGTCCCTATGGCTTTAAAAATCGTGTACAAAATCTGCTGTGGCATTGATGTCCACAAGACTTTTGTAGTGGCCTGTATCGCCTCTACCAATTCTAAAGGCGTCACCACCTATGAGAGCCACCGTTTTTCTACCTTCACGAGCGGTCTGAAAAATCTGTTACAATGGCTTCTCGACCGGAATTGCAGGGATGTATGCATGGAATCCACCGGCAAATACTGGATCCCTGTTTACAACGTCCTGGAAAACGATTGTTCCATCGTCCTTGCTCATCCCAAATATGTTAAGGCTATCCGTGGAAAGAAAACTGACAAGAAAGATGCCAGATGGATTGCTGACCTCTTTAAGCATGACCTGGTTGCCGGAAGCTTTATGCCGCCCGCTGACATCCGCCAGATGCGCGACCTTATGCGCTACCGCTTCAAACTGACCTGCTTTCGATCAAGCGAAAAGAACCGTTTGCAGAACTGTCTCACGGTCTCCAATATCCAGTTGGGGAACGTTGTCTCGGACACCTTCGGCAAATCTGCTCAGGCGATACTGGATAAGATTTTGGAAAATCCCGCAGATACTTCTTTTGACCTTGAGCCCCTCGTTTACAAAAGTTTGAAGAAAAAACTCCCCGAACTGCGTGATGCCATTGACGGCTATATTACTCCCCAACAGGCCGGAAAACTCAAGGTGATCAAAACTCATTTTGAGAACCTTGAATCCCGGAAAGCAGAGCTTGAAGAACTCATTCTTGCGCTCGCCGCTCCCTATCAGCAGGAACTTGCCATTCTCCAAACCGCTCCTGGTATCGGCAGCATTTTCACTGCCATCGGAATCATTTCCGAAATCGGTACCAATATGGAGGCTTTTCCTTCGGCGAAACACTTATGCTCATGGGCAGGACTTACACCAACCAACAATGAAAGTGCAGGGAAGAAAAAATCTGTCCGGGTCTCCAAGGCCGGATGCTACATCAAGCCACTGCTTGTGCAGTGTGCCAATGCTGTTGTTACCAGCAAAAAGCATCCTGAGATTCGTAACCGCTATCTCCGTCTCAAAAAGCGTCGCGGCCACAAGAAAGCAATCATTGCCATAGCAAGAATGCTTCTTACCGCAGTATACCACATGCTGAAAGACGGTGTAAACTACAACGCGGAGCTTTACAGAAAATCTGAGCTTCCCCCGGCTGATCGCGAGATCACGATAGAGCAGGCGATCCTTATCGCAAGGAATCAGGGTTATAAAGTCAAGTCAGCAACTGCATAACCTTAACATTGCAATATTCAATTTTTAAAGCTGCCACCGGAAGATGGCTTGTTTGTTGTGTGCGTAAAGTTATGGATACCCTCTACTTCTCATTTTCAATCTTGACCCTCCTCGTATAATATCTTTTAGATACAGTAAATGTACCTTAATAACTGAATAAATCTTTGTTCAATAGGCTTAGT
>CANRGX010000001.1 GCA_947630215.1 uncultured Eisenbergiella sp. | reverse complement strand
ATAAAGTAAAACTGTGCGATTGGGAAGAGGTTTCGGCCTCTTCTCTTTATTTTTGCCAACTATAATTTTACACTAACGTTTTCAAAAATCCTGATCAGAAAAATAGCGATGTTCCGTTTTCTTCCTCAATTCAATTTTCTCTTTATATAAAAATACGACAAAACAATAGTGATCAGATTCAGCGGGGTTCCAAACAGAAAGACCAACCAATACATCGATATAAAGTCTAGAGCAACCATGCCGATCACCTTCGCAAGAATCTTTAACAAACAAAATGCTACCCAAAGATAATTAAGCGGCAACAATTCCTCATCGCTCATTTTCTTAAAGATCTTAAAGTCAAAATCTTTCACGACATATAAAAAAACGCTCTTTGATTGAATGCAGAGCGATAACACCAAAAACATGATCACACAGTTTTGAACCAGGGCAGGTACATAATACAATTTTTCGTATCCAACACAAAAAGCGCTTACCACCTGAAAGGCCAAACCTATAGCTCCGATTATGGCACTGTTCGTAATTCTCTTTTCCTTAAATACGTCCAGTAACAATAACAAAAAACTAATTGCGCAAGTGATCAGTACGGATAATTGTAACCCCAGGAACTTGTATAGAACCAAAAAAAGAACGCTTGGTGTCATCATCCGGACAATTGTCTTTATTACTTTATTCATCGTATCTCCGCAATTATCAGATAATAGTATTATACAGACAGGCCTTGATAGTTACTTATCCAAGATATTAAAAAATCCCGGAAATCCGCGCACATACGGCATTTTCCGGGAGTGAAGCACGGGGGATTCGAACCCCCGACAACCTGATTAAAAGTCAGGTGCTCTACCGACTGAGCTAGTGCTCCATAAATGGATTCCGGCCGACACTTCAGCCGGCAAGCTGGGCTAGCTGGATTCGAACCAGCGAATGCAGGAGTCAAAGTCCTGTGCCTTACCGCTTGGCGATAGCCCAGGAAGGTGGATACAGGGATTCGAACCCTGGGCCTCCAGAGCCACAATCTGGCGCGCTAACCAGCTGCGCTATACCCACCATATAGAAAAATCGACATGTCATCAATCTTTCCAGCGTGCCCGAAGGGATTCGAACCCCCGACCCACGGCTTAGAAGGCCGTTGCTCTATCCAGCTGAGCTACGGACACATAACGGCATATCGCCTGGCGACAGGACTTTCCTGTAAAATTGCGGCCCGCAAAGGCGCCGCTGTCCTCGACCGCGCCACCCTGCAAAATACCGGAGCAGATCTGTGCACAGTCAAAGCAGGTGATGGGAATCGAACCCACGTATCCAGCTTGGAAGGCTGGTGTTCTACCATTGAACTACACCTGCAAACCGTATCAATCGGGGTGACAGGATTCGAACCTGCGACCTCCTGGTCCCAAACCAGGCGCTCTAGCCAAACTGAGCCACACCCCGGCAGCTCCGGCCGATTTTACACTCGCCTCGTCCGTGACGCAAGAATTATTATATATAAAGTCACCCTTCCTGTCAATCATTTTTTTGATTTTTTCCGTACTACAGATAATTCAGATGATAATGCGCCACGCCCTGCCGATCCAGCTCCATCAGGATAAAGCTGGGCCTGTGCCCGTCCTGGCGCGGACAGGAAAGACTGCCCGGGTTAAGCAAAGTTACCTGACCCGGCTCCTTCGCCAGTTCTATCCGCGGCATATGGGTATGCCCGTACATCACGATATCCACGCCCTTTTCCTGGGCGTCCTGTCTCAGCTGCCGGATCCCGCAGAGGGAAAGCTGCCGGTTGCCGTGGGTCAGCCAGACCTTATAAGTTCCAATCAGGAAAAACTCCTCCCGGGGCAGCGTCATGGAAAAATCACAGTTTCCCTTCACGATGTGCGCAGGGCACTTTGCCATCTGACGGATATAGTCCTCCCCACCCTCCACATCGCCGCAGTGCACCAGCATATCCAACGGCTGCATCCTGTCCAGCAGACCGGTCAGACTGCCGTTTCTTCCGTGCGTATCACTGACAATCAGGATCCTCATTTTTTACATGGCTCCCCTTTCATCCATCAGCTCCTTCATCCTGCGAAGCGCCCTGCCCCTGTGGCTGATCCGGTTTTTCTGTTGGGGGGAAAGCGAAGCGGTGGACTGATCGTTTTCATACAGATAAAAAATGGGATCGTAACCAAAACCGTTTTCTCCGCTCTCCTGCCATCCGATATAGCCTTCTATTTTTCCCCGGGTCACCGCGTGTCCCCCGTCCGGGAAAACCGCGGCAATGGCACAGACAAACCGCGCCGTCCTGTCGGCCTTTTCCACACCTTCCAGCCGGGCTATCAAATTGGCGTTTTTCTCCCGGTAGGACGTCTCATGTCCCATATACCGGGCGGAATAGACACCCGGTTCGCCGTTGAGATAGTCGATTTCCAATCCGGAATCGTCCGCCATCACCACAAGCTCTCCGGGCGCGCAGTCCTGCAAAAGCGGGGATTGCTTTTCCCGGCACTGTTCTGCCAGCGCCTTTGCCTTGATGAGGGCGTTTTCCTCAAACGTACTGCCGTTCTCCTCTGCCTCGATCCCGATCCCGGCCTCTCCCATGGACAGGACCCGCAGTCCCGGTTCTTCCAGGATTGCACGGATCTCCTTCATTTTTTCTTCGTTTCCCGTCGCAAACAAAACCGTTTTCATTTTGCTGCTTCCTCCCTCTGACCTGTCCGTTTCGGGGGCCTGGGCCCCTGGAACTGATAGAAATAGGTCTTCATCATGCCATTGTAAATCTTGCGGTTTTTGTCCGCTTTCCTGCCGATATCGCGTTCCACATCCTCATAGGAAGTGATCACATAAAGCGACCAGGTATCCAAGCGCCGAAACCGCTCCCCCAGCGTTCCGTAGAGGGCGGGCAGATTCTTTTTCTCCTCCAGCCGTTCCCCGTAAGGGGGATTGGTAACCAGAAATCCGTATTTCTTCGGATGCGACAGCTCCGACACCGGTCTTCTCTGAAAATGAATGAGCTTGTCCACGCCCGCCAGTCTGGCGTTTTCCCGGGCGATCTCCACCATTTTCCCATCCAGGTCGTATCCCTGGATATCCGTCTCCACATCCATTTCCACCAGATCCCGCGCTTCGTCCGCGCAGTCGTACCAAAGTCTTTTCTCTATCAAATGCGGCCAGCTTTCCGCCGCAAACGAACGGTTCAGACCGGGCGCGATATGTGCCGCCATCATTGCCGCCTCTATGGGAAAAGTCCCGCTGCCGCAAAAGGGATCTACCAGAATCCGATCCGCGTGCCATGGCGTCAGCAGCAGCAGACCCGCCGCCAGATTTTCCGCAATCGGGGCCTTGGCCGTCAGCTTCCGGTAGCCGCGCTTGTGCAGGGACTCGCCGGTGGTGTCCAGCCCTATCGTCACTTCATCCTTCTTCAAAAAAACGCGGAGCGGGAAGGAAGCGCCGTCCTCGGCAAACCAGTTGACGCGGTAAACCGTTTTCAGACGCTCCACAATGGCCTTTTTCACAATGGACTGAATATCCGAGGGACTGAACAGCTTGCTTTTCACACTGGCGGCCTTGGCGACCCAGAACCTGCCGTCAATGGGAATCATCTCCTCCCAGGCGATCTCCTTCGTCCCCTGGAACAGCTCCTCAAAGGTATCGGCCCGGAAACTGCCGGCCTTGATTAGGACGCGCTCCGCCGTCCGCAGGAAAAGATTGCTCCGGCAGACCGCCTCCGCGTCCCCCAAAAACGTCACCCGGCCGTCCTCCACGTCGGTCACATCATATCCCAGATCTACAATCTCGCGTTTCAGAACCGCTTCCAGTCCAAAATGGCACGGCGCGATCAGTTCCATCCTTCTCATAAACGTCCCTGCTTTACTTCGTTTTCTCCTGCCAAAACGTGGCAAAACGTTTCCCTGGAAGTATTTTACGTGCAGCGCCCCAACCCTGTCAAGGAAAAATCTGACCCCCGCCACGGAAGCTGCTGTATTTTGCCGGCCGTTTCTATCACAGGAAAAAGCCGGAGCATCCGCCCCGGCTTTCCCTTCGATCCTTATGCAGTTTAGTAATTCTTGCAGTTCTCAGAATCCTTGGAGCTGTTCTTGCTCTGATTCTTCTGCGCGTTTTCGGAGCTGTTCTTGGACTTGTTGTCCTGGCTCTGCGTGCTGTTCTGGCTGTTGTTCTGGTTGTAATCGTTTTTAGACATTTTGTATTCCTCCTGTCTTTTTCAAGTTACAGAAGTAGTATTTGAAAAAAAACGATTTCTATACATGATGGGTTCAAATTTTTTTTACCGGGTTTAATACCGATCCTGCCCGCGGCCGTCTCCGAGCCGGCGCAGGAAGGTTTCCGGATCCTTTTTCATCTCGGCCATCGAATAAAAGGCGCGCAGAATCATGTCCATCTTCCTGCATTCCGCCGTATTTTTCCCGGTATCGTGCAGCAGATTATACCGATCCATCTGCCAAATGAACAGATCCGTCAACCGGTACCCGCGGCAGTTCATCCGATCAGAAAACGTATGATGTTTCATAAAATACAAAAGCTCCGCATACAGTTCCCCGTCCGTTAAAAGCTCCTGCCACAGCCTGTCGCACCACTCCTGGGATTCCCCGGCCAGATTGCACAGCGCGCTCAAATTTTCATACACCTTGATTCTGCTGGAATCATAAACCACACCCGCCATCCGTCTCTCCTTTGCAGCTTACGGGAAAACAGCCGCCCGCTTCTTTTGTTCCATAGTATGTCCCATCCGGCGGAAAAAATTACCTTTGCCGGATCAAAAAGACCTACAGATCTCTCTGTAGGCCAAGAGCGTGCGCGAGAAGATTCGAACTCCCGACCTTCTGATCCGTAGTCAGACGCTCTATCCAGCTGAGCTACGCGCACATTTCCTGCCAGGCAATCCTGACAACGAAGTTAATTGTAGTATCTTTTCTATGAAATGTCAATAGCTTTTTTGATTTTTCCGGGGCACCAATCTGCCGCCCGTTCCGTCAAAAAAACCGCCCGGCCATTGGCCGGGCGTCAATTCTCTCTTTGTATATCTTAGTATCTGAACTCCTGTGCAAAGTAGTAAGTGGAGCCATTCTTATAAATCGCAATCGCGCATTTCGTGAAAGAAGGATACAGGATATTCGCTGCATGCGTAGGGGAATTCATCCAAGCCGTCACAACCTCCTGTGCGGAATTGTAACCATAAGCCAGATTCTCGCCGTGCATAATCGCTTCATTCACTGTCCACCAATCCGTTCCGTTGGGTCTGGTGTGGGAGAATACCTGCACAATTTCACCGGCTCTCACCGCCGCTGCCAGTTCCAGATCGCTGTCCCAGACCAACGCGCCAAGCCCTGCCGCCGCACGCTGCTGATTTACCAGATCCAGAGCCGCTCTCGCCATATTCTGAAGCGCCGCCTGCTCCTCAGCGTTGGCGTTATTCACGGAAGATCCTAACGGAACCTCATCCTCCATGATCGTGACGGTATCGAAATCAATGGTGTCATAAGCTCTGACAGCCGCATCCTCCGAAATAGCCGCCTGCCCTTCGGCGCTCTTTCCGCATCCGGTAAATACGGATGCCAGCATGGAAAGTAATAAACCGCATACCAACACTTTTTTCTTCATCTCTGTCTCCTCAACTTTCTTTCCTTAAAATTAGAATTCTCTCTTTCATCCTTTTCTAACTATACTCTATCAGATCCTTTTTCCCTTGTCAATACATTTTTTAAAATAATTTAACCCTTTTTTAAACCGCCGGAATTTCCGAAATAACTCCCCTTTTTTATTATCCTATACCTATTTTTCTCCAAAATCAATGCGTTTTGAGAAAAAATTCAGGAAATGCCGGACAGACCGTAGGCCGCTGTCGTCCGTTCCGCAAATTCCCCGCGTTCCAGGTAATCCAAAAGTCCCACAATGAATTCCGAGTTCGTGGGTCTTCTGCCCTCATGGAAACTATAGCCAAATACCTCCCTTTGCGTCTGCTCGTCTCCCGTCCTCCAGGAAACCTCTATGGTGTGGCGGATATCATGTTCTACCCTCTCTGCGTTGACCTTGTGCTGTCTGGCTACGGACGGATAGAGCCGTTTGGTGATCCCGTCCAGCTCCTCCTTGTCCTCCTGACAAATCCGGACGGCGGTGCGCAGGTACTGACAGCCCTTCAAATTCGGCCGGACGCCCAGCCTTGTCAAGAGACGGCATACCTCCCGTTCCGAAATCTGTTTTGCGCCCTTTTCCGGCGGCTCCTTCACGTCAAAAGCGACAACGCAGGAAGCGGCGTTTCCCAACAGAACAGAGAGTGCTTCCCATTCATTATTGTTGCATACTTTCTCCGGAACGACATAATATCGCATCCAATATCACCTCTTTCTGTTTAATTATTTGATAACTTTATTTTTATTTATATTTTATCAGTCAATATCAAAAATGGAAGTGCTTATATGGCATTAAATCAAAAATTTATGTGTCTTTTATGGCGTTTCGTGGAATAAATAAGAGTCTGCAGAATCGGTGCGCGCAGCAGCAAAACGAAGGAGGGATTCGAGTGCACAAGAAAATACATTCCCGTTTGGAAAATGAGTATCTGACAGAAGCCATTATCAGCCATATCTGTGAACAGCTTTCGCAGCGGAACTGGTCTTTGAAGATGTTGGCCGACCGGGCCGACCTTCCCTATGAATCCGTCAAGAAGCTGGTGAACGGAAAAATCAGCAGGCCATCTTTTATCAGCATATGGCAAATCGCCAACGCACTGGGCTGTTCGGTGGATAAGCTGGCGGGCCGCAGCACGCCGGCGGACACCGCGCTTGCGCAAATCACGGAAAACGCGGCCGAAATTTACCGCATTCTTTCCACCTTAAACGGCATTTCCGGAAAAGACCGCTGAAACCGCGCAGGGGATAACCGAATCTTAACGCCGCATTCTGCAGACGCCCCGGCGCGGCAGGACAATCCCTTCTTTCTAAACTTCCGGCTTATATATTTTGACGAACGGGACAAGATATGGTAAAATGATAGAATAAAAACGGGCCCCGTACTGCGCGGAACGCCCCTACGCGACGAAGGACAGACGGCAAAGCGGTCGGATCACAGACGCCGTTTTGCGGAAAGGAAACAGGTACATGAGAAAAGCTCTTGTGATAGGCGCCGGCCCCGCGGGCCTTACGGCCGCCTATGAATTGCTGAAGCAGGCGGATGATATTGAAGTGACCGTCCTGGAGGAAAGCCGGTATATGGGCGGCATTTCCAAAACTGTCGATTATAAGGGCAACCGGATGGATATGGGCGGCCACCGCTTTTTCTCCAAGGTTCCCCGCGTAAACGAATGGTGGGAACAGATGCTGCCGATGCAGGGCAGTCCTGCCTATGACGATATTCGGCTGGAGCGGCCGGTCCCCCTCAAAGAGGGCGGCCCGGATCCGGAAAAGGAAGACCGGGTCATGCTGCAGCGCAACCGCGTTTCCCGCATCTATTATAATAAGAAATTTTTCGATTATCCCATTTCCCTGAAATGGGAAACCTTCGCCAACATGGGGCTGATTACGGACATCCAGGCGGTGTTCAGCTATCTGGCCGCCGTCGTCCACAAGCGGAAGGAAAACTCCCTGGAGGATTTCTATATCAACCGCTTCGGCCGCAAGCTGTATTCCATGTTTTTTGAAAATTATACGGAGAATCTCTGGGGACGCCATCCCAGCGAGATAGATCCCAGCTGGGGCGCCCAGCGGGCAAAGGGACTTTCCGTACTGGCCATTATCCGGGATATGTTCGGCAAGCTGCTTCCGAACCGGAAAAACCGCCATGTGGAAACCTCTCTGATCGAATCCTTCAGCTATCCCAAGCTGGGGCCCGGCGAACTCTGGGACGTGACCGCGGCGGAGATCGAGAAGCTGGGCGGCCGGATCCTGCGGGAATGCCGCGTGGTCTCCCTGAAAAAAGACGCCGACAATCACATCGTGTCCCTCACCTATGAGAACAACGGACAGACCGTGGAGGAAACAGCAGACTTTTTCATTTCCTCCATGCCCTTAAAGGATCTGGTGGGCGGCATGAACGACGTTCCCGCAAAGGAAGCGGCCATCGCCGCCGGCCTTCCCTACCGGGACTACCGCACGCTCGGCGTACTGGTGCCCCGTCTGAACCTGAAAAACAAGACCAAAATCAAGACCATCGGCAACATTGTGCCGGACAACTGGATCTATGTGCATGACCGCACGGTTGCCCTGGGCCGGATGCAGATTTACAACAACTGGTCCCCCTATATGGTATCGGATCTGGAAAACACCGTATGGATCGGACTGGAATATTTCTGCACGGAGGGCGACGATCTGTGGAATATGACCGACGAGGAATTTTCCCGGTTCGGCATCTCGGAAATGGTCAAAATGGGGCTGATCGACCGGGCGGAGGACGTGCTGGATACCCACGCCGAATCCGTGAAAAAGGCCTATCCCGCCTACTTTGACACCTATTCCGAAATCGACACGCTGATCGCCTGGCTGAACACCATTGACAATCTGTACTGCGTGGGACGCAACGGTCAGCACCGCTACAACAACATCGACCATTCCATGTGTACCTCCTTCGAGGCCGTGCACAATATTGTAAACGGCATTGCCGACCGTTCCAATATCTGGAACGTCAACACCGAGAAGGAGTACCACGAGGCAAAATAGGCCTCCCCTTCTGTCGGCAGATTCTTTCCGCGAAAAAACCGCCCGGCCAGCGCCGGGCGGTTTTACTTATCAACGACCCTGTTTTATTTGCGGTTCTGTCTGAGCACCTCTTTGGCAATGTCCGTCCGCAGCTTCGTGTCGATGAAGTCACAGTGCATACAAAACGGCCAGTTCTGCCTCCCATCCTTCACTTTCTGGCGCAGCTGCTGATAGATCTGGCTGTTCCAGGCATCCTTGAGCGGAATCTGATTGAGATCGCCGAAATCCGTCTGCTCGAAGTTGTCGCAGCAGCAGATCCCCAGCTTGCCGTTGGGCGTGATCCACATATCCGTAAAGGGCATCAGACAGGTTTCTTTAATGACCTTCTCGGTGGCCTTCTTGTTGGGCGCGCTGCCGGCGCGGTTGGTCAGCACCTCTTTCAGATAGCGCATCTGAATCAGAATATCCACATCCGCAAACTCCTCCGGATGGGCCTGCACATACTCATAGATCACCTGAATGTTGGGATGCAGCTTCATATCCAGGCAATAATTGTTGATGATCAGTTGGTTTACATAAGGTATGATGGATTTGACCTTCTCCACATCCAGCAGCAGTCCGTTGGTGGACATGAAAATAAAGCAGTCCGGAAGCTGCTCTCTGGCATATTTGTGAAATTCCACAATGCGGGTATCCAGCCAGGGTTCATTATTGCCGTACAGGGTCAGGTGCCCTTTGTAGCCCCAGTCGCGAAGCTGGTCGATAATGCTGTAGTACAGCTCGTCCTTCATCCGCGCGTAAGGCCGTTTCTCCGCATTTTTATTGGCCGTGCAAAACTCACAGGTGGAATTGCAGCGATTGATGGTTTCCAGATTCACCACGTGGGGATGCGGCACCTCGGGGCTGTTCAGAAAATAGTCGATATAATCCTGCTGAATCTTCCTGCGGGTGACAAACTGGAACTTCAGATAGGACTCGCTGGCCAGCTTTGGAAAATATTTTCTCGCGTTCCATCCGAATCTCCCCGCAAAATTTGTAATTCTGATAGGCATTTTCAAATCCCCCCCGTCCTTTTGTAACCTATGATAGCATCAACCTGTCCGGTTGTCAAATACCGCCCTGCGTGTATGGCCCGCCGCTCTGCCCTCTGCGCCAGGAGGCCGCGTCTCCCGTTTCATACAGATAGATCGTATAGGGCGAGGACGGATCCGTATAGACCTGGTGCAGCGTAAAGCCCATGTCTTCCACGCCGGAAAGTTCATAACGGGAAAACAGATACCTTCCGCCCATCCGCCGGAACTGATCCGCGTTCAGATACAGCCGGCTGTCGGAAAGCGTCTGGTTCCGGTAGGGATTGTAAATGTTCTCCCCGCTGCCGGCATACAGATAGGCCCTGGCGCCCCACTCCCCGTAATAGACCCTCCATTCCTCCACCCGGTCGTAGGCAGGCCGGATCAGCTCCGTAAACGCCTCCTTGTACGCCTGCGGATAGAGCCCCAGATAGCCGTCCAGCGTGGCGACGCCGTTATACTCCAAAACGGCGGGATTCAGTCCGTACCCGGCGGCATATTCCCCTTCGTAGCCAATATCCTCCAGAACCTTTTCCATCAAATCCGTGCTGTAGTACTCCTTCCAGTTGAGCAGATTCACCTGCGTCTGATACACGCTGCGGTACGCCTGATGATAGCATGTCCAGTAAAATTCATTATACACGGCCGGGGTCAGAAGAATGACCGCCGCCGCCGCGCACGCCAGCAGATTGGCCAGCCGCCTTGCCAGCAGCTTTTTCTTTTCATACAGATATTTCAATACCAGGAAAAAGGCGGCATACCATAAAAACGGGTTGAAAAAGACGGTGCGGTTGAACTGAAAGCCCTTCAGCGGCGGCAGCAGCGCCTCAAACAGCCGCCGGAACGCGCCCCAGAAATACATCCCGTAAACCAGGCAGTTGAAAAGCAAAAACAACAGGATCCATACCACGCCCTCCTTTGCCATTTTACGAAGCTCCCTTCGCCGTCCCAGCTCGATTGTCCGCCACACCAGGAAAATCAGGCATACGGGAAGCACCAGCGGCAGATGATCCGACGCCGCGTGGAAAACCGGCGTCAGAAACGCTTCTTTTGCCTGCCTGAGCATTTCAAAAAAGGACAGATCGACCTCCGTCATCGTGGAACGGATGGTCACCACATCGGAAAACAGCATCTGGGAAAAGAGCCGGTTCTCAAAGCACACATAGCCCGCCGCCAGCACGAAAAGCGCCCCGGCGAGCCGGCCGCAGAAGCGCCGGTCCCGGATCGAGAGAATCAAAACGGCACAGGCCAGATAGGCCAGCAGGAAAAACCCGAAATAGGAAAAATAGGATAACAGCGGGTAAAAAAACAGCGCTATATACCATCTCTTTCCCCCGCGCAGATAGATCCGGCGCAGGATAAGAATCACCAGCGGAATGGACGCAAAGCACAGGCCGTAGGCCGGGAACAGCGGCAAAAGTCCATAGCACAGTCCCGTGGCCCAGAGGATGGCCCGGTAATCGCCAAAGCGCTCCCTGTAAAGTTCCTTTCCCAGCAGCACAAAGGATCCCATACCCAGAAAAATCTTCAGGAAATAGCCGGTCAGATAGGCCCAGAAGGGAGGCAGAAGTATAAAAAGCATACTGTAAAGGTTCCATTCGCTGCTCAGGCTGTTCCGATCTATCCCGCCCAGCATGGGCATGACAGCGTCCCGCGCAAACCAGCCGCCCCAGTGACGCAGCACCTGAAAATGAGCCACAAACAGATCCAGGTTGTCCTGCACCGTCAGATAGCTTTCCTCACGAAAAGTCAGAAAGACCACAGCCTGCGCGCCCACACAGCCTGCGATCAAAATCCAGTACCAAACCCGATCCAGCCGCTCCAGAAACCGTTTCATCCCTGTCCTTCCCCCATAAAAGCGTTCCCCTCTCCCAGCACGATGCAGGCAGCGCCGATGAGAACCGCAAAGTCCGCCAGATTGAACACCATCCGATCCAGCGCCCCGATACCGGTATGAAAACTGAAATAATCCACCACATATTTGCGAAAAAGGCGATCATAGGTGTTGGAAAAGGCGCCGCCCAAAAGCAGGGCGTAGCCCGTCCTTGCCAGACCGTTCCCCTTTTGGGTCAGGCTCAGGCCAAACAGCCCGGCCACCGCCAGCGTCAGGGCTACGGACAGCAGGCGCACCAGCGCGCCGTGCTCCCGGCCCAGGCTCAAAAAGGCCCCCGGATTATGAAAGTGGCGCAGGATCACCCGTCCTTTTAAAATCGGCTTCTCCTTTGGCATCTGCCGGTCGCTTTCTATCCGGTTTTTGATCCGCAGATCCCCGACCGCCACAACCGCCGGGATCCACACAGACCACAGCTCCTTCATCCTACGTTTCTCCTGTCTGCAGGCGTCCTAAAGCCCTGCGATCACATCAAAAGTATTTCTCATATCCAGCGTACCGTATCCCCACTGTCTGCTGGGGTAATCCTGCGATGCCCGCTCCCTGGCGCCCCGGGTCAGATAGGTGCGGATTTCCCGGCCCGAAACAAAGGGGGCGTTTCGCTCTGCCACCGCCCACTGCAAAAGCTGCGCCACCGCGCCCGCCGTGATGGCCGCCGCCATTGCGCCGCCGCTGTAGGGGCCGTTTACGGTGCTGATCGACACGCCCGGCGCGGCAATGTCCGGCTTGATCATCTTGCCGGTTCTGGAAAAGCCCTGCCCGGAAAGATAATAAAAACTGTTGGTTTCACTGTTATAGGTACTGACCGCCACCGCGTCCGCCTCATAGGCGGGCATGGTCAGCGTCACCTCCGGGGAGGGCGTCAGAAAAAATGCTTCCCCGCCGATAAACTGTTGGGGGCTCAGCCAGATATCGTATACGGAATTGGGCGCCGTCCGCTGTCCCCGGACCAGAATCGTCCAAATCCCGGGCGTGGGATTTTCAAACCGCATGACGATCAGTTCGTCGCCCGTATTGCGCTCATTGGGCACATAATCCATCCGCAGACGGGTTCTTTCATATACAAAGGTGTAGTCCACAAAGCGGCCCAGCCTGAAGTCCACCTCCGAGATCGCCTCTCCGCCGGGCGAACGCACGCTGACGCGGAACTGGGCCGGCTGCATCCCCCACAGCTCCGCCATAAAGCCCCTGGTGTTCTCCCCTACCCGGATCTCGGCCTCCCGCATGGTATCCGTCAACAGGGCGCGGAAATGCCCCGCCGCGTTGCCTTCATTGCCGCCTCCTACCACCACGGTCCGTCCCAGTCTCTGGGACACGCTCTGGAGATACTCGGAAAGGAGGGAGGTACCGTTATGACATCCCAGGGAAGTCCCCATCCCCATCAGAATCACCACCGGCTGAAAAAAAGATACGGCAAAGCTCTCCGCAAATTTTATGGCAAACAGAATATCGTCCGTACTGTAGGCGGGCACCTCTTCCGGCACAAGATAATAATCGCGCAGATACTGTTTGGCGGGCTTGAGCTTCACGGCCACAATCTCCGCGTCGGGAACGGCTCCCGTAAAGGACGCGCCGCCGTCCAGACGGCTCCCCGCCACGACGCTGGCCAGCGCCGTGCCATGGCCGATCTCGTCGGTAAGCGGCACCACGGCCTGCGGATCGCCGCTTTCCAGGGCTGCGTTGATCTGCTCTCTTGTATACAGCGTCCCATAGGCAAACCCCTCCGGCGGATCTCCCGTCTGATCGGTCTGATCCCAGACGGCCCGGATGCGGGTACTGCCGTCGGAATAGCGAAACACCGGATTTTCATAGGAAAGCCCCGTATCGAGGATCGCCACGATCACGCCCCGGCCCGTCAGCTCCAGCGGCGGTCTCTGCTGCGCCAGGATACCGGAAACCTCCAGCGGCTGCAAATCAAAGCCGGCGCTGCCGGCGTCCGGAAACGCCTCCAGCCCGTACAGCTGGGGAATATACCGGTAAAGATACTGGGATGCCGAAAGCGGGGGCTGGAGCGTCCGATCCACATAATAGACTCCCAGCGTCCCCTCAATCTGCTGATAACAGAAGCCCTCCCCAAACAGGGGCAGAATCTGTTCCGGGAGCCGGAAGTCCAAAACGATGCTCATATAATCCTCAGATACGATTTTTTCCCTGCAGTCCATCCTGCCCCCGGGCGGCCGTCCGCATCCAAAAGAAGCTGCGGCGGTTCCGCAAAACCCGCTTTCTAATCAGAATATGCGTTTCCCTCGATTTGGTTCATCTTTTCCATATCGCCCAGGGAATATTGATTGCTCCGGATATCGATGATCGGCCCTCCCGTCCCCTCTATATAGGCCCGGGTAATGATCACGCGGCCGATATTTTCGTCCTTGGGGATCTCGTACATGATATCCAGCATAAATTCTTCAATAATGGAACGCAGGGCGCGGGCCCCCGTATCCTTTTTGAGCGCCTTTTGCGCAATGGCCTCCAGCGCGTCGTCGGCAAATTCCAGCTTCACCTCATCCAGTTCCAGCAGCTTCTGATACTGCTTGAGAATCGCGTTGCGGGGTTCCTTTAAGATGCGCACCAGCATCTTCTCATCCAGCCCTTCCAGCGTGCAGATCACGGGCAGACGGCCCAAAAATTCCGGTATCATGCCGAAATTGCGCAAATCCTCCACCGTGACCCTGGAAAGGATATTTTTCTCCTTGTCCCACTTGTCCTTTAACTCCGCGGTAAAGCCGATGGAGGTCTGCCGGCGCAGTCGCTGCCGGATGATCTCCTCCAGATCCGGGAACGCGCCGCCGCAGATAAACAGGATGTTTTTCGTATTCACCGTCGCCAGCGGCACCATGGCGTTCTTGGAATTGGCCCCTACCGGCACCTCCACCTCCGCGCCCTCCAGCAGCTTGAGCATACCCTGCTGCACCGACTCTCCGGAAACGTCCCGGGAGGTGGTGTTCTTCTTCTTGGCGATCTTGTCGATCTCATCGATAAAAATAATCCCCTGCTCCGCCCGATCCACGTCGTTGTCCGCCGCCGCCAGCAGCTTACTCACCACGCTCTCGATGTCGTCGCCGATATACCCGGCCTCCGTCAGGGACGTGGCGTCCGCTATGGCCAGGGGCACATCCAGAAGCCGCGCCAGCGTTTTCACCAGATAGGTTTTGCCGCTGCCGGTGGGCCCGATCATGAGGATATTGGACTTCTCGATCTCAATTTCGTCCATGGTGCCGGTGGCCACCCGCTTATAATGGTTGTATACCGCCACGGAGATCACCTTTTTGGCGTACTCCTGTCCAATCACATACTGATCCAGCTGGGCCTTGATCTTGTGCGGCGCCGGAATCGAATGAATATCGAAAGCGGGCTTGGGCTTCTCCTGCTCCTCTTTCTTTTTGATCTTCTGCTTGCGGGGAATGCCGCCGCCGGCCAGATCCGCCAGATTGATAAAGCTGATGCCGGCGATTTTCCGTTCCGGCTTATCGTCTTCTTCTCCGTCGTCCTTCTTCTGTCCGTTTTTCTGATCAAACTGTTCATTGAGCATATGCAGCACGGCCGGATTGCTCAGCATCCCCTGATAATCGAACTGGCTGACCGCGTCCATCGTCTTATGCATACAATCGTCGCAGACACAGATGCCGTTGGGAAGATGAAACATTTTCCCCGCCTTGCTCTCGGGGCGCCGGCAGATGAAACAGACGTCCTCGTATTCCCGCTTTTCCCCGTCCGTCCCGTTTTCGTTCCGGTTGTCCGTCCGATCCTTATCGTCCATATCGTACCTCCCGTTTTTCCTGTTTCTAGTATAATCCATCCTCTCCCCGTATACAAGTAAACTTTGTCTAAACACCGGCGCGCCGCCGGCAAAGAAAGGCACCCGCCCTCTTTGGACAGATGCCTTTTTCTTCCTGTCAGATGCCGTTTATCAGGGCCAGAACGGGTTGCTGTTCCTGCTGTTTTCTTCCTGTTCCTGTTGTCTGGCGCTTTCATTGACTTCTTCCAGGGTGGAGAGCGTCAGGCTCACGTTCCTGGCCTGATAGCCCGTAGGGCTGCCCTGCATGATGGTAAGCTCCACGGTCTCCCCCGCTTTATAATAACTGGTCTGCGTATTGAGCTCATCCTGGTTTGCCACCGTCACACCGTTGATTGCTGTGATAATATCGCCCCGGACCAGTCCGGCCCGATCCGCGCCCGTTCCTTCATACACCAGCGCCACAAACACGCCTTCCGGCATGGCAAAGTTTTCAGACAGCTCACTGGTGACATTGATACAGGAAATCCCCAGATAGCCGTGATCCTTCTCCGACAGCTTCGCCCTCGTCTCACGGGTCATCAGCTCGTCGATGATCGGCCGCGCCGTGGAAATCGGAATGGCATACCCCATCCCTTCTATGGCGGATCCATAGTTCTTGCTGGAATTGATGCCGATCACTTCTCCCCGGATATTCAGCAGGGCGCCGCCCGAATTGCCCGGATTGATGGCCGCGTCCGTCTGAATCATAGCATTGCTCTCTCCGCTCTCACTGTCTTGCAGCGTGCGGTTCACAGCGCTGATCACGCCCGTTGTCACGGACTGCCCGTATCCCAGGGCGTTCCCGATGGCAATGGCAGGCTCCCCGATTTTAAGATTGCCGGAATCCCCCATTTGGGCCACCACGATGGCGTTCCTGGTTTTTTCCGGAATGTCCGTCAGATTTACCGCGACGACGGCCAGATCCGCGGAACTGTCCACGCCCTTGATCTGGGCCTGCACAATTTCTCCGTCGATGAACTGTACCTGGAGGGAATCCGCGCTGTCCACCACATGATTATTGGAAACGATCAAAAGCTCCGTATCGTTCTGTCCGATGATAATGCCGGAACCGCTGCCCTGCGCGTCGCGGGAATACGTCTGTCCCCAGAAATCCTGCACCTTCTGCGTGAAATTATTGGTAATGGACACACAGGCAGGCATGACCCGTTCCACCACATCGGTCACGTCCGTCACCACGGCAGTCCCGGAGATGCTGTTCGGAACCGGGGCTGCCGGAGACACAGGATCAGCGGCTTCCTCCTGATCCTTAGCTGCATCCGATTCCTCCTCCGGGGGCAGCCCGGGCGTTTCCTCCTCTGCGTCTGCGATCTCATCCTCCGGCGCCTCCTGATACTGTTCCAGGGAGTTGACCGCCACCCAGCTGATCCCGCCGCAGAAGCCGATAAACAGAACCGCCAGCAAAACGGCCGCCGCAATCCGGCCGCCCTTTCCCTTTTTGGGCTTTTTGCCGCCGTCCGGGACGCCTGCGCCAAAACCGCCGGTTCTGTCATATTGCTCAAACTCCCGGTAGCGGTCCTGCGGCCCCCGGTATCTTTCGTCGTAATAATTTCTCGCAGCCCCCTCCGGCTGCGGCTGTTCTTCCGCTACGGGATCTGCCTGCTGCTGTTCTTCCTGCTGTTCTTCGGGAACCTTTTCCTGTACCGGGAAGTCCTCCTGTTCTTTGTCCCATCCGTTCTGATACCCGTCGTAATCCATGTCTTTTCGTCTCCCTCTCTTTTGCCCGCGGGGACACTTCCCCTTCTTTTCCATGACATCAGTATAAAAAAATTGTGTGTTCTTTTTGTGATGAATTTAATAAGAAAGTATGAACCAAAAAGACGCTATTGCGCTTTCCAGTACGTTTTCTGCATACTGCAGCGCCTGACCAGTCCTGCAGGCAGCCTGCGGTACTGTATGCCCAGCCGAAAGCCCGCCAGCTTGGCCGCGCTCTGCAAAAAGAGCAGGGGCAGCTGCAGGGGGTGCGTCCGAAGGAGCCAGACAGCCGTCTGTTTTACCAGCTTCGCACCCTCTCCCTCCGGCGGCACCTCCGAAAAAATCTCCGGGTACTGCGCGTGGGAAACCCCCAGATCGAAATTCCGGGAAAACAGTTGTCCCAGCGTGTAGTTATGCGAGTGGATCACCTGGGCCGAGGCCGCGTAGGCTATGGCATAGCCCGCCCGCACCGCACCGGCGGCATAGATCATGTCCTCGTTAAAAATCGTAGGCGAAACAAAACCGCCCAGCCTGTCGTAAAGATCCCTCCGGTACGCCGCGCAGACGTTGGAGCAGTAAAAGGTACGGATACCAAGCTTTGGCAAATCCGCCTTTGTCCGGATCCGATCCCCTTCCGGATAATTAAAGGATCGGGTGTAGCGTTCGATGGGAGCGCAGTCTTTTTCCGGAAGCTGCCGAGCATAGGCCGCGGCCACATCCTCCCGCTGCAAAAGCGCCCCCGTCAGGTTTTCTATCAAATATTCATCCGCCGGCAGCGCGTCCTGGGTCATACATACGAAAATATCCGCGTCCGACTCCGACACGCCCTCCCGCCGGGTGGCGCCGTGATCAAACTCTCCCCGTGCCACATGGGAAAGAAGCACCTTTGGGTGCTCGCGCAGAAGTTGGGGAACAGAAATCCGCTTTTCCAGTTCTTCCCGATCCGTGTTTTTCACAATGATCCTGTTCACGGGCACGGTCTGCTTTTCCAGTCCCTCCAGCAAATCCAAAAATCGACGCCCTGGCCGGAATGTGGGAATGATAACATCCACCTTCATAAAACTCTCCCTGTAGCAAAAACGGGACGGGATGAAAGCCTGTCCGGCCGATCCCGTCCTCCGTTTAAGAGCTGCCTGCGGCTGTTTACTGCACATGATACTGGGCCGTATCGCTCTTTATTTTTTCACTGTACTGTTTTACCTGATCGGAAGGCACATAGGCCGGCTCGTTAAACAGAAACTCGTGCAGCATCCGCACGTTTTCCGTCAGATCCAAGGGTATGATACAGGAACCCTTTTTCCCGATTTTCCCGCTTCCCCTGACCTCCTGGAAGGGCATACCCGTCTGATCCACGATCCGATAATTGGCGGCGTCGGACAAAATCGCGGCCATCTCGTCAAAATCAATATTGGTCTGCACGTTTTCCACCTGATCGGAGAGGATCTTCAGCAGCGTGGCAGGGCTGGTCTGCCGGGCCTTCTCCATACAGGCCATCAGCACCTTGCGTTGCCGCTCCGTGCGCATATAGTCGTCCCCCACATAGCGGATACGGCAGTACGCGGTGGCCTGGAGGCCGTTTAAGGTCTGTAAGCCCGGAGAGGTCACCCGGACGATATTTTCGTTGAGCTTACTGTCCGGATCCCCCTCCTCCATATACATACTGCGCTGGTAGTTGTTCAGGTGATCGATCTCATTTTCATGCACGTCGATCTCGATGCCGCCCAGCTCGTCGATGGTTCCGATCAGGCCGTCAAAGCCCACCGTAATATACTCCTTGATATTCATGTCCAGATTCCAGTTGAGCATATTTAACGCCTGCTCGGCCCCGCCGTTGGCATAGGCGGCGTTGGCCTTGTTGTAGGAATCGTTCCCCAGATTCAGATAGGTGTCGCGGTAGACGCTGCACAGCTTGATGTCGCCGGTGTCCATATTGATGGAAGCGATCATGATCGTGTCCGTCCGCTGCCCCTTGCCCAGCTTGCCCTTGCGGGAATCCACGCCGAACAGCGCGATGTTGCGGTACCCCTTCAGCGTCTCATTCTGCTCCACCTGTTCGTTGAGCACAATGTCCTCCTCCGAAAGGTCGATTTTTTCTATCTTCCGCAGCGTCCCCACGGTGGCGATAGCGCCCAGCAGCGCCAGCAGTACCAAAATCTCAACCGTAAACAGAATAATTCTTCTGCGGCGCTTCGCCCTCCTGCGCTTGGACGACGTCTTTCCCGCTTCCTTTTTTTTGTGTTTCGTGCCTGTAGCCATCGCTTTCTCTCCTGTCAGTAGGCATTTTCATTGATAAATCCTTTAAAAATGGTCAGAAAAAGGATCTTGATATCAAATCCCATGCTCCAGTTTTCAATGTAAAATATGTCGTATTCAATCCGTTTGCGAATGGAGGTGTCCCCCCGGTAGCCGTTGATCTGCGCCCAGCCGGTCAGCCCCGGCCGGACCTGGTGCTTGATCATATAGCGGGGAATCTCCTCCCGGAACTTCTCCACATACTGGGGCCGCTCCGGCCTGGGCCCCACCAGGCTCATATTGCCGATAAAAATATTGAACAGCTGCGGCAGCTCGTCGATGCTTGTCCGGCGCAGCAGCCGCCCCACCTTTGTCACCCTTGGGTCGTCCCGGGTCGTCCAGCCCTGCTTCTCCTCGGAATCCTCCTGCAGATACATGGTCCTGAACTTATACATCTTGAAAATTTTGTTGTGCCGCCCTACCCGCTCCTGGGCAAAAATGACCGGGCCCCGGCTGGTGGCCTTGATCAGAACCGCCACCGTCAGAAGCAGCGGAGACGTCAGAACCAGTCCCAGCAGCGATCCGACAATGTCCATGGTGCGCTTTGCCACCGCGTTCACCGTATTGGTCAACGGCACATAACGGATGTTGATAATGGGCAGGCCGCCCAGATCCTCCGTATAGGGTTTCCCCGAAATCAGGCTGTTATAATCCGGGATAAAAGTGGTATGCACCCCCGATTTTTCACACAGGCCCACGATCTCCTCCAGCCTGTCATAATCCGGCAGGGAAAGCGTCACCGCGATCTCGTCCAGCTTGTTTTCCGGCAGGATATAAAACAGGTTGTCAATGGCTCCCAGCACTTTGACGCCCTTATAGACCGCGCCCCTGGGCACCGTATCGTCCAGAATGCCGCGCACCACATAGCCCCACTGGGGATTCTGCACGATCCGGTCGATATAGGCCTCCGCCGCCCGCGAATAGCCCACCAGCAGAATATACTTCAGGTTGTAGCCCCTTCGCCGGAAAAAATGCAGGACGCGGCGGATCAGCGTCCGGATCAGGATCGTATTCACCGTATTTAAAACGGCGAACAGCGCCAGCATGGAACGGGAAAAATCCCGCATATACTCCACCAGGGAATTGGCCAGAAACAGCACTGCCAAAACCAGCGTAATCCCCACCACGTTGGCCTTGCAGATGTTGAGGATATCGTCCTCCGCCCGCTGCACCCGCTTGGGCGTGTAAAGGCGGAACATATAATACAGGATCAGATACCCGGGCACAATGAAATACAGGGCGGAAAAATAAATGCCCATAGGAAGCACGCCTATGGTCTTATTGGCGAAACTGCTTTCAAACATCAGCCACCAGGCCAGAATATAGCTTCCCGCGACCACCAGCGCGTCCATCACCACATGCAGGCGGTTAAAATACTTCTGGTTATCCTTGATCATTCCCCTGCGGCCTCCGTCGGCGCAACATAAACTCTTACGAGATTATACTATATCTCCCCAAAAAGTACAAGTTTTTTACAGTCTCCGCAGCAGATTCCGCCACAGCTCCCACTGGATCCGCGCATAATGGCCCAGATTTTTTGCCAAAAAGGGAACCTTCCGCGCTCTGCCCTCTTTTGTCCTGCATAATTTTATTCCTTCCAGCAGTCCTTTTGCATAAATTCCGCCATATCCTTTCACTGTGAAAAAAACCAGCTTTATGGCAAACCCGGCCGCCAAAAAGGGCAGATTCAGCAGAATCTGCAAAAACGGCATATTCTTATAGACCAGATAAACGCTGTTGCGGGAGGAATGCCGGATCTTGAACGCGTTATAGCGCGATCCGGAAAACCCGCTGCCGGCGTGATAGACAATGGCCGCAGGCTCCATGAGATTGCGGTACCCGGCAATCCGCGCCCGGTATCCCAAATCCACGTCCTCCAGATACGCAAAGTGGGTTTCGTCAAAAAGGCCCAGCGCGATCAGTTCCTCTCTCCGGTAAAGAGCGGCTCCGGCACAGTTGGAAAAGACCTCCGCCGGACGGGTGAAACGCCCGCTTTCTTTTCCCTTGCCGACGGCATAGGCCCACCCGAACGCGCAGTACAGATCGCCCGCTCCGTCGATGCGATCCGGCTCCTGCATGGAGAGCATCTTCGCCCCCACGGAAAACAGATCCCGTCTTTGTTCGAGGGCTTCCTCCAGCCGTTCGATACAGTCCGGCTCCATCCGGGTGTCGTTGTTGAGCAGGAAGACATACGGCGTATGGGCCGCCAGAATCCCTGCGTTCACCGCCGTGCAGAACCCCCGGTTGTCCGGAAAGGAAAGCAGATGCACCTGGGGATACCGCTCCTTGACCAGCTCCCGGCTTTCGTCCGTGGAACCGTTGTCCACTACGATCACAGACACGGGAACCCGGCTTTTCAGCACGGAGGTCAGGCACGCGTCCAGATACGCTATTCCGTTATAATTGGGAATGACCACCGTTGTCTTCAAATTCCGTCCCATCCGTTTGATCCCAGCCCTTTTCCAAAGTTCCTCCAAACTGCGGATCCCACACGATCCGACAGCCGGCCTTGCGCACCTGCCGGCAAAAAGCGCGGCTCACACGGGCATAGGCTTCCTCCTGCGTCTCTGTGGGCATCGGTTCCAGCGCCTGCCTTCCGGCCGCCTGCAGCTGCTCCCGGAACCGGGGGCTGGCTATCATACAGCGGATATCCGCCGTCTCTACCTCCTGCTGCAGCGCCGCCCGGTGCAGCGGCCCCGAAAAGCCTTTTTTGAGCCCCGCATAACGCAAGGATCCGTCTTCTTCATAAATGCCGCTTCTCAGCCGCTTCCTGTCCGGCAGCGGCCCGGCCCAGGCGCCCACCTCCGGGCGGGAGAAAAAGGGCCCGTTTTCATAGTCTACCCGGTAATAGCCCAAATGTTTCAGCGGACTTACCGAAACCTTCCACCCGGCCTGACGGCAGAACGATTCCACGGCCCGGCGGCCCGCTTCATAAGCATAGGCCTTGCTCTTGGGATTCTGCGCCGTGGAAGACGTATGACAGCGCCAGTGATAGAGCACCCTGTCCACATGGACAAACCGCGCGCCTGCGGCCACGGCCCGCAGCACCAGATCGTAGTCCTGGGCGCCGTCGTATTCCGGCCGGAGCCGGAGCTTCTGAAGGAGAGCGCTCTCCATGACCAGAAAATGACAGATATAATTGTTGGATAACAGCAGATCCAGGTTAAAATCGTATTTCAGATGGGGCTCGTAAAAGCGCCGCCCCTGTCCGTCGCATTTATCCTCGTCGGAATACATCGCCTGCAGGCTGCGCCCTGCTTCCTTTTCCCGTTCATACGCCGCCGCCATTTCATAGAGCGCGTCCGGTGTCAGCAGATCGTCGTGATCCAAAAACCCCGTCCAGCTGCCCCGCACATGGGCAATGCCCGCGTTGGTGTTTTGGGAAATCCCCCCGTTTTGCGCCAGCTTCAGATACCGGACGCTGCCATCCTGCCATCCGCCGTCACCCGGCGTTTCCTCTGCCCGCTCCTGCAATCTTTCAAAAGACAGGCCGTGCGCCTTTGCAAACGCTTCGATAACCCTGCCCGCCCGCTCTGTGCTGCTGCCGTCCGCCAGCACCACTTCCCAGTGGGGATAGGTCTGGACAGACAGGCTCTCCAACAGCGCCTCCAAATGATCCGGTGGCGTTTCAAAGACCGGCACCACCACGGAAATCTGCAGCGCGCTCACCGGCTCCTTTTTCTGGGCAGACAGCGCCTCGGGCGCAGGCGGCGTGTAGGAATAAGACGTCCGGCCGCCGTCTTCCAGGCGCTCCCGCACCGCTGTCCAGGTGTCCTTTATGCCGTTTTTCTGCAGATAATACCAGGCCCTTTTCAGGCTGGATGGGCCAAATTCCGCCATGTCCGCGCTCCCGCCGCCGTTTTGTATGGTCTTTTGCAAGGCTGCCCCGGCCGGGCAAAAACAAGCCGGCCGGGGCGCCCTCCTTTTGGTCCGGGAGATCCCCATCTCCCGGTATTTGCTGTCAAAAACCGTCAGATCTGCGCTTTGACCGCCTCCGTCAGCGCTTCCACTTTCTCCTGCGCGTCCGCCAGGCTGGTTCCCTTTACGCCCATATAAAACTTGATTTTGGGCTCTGTGCCGGAAGGGCGCGCGCAGCACCAGTTGTCGTCCGGCAGTTCAAAATACAGCACGTTGGACTTCGGCAGCCCCGTAGGAGAGGTGGCGCCGGTTTCCAGATCGGTGATCACGTCTTTTTCGTAGTCGCGCACCCGCAGCACCTTCCAGGGGCCGAAGTTCTTCGGCGGATCCTGGCGCAGCTTATCCATGATCTGCGCAATCTGGGCCGCGCCGTCGATACCCTTTAAGGTGATGGTATACTGCGTCTCTTTATAGTAGCCGTATTTTTCATACAGCGCCAGCATCTGATCCCAGCAGGTCTTCCCGTGCTTCTTGCACCAGGCCGCCATTTCGCACAGACACATAACCGCCACAATGGCGTCCTTATCCCTGGCGTGGGTGCCGGCCAGGCAGCCGTAGGACTCCTCCAGCCCGAACACATAATTGCCGCTGCCGTCGGCCTCCATCCACTTGATCTGCTCCCCGATATACTTAAAGCCGGTCAGCACCTCGACAAAACGCACCCCATAATCGGCCGCGATAGCCGCCGCCATATTGGTGGTCACAATGGTGGATACCATGACGGGATTCTCCGGCATCGTGCCCGTGGCCTTCCGTTCCCGCAGAATATACTCTGCGATCAGCATACCCGACATATTCCCTGTGAACGGAATGTATTCGCCCGTCTTTGTATCCTTTGCGTAAATACCCAGACGGTCGGCGTCCGGATCCGTGGCCAGCACAATATCCGCGTCCACCTTCTTGGCCAGCTTCAGCGCCAGCCGAAAAGCCTTCGGATCCTCGGGATTGGGATATTCCAGCGTGGTAAAGGCCGGATCGGGCCGCTCCTGTTCGGGCACCACGTACACGTGCCGAAAGCCCAGCTCCGCCAGGATCCTTCTGACCGGCCTGTTGCCCGTACCGTTGAAGGGCGTGTAGACAATCTTTAACTCCTCCGCCATCTCCCGGATGATCTCAGGATGGAGAATCTGCTTTTTGAGCTGCGCCATATAGGCGGCGTCAATCTCCTCGCCGATTCTCTGATACAGTCCCGCCTGCATGGCATCTTCCCTGCTCATGGTTTTGACGGTGTGATAATCCGTTACGTTCTTCACTTCCGTGATGATCTCTTTGTCCCTGGGTGCGGTCACCTGGGCGCCGTCCTCCCAGTATACCTTGTACCCGTTATATTCGGGCGGATTGTGACTGGCGGTCACCACGATGCCGGAAATGCAGCCCAGCGTGCGCAGCGCAAAGGAGAGCTCCGGCGTGGGGCGAAGCTCGTCGAACACATAGGCCTTGATCCCGTTGGCCGCCATACAGCGCGCCGCCTCGTCGGCAAACTCCGGAGAAAAATACCGGGAATCGTAGGCAATGGCCACGCCCTTTGCCTGGCCGCCCTGTTTGATGATATAGTTGGCCAGTCCCTGGGTCGCCTTGCGCACCGTATAAATATTCATGCGGTTGGTACCGGCGCCGATCACGCCCCGCAGACCGCCCGTGCCAAATTCCAGTTCTTTGTAAAATCTGTCCTCGATCTGCGCCGGATCGTTTTCTATCCCGCGCAGTTCTTCTCTGGTCGCCTCGTCAAAATACGGATCGGACAGCCAGAACCGATACGCCTCCATGTACCCCATTGCCATACACCTCCATTTGTTATGTTTGCCCAAAGGGCGGTTTTTCATCACCTGCCCTTAGTATACACCAGAATGTCACACCCGTAAAGAAAAGTCCGGCTTGTCCAGCGAAAAATTCGGATTGAAATAAGGATCTCCCGCTTCCAGCTGCGCCTTCCACTTCTCCCGGAAACGCGCGGATTCCTGCTCGTACCGTTCTGCCTTTTCCCCTGCGTCGTCCGCTCCCCGGGAAACGGACTCATAGTGATACAGCTCCGCGAAAGGCGTAAAGACGTTCAGATATCCCGCTTCCCGCAGCTTCAGGCAGAAATCCACATCGTTTAAAGAAATGGCAAAGCTCTCGTCCAGTCCGCCCACCTGCTCATAGGCGCTCTTTTTTACCATCAGACAGGCGCCGGTCACGGCGGTCATATTCTGGGCATAGCACAGCCGCCCCATGTATCCTAAGTTTTCCCGTTTCTGCCGGTGATGCACGTGCCCGGCCGTCCGGTGCGCCCCCAGCCCGATCACCACGCCCGCGTGCTGGATGGTTTTATCCGCATAGTAGAGCTTGCCGCCCACCGCGCCCACGTCCGGCCGCTGGGCGTACATCAGCAGCTCCTCCATCCAGTTGACCGTGATCACCTGGGTATCGTTGTTTAACAGCAGCAGATAGTCTCCCTCCGCCTGCCCGGCGGCGAAATTGTTCACCCGGGAATAGTTGAACGGCCCTTCGTAAGTCAGGACCCGGATGCGGGGATTGTTTTTGATCTCCTCGTAATAGGAAAAAATTTCCCTGGAGGTGCTGTTGTTCTCTATCACCAGAATTTCATAATTCTCCCAGGTGGATTTTTCCACGATGGAAGTAATGCACCGCCGCAGATCCGCCTCGTGATCCCGGTTGGGAATGAGAATGGAAATTTTCGGTTCCCCCAGGATCTCATAGGTGATCTTGAAAATTGTCTCAAAGGCCCGGGTGCTGGTGATGGTAAAATGCGAAAAGCCGTGCTTGCGCAGATGATCCGCCACCGCGCCCCTGGCCGATTCAACGGCATAGGGCTTGGCGCCGATATCCGCCGCCGTGCTGCCCGCGTGGCTGCGCCAGTAATACAAAAGCTTTGGCACATGCACAATGCGCTGCGCCCGATCCGTCAGACGCAGGATCATATCGTGATCCTGGCTGCCGTCGAAGCGGGGCCGGAACAGCTGACCGCCTTCCCCCTCCAGAAGCGTCCGGGAAAATACGCTGAAATGACAGATATAATTATTGGCCCGCAGCGTATCCGGCGCATAGTCCGGCTTAAAGTGCATGGTAATCATCTGATTGATGTCGCCGCCCTTAAAGGTGGCTTCATCGCAGTAAAGATAATCCGCGTCCTGCTCGTTGATCACCTTCACATATTCATAAAGCGCGCAGGGATGCAGAATATCGTCATGGTCAAAAAGCCCGATATATTCGCCGGTGGACATACGGCAGCACTCGTTGGTATTGCCCGAAATGCCCTGGTTTTT
This sequence comes from uncultured Eisenbergiella sp., assembly GCA_947630215.1. GTDB lineage: Bacteria > Bacillota > Clostridia > Lachnospirales > Lachnospiraceae > Gallintestinimicrobium. Next base: position 153,070 of record CANRGX010000001.1, on the reverse strand, counting down.
TTCCAGCTTCCGATAGACAATGCGCGCATCCGCAGCTGCCCTCTCTTTGCAGATCTGCCCCACATAGGCGTGCTCTGCGTCGGAGCCGTCCGCCAGACACAGTTCCCAGTTTCGGTAGGTCTGGTTTTGCACCGAATCCAGCATTTCCTTCAGATAGGTCTCCGGCGTGTTCCACAGGGGAACCAGAATGCTGATCGTCACCATTCTGGGAAAGACCGTTTCCTCCTGCCGTTTGCGTTCCTCGGGCGAAGGGAAACTGGCCGTGCCGTAATGGACCATGGCCTTTTTCTCCCGGGACTTGTAGCGCAGCTTCTGTACCACGCCGCCGATGCTGCCGCAGTTTTTCAGCCGGTCCTTCTGCCGGATCAGAAAGTGCATCCCCTTTCTGGCCGGGCCGGTGGCCTTCCAGATCGGATTGCCCTTGATGCGGTTGAGCTGAAAGGTCAGATCGTCTGTCTGCGCCTCCAGCTGCGCCACCCGTTCCGCCAGATACACCGCCTTATAATGCTCTTTCTCGTATGCGTCCCTGTAATCCTTTTCCACGGCGCCTTTCGCCTCTTTCCTGTCTTCCATCGGCTTTCCTCTCTGCCCCATTTTACGACACCGTCAGCGTTTCCGGAGAAAACCGGTACAGCTTCTGGCGGGAACAGGTATCCTCCCACAGCATCCCGATGAGGTACTCCCCGGCAGGCAGGCTGCCGCGCGGGAAGGAAACACAGACGCCGGGCAGCTTCGTGCGGATGATCCCGTTTAAGTTTTCCGCAATATCGGGACGGTACTGACGCCGGCAGGCGATCCGGTAAACCGTCTCCCGATCCTCCGGCAGGGCCGCCGTGCTGGATCCGTCCGCCAGATACCCTTTTTGCACCGGCTTTAACAGCAGATGGAAACGGTAGCGGCTGTTGTCCACCGCAAGCGCCCAGCTCCAGCCCTGGATCATCCAGTCCCCGGCGCCGGCGCCGTGTCCGTACCATTTTCCCAAATCGCCCGCAAATTCTATCCCTATGCGCAGCACCTCGTTGTGCCAGGCCGGATCCAGCCCGCCCTCCAGAAGCGACGGCTCGGCCTGTTCCACGCGTTTATCGAAATCGTAGCGGGAAGCGGTATAGTATTCCGCGTCCAGCACGTCCGACACCAGATACCGGTGGTAGTAGGGATCCCTGCCGTAAACGGAAGGATGCTTCTCATAAAGCAGGTTCAGCTCCTGATGCAGGCGGCGCAGCTTTTCCGAACTGTCGTCCGCTCCGCGGCTCAGCGATTCATGGTGCCAGAGCGCCACGTCGTTGCGCACCACGTTCACATAGCCCATATCGTGCAGGCGGTAACAAAACTCCACATCGTTAAAGGCCACCCGCAGCTTTTCGTCAAAACCTCCGGCCTGCTCATAGACGCTTTTTTTCACCAGCAGACAGGCTCCCGTCACGCCCAGCACATCGAAAGCCAGCCGGTTTTTCTTAAAATAATATTCGTTGGCGTCGGAACGGAACTGCAGCTTGTGGGCGGGGCCCAGATGAATATTGGTAATGCCCGCGTGCTGGATGATTTCCGTCCCCGGATAGATCAGCTTGACCCCCACCGCCCCCACATGGGGCAGAACGGCCTTTTCCATCATTTTTTCCAGCCAGTCGTCCTGGGTGATCTCAATGTCGTCGTTCAGAAGCAGGATATACTCCCCGCTGGACAGAGAAACGCCCAGATTGCACATCCGGGAAAAATTGAACTCCATGGGCTCGTAATGATAGCAGAACCGATCCTTTTCGGCCAGCATCTGCCGCATCCGCTCCACCCGGGCGCGGTTTTTTTCACTGCTGCCGTTGTCCACCACAATGATTTCAAAATCCCGGTAGGTGCTGCCCTCCAGCACGGAATGGATACAGTTGGAAAGCACGCGGGGATTGTCCTTGCTGGGGATGATAATGGAAACCTTTCCGGCCGGCTTTTGGGGCCAGCCCCGCCGCCGGCAGGCGGCCTCCTTCAAATCCGTGTATTGGGATTCAAACCCCCAGGGAATGATTTTTTTACCGTGAAACAGCACGCTGTCGATGTGCGCGGCGCTGCCCGTGATTTCTGCCGCCTTTAACACAAAATCATACAGATTGCGCTTTGCGTCCGTCTCCCCCAGCCACGGGATCTGTTCGGCCGCTTTGGCGCGCACCGCAAAAAAGCCGCCGAAATAAAAGTAGGACAGCAGCGTATCCGGCGACCAATCCGGTTTCATCCAGGGATTCTTCCGCTCCCCGCCCTCGATTTCATCCTCGTCCGCATAGAGGAGAACCGTCTCCGGGTGCCGGGCAAAGTAATCCTGCACCAGTGCGATCTCCCGCGTATCGGGCGTCCCGTCCGGCGCATGGAAAATCAGTATATCTGCCGGACTGTCCGGGGCCGGGAAATTTTCCCCGCATTCGGAGTAGGAAATCACCGCGGTTCTGAGTTCTTTTCCCTTTAAGGACAGCCCATCCCGCTCCTGTCTCTCCTTTTCCCGGATCCACGCGTCATAGGACAGGCTCTGCCGCCGGATCTGCTCCTCGTACCAGGCGTGACGCCGGCGAAGGAGCCCCTGTTGTAACGCTCCCTTTATTTTTGAAACCAAAAGCCCTTCCTCCTCATCATCCTCTCGCGCAGCCCCTCCTGCATATCCGGAGAAAGCTGCACGATATGCGCCTCTACGGTGAGCGCCCCGTCCGCCTGCCCAATCCTTTCCGGCAGCGCGTCCAGACGCACCTCGATATTGGGATCGGAGGTGTCAAAAAACACGCTGTCCATCCCGTCCGCCCGATCCGGCATACGCCGCAGGGTTTCCCCGTTGGTGCGGATCGCCTGCGCCATCTCCTGCACGCTCAACTCCCATTCCCCCAGGCACACGCGCTTCACCTGCACGATACAGGGCTGCTCCGCCGGATCCAGCCGGATCCCCCGGACGCCCTTTTGATAAAGGATATGCGCTGCAAACAGGTTTTCTGACACATAGGCGTTTTGTATCCAATAGGACTGCTGCGGACTGTAGCCGTTTCCGTAATCCTCAAAAATTTCGATCCGCTTTCCCGCAATATGCGCAAAGGCCTCCTGAAACGGCAGAGCCAGATTCCCGATCAGATGGCGCATATCGGTCACCGCCGTGCGGACGCTCCCGTCCTTTTCCCGCAGGATGGCCTGCTGGAACGCGTTTTCCTCCCGGGCGCAGGCGGCAAACGCTACGTCGTCCATGCCCATCCGGGAAAGCCACTTCTGCAGGATGGGGCTTTCCTTTCGCCCGCTGTCCTCCAGAACATAACAGTACAGCGCCCGTTTTGCAATGTCCTCCGGCTCTATGGACGCATCGGCCCACTCATAATCGATCAGCGTCCAGACATCGCCCTGTACGCAGATATTGGAAAAAGTCAGATCCCGGTCGCGCAGGATCCGCTCCCCTTTTTGGGCCGCCCTTCCCTCCCAGCGCAGAATGTGAAGATACCGTTCCAACAGATCGGAGAATCGTTTTTCCTCGTTTTTCTGCAGGCATTCGTCCAGCAGCTCCTCCAGCGTCACCGCGCTGTCCAGATATTCCAGCTCCACAAAGGGTCTTTCCTGCCCGTCCGTCTTTTCTTCCAGCCGGTTCACGCACAGCCCGCTGTCCGCGAACCACTCCGTAAAGACCCGGCTGTTTTGGGCCAGTGTGCGGATGTGCGCGTCCGCCGCGCCGGACGCCGGAAGCTTCCGCACAAAACGGCTTCCGTCCTCCCGCTGTCCGATATCCGTCCGGATGGCCAGATGCCTGGCCCTGTCGTTGGAAAACCGGCTGTAAACGGTCTGGGGTTCCGGCCCCGTAACCACCAGGAAGGAATTGCTGTAAAGCGGAAACAGTCCCTCCCGGATCAGCATATCAAAGACCCGTTTTTCCTCAAAAAGCAGCATCCGATCCCGGTCAAAATTGCGCAGATTGTTGGTCAGCTCCCCCACCTTGGGCAAATACCGGTCGGAATAAAGCATGGTCATAAACTTATAATCGGGATAGGGATAATAAAAATGAAATTCCTCCTCCCCGCAGGCGCGCAGGATCCGTTCCAGACCGCCCCGGGTAAAGGTGCGGACCGCGCCGCCGTCCGGATAATCCTCCAGCCCCGCAAAAAAGGCGCCCAGATGATCCTCCCGGCATCCGGCCCAGTATTTTAACCCCATCTTGTTTTCAATGGCAATGACCACGTGCCCGCCCGGCTTGACGTGCCGCCGGACAATGCGGTAAAAATCCTCAAAGGGAGTCTGCGTGTCAATATAGCTCTGCCCGTATTCAAAAGCGCCGATCAGACAGACATAATCGTAGTCGGCAGGCAGATCCGGTTCAATATCCTGAAAATTGCCCACATGAATCGTCACATTGGCGCAGTCCCGGTGCCGGTACGCGTTGATCAGACTCCGTTTACGGGACAGATCCACACAGGTCACGCTTTTTGCCATCCGGGAAAGGCAGCCGGTGATCGCCCCGCAGCCGGAACCCACCTCCAGCACCTTCATATGCCTGTCTATGGGCAGCCAGGCCACAATATTCTCCCGCAGATCGGAAAGGTGGTACAGCACCTCCCAGCTTTTCTTTTCCCGGATCAGGGCCGGATAGCGTTCCGGTTTTTCCCGCATGGCGATTTCCAGAAGCTCCTCCTCCACCGCACCGTCGCAGTAGAAATCCTCCCCCGGATACCGGGTATAGTCCAGCGTCACCTGGCCGATCATCTCTTTTTTGGCATCGTCCATCGTTTAAATATCCTTCACTTCCACCTGGGATTCCATATCGAAATACCCCACCGTATCCTTATCCGAAACCACGGTGAGACTCATCACGTCATACAGCCGGTGATAAACCACAAACGTATCTCCCTCATAGCCCGTCACGCCCAGGGAGATCAAATACTCCCCGCCCTGCAGGCGCATCTTCTGGGTAAAGACAATTTCCTTGTCCTGTCCGGCCCGGACGCCGTCTAAAAAGCTCTTTTCAAACATGGTATTGGTGCCCGTTATTTCCACGCCCTTGACGTTTTTGATGGAAAGGGCAAAGATTGGCGCCGGCAAATCCTCCAGGATTTTCACCCGCATATGCACGGAAAATTCGTCCCCTTTGAGAATTGCCGTGGTGAGAACCCCTTTCGCATCCGTGACGAAGAAATCCGCAATCTGCGCCTGCCCTGTCCCGTATTCCAGCGTCTCCGGGTTCCCCCCTTTTTGTTCGCTCTCCCGCCGGCCCAGGGCTTTTCGCACCTCCGGATCCGCCGTCAGATCCGGCACGCCCTCCGCCGGCTGGGGAAGTTCATACTGCCCCACCAGCACCTGCTTGTAGGCGTCGATCATCTCCTTGGGGGTGCCCTCGCCCAGCTTCACGCCCCGGTTGAGCAGCACCGCCCGGTCACAGTATTTGCTGATGGCGCTCAGATCATGACTGACGAAAAGGATCGTCTTGCCTTTTTTCTTAAATTCCTCAAACTTCCGGTAACATTTGGCCTGGAAAAATACGTCTCCCACCGAAAGCGCTTCGTCCACAATGAGGATCTCCGGATCGATATTGATGGCCACGGCAAACGCCAGCCGCACGAACATACCGCTGGAATAGGTCTTGACCGGCTGGTACACATAGTCCCCGATATCGGCAAACTCCAGAATATCCTGCAGCTTTTCGTCGATCTCCTTTTCGGAGAAGCCGATCATGGTGCCGTTTAAATAGATATTCTCAATGCCGTTGTACTCCATATTAAAGCCGGCGCCCAGCTCCAGCAGGGCCGAAATCCGGCCGTTGACCTGCACAGTGCCGCTGCTTTCATGCAGCACGCCGGTAATGATCTTCAGAATCGTGGATTTTCCGGAACCGTTGGTGCCGATGATGCCCACCGTCTCGCCCCGGTAAATATCCAGATCCACGTCCCGCAGCGCATAGTGCTGCGTGGAACGCGGCTTTTTGGTCAATCCCAGAGATTCCAGCAGCCGGTCGCGGTTCCTGTTATACAGTTTATAAATTTTGTTGAGCCCCTCCACATGGATGGCCAGCTCCCGGTTCTCCATATCCTCTTTCCTCCGCCGCGTCACATAATGTCGGCAAAGTGTACCTTCAGCCGTTTGAAAATCACCGCTCCCAGGATGAACAGCACCACCGTGATGACCCAGAAATAGACGGTGGAGTAAAAGTCCTCCCAGAACCACTGCCTGCCGTAGATCGCGCTGCGGTACCCCTCTACGATATAGACCAGCGGATTGATCTTGACAAACATCTGCACCTTTTGGGGGAACTGCGCGATGGGCCAGAGAATGGGCGTGGCCCACATTCCCACCTGCAGGAAAATATTGACGATGGACTGCAAATCCCGGAAGAAGATCACCACAGAGCAGGTGGTATAGCTGAGAGCCAGCACAAAGATGAACATACACGCGCTGTAATAGAACACCTGAAGCGTGTAAAGGCTGGGATAATAGCCGTAGAGACAGGCGATAACCAGGGCTACCAGTACGAAAAAGGCATGGATGAAGGTGGCCGCGATGATCTTGATGATCGGCAGGACGCTGATCTTAAACACGACCTTTTTCACCAGGTAATTGTATTCCAACAGCGCCGTCATGGCACTGGTCAGCGCTTCCGAAAAATAAAACCAGGGCACCAGCCCCGCCACCAAAAACGGCACAAAGGGAACGTCCAGCGCGCCGCCGGAAGCGATCTGCTGCCGGTTGGGCAGCAAAATCTCAAAAACCACGTAGTACAGGGCCACTGTCACCACCGGCTGCACCAGCGCCCAGAAAGCGCCCATATAGGAACCGGCATAGCGCTTTTTAAAATCGCTCTTTGCCAGCTTCCAGATCAGGTGCCGGTTCTGATACAGCTCCACCGGCAGTACGGTGATCTTGTCATACAAAACAATGAAGGCCGCTATCGCCGCTGCAATCAGGACGCAGGCGATGGACTTTTTTAACAGCTCGTCCGCCGGATCCGCCAGCGGGTTGTGATAGAGAAGGATAACTGCGGCCAGAATCACCATCAGCGCGGTAAAGATGGCGATTCCCGTCTTTTTGGTGATTTTCTTCATGCTTCGTTTCCCATATATGCTGTGAGAGCGCCCCAGGGCCTGTTTTTATCCTTCTCGGACAGGATCGGCTCCTCTCCCTCCGGGATCGGCCAGCGCACCCCAATCTCGGGATCGTTCCAGGCCAGACCGCCCTCGTCGTCGGGATGGTAAAAATCGGAACATTTATAGGCAAATTCCGCATACTCGGAAAGCACATAAAAGCCGTGGGCAAAGTGTTTGGGCACAAAAAACTGCTTCTTGTTTTCCTCGGAGAGCACCACGCCGAACCACTGGCCGAAGGTCGGGGATCCTTTCCGCATATCCACCGCCACGTCAAACACTTCTCCGCGCAGCACCCGCACCAGCTTATCCTGCGGATAGCGGATCTGGAAATGCAGCCCGCGCAGCACGCCCCTGCGAGAAGCGGACTGGTTGTCCTGCACAAATATCTGATCGATCCCGGCCGCGGCAAAGTCGCGATACTGATAGGTTTCCATGAAATAGCCCCTGGGATCGCCGAAAACCTGCGGCGTAATCACCTTCAGTCCTTCAATATGACAGGTCTCTACCGTTATCTTGCCCATTCTCCCACTCCTTCTTTTGGTCTGCGCAGACAGGGGCCCCTTTAGAGCCCGTTGGCCACTTCTACCAGATATTTGCCGTAATTGGTCTTCATCAGCGGCTCCGCCAGCTTTAAAAGCTGCTGCCTGTCGATAAAGCCTCTGCGGAACGCGATCTCCTCGATACAGGAAATATACATGCCCTGCCGCTTCTGCACCGCCGCCACAAAATCCGACGCGTCCAGCAGCGCGTCGTGATTGCCCGTATCCAGCCAGGCAAACCCGCGTCCCAGCGTCTCCACCATCAGCGTGCCCCGCCGCAGATATTCGTTATTCACCGAAGTGATCTCGATCTCTCCCCTGGGGGAAGGTTTCACCTGACGGGCAATCTGCACCACATCGTTGTCATAAAAATACAGGCCCGGCACCGCGTAATTGCTTCTGGGATGCTCCGGTTTTTCCTCAATGGAAACCGCCCGGCCGTTTTCGTCAAATTCCACGACGCCGTACTCCCTGGGATCCCGCACGAAATACCCGAAAATCGTAGCGCCCTTCTCCCGCGCCGCCGCCCTCTGCAGCACCCGGGAAAAGCTCTGCCCGTAAAAAATATTGTCGCCCAGCACCAGCGCCACGCTGTCCTGTCCGATAAAGGAAGCGCCCACCAAAAACGCGTCCGCCAGCCCTCTGGGAACCTCCTGCACCGCATAGGAAACAGACAGCCCCAGCTGCTCTCCCGTGCCGAACAGATCTTCAAAAACCGGAAGATCCCGGGGCGTGGAGATGATCAGAATCTCCCGGATCCCGGCCAGCATCAGCGTGGAGAGCGGATAATAGATCATGGGCTTGTCATAGACCGGCATGATCTGCTTGGAAATGGACTTTGTCAGCGGATAGAGCCGCGTGCCGGAGCCCCCCGCAAGAATAATACCCTTCATGATCTCCCCCGTTTATTCCGCCGTGTGATACATTTCGCTGTAATAGTTCTGATAGTCGCCGCTTGTCACGTTTTCCATCCAGTCCTCGTGCTCAAAATACCAGGCGATGGTCTTTTTGATGCCCTCTTTAAACGCCGTTTCGGGATACCAGCCAATCTCCGCCTTGATCTTATCCGGCGCGATGGCGTACCTCCTGTCGTGCCCCTTGCGATCCTCTACATAAGTGATCAAATCTTCGCTTACAAAAGCCTTGCGGGGATCGGAATCCGGCAGCATCTCCCGCAGTGTCTCCAGAATCGTGCGGATGATCTCAATGTTCTGCTTCTCATTGTGGCCGCCCACATTGTAGGTTTCAAACAGCCGGCCCTGCTCCTGCACCATGTCGATGGCCTTGGCGTGATCCTCCACATAAAGCCAGTCGCGGACATTTTTGCCGTCCCCGTAAACCGGAAGCTTTCTGCCGTGGAGCGCGTTGTTGATGATCAGCGGGATCAGTTTCTCCGGAAACTGATACGGGCCGTAATTATTGGAGCAGTTGGTGATGTTGGCCGGAAAATGGTAGGTATCCATATACGCCTTCACCAGCATATCCGATCCGGCCTTACTGGCGGAATAGGGACTGTGCGGCGCATAGGGGGTGGTTTCATAGAAAAATCCGCCGTCCTCCTCCAGCGAGCCGTATACCTCGTCCGTGGAGACGTGCAAAAACTTCTTGTCCGGGCGGAACGTGCCGTCGGGAAGCTCCCAGGCGGCCTTGGCGCAGTTTAACATCACCGCGGTTCCCAGCACATTGGTCTGCACAAATACCTCGGGCGTGCGGATACTCCGATCCACGTGGCTCTCCGCCGCGAAATGCACTACGCGGTCGATATCATACCGGGAAAAGATCTTTGCAATGGCGTCCTTATCGCAGATATTCGCCTTCACAAAGGTATAGTTGGGCAGATTCTCGACATCCTTCAGATTCTCCAGATTCCCCGCATACGTCAGGGCGTCCACGTTGACGATACGGATAGCGTCCCCGTATTTGCGGAACATATAATGAATATAGTTGGAACCGATAAAACCGGCGCCTCCCGTCACGAGATAGGTTCTCATTCTTCTGATATCCTCCTGAAGATGCCCCGAGGGGCACGGCATATAAGACTGGTAACAGTGTACCACATTTTTTTCCTTTTTCCAACCATAAACAGGAAAACCGATCAGTAACTCATGTAACTGAGGTTTAAATCCACCAGTTCCGGAATGCCTGCAATCCTGCCCTTGCTGGAATACTGCCACATTTCATAACGGCCGTTATGGGTGGGCGTGGTGGCGTACTGGGCCAGCCAGATCTTATAGCTTCCCAGAGATCCCACGTTCATCTTTTCATTCAGCCATGTCTTATTGGCGTACACGCCGGCGGTATAGCCGCCGTTGCGGACGGTTTCGCAGAACGCGCGGATCACCTTGGTGCGGGTCGCGCTGTCCAGGCCGTCCGCACGGCCGTTGGCGCTCTCCACATCCATATAGACCGGATAGGAGATGCTGTATTTGCGGATCAGATCCAGCGTCATGGACGCTTCCTCCACCGCCTCCACCTCGTTGACCGCCTGGCTGAAGAAATAAATCCCCACCTTCAGTCCTGCGGCGGCGGCGCCCTGGATATTGGACTTAAACCGCTGATCCTCCACCAGCACGCCCGTGGCGGAACCGCGGTAGCCGCAGCGGATGATGACAAAATTCACCCCCGCGTTTTTCACCGCGTTCCAGTCGATTTTCCCGTTGTGCTTGGACACGTCGATCCCCAGAAGCCCGTTGGACTGCAGACTGCCGTCCGCGTTAAAGGTATATTTCATGCCCTGAATGATCTGCTCCCCGGTGACCGGGACCCCGTTTTTATCGAAATAATACCGCTTTCCGTCCAGGTTCTGCCAGCCGGTATACAGATATTTCCCGGTGTCCTTTTTCCGGTAAAACACATCGTACTGATAATAATCGGCGGCGGTGGCCTCTTTATATTGGCCGTCTTTCTTATAGTAAAGCTGATTGCCGTCTTTGTCCTTCAGCGGAGCGCTGCCGTCTTCCAATTCGACCTTGACCTCGCAGGATGCGGTCTTGTCCGCGTTCTGCCTGCTGACAGCCGTAATGGTAGCCTTGCCCGGCTTGACGCCCTCCGCCACACAGCTGTTCTCCTTCTTCTCCGACAGCTTGACCACGTTCTCGTCCGAGGTCTTCCAGTCCACTGCCTGATTTCCCCCTGTGGAAACGGTGGCCTTGACAGTCTGCTTTTCTCCCGGCTTGAGCGTCAGCGATGCCGGATCCAGCTTGATCCCGTCCACATCGGCCTTTTCCACCTTCAAAGAGGCGGAGGCGTAAGCCTTCCCGTTTTTCCCGTCCGAAACGGTCACCGACACCGTCACGGTTCCTTCCGCCAGGGCCTTCACCTTGCCGGATTTTTTATCGATAATACTGATGATCTTGCTGTCGGGAACGCTCCATTCCGCGGAGGCGGCCTTTCCCTTTATCACCTTGTACTGCAGCGTCTTCTCCTGGCCCACCTTCATGGTGCCCGGATCCTCCAGTTCAATCTCCAGTTCTTCCTCTGCGGGCGTGCTCTCTGCCCCGGATTCCGTCTGGCTTTCCGTTTCCGTCTGGGACTCGGTTTCCGTTTCGGATTCCTTTTCCGACTCCGACGGGGCGGATTCTTCCTCGGATTCCTCTTTGGATTCCTCCTGGGAACCGGTGAACATAATGGATTTGCTGGCCGATCCCGCGTCGCAGGAGGCCAAAACAATCACTTCCCCCTGTTTATCACTTTGAACCGTTGCTTCCATACGATTCCCGTTGACGGTTCCTTCCCCCTCGCAGGACCACTCTACCCCGCCGCTATAACTGCTTCCATCGGACATCGTGACTGTCAGCGTGACCTTGACCGACTCTCCAACCTTCGCGCTGTCCGGCCCGTCCAGGGAAACGCTTTCCACCGTAGCACTGGATGCAGCGGAAAACAAAGCCGTCCCCGCCGGCTGGAAAACCGTCGAATCCTGCGAAAACCACACGCCCTCCGTCCCCGGCAGGGCCAGAATCCGATCCAGGGACGCCTTCAGAGAAGGCTCCGGGATATCCGCCTTTTTCACTTCCTCATAGGTGATCTCCCCGCCTTCTATCGGGGTCTTGCTGGACTCCACCCACTCCACCGTATCGGCGCTCAGAGCCTCCGACTGGGTCTTAACCTCCGTATCCTCTTTGGCGGCATTGATCTCCGATTCGGATTTCACCTCGTCCGCCACATCGATCTTCTTATACTCGATCTGATCCTTGACCGTGACCATGCCGGATATGCCCGCCGCACGGTTCCCGTCGATCTCCTCCGGCCCCGTGATGGAGACCGTATACTCTCCCGGCGTGATGCTCTTGATATAGATGATGCCGTCTTTATCGTCGTCCGTCTTCGTCAGCTTTTCCGGCCCCTGAATCTGGACGGCAAAGGGCTGATTGCCGATGAGCTTTCCGGAAGATTTGTTGGTGAATTTGATCTTCAGATCCCGCTGTACGGAGGTGAGCTTCAGCCCGATCTGCATCTCCACCGTCAGTTCCTTCTCGACGTATCCGTCCGACTCTGTTTCCCCGACCTGGGTTTCCGGCTCTGCCGCTTCCAGCCCGGCGATTCTGGCGTCCGCCACTGCCGTCAGGATCCCGTCTCCGGCGATGCCGATGGCCTCCATCTTTTCTCCCACCTCGGCCATGGCCGCCACCTGGCCTTCCACCGCCCTGGCGCTGGTAAAGATCCCCACGGCAAACACCGCCACAAACAGGACGACGACGCCGGTCAGGGCGATCACCGCGTCCATGGCGTTAAATTCCGACAGCCAGCTCTCTTTCTTCTTTCCGGTATCCGTCCGTTTCCTTTTGCCTGCCGGCTGTTTCTTTTTCTGCCCCTGGACGACGGCGCCCGCTCCGGTCATCTTCTTTGGTTCAAAATCCAGAAAGCTCTCGTCCTTTTTGGGCTTTTTTTTGCTTCCGGCCTTCGCAGGGGGGACTTCCTCCTTTGCGGCTGCCGGCACTGTTTTATCTGCCGGCACTGTTTTATCTGCCGGCACTGTTTTATCTGCCTGAACGGTGCTGTCAGTCCGGGCCGCATTTTCCCCGCCGTTTTGCAGAAGCTCCTCCACGTCCAGAAGCTCCAGCGTATCGGTGCCCACCGTCACCGGTTTTTGCGGCATCTTACCGCCATAAGGTTCCGCCGCGCTTTTCGACTCTTTTTTTGGCGCTGCTTCCTCCAGGTCAAAATCGAGGATCCCGGTTTCCTGTTTTTTCAGCTTTTCCGACCCGCCTTTTTTCGCGGTATTCCCGGTATCCGCCGCCTTTTTCTTCCCGGTCTGTTTTTTCGCCTGTTCTTTTTTCAACGGTTTCCCTCCTGATCAAACCCCCGTTCACAAAAAACGCGCGCGGTTTTTGTCGAAGGCTTTTTCTTGCACATTTCATGGTTTCATGACACAATAATCTCACAAAAAACAACGGATGCCACGCTTCGCGGCCATCCCCGCCAACGCTTCACAGGGATTTGTGAAAGAAAGGAGTGCCCTCCATGATGTATATCCACTATTGCAGATACTGTCAGCGGATCCATATTCTCAACGGACACAAAAACTATTGCCCCCGCTGCAGGGGCCACCTCACCGAGCTGAAAATTTCCTACATGAAATATGTCAATCTCGATAAGCAGGAACGGCAGAACCTGAAGGAGCACTGCAAGAACCCCAGGGAACTTCCCCTGCTGGCCGTCTCCTCCGATAAGACGCGGGACTATGCAAAATGGTTGCAGATCCCGGCGTCAAATATAGAACACTACCATTCCGACCACTATGCAGCCTATTCCCACTAACCGGCGCCAGCCCAGCTTTTCCCGGAAAAAGACCGCGCCCAGAACGGGAACCAGAACATACCCCAGCGATTCCACGATGGGAGCGTTGAGATAATCCAGGCCCCTCAGGCCGCAGATGGTGAGGAAAACGGAACCCAGCAGCACAAGATAGCCGCACAGCACCCACGGATTCCAATATTCCCTCCACAGGGAAGCATGGTGCTGCATGGCGCCCTTTTTCAACAGAAGCTGGGACAGGGAGGCGGCCAGCACGGAAGCGATCAGATAAACGTAATGGATATCAGGCATTCTCCTGCGTCCCCCCTTCCCGGTTGACCAAAAACGCGCCCACCGCGACCAGCGCGATGCCAAGCAGCTTCCTGGCCGTCACCCGTTCGTTGAAAATCAGAACCGCCCACAGGAGGGACCATACCAGCGCCAACGCCCGGTTGGCATAGGCTGTGGAAAGCTCGAACCGCTTGAGAATCTGCTGCCACAGCAGGGCGTATATCCCCAGTACCCCCACCTCGGCGCAGTACAGAAGCAAAAAGCCATATCCTGTCTGCCCGGCGGCAAACTTCCCGATAACGGCCGCCATGGTATACAGCATGACCACCGCCTGCAGGAAAATGAACTCTTTCAGGGTCATTTTTTTCTTCATGTTCTTTCCTTTCCGTCACGGAAATTATAACACTCGGGCCGGTAAAAGGAAACCGTTAATTTCTGTAGATTTTCTTAATTCCCCGCTTTTTTCTGGACAGTACCGAAACGGAATGATAAGATAAGATACATACAGGCACCGGGAGAAAAAGATGAAAGCAGACGAAGAAGAATATTTTGATAAAACCGCTCAAAAACGCCCGCATACGGGGAAGAAAAAACGCAAGCGCAAAAAGAAAGGGCCCAACTGGCACCTGATCTTTTTTTTGACGGTGGTGGTTATTTTTGTGATTACGATCATCCAGCTCTTTCTCTGGAACCGGGGCGAGGCGTCCGGCTACGATCCCAACGAGCATAACGCCGCCTTCGACGTGGAACTGCTGGACTACGTGCAGCCGCTGGATCCGGAGCTTCTGAAGGGCCGGGAGGACGACGGCGTGACCACCGTGCTGGCGCTGGGCAACGATCCGCTCTCCGACGACCGGGGAGAGGAGGGACTTTGCGCCCAAATGGAAAAGGCCACCGGGGCCGTTATCCGGAACGGCGCGTTTCCCGGCAGCACCATTTCCATGAAAAATACGCAGTATGAAAATTCCTACCCGCTGGACGGCGTGAGCCTGTATTGGATCACCGCGGCGCTTTGCAACCAGAATTTCGAGCTGATGGACGTGATTGTCCCCGATATGGGATCGGAATCGGCCCTGGCCGCGCTGCGGACGCTGGAAGAAACCGATATGCAAAAGGTGGACGATCTGATCCTGTTTTACGATTTGCAGGACTACCGGGACGGCCGCACCGTCTACGACGAAAATAACCTAAAGAACTTAAATAGCTGTTTCGGCGCGCTGACCGCCTCCATCCAGCTCATTCAGGAAACCTATCCCCACATCCGGATTTATCTGCTCTCCCCCACCTACGGCACGTACACGGACGGCGCGGGGAATACCGTGGATGCCGATCTGGACGATTTGGGAAACGGCACGCTGGCAGATTATGTAAACTGGTATCTGGAGGCCGGCCGCAGCAACGGCATCACCTTCATTGACAATTATTACGGGGCCGTCACCATGGACGACACCGACTGCCTGACGGACGGCTTTCATCTGAATCAAAAAGGACGCCAAAAGGTGGCGTCCCGGTTTGCGGAGGTCTTTTCTCCCTAATTTTGTTTTTTGAAGATCGGCACCGACTCGTTACGGTAAACATCATAGGCTTCGATCCCGGCGATCTTTACCAGTCCGTTTTCCTCTGGACTGCCCGTCGTGGGCACGGCCCGGTTCAAAACCAGATAATGACAGTTATATTCCGTCAGCAGCGGCGCCAGCGCGTCCAGATCCACCGGCTGCACCCGCATGATCCGGTAAATGGGATGGGTGTCCCAGTTCCACGTCCATTCCGGCACCAGCATTTCCCTGCCGTAGGGCATTTGGATTTCGGAAGAATACTGCCGCACATAATGGATCAGCTCATCCGGGAAAACGGCCCATACCCGCTCCTCATCCTCTGCCGGCATCATTTCGTTGCAGATGGCCACCACGGCGTTGGGAATATGGAAGCGGTTCTGCGCCCTTGTAATATTCACGTTTTTGTAAGTATACCGTCCGGTCAGGATGAGCGCTGCCGCCAGAATGGCAAAGCCGGTGCGGGGATGGCGGCCAAAGCACTTGATTCCCGCATACGCGATGCCCACAGTCATGGGCCAGAGCCAGAGCACCCGGTAATAGGTGCCTTCATCCAGCACATCCATCAGCGCCTTAAAGGGAGGCAGAAAGAACAGCGCCACTAAAACCAGGGACGATTCCACCAAAACCAGGCGGATCGTCCTGTTTTTTTCCGTTACCAGCAAATAGAGGAGCGCGGCGAGAAACAGAACCGGGTACCACCCGCTGCCGCAGTATTCCTGAAAGATCCGTAAAATTTCCGACATCCTTTTTTCCTCCTAGGACAGCAACAGCAGCAAAACCAGATACGCCACATTCGGCAGACAGCAAAGCCCCAGCCGGATCAGCAGCGCCGCCCTTTTTTGCCGCACCGCCGCTGTCAGCCCCACAATGCCTATCAGCAGAGCCGCCAGAAAGGTTCCCATGCTGGTCATCATGGCGGAAACGACATTGGCCGTGACAAGCAGCGCCCAGAACCCCCAGACCGGTTTTTTCTTTTCTTCTCCCAGAATCTCCAAAAGCAGCCAGAAGACCCCCAGCAGAACCAGATTCGCCAGAATGGATTTCCCCTGCCAGGTCCGCATCAGGAAAAAGGTGGCGTTTGTATAAATAGACGTATTGCCCCAGATCTGCATGAGACCTGCCAACACCAGGAAAAGGGGCACCCTTTTGTCCCCTGCCCCAAACAGCCTTCTGCCAATCAAAAAATACACCGCATACGTCAGCGGGATCAGCACCAGGGGAAGCAGCGTATGCGCCACGATAGCCGCATGAATGCCCGTCATCCGCGCCACGTAGGCGATCCACAGCGGCAGCGCCGCCAGCGCGTGCCGGATATCCAGATCGGTGGAAAGCCCCGTATAGGGACGGATGCGGTTGAGCACGCCCGTCTCGTCCGCCAGTACGGACTGCACCACATAATAAGCGTCGTCCCCGTCAAAGGACGCATACAGATAGGACATGGCCATCTGAAACCCGATCAGCAAAAGCGCAATGCCCCAGAACACACAGCACGTCCGGCCGGGCAGCCGGATTTGGCGCACCCGGTCCGCCAGCCTGCCTGGCGTCCCCGTCAAAGACAGCCCCTCCCGGCGAAGCCGGCAGGCCGCCCGGCATACGCCGGCCGCCATCAGCAAAAGCAGCGCGCCGTTTGTCAGATACACCAGCCGATCCATCCCAAAGGCGTCCAGAATCATGACGGGCACCGCTATCAGCTGAAAGACTGCCAGCTGCGCCAGAAAACCCGCCAGATACAGCCGGGACAGACTGCGCCCGTCCCGTTCCATTCCCGTTGTAAACAGCGGCCCGATACAGCAGGGCGCCAGCACAAATACGAATAAAATCCCAAAAGCCTTTTGTACCATAGCCGTTTTAACCCCGTCCCTCATAAAAGCGCGGCGCAGCGTCATACCAGTCGTCCCAGATGGCGTCGTAATCGTATTCCGACACCAGTTTTTCCAGACTGTCCAGATGCTGTTCCAGATTTTCCTCCGTCAGCCTGCACGCGCCGCTTTGAAAGCACTCCGTAATATACCGGCAGACGTCCTTATGATAATGGAGCTCATCCGCATAATTATTCAGGTTGCAGACGATCTGCTCCTCCGCCAGAAAGCTGAACAGATGCACATTGTCGTAGGCAAGCATACGCCGGGCCATACAGGAAATCCGGTTTAAAACCGCCTCCAGCTCCCGGCCGTTTCTCACATCGTTCCAGTACAGGATGCTGTAGGGCGGAAAGAAGATATAAAACTCCGTTTCCGGATGCGCCTCGAAATAAGGACAGATATTTTCCGTCATGTTCTTCTCCACGGCCTGGGTGAAATAGTCCGCGGGCAGCGGCTCCTCCCTCTGTTTGGCCGGCGTGTAATACATCAGCACGGTGGCCTTGGAATAATACTCATCTGTCCACCAGGGTTTATACAGTTCGGCCCAGTCGGACTTGTCCTTCGGATCCGCCAGGGGGCGCAGGATATAGTCCAGAAGCACCTCCTTGTTGAACAGATACTGCACGTCGTTCCAGGGATTCTTGTCGTAGAGATACCCGGTGATCGGGAATTTCGTTTCTTCCGTATCGGCCGAAAACGTCCCCTCGTCCACTGCCATGAAGACCGCCTTCACACGGTCTTGCTTCGCGTCAAAAACCAGATCCATAATGTTGGCCAGATCCTTCGGATAGGAACCGTTATAGGACAGCTTCTGGGTTTTCAGTCCCATCACCTCCTCAAACCAGTCGGTGTTGAAGCTGGTGGTCATGGAGGAACCCAAAAGCACGGCGTCATACTCCATGTTTTTTGCCAGTCCCGGGTTCTGGTACACCTGATTGTCCACCAGATAGGGAAACCAGGACAGAGGTTTGTGATATTGGAAAAAAGGATCCACCCAGATCACCAGACCGCCCGCCAAAAGCAGACCGGTAAGCAGTAAAATGAGAAATCCCGCAAACCACTTCTGAAAACGCTGCATCGTAGCCTCCTCCGCTCTCCCTTCCGGCCTTTCCATCCCAAACACAAGCCCTAAAAATTAAAATACAAAAAGGTGCTCACACCCGACAGGGAAAGCACGCACCAGCAGCCCAGCACGGCCAGCGCGGCCATATTGGAAACCTTTGGCGTAAACCTTTCCGCATACTGCTGGGCATTTTTCCCCCGAAAAACCAGAAACAGGGAAAACAGCGTAAAGACAGCGCACAGATACAGAAAACTGCCGGGCAGCCGATCCAGATGCAGGATCTTACAAACATACCACAGCTCCGAAAGCTGGAAGCCCTCGCAGATGCCTGCGGCGGGCAGCGCAAAACCGCCATGGAGCAGACGGCCAAACAGCGCCAGCGCGGACGCGGTATCCGGCGCGCGGAAAAAGACCCAGGCAAAACTGACAAAAAGGAAGGTGACGGCCACCGACAAAAAGCGTTTCACCGGCCCCATCTTTTCCGAGGACCGATCCTTGCCCCGCTGCCAGATCCGCTCCAGCATACAGGCCACCCCGTGCAAAAGCCCCCAGATCACGAAATTCCATCCTGCCCCGTGCCACAGGCCGCTTATCAAAAATACCAGCAGCAGATTCCCGTACAGACGCGCCGTTCCCTTGCGGCTGCCGCCCAGGGGAATATATACATATTTGGTCAGAAACCGGTTCAGCGTCATGTGCCACCGCCGCCAAAATTCCGTCGGACCCGCCGAACGGTAAGGGCAATCGAAGTTTGAGGGGATTTCCATGCCGAACATACGGCCAATTCCCCGCGCCATGTCGCAGTAGCCGGAAAAATCAAAATAAAGCTGCAGGGAATAAAACAGGATGACCAGCGCCGCGTCCGTCCCGCTCAGGGAGGAGAGGTTCCCATATCCGAAATCCACCGCCCGCCCGAAGGTGTCCGCCAGCAATACCTTTTTCCCCAGCCCCAGGACAAACAGGCAGACGCCCCGCGAAAAGGTCTCCCAGGAAAACTCCCGTTTCCCGATCCGGAAAAACTGGGGGGCCATCTCCTCAAAGCTGACGATGGGGCCCGCAATCAACTGAGGGAAAAAGGAAACGAACAGCGTGTAATCCAGCAGCGATACCCTGTCGCCCGGCCTGCCGTTCTGCTGCAGAACCGTTTTTACCTCCCCCCGCCAGGCGTCCGCTAAAAACCCGATCTGCTGAAAGGTAAAAAAGCTGATGCCCAGCGGCAGCAAAATATGTTTCAGCGCCAGATTTGTCCCAAACAGCGCATTCAGGTTCCCGACAAAAAAGTCATAATACTTAAAATAGAACAACAGGCCCAGATTTCCGGCCACGCCAGCGGCCAGAAGCAGATTTGCCCCCGCCTTTTTGCGCGCCTTCAGGATCCCGGTGCAGATCAGATAATTGAACCCGATGCTGCCCAGCATGATCCCCAGGTACCGGAGATGAAAGAACCCGTAAAACCAGAAAGAAAAGGCTACCAGCCACTGCTTCGCCCGCCCTGCCCGGTACGGCAGATTGGACGCATGCCGCCAGTCGCGCTCCATCGAATAAAAATTGCATACGCACAGCGGCAGGAAAAGCAAAATAAAAAGATAGGAATTAAAGAGCATCCTGCCCCTCCACTTGAATCACATGATTCCGGTTCTCATAGGGAACCGGAATTTCATATTTCCAGACAGTGCTGCCGTCCGTCTCCTCCGACACCTTTTCAAAGCCCTGCTGCCCGTAAAAATCCCGTACCATACCGTTTTTCGCCGTGGGATAATAATACCCGAAAACCGTATGCGCCCCCGCCGCCAGACATCGCTGTAAAAATGCGTCCATCATGGCGGCCTCCATATCCCGTTTCAAGACGCGGCAGCTCATGAGCCACAGCTCGATATGCGCGCAGTCTCCCTCCAGCCGTCCGATGACCACGGAAACCACGCCGTTGTCTCCGAACTTGTCCTCCAGCTTCCCATACAGGGTAAGATAGGAACGATCCTGCGCCATCTGCTCGATCTGCGCCTGGGTGAACCGCCGGGTCGTCAAATTAAACTGATTGCTCTTATTGGTGAGCTGGGCGATCCGCGCCAGATACACCGGCTCAAAGGGCGCGATCTTTGCCTTCATCTGTAAGGAAAGCAGATATTCCCCGTAATCCGCAAAGGCGGCCTGCTGCTGCTGCCGCATCCGGTTGGCCTGATACATCTCATTTCGTTTCCGGTCATCCTCGGAAAGGGACGTCACCTCAAAATACCCGCCCCGATCCAGCACCCGGATGGAATCCTCCGGCCTGCCGATCTCCGGCGCGGTCACGCCCGGCGCCTGACAGCGCACAATCTCCCGCTCCGCCGGATTGTCGTCAGCAAATACCAAACTGTCTGGCAATATATTCATTTCTTCTGCAATTTTCAAAATATTCTGACTTTTAGGTTCCCAATTCGCTTTTATCAGAATAAAATCCTCCGGGCGAAGCACACCGGCCGGGTGCCGCAGTCCTGCCAGCGCGTTTTCCTCCTCATTTTTGGAAGCCACGTTGAGCATCACCCCATAGTCCTTCAGCAGCTTCACATAGGACTGAAATTCCGCATACACCTGACCCAGACTGGTTTCCTGCCCGATCTCTAAGTTCTCCGGCCCGTCGTCTCCTACCACGCCGCCCCAGAGCGTGTTGTCCAGATCCAGCACCAGGGACTTTTTGTTTTTTCCGAAAAGGGATTTGATGATATTGGCCACATTGTGGGCCAGCCAGGGAATGGCCGGAAGGCACAGCGCGTACTTATACATATGCCAGAAAAAAGGCGCCGACCATTTGTCCAGCCCGTAGACCGCCGACTGATAGTTGATGTCGTTGAGATAGAAGTTTTCATGCGTCTGGGCGTACCCGGCAAATTTCAAATTCAGCAGGCTGACAAAGTGCGTCCTGCCATAGGGCGCTGCCGCGTCCTGGTTCCCCATGAGCCGAAAGTACGGATATTCAAAATTGTTCTGAATAATGGGACAGTGCCAGACCTGCGCCAGTCTGTCCCACATGGTTTCAAACCGGCCATATTCCGCTTCCAGCAGCGCTTCCACCTGTTCTTTGGAGTCGCCCGCCGCCGGAAACGCCCGGATGTTGCGCAGGCTGGTATGCACAAAAATCACATCCGGCCGGAAAGCCTCCAGCTTTTCGTTGCCGAACATGGCGTCCTCCCAGTACTGATTGAACTCCGATTCATAAAAGGAGGGCTCAATTCCCTGATTAAGCAGGAAAAGCTCCAGGATCCGGACGATGTCGTGGGTCGTGGAGCCGCCCAGCACCGCGATCCGTTTGGGCAGACGCGGCGTGGATTCTTCCAGCAGTCTTTTCTTTATGCTTTTGGATTTCTTTAAAATCCATTCGCTGTCAAAAGGATATTCCAGTTCTTTAAGCATGCTTGCCGCTCCCCGTTTTCATTCTTTCCACCAGCTGCAGGCGGAACTCAAAATCCCTTCTGTCCTTCATGCCCAGATTGTGCAGAATCAACCCGGCGAAAAAAGACTGGATCGCCGCCAGCGCCGCGAACCCGCAGACAATCAGCGTGGGGAACTTGAGCACCAGCCCGGTTTTTACATACTCGATTCCCACCGGGATAAAGAACGCGGCGGCCAGCGCAGACAGAATCAGCACCAGCAGCCCGAAAAACGCAAAGGGCCGGTACTGGCGGAACATCCGGAAAATCATCCGCAGCACCCGAAAGCCGTCGGAATAGGTGTTAAGCTTGGATTGACTTCCCTCCGGCCGATCCCGGTAAGCGATTACCACGTTCTCCACCTGCATATTGTTATAGACCGCATGAATCGTCATTTCCGTTTCGATTTCAAATCCCCGGGACAGCACGGGAAAGGTTTTGACGAAGCGATAGGAAAAGGCCCGGTACCCCGTCATAATATCCCGGATATCCGATTTAAAAAGCAGATTGATGGCGGAACGCACCATGCTGTTGCCCAGATTGTGGAAGGGGCGCTTATTTTCCTCAAAATACGTGGAGGAAAGCCGGTCCCCTACCACCATGTCGGCATTTTGGGAAAGCACCAGCCGCACCATTTCCGGCGCGTCCTCCATAGGATAGGTATCGTCCCCGTCCACCATGACATAGCAGGCGGCGTCGATCTCCTGGAACATCCGGCGGATCACATTGCCCTTCCCCTGCTGATATTCATGGCGCACCACCGCTCCCTCGTCCGCAGCAATTTGGGCCGTGCGATCTGTAGAATTGTTATCGTAAACATAGACCACCGCTTCCGGCAGCATCCGCTTAGCGTCCCGCACTACCTTCCCGATAGTCTTTTCCTCGTTATAACAGGGCACCAGTACCGCTATTTTGTCCATCTTAACACTCCCCACTTCTCCCGGACGGCCCTGCCCCTATAGGGCGCGGACCGCCTGCTTTTCGATTTCCCGTTTGGGCGAAACATGAAATGCAACCGCCTCTGCCTGAGAAAATTCCTCTCCGATCTCCTCCGGCAGTACACTCCCCGGGTGGAAAAGAATTTCCAGCTTTTTGCCATGCCTTTGGGCAA
The DNA here is from genome assembly GCA_947630215.1 of uncultured Eisenbergiella sp. Taxonomy (GTDB): domain Bacteria; phylum Bacillota; class Clostridia; order Lachnospirales; family Lachnospiraceae; genus Gallintestinimicrobium. Next base: position 130,432 of record CANRGX010000001.1, on the reverse strand, counting down.
AACGGCGCATATCGGGCAGCAGCAGGCGCACCCGTTTTTCGTCCATTTCCCCGCTCATGACCAGTCCCCAGAGACACATGGGAGCAAAGCCGCATTTGCGGAAACGCCGTCGTAACAACCGGGAACAAAAATGTAAGACCAGGTTTTTCAGAAAATTCACCGGACGGTAGGTTTTATACAGAGAGGGCCGTCTCAAAAAGACAAACAGCGGCTCGGCCGCATCCCGGATATATTCCGTCTCCCAGCCTTCCTCCTCCAGCACCTCAAACAGCGCTTTTGCCACCAATGGAATCATGTGGGTGTGCTGATGGCTGTCGATCCGCAGCGCTCCCATCCCGGGAAAGGCGGCCCGCACAGCCCCGATCTGCGCGCGGATTTCCCGTTTGAGCTGTGCCTTCCATTTTTTCTGACCGGGCAGGAAGGAATGCGCAAACAGCCTGCCCCAGGAACAGCAAAAATGCCCCTGTCTGTCCGTCAGATCCGGCAGGCTGCCCGGCTCTGTCAGACTGCTTCCCTCCATCAGGTTGATGTGGACGGAAATCTTCACCGGCGCCGTCTGCTCTACCGGCATCGCCCGGTACAGCCCGACGCATTCTTCAAAACAGCTCATATTGCACAGGACGCTGATGCTGTCCAGCTTTCCGGCGCGGATACAGTCCAGAATGTCCGCGGAGGCGTGGACGGACTCTCCGAAATCGTCCGCGTGAATGTCAATCCCGTCCGTTCGCATCTTCTTTCTCTCCGTCGTGCAGAATCACCGCCTCCACAATGTACCGGGGCCGTTCCTTGCTCTCCATATAAATCTTGCCGATATAGGTTCCGATGATCCCCTGGGAGATCATCATCATACCGCCGATCAGACAGATAATGGCCACCGTAGAAGTCCAGCCTGCCACCACCCGTCCGTTTACCCAGTCTATGATACAGGAAAGGAACATCCCGATGCTGAACAGACAGGCCACAAATCCCAGCCCCGTACTGATCTGCAGCGGCCGGGTACTCATGGAGGTGATGCCGTCCACCGCCAGTGTGATCATTTTGCGCAGCGTATACTTGGACTGTCCCGCTTCCCTTTCCTTTACATCAAAATACACCACGTCCGACGCAAACCCCATACTGGGGATCAGGCCCCGTAAAAACAAATTTACTTCCTTAAATTCCGCCAGCGCGTCCAGCGCCTTTTTGGACAGCAGACGGTAATCGGCGTGGTTCGTGATGGTCTCGCAGCCCAGCAGATGCATCAGCTTATAGAAGATCCGCGCGGTGGTCTTTTTAAAAACGCCGTCCGTGTTCCGGTCGTTGCGGATCCCATAGACGATCTCGCTTCCGTTCTCGTAGCAGTCCAGGAACCGATCCAGCGCCTCTATATCCTGCTGCAGATCCGCGTCGATGGTAACCACCGCGTCCGCCCTGCCGCGGGCCGCCAGCATACCCGCCAGGATCGCGCTCTGGTGCCCGTAATTGCGGGAAAAGCTCAGGCCGGCAAACAGCTCGTCCTGCTTCGTCAGTTCCCGGATGATCTCCCAGGTCCGGTCCCGGCTGCCGTCGTTGACAAACAGCACCCGGCTCCTTTTTCCGATCCGCCCCGCCTGCGTCAGACGCGCCATTTTATCCTTCAGGCGCGCCGCGGATTTTTCCAGCACTTCTTCCTCGTTGTAACAGGGGACAACGAGATATAAAACCGTAGTCTTCATGTACTATCCCGACTCCTTTTGTCCGTACCCGGCGGCATATCATCCGTCCATGGTTTATTTTACCCTATGACGCTGCTTTATTCAAGAGACAGTGTGCAACATCCTCTCCCGTCTTTTTTGCACAAAAAGGCCGGGAATATGATTTATCCGATATTCCCGGCCCTCTGTGCGGTTAGGCATTCCCTATTTCATTGTCACTTTAATCGTAAACGTCGTCCCTTCCGTTTCTGCGAACTGATTATCGCATTGGATAGCGAATATCAGACTATAGGATGAGCCCTTCTTCAGCAATGCGGGGTTCTTGATCTTAACCGTCAGCTTTCCGTCTTCAAACTGAGGCTGATAAAACGCATCCTTCACCAGATCCGAGGTTTTCTTCGCCCAAACTACTTTCTTGATCTTAGCGTCCGTCTCCTTCTGCGGTTCCAACGTGGTGGTTACTGCGTAATCCTTCACATTCATATAAAAATTCATGGCGGTGGTTCCGACTTTCACCTTCGGCATGGTCTGGGTCGGTTTAATCTCTACAACCGTACCGTTCTTTTCCTCGTTCATGAGTTTCCCGCCCACATAGAACCGCAAAATCAGCTTATAATTTCTTTGCTCAATTTCCTGCGCTTTGTCCGGATCCACGAACAGCCTGAACTGATTGGGCACAATCTCGCCCTTTTCCTTCACCGGTTCCAGCTTAAAATGCATTCCCTGCGTCAGGAAATCCGTCCCGCTTTTCGGGAACTCCGCAAACACCTTAGCGTTCGGGCTGTCTCCCGCCATATCGATGCTGCCCGCATAATTCTTAATCTTGACCGTGTAAATAAAGCCCGTGGAGCTGTCCAGCACGTTGATGCTGCCCTTTTTGCTCAGAGTTATCGTAGGTTTGGCTGTAATCGGCTTAACCTTGACCGTCAGCGGATTGACCTCCGCCTCTCCAATCTTGATATTCCGAATCTCATAGGTCGTCGTTTTGCTGATCTTTTCCTTGCCGGTCAGTTCCACGCCAAAATACAGAGTTGACGTGTCCTTATCCTGACTGGCAGAAATCTTGATCGGCGCATCGGAAACGGAGTATTCATGGGAATTTGTCTTGTCGTATATCGTAACGTTTTCCAGCGCCGGCAGAACGCCCAGATCCTCGTCCTTAGGCAGATATTGCCACGTAAAGGTCTGTTTTGCCTGTTCCATTCCCGGGTCAACCGTTGTATTGAGGCTGAACGTATTCGACTTCAGCTTGATCTGCGGCACCTTTTCTTCAATCTGCACCTTGATCGTGAGAGTTTTTATCCATTCCTTCGTCTCTGTATTGGCATATTGTACCCTGGGCTTGACCGTATAACTGTATGTCCCTACCGCGGGTTTGTCTTCCTTACTGATAGAGGCCGTTATCGTTCCTTCCTCGTAGCTAAGCTGAATCTTGTCCGCGTTTTCTTTCTTTGTTCCTTTTTCCTTCGTCTCAAACTCCACTTCAGGCAGTTCTGCATCTGCCTGGTTCAGCGAAATTTCGGTCGTACCTTTTTCAAAAAATGACTGATTGATTGTAATGGTACTGGCGGAAAGCTTCGCTGTCGGGATCGTAGAACTTGCTTTCACGGTCAGCTTATAGGAAATCGCAGAGCTCCACTCCTGAGACGACTCCAAATCCAGATACAAGGTGGAAGACTTCGGGAGCTTCGCCGAGGAATCACCCTGGAACTTCACCTTAATCACATCGCCACTCTCATCCACTTCCGCCATATTGTCCATATCGAACCAATAGCATTCGCTGGATTTTGGCTTGTTGACCTTTACCGTAAAGCCATCCAGGTCAATGACGGACTTGGTCTTCTTATCCAGAAGCTGAATCTGAAATTCCTGATCCTGCGCGTTCGTATTCAAGGACAACGTCGTCAGAGAAAGCACATAGGACGGCTGCGTATTTTCCGTAGGAATCGTGATCTTGATTTTGGATTCCGCATAGCCTTCGCACTTCAGGACCAGATACCCCGCCAGCACCGGCTTGTTGCCGTTTGCCTCGTTGTTCTCCAGCGTCTCCGCTTTCTGCGTGATAATCAGCTTTTTGTCATCCCCGTCCGCTTTTTTTACTTCAAAATTATCCGCAAACCCCTTATCCTTCTCTTTCTCGCTCAGATCCTCCAGTTTCGGTTCTGTCTCGCCATCCAGGACATATCCCGACGGCACGGTCACGGCGACTGCAATCTCGCCCTGTCCCTGCGCCTCTTTCTTTAAAAACCGGTTGATTTTTCCGGTCAGCTTCACAGAGAGCTTCGGCTCCTTCTTCGTGATAACCACATTCGGCATTTGGACATAATAAGGAAGCGCCTCATCCTGGATAAAGACACGCAGATAGAGGTTCTTTATTGTCTGATCCTTCTTTGCGTAAGCGGAGTCCGGATCCAAATAGAGACTGACCGTTTTGCTGTCATCGTCATAGTCCGGTTCCAGCCCCGTTATCTCCTGATATTTGCTGTCAACCACGGCCGGCGCGTTGGAACCGCCGGTTTCAATCTGTGTATCCGGCACGCAGATCAGCTTAAAGGAAACGGGTTCGGAGTTACTGGGGTTGATATTGATCGAAGCCGCTTCGATATGCGGCGCTTTATCCACCACCTTAACAATAAATTTCTTGGACAGCTTCTCCCCATCGCTGTTCGCCAGTTTGGAGGTTACCGTCACCGTGGTAGTTCCGATTCCGCAGATTTTCAGCGTATTTGTTCCGGAGCTGGTATCACTGCTGGCCAGCTTTACGACGCCGGTGTCCCCACTGACCCACGTATAGGCCAGATCAATCTGTTCCTCCGATTCGTTCACCGCCTTCACCGTAACGCCGATATTTTTCGTCGATTTACTGCTGAGCGCGGACTTTACCAGATTCTGAGAAATGGAAAGCACCTGCATCTGATAGCTTTCCCCGTCCGTAAACGTTTCTGTGGAATTTTTAAAGCCGGTAACGGTTTCAAACTCAAATTCTTTTATTTCCTTTATTTTCTTTTCCGCTCCGACATAAACGTCTAAGCTAAGCTGCACGCTGGTATTCTTCAGCTTGGCCGTGATCTGCGCCGGACTGTCCCCCGTTGTCTTCAACGCGCGGATATTGCCTTCGGCATCGATAGAAACACAGTCCTTCTTCTTCGTTACCGTATAACTCCAGACGGAACTGTTGGTCGCTCTGCCGTCTTTTTCAATCACCAGACGGGTGCTCATCAGGGTATTGGGAAACCGCAGCGTGTTGGACATAATCGAAAGCGAGCCCCCGGTGGCTTTCAGCGTATAATCGCCTGCCGTCGTTGCCCCGTCTCCTGATTTCTTGACAAAAATGACATCTATCAGGATCTTATCTCTGCTGATATCGCCGCTTTGGATCACAAAGGTTCCATCCGCTCCCAGGGTCCTTCCTCCGCACAAAACGGCCAGAAGGGTATAGCCCGAGTTCGCTTTCGGCGTGAGCTTGACCGTTTCGCCGATTTTAGCTTCTTTTTTGTCCCATGTGCAGCTGCCGCCGCCGTTCGGATACTTAATTTCCAGCTCGTAGGCCGGATACAGGGAATCATAGACAACACCCTGGTCTTTATAGGTGCCCGCCCATTCTTCTACCGTGCCGCCGTACCCGCGCACTACCATCTTATCATTGGAAGGAAACGCGTTATAAGCCAGGGCAATGGTGCTTTCTTTCCCTTTGCCGTTATAGATGTCGATCTCCTTCAGTCCGCTGCATCCTACAAAGGCGCCGCTGCCCACATTCTCTACGCTGGCGTTCAGCTGAAGCAGCTTCAGCTGAACACAGTTTGCAAACGCGTTGGTTTTTATCGTCTTAACGCCGGATCCCTGATTCTCGCTTCCGATAATCAGCATATCCGCGGGATTCGGGCTTCCCCCCTTCAGCGTTCCCTGCAGCTTGTCGCACCCCGAAAAAGCCGACTCGGGAATCGTTTCAACGCCCGTGCCAAAATCTATATACTGCACGCCGCTTCCCAAAAAAGCGCTGCTGCCGAAGCTGGTCAGCTTCGTTATCTTCGAAAAATCCACCTTCCCCAGCCGCGCGCAGCCGGCAAACGCGGAATTGCCTATTTTGGTCAAACCGGCAGGAAAAACAAGCTCCGTAATCCCGGCATTCTGGAACGAATAATTGTCCAGCTCCGTTATTTCGGTTCCGTCCAGAGGCGCGCTCTGCATACTGGTACATCCCTTAAACGCCCGGACCCCAATCTTGGTCAGAGCGCTTGGGAACTTGACCCCCAGCAGGCTCGAGCAATTTTCAAAACAGTCTTCCTCTATCTCCGTTATTCCGGACGGGATCTGGAAGGGAGCGCCTGCCTCCGAGCCCAGCAGCTTGTCGCAGTTGGAAAACATCCTCTTGCAGAGCTTCGTAGCGCCGGTCTGGTTATCCTCAAAGGATACATACTGCAGATGTTCGGCGCCATAGAACGCGCCCTCCGCAAAGGTCGTCACGGATTTGGGGATCTCCAGCTGCTCCACCCCGCTCTCCCCGTCCAGGACGCCGGCCGGGATTTCAGTGATTGTATCGCCCAAGGATGTCCAGTCTTTGGCCGTAATTTTTTTGGGCAGATTTGCTTTGTCGATGCCCTCCTGAAGCTCCAGCTTGCCCTCGGACACCTTAAAATACTTGGACATCGTACTGGGCGCTACCGCCAAAAGCTGAAAGCCGGTCAGCAGGGAAAGATCATTCCCGGAAATATCGTTCCCGGAAACATCAAATTCCTCTGTCTCCGTTTCCGTCTCGGTTTCGGTTACCGTCTCTGTCACGTCTTCGGTCATGCTTTCCGTCTCGGTTTCTGCCGGTATGGAAGATTCTTCCGTTTCTTCAGCGGAATCGGTTTCCGTCGCTTCCTCGCTGGGTTCGGACCCAGACGGTTCCTCGGACGACGGCTCTACGGAAGCCTCCTCCGAGCCGTTCTCCCCCTGCGCAGGCTGGGACGATCCGGGCAGCTCATCCTCCGGGTCGGAGGATTCCGGTTCCTGCGAAGGCTCCTGCTTATCCTTCTGCGTTTCCTCCTCCGTCTCCGTCACAGTCGGGACGCTCTCCCCATCGTCCCCGGCGTCCGTAAGATCGCCGTCGGATACGACCTCATCAGTCAGCATATCCCCGTTCCCGGAGACACTCGCCGCCAGCACATAGGATGCGTTGGATGTCAACAGCATACTTGCGCATAAGAAAGCAGCCAAAATACGAAGCCTGTTTCTCAATTTTTTTTCCTCCTGTGTACACTTTTCCACTAAAAAAAGACATAACAAACTGCAGTTATGTTAATCATAGCACTGAATGGGATTTGATGCAACAAGATATAGTTTAAAAAATTCTTAATTTATAGAATTTTGCATAGATATTGTGGTTGGACTTTTCCCTCAGTCCCCGTTCTCCCTCGGTATCTGTACTACGCTGTCCTTTCCGTAAAAATCCCGCACTACGCCGTTCGTCCACCCTTCCGGATCCTCCAGCACCTCCATGTGCATAAGCGGCCCCTGTTCCGAATTCATGGCGGGCAGCCGCGCCTCCCGAATCTGCGGATCCAGCAGGATCTCCAGCCGTTCCTCCATCTGGGCCCGGTAATCCGCCGCCTCCCCGGAGGAAAGAAACGCATAGCTTACATAACAGGCGGTCTCCTTCAGCGTTCCTTTGTGCGCAAATACCCAAAGCGACGCTGCAAACAGCACCGGAAGCATCAGGCAAAGCCTCGCCCTGACACGGTCGTAGGCCCGTTCCTTCCGTTTTACGGCCGCCCAACCCGCCGCGTACACCGCCGCCGCCAGCAGCGTCAGCAGAAATATCTGCCAGATCGTGTTTGGCACACCGCCGGAAACCTCCACTCCCGCATACAGCGCCGGAGCAAACATGGCGCACCAGGTGGCGTACATCAGCAAAAAAAACAGACCGGGGCAGCGAAACGAAAAGGCAATCCGCTCCTGTTCCCGGAACCCCTCATAGATCAGAAACACGGCGACAAGCAAAAGCAAGAGCGCCGCAGGCTTTTCAAACAAATATCCCCACGCGCAGCGCGCTCCCTCTGCGAAACACTCAAGCACCGTCAAGACGGCTTTCCCCAGAGAAAAACCGAAATCCTCGCCGCCTCTGTTTTTATTTCCCGGCGCCGTCATGCTCACATACAGTCCCGCCAGCTCGGCCGCCAGCGGAACGAGAAGCCAAAACACCCGGCGGTTCTTTTTCGCATAACCTGCCAGAACGTAAACCAGCACTATCGGGGCAAGCAGCGCCGCCAGATAGCTGGCGCCTCCCAGACAAGCCATGCACAAAAAAGCCGGCAGGAAATACCGGAGCTTTCCACAATCGGCAAAGCGGAAAAAACAGTAGACCGCGATCAGGGCCAGTCCATAGGGAACAATATAATGCACCGTTCCGTTGTACCAAAAAATCCCCGATTTTGTACTGGGGAAAAACTGGATCATGGCCGTCAGCAGCAAAGCGTCCGCGCACCAGAAAACCGATGCCGGAAGCGCGAGCCTCTGCCGCAGAAAATAATGCAGGAGAAGGGAAGTGCTCCCGACAGTCACTCCCAGCATCAGCCAAGGAACTATCCAGTACGCGTCCGGGGAAAAGACCTCCGGCTGCAGAGCCATCAGAAAAATGGTGAACCAGGTTCCCTGCCACCCTTTCCAGTATATTCTGGATGTATAGGCAGCCTTGCGAAACGTCTCAGACAGACTGTGCGTTTCCAGCCAGGCAAGATGGGCCCGGTATCCGTATCCGTAGTCATCGCCCGTGGCATGGACATAGCCGGACAGGTATAAAATCGGAATCAGGCCCAGGAGAAAAAGTGCGAAAAACAGCGGCAGAAAAAATTTCCGGTCGCATCGAATAAGAAAAAGAGGATTCTTTCCTTTCATTTTCTCCCCCTGTCCGCATAATACGCCGCATACCACTCCGCGAATTGCTCCAGCCCTTTCTCCAGCGGGGTGGACGGGCAGAATCCGAAATCCCTTTCCAGATCGGTTACGTCCGCAAAGGTCTGGTACACATCTCCTGGCTGCATCGGCAAATATTCCTTTTGAGCGGGCCGATCTATTACGCCGGCCTTCATCAGGCAATTCTCCAATACTTCCACAAAATGCAGAAGGTTCACCGGGCTGCTGCTGCCGATGTTATACAGCCTATAGCGCACGCCGTCCCCATTCGGCCCCGGCGCGTTTTCCATTACCTTTCTGATTCCGGTCACAATATCGTCAATATAAGTGAAATCCCGATACATATCCCCATAATTGAAAAGCTGAATCGGTTCCTGCCGGACCATTTTCTGTGTGAATCCGAAATATGCCATATCCGGTCTGCCCAAAGGCCCGTATACCGTAAAAAAGCGAAGGCCGGTCACCGGAATATCATATAGCTTGCTGTAGGCGTGCGCCATGAGTTCGTTGGATTTCTTGGTGGCGGCATAGAGGGAAACGGGATTATCCACCCGATCCTGCGTGCTGTAGGGCACCTTCCTGTTCTGCCCGTATACGGAGGAGCTGGACGCATAGATCAAGTGCTCCACCTTTGCGGCGCCGTCACAGGAATGGCGGCAGGCCTCCAGGATATTATAAAACCCTACGATGTTGCTTGTAATATAAGAATCCGGATTGGTAATGGAATACCGCACGCCGGCCTGCGCCGCCAGATTCACTACAATCCGGGGCCGCACCCTCTGAAAAATCTCCCGCACGGCGCCGGCGTCAGCAATATCCGCTCTCTCAAAGCGAAAGGCCTCCTGCCCCAACAGTTCGGAAAGCCTTTCCTCCTTGAGCCCCACGTCATAATACGCGTTCATGTTATCTATGCCGACTACAAAAAAGCCTTCCTCTAAAAGCCGCTTTGCCAGGAAAAAACCGATAAAGCCGGCCGCTCCGGTAATCAGGATGTTTCCGTTTTTCTCCATATCCGTTCTCCATTTCCCTCACATTCGGATCCGTATGCCGCATTCGGCCGCTTCCGTCTTCCTTCATCTGCCAATGCTGTAATACTCCACGCCGGCTTCCTTCATCGCCTTCACATCGTATACGTTTCTGCCGTCGTACACCAGCGGCATCCGCATTAACTGTTTAAACCGCTCCGGCAGCACTTCCTTCAGTTCCTTCCACTCTGTAAAAATAAAGCAGAGATTTGCATCCTTCAGCGCCTCCTCGCAATCTGAAACATAGGTGATACTTCCTTTCCCATGTTTCCCCTCGGGATACAGCTTACGGAAATTCGCCTCCGCCACGGGATCATACGCATAGATGTCGGCGCCTTCCTCCAAGAGCAGCTTTACATTGTCCAACGACGGCGCCTCCCGCAGATCGTCTGTGCCGGGCTTAAACGCAAGACCCAGAACCGCAGCCTTCAGATGGGAAAAGCTGATCAGCCGGCTGCTCGCTTTGGCAAACAAACGTGTTTTCTGCTCCGTATTCACCTCCACGGCCGCCGTGACCGTCCGGAGATGATATCCGGCTTTATCCGCCTGGAACTTCAGCGCTTTCGTATCCTTGGGAAAGCAGCTTCCTCCGTAACCGATTCCGGCCTTCAGGAAATTCGCCCCGATGCGCTCGTCATAACTCATTCCTTTCGCCACATCGTCAATATTGGCGCCAATCAGTTCGCATAGGTTCGCAATATCATTCATATAGGAAATTTTAAGCGCCAGAAAATCATTACAGGCATATTTTGTCATCTCTGCGGAACGCCGGTTCATCGCCACAATGGGGAGCCCAAAGGGAGCGTAGATCTCCCGTAAGATCCGTTCCGCCCTCTCGCTTTCCGTTCCGATAATAATACGCGCCGCGTGCAGCGTGTCGTACACGGCGGATCCCTGCGCCAAAAACTCCGGATTGGACGCCACCTCAATGCGCAGTTCTTTTTTCACCAGAAAATCCTGAATGAACTGCTCTACGCGATCATTCGTGCCCACCGGCACCGTGGATTTCACAACCACCAGGCAGTCCTTTTCCACATTCTCCGCAATCTGCCGGCAAACGGCGGCAATATAACTTAAGTTGGCGGATCCGTCCGGCTGCTCCGGCGTCCCCACGCCGATAAAAATTGCGTCCGGTTCTCTGTATGCCGCGCGAAAATCCGTCGTATAATGCAGTCTCCCCGCCGCGAAGTTCTTGCGCATCAGTTCTTCCAGGCCGTCCTCATAGATTGGGGAAACGCCGCTTTCCATCAACGCGACTTTTTTTTCGTCCACGTCAACGCAGGTTACGTCGTGCCCCATTTCCGCAAAGCATACGCCCGCCACAAGCCCCACATATCCCGTTCCTGCCACCACAAGCCTCATCCACTTTTTCCCCTTTCACAGCATTTTGCTCAGTATAGCATATTTACTTTGCAAAGACAAGATTTCCGATTTGCTCCCTCATTCTGTCCCAGGAATACTTATATGCCTCCTCACGGATATGCCCGGCAAAGACGGCGGCCCTGTTCTCCGAGAAAAAACGGATAACGGCCTTTGCTATCGCCTCCGGATCCTTGTTGGGGACAACATACCCCGTCTTTTCGTCGATGACCACATCCGGCAGGCCGCCTACATCCGTTACCACTACCGGTTTTTCAAAGCCGTAAGCGATTTGAACGATTCCGCTTTGCGTAGCGGATTCATAAGGGCAGATCACCAGATCCGCGGCGGCGAAATACTTTTCTACCTCCTCGTCCGGCACATATCCTTCCACCAGCCGGATGCTGTCGCCCAGCTCCAGCTGTTCTATCAGCTGCAGATAACTGGCTTTGCTTTCCTCTCCGCCAAAATCACCCACTACCCACAAAACGGCCTGCTTCAACGCCTTCCGGATTGTCGGCATCGCCTTGAGCAGATGCCGTAACCCCTTATATTCCCGGATAAACCCAAAAAAGAGAAGCATGGGAACATCCGGCGGCATCCGCAGCTGTGCACGCCCCCCCTCCATCGTAATATTTCGTATTTTAAAGGCGTTATAAGTCGGGTGCGGGGTCAGGATGTGCCTGGCGCCGGGCAATATTGCGCAGAGATCGTCTTCATCCTGATGCGACTGCACAATAAATCCGTCTCCGCGCCTCAGGGTGAGCTTCGTCAGGAATCTGTCAAGCGGGAATCTTTCATGCGGAAAAACATTGTGACAAATGAAAATGACTTTGCACTTCCCGAGAAAATGAGACAGCAGCCAATAACAGGGGGCAAAATAGGGATGCCACCACTGCAGGATCACAGCGTCCGGCTTTTCCCGCCTGATTTTTTGCGCCGTCGCCGCAATATTAAAGGGATTGGCCGTGTTCAGCCAATAGTTCGTATCGTTTATTTTGAAACGGTCATTGCTGTAGTCCTTCTGCTCTTTTTTGAACAGGAATTTAGGATACTGCATTTTAAAGGATACCATTTTCACATCATATTCTTCCGCCAGTGCGCGAAACATCATTCCCGTATAATGGGAAATCCCGCCCTTATAAGGATAAACAGGGCCTATCAGCACAATTTTTTTCTTCATTCCGTCACCTCAAAGCATTCCGCTTTTCTTTTCTGAACCGCTTTGTATCCAGCCAAAGAAAACACGCATATAAAATGTTCGGAACCAATACGCATATCAGCACTTTCAGCAGAAATCCTCCCAAAGACGGCTCCATACGGATCCCCCTGCTGAAAAAAAAGGTTATAGAACCGGCAATCACTGTAAGAACCGTATATTTCGCAATATCCAGATAATACCATTTTTCCTGCCCGCGGCCAAATTCCCCGAAAAAAACATGAGCGGACCAGGGCAAATCAATAACCGTCACCGCAAGGATGGTAGATAACACAATTCCGTACAGCCCGATATAGTGTACCAGCAGAATATTCATGATCAGATTGAACAGGCTGGAACAGACCGGTCTTAATTTATCCCTGTCCCAAAGGCCCGCGGCCTCCTTAAAAACAAGAACGGTGTTCTGAATCTTCCAGCAGTAGAAATATACCGCGAAAAAAATGACCATCGAGAAATCCAGCAGGAGATTTTTCCCCACCCATAACGTCACAAAATCCTGAAACAAACACAGCAGACATATGCTGCTCCAGCCAATTATCCAAAAATTGATTTTCTGTAAAAAACAAAAGAGCCCGAGGTTCTTTTCCTTTCCGTTTTTCACAAGGGAATTTCCTATAATCGGCCTGATGGAATTATCGTAAATAGCCAATATCCCGATTAGGGCGGATATCACATAAAAGTAATTAGAGTATCTTCCCAAAACCGCCAGCCCCAAAAAAATGGAGATTACCATATTATCGGAATACCGGAGCACAACATCTCCAATCTTATATATAAACAGCGCTTTTACTTTGGACTTTATTTTATTCTTCTCTGCTTCTTCTATCCCGCCCCCCGTAAAGTAGACCGCATATTGCCGGTTTACAATATAATTGCGGCAGATATTCTGGACTATGGTAAAAACAGGATAGGCAATCGTATAAAGATAGTAGTTCCCCCAGAGAATCAGAACCAAAAGCTGCGCCATATACCGGAGCACATTTTTGACAAAGCGGATTTGAGCGTCGATATCCACTCTCTGCAGGGCGATCAAAAGAGCGTTTTTGTATCCGGAAAACCAATATCCGATTACAACATCCAAAAGCTGCAGAAAATACACAATGTAAATATTGATTCCCTCCGGCCGCTCCCCCTTGACCAGCACATCCAGAAACGGAAGCAGAAGAATGCCCAAAGCAAATATGGCGGCTCCCATCCACCAGAATACCTTCTTGTAAAAAGAAAGGATTCCTCCCACCTTATCCAGATCGTTTCTGGCCAGCGGTTCGTAAAGACTATATACAATGGACGCCTCGATTCCCAGATCCGCCAGACACAGCGTCTGCAGAATGGATGTAAATAGGCTGTCGAGTCCGGCATAGAGCTCGCCCAGCTTATATATCACCACCGTTCTGATCAGGAATGGGAAAATAATAAGCGTTATTCGGTTTGCCATACCCCATATCATATTCCGGGATGCTCTTTTAACGGCCCTGTTCATATTTCCTCTCAATCAACAATAAAATCGCATATCCTCAGCAGATCCTGCTCCTGCCGGAAACGGATCTGTTCTTCCTTCTGTTTGATTTTGTTTATATCCATCCTGTTTTCATAGGCAAATAAAATTCTTGTCTTCATCTCTCCCAGATCCAGCGGATTAAAATAATAAACGGCATCGCCATAGATCTCTGTCAGGGAACAAATCGCAGAGAGCACACAGGTTTTCCCGTATTTCATCGCCTCAATCGGCGGCATTCCGAACCCTTCGTTGAGGGAGGGATAAATGAACATTTCACACCCCGCGTACAGGTACTCCAGCGTATCGGACGGAACATATTCCAAATAATCAAACCGATTTACATTTTTTATTTTCCTCAAAGAATACTGCGGCATTTTCCCCACAATTTTTACCCTGCAGTCCTTCAAAAAGCCGCTTTCCATCAGCTCGTCCAGCGCCAGAATCGCCCGATATGCGTTTTTCAGCCATCGGTTGGCGCTGATCAACAATAAATATTTTTCCTCCGTCTTCCGGCTGCCTTCGTACGGCTCCGCCTCCTTCTGGGGCGTATAAAAAACTGCAATATCCCGCTTATAATCGGGGAAATTCGTTTTTATGGCGTACTTGGTATGCTCTGAAACGCAGACCAGGGCATCCAGCATATCCAATGTCCGGCGCATTTTCTTTTTATGAAAAGACCGTACCGCGTCGGGGAACAGGTTTTTTGCGAACCGAACCGCCCTCTGTCTCCCTTTATAATATTTTACGGCGTATCTGTCCCCGGGACATTCAATCCCCCGCAGCCCGTGAATGGTTCCCTTCATCCGCACGGAAGCGCCCACAGGACGTTCCCGGAACGCGATGGGCAACGCGGAGTAAAAAACATCGATCCGTTCCGTTTCACATATCGCGGAAATTTCCTTAAAATCCCCGATGGGATGGGCGGCAATCCCTTCGTCTTCCAAATACGTCTTCAGCCATCCGTCAAGCTCCACATTTTCAAAATAAACGCAGTGAAGCTCAACCTCAGGCTTTCCCTCATGCAGCTTTCTGAATACCGTCTTAGCATATTCACCCCCCCCGTGGAACCTTGTCTTGCCCCGGGGCTGTGTCGCCGTCAAATCGAATAATGCTTTCATGTCCGATGCTCACATCCTTTCTATGATTTCCGCAAATTTCTTTACCACAACGTTCTCATCGAACTTTTCCCAGATAACCGTCCTGGCCCTTCTCCCCAGCCGTTTTGCCAGCTCCGGATCCCGGATATAGGTTTCCATCGCTTCGGCCAGCATGGCCGCATCGTTGCAGGGTACCAACAATCCGTTTTCCCGATCCGTAATGAAATCTCTCGGCCCCGTATTGCAATCGGTGGAAATACACGGCATCCCCAGGGCCATGGCCTCCATCAGTCCGTTTGGCATCCCCTCTAAATTTGAGCTCAAAACATATGCGTCCGCTTTTGCCAGAACGGCCGGCACCTCCTCCGTCCTGCCCCTCAAAAAGACCCTATCTTTGAGCTGCAGCTGTTCAATTTGCTTTTGCAGTCTTTCCCTAAGCTCCCCTTCTCCATAGATATCCAGCGTAATATGAGGATACTTTTTACATAAAATCCCGAACGCGTCGATCAGCGTCTTCTGATTCTTTCCTTCGCAGAGACGTCCCAAATTCACAAAGTGCTCTATTGTATCGGCGTAGGAATATTCCCTTTCTTTCCATTCGGCTCCTACCGGATTGGGCACGACAATATATTTTGACTTTGAAATGCTGCGGTTCATTCTCTGTATCTGCTGCGTATTTTGAACCCAGATATAATCGGCCCTGCGATAAACGACATCCCTTATCATCCGGAACAGTCCGTTCTTCGGCTCATGCCTGGGATCGCTTCTCACCGTCGCGCAAACCCTGCTTCTTTTCCCGTTACCGAGAATTGCCAATATACAGACGTCCACGCCGAAGGGAATGACCAGATCCGGCCTCAATTCCCCAATACAGCGTTTGATCGCAGGGAACCATTTGGTAATCACGTCCAGAAATCCAATTTTAATTTTCTCTGATTTTAAATGAATGCGAACCACATGAACCCGCGGATCAATTTCATATTCCGTCGGATAATCGCGCAGAATCAATAAGGAAACCGGATAGCCCTCGTCAATCAGCCCCTTCGAGAATACGGAAATATTTCTCCCGGATCCCCCGTATGACATTCCTCTGGAAATGAACAAAATATGTTTTTTCATCACTCAGTTTTCCCACTCCATTTCCCTTTTGCAAAAGTGATACAGCTGCTTCGCAATGCGCGCCTGCGCGAAATGTGTGGGATGTCCTCCTTTTCCTATCCCGTCGTACCATTTCTGGAATAATGGGACATAAAAGATCCGGCGATCCCCGCGCGCCCTGATTTCACTGCATATTCTTTCAATACTGGCAGCCGCCCTGCAGCGCATGGGGCCTGTTGCACACACAATATAGGCGTCGGGCTCCCATTCCCGCACCCGGTCAAGCAGGCTGACATAGGCCTGTTCAAACGCTTTCCTGTCGTTCTCACTTTTTATATAAGGAGAATCATTGGTCCCGAGATGGATGCAAACCATTTTTTTCCGTCTCGGCTGCAGATATTCCATACGCTCTGTGTTGTACTGCTTTTCCGCCGTTTCTCCCAAAAAATCACGATGGGAACGCCACACGCCCATACCGGAATACGCCATTATCTCATAATCGGCGTTTAACATCCTGCAGAATAAATAAGGAAATGCTTTTAATCCATTCTCATATTTCGTAGAAAACGGATGCAGCAGGCTGAAGCCTTCGTTTCCATAGCCGCAGGAAATACTATCCCCGATGAAACCGATCAATTCTCTCTCCTCTGCGCGGTAACAAAGGAGCCTTCCCGTGCAGAAAACTCTCCGCAATCCAACGCGTCCGTATTTTTTTTCCGTCCGCTTGATTACCGTTATCCTCTGCCGTTTTACAGTCCCGCACTTTATGGCGCAGATTCTTTCCGGCTTCCGGTTCGCCTTATATTTTTTTCTGAACGTTTTTTCTTTCCCTGCGGACTGTATTTCAAACCACACGTCATCCGATGCCGACGGATCGGCCGCCATCTCCAAAATGAGCTGGCTGCCTTCAAATTCCAATTCTATCCCGGAGCAGGAATGTTCCAGCCATAATGTATCCTCCGACAGCGTTACAATGCCCCTGACTGCAACCAGCCCGCAAAGTTGATTTCCCCAAAGTTCTGTCTCATCTGAAACCATATTACTCCATTGCCTTCCAGATTTCGTTGTTCCCTTCCTCTTGCAAACGTAATTTCAACAATCCGGCCCGGATGACTGCCGACTGTTTTTCCCTGTTCTCCCACGCCCGGCGAAAAAGCTGTATGAGGCCGCTGCCGTTCAGATTGTCCACGTCGATAGAATACGGCTCTAATCCGACATATTGGAGCATTCCCCTCACCTTCTGCGAGTAGTCCAGCGCAATCATCGGCGTTCCGGCTATGATACCGTATATGATGCTGTGCAGCCGCATTCCGATCAGCATTTCGGCATGTCCGATCAGGTTCATCATATCCTCCGGCCGCATATTTTCACCGGAGACAATCCGATTTTCGGCATTTCCGGCCTTTCTCAAAATCTCTTCCGCGACCTTATCGTCCCGCCCATATAAAAAAGGCAGAAAAACCACCGGCATATGCCATTCCCGGTTAATCTCCCCTGCCAGTTGTGCGAGGGAATCCATATATTGCCGGTACTTTTCCCGATCCTTTTTCCTGCGAATCCCTAACCGGGTGCAGATACTGACCGGAAGAAACGCAATTGTATCAAACCAATGTCTTGCGCATAAAACCACATAACGCTCGGGCATACTCTGCCCAAACGGGTTCTCGTTGCAGTCCTTCTGAGGTAAAGTCAGGGAAAAAACCGGATCCGCCGTAAGCAATACATTCGTTTTTACTCCCATCCGTGCCAGTTCCTGACGGGATATTTCGTCCCGGACCGTGATCAAATCCACCTTGCGCAGCGTCTTTCCGACCATCCGTCGATGGAATCCATATCGGAGGGGCCCGATGCTGTTCGCGTACAAAAAAGTCTTTTTCCCCTTTTTCTGTGCGTACCGCAGATACTTCAGCCATCTTCCCACATTATAGACGGAGGTTTCATCCTGCAAAAGTCCGCCGCCGCCAAGGATAAATCCGTCGCATCGATCAATCCATTCCCGGCATTCCCTGCTTCCTATCTGGATAGCGTGGACCTGCGGATGTAATTTTTCCGTATATCCCTTATCGAAGGAGATGACATGAAGCCGCCAGCCTGCCGGACAGCGCCGGACAATAGCCTCCAATATCGCTTCGTCGCCGGAATTTTTCAGGCCGCTGGCGCCATGGATCACGATCTCCTTTTTTTCCGCTTCTTTTCTCACTTTTCTCTCCAACGCCCGTTTTGCATCTTTGCCTCAGCTGTGCCAGAAATTCTTCAGTTTCAGGTTGCCGGAGCGCAGCAGCCTCCATTTTCCTTTGATCCATGCCCAGATATATTTCCCATACTTTTTGATCAGATAGGAATATATAAAATGTCTGCAGAACCATCTTGGGCTGAACCAGAATCTGCATTTCCCCATAAACGGTTTGGGCACGGCCTTCAGCTTTTTCACTAACGCCTCATCGGAAAAATCGACAAATTCGTACGGGTACACGATCTCCCCGTTTTCCTTTTTGATGACGCCGCCCTGCGTATTATAGCTGTTCACATTATTATCTTCCAGATCCGAATATCCGAGTTCCGTATAATCCGCAATATCGTCAACCGCGGCTAAGGGCACCAGTCCGGGGAACGGATGCGGCCTTACATCCAGATATATTTTCTCGTCAAAAATATTCCCGTACCTTCTGTCGCCCACATAGCTGTCGCACATCTCTATTTTTCCATAATTATCCACAAGAATATGCGTCATGCCCAGCATCGACATCCTGCCCAGCCCGTTGACCGCGTGAAGCTGATACTTAAAATTCCCGCGATCCATGTAACGGGCCGTCTTCTCCCACTGTTCCTTCGTGTAGGCCTGCGGATATTTTTTCCCGTGATACAGTCCTCTGAACGCCCGGATATGCACCCGGTACCCTTTTTCCCGGAAGCGCTTCATATATTCTTCCAAAGCGTCGATCTGCTCCGGGTACATCACGTAAATCACCGACGGCTCAATGCCGTGTTCTCTCAAGGTATCGCATTGCTTTAAAAACTCCTCTATCCCAATCTGCGTAGGGTGAAAGGAAGCGTTGACATTCAATCTCCCGGTTCTGGCCACTGTCGATTCCAAAAGACGGTCAAGGGGCAGCGATACATTGGAGGTCATCCTGACCTGCCAGGCAGGGTGCCGGCCGATCATTTCCAGCGCTTCGTAAAAAATCCTTCCCGCCATCATCGGCTCGCCGTAGGAGAAATAGAAAACTACGTCTTTCCCTTCAAAATGTCTTGAGAAAGCGTCCTCCCACCGCTTCATGTCATAATTGAAATGTATGCCTTTGTTGACGCTGGTCGCGACATAACAGTACGGACACGCATAATTGCAATGTGCGTACCGGCCGTTAAACTGCCATAACACCAGCATTTTTGTCCTTATCAATACAGGCATAACGGCGTCCGCCGCAGCTTCGAACACCAATTCCGAATCAGGGCTTCCTTCCTCCAGCGTAAGGCCGCGCTGCAAACAATATCCGTAAACATCCGCAGCTCTCACCTGAATTTCCCTGGCATATTCCAGAAGCCTTTTCCCATATGCCGACAGCTTCCTTTTTCCTGCTCCGACAGGGAATGCCGTCATGATAACCAGCCGGGTGCCGGCTTCTGCCGCCCTTCCGGTCAATTCATCGATCTCGCTCCTGATATCGTCCCACTTTTTGCCTCCCAGGTATTCCTCTGTCCCGACCGACAGAACCAAAGCCGCCGGTTTTTTTGCAAAAAGTGCGCTCTGCAGGGCGGCCTCTTTCCAGGAGCTCAGCGGATGAGGCCATTTCTCATATTCCAGCTCATACCCTTCTTCCGCCGTAAATTTCTCTCTCATTCTACGGATAACAATATCCGCCGTCGACGAGATATACTTGTCTCCGGCAAACAGAATCAGGCCCTTTTTTTCCATATCCCAAACACTCCTCCCCGGTCAAACGGGAGAATCCGCATAACCGGTTTCATTCCTTCTCTCTTTGTTCTTCCGGATTCATAAGCACAACATAATAATGTTCGCTCTCCCCGGCCAGATACCCCGCTTCCGGCAGAGATACCTTTTCATCTTCATCCTTTTCCATAATGAAACAGCTTTTTTTCTCTATTTTCAAATATGAAAACTGTCGGCCTGTACAAAATTCACGGATCGGTTCCGGCAGGATCCCGTTTACTTCTGTAAATTCAGGGAAGCCGGTTTTGCCGCTGCCGTCCGTATCCACATAGTATACCGGCATCTGTTTTACGGCGTTGGCCTCCAGTATCTTTGCTATCTGCTCCCATTCTTCCTCTCTCCCGGCCTCTGCCGGTATGCGGCCCACGCGCCTTCGGAAGGTAATTCCCCTCACCTTCATCGCGCCGTTGCCGCTGGAGTATACGCCCACAATCGGTTCTCTGTAATCTCTGACCGGCATCTCAACTGTAATTTTCCCCCGTCCCGAGGGTTCAAAATCCTCCGGGGTCAAAACCCTGGTATCCAAATAATCGCCGGTTTCGTCCGTCAACGTAATGTATCCGATATTCCCTTCCTCATAATACGCCAAATTGAGATCGATTTCAATTTCATATATGCCATCGTCCAGCCGCAGTCCGGTCTGCCAGGTTAAATATTCTTCCGTTCTCTGATCGCTGAGATAAACTTCTCCGTTTGCCTTTTGGTAGCCCCATTCGGCTACAGCCTTCGATAAGTCTACCCCTATGGGCTTGGGATCCCCGCAGGCTCCTGCTTCAAGCGCCAGCGGTTTAAGAGCCTGCGCCGTCTCTCCCTCCCGGGGCGCGTATACGGACAGCGTTCCGGAATCATATAAATAGACGCAGCTCCCGTTCAAAAACGCGTTCAGGCAGTCATCCTCACTGTCGGCCAGATACACCGCATTCCTGCTTTCTAAATCCGCTGCGGTATCCCGGATGTCAATATCTTCTACCTGAATTGTCCTTTCAGGCAATTCCCACTGCAGGATTTTCATATCCCCCGTGACGGATCCGTCTCTTGTCAGATAGTATATCCCCACATCCTCCTCCAGACCGTTGAGCAAATCGGCGGCGCTGTCCACCGTCTTTACCTTGTTGGACTTTCCTTCCATTCCGCTGACAATTTCCCGATTTCCCACAACAGCGGACGCGACAGACAAAAGAATGCAGAAAAAAGCCGGGAGCCAAAATTTCGTTCTCCCTGCCGCAGGCAAAAATAGTACCAGAAAAAGAAATAAGCCTACAACTGCCCATGCGATAAGGACAAACGCCAACCGCTCCACCGTTCCGTCGAACATATAGACCATTCCCGGGACCGCAGTTCCCCGAAGCCCCAGGTTGGTATCGTTGTAAAAGAGCAGAATGTTCCACATTTTCTGCGCCGCGCAGCCGCATCCGATAAGCGTCAGTACACTCAGCAGCAGCTCCCGGCAATGCTCCTTGAGTTTGCAAAAGGACAATATTCCCACAAAGAACAGCGGCCCTATGATAAAATCCACATATCTCCCATATATGACCGTATCGGCCAGTACCGCGGTTCTGCCGCTATAATAATAGGGAATCACTTTAAACAGCGCGTCCACAAGGACGGCTCCGGCAGACGCCCCCAGCAAAAACAATTTGACAAAAAAAGCCGCGTCCGTATTCCATTTCTTATTCTTCAAGGACTTCAGGCAAAAAACGGCAGAGCTTTTCAGTGAAAGAAAAACCGTAAATATCCCAAGGCAGTAAGACACAACTCCGACATAAAAGATTTTTCCGCACACGCTGAAAAGAATATCAACCATTCCGGAAACAGAAAACAGCATCCGTATTTTGGGGATCTGCCCCGTAAAATCATTGGTTTGAACGCCTCTGTTCCCCATGAAATATATATTCTCTTTTACATAGTCCCGCATGAGCCATACGCCTGCAAGCAATATCAAAAAAAGCGCCCCGGCTACGATCAGCTTTTGTTTTCTTTCCTTTCCTTTCTCTGAAAGCAGACGCAAAAATACGATCACAGCCATCCATAGCGCCACGGCTATCGTCCGCATATGAACCGCAAAAAGATACGCCCCCAGTATCAGCGTCAGGAGGATCCATTTTATCGTCGGCTTTTCCGATAACCTGACCACACAGTAAAAGCCGCACCAAAACAGAAACGACAGGCAGACTTCCGTCCACGCGCACCCCGACTGGATCACATTGCCGACATAAAGAACCGACAGCAGCGCCGCCGCATGAATGAAAAGGGGACTTACATCCGGAAACAGACGGCGGCCTGTCTGGGATGCAAAATAAAAAGACAGACAGAGGAAAACCGCATTCATAAAAATCGCGGCGCGATAAATAAAATGCACGTCCACGCCTGCCCTGAGAAGCCAGTACAAAGGAACCAGCAATAAACTGTAGCCATAGCTATAGTATCCCGTATGCGACAGCGCACCCGACCAATCCAGACCCGCCAGCTGCGCGGCGACGCCCCAGTATGCAAATTCATCGTCCACAACACGGATCCGTTCCTGCATTCCGACATTCCAAAGGCAGACGGTTAAAATGAACAGAAACGAGCAGATAAAAAAAACATCTCTGAAGAACTTTTCTTTGTTCTTGACAAGGTTCATTTGTGCCGCGTCTCCTTTCCCAATACAGTTCTTTCTGATATATACAACCCTCTGGCCAGCAGAAATACACCGGTCCAGGTCATTCCCAGCGTATAGGCCATATAACGCTGCAACCCGGCCAACACCAAATCACAGGCCAGCGCATTGAGCACGGAAGTTCCCATTACCAGCATCATCCACTCTGCCGCCGCCTTTCCATTGCATTTACCAAACACATAGATTCCTGCAACCAGGCCGAAGAAATATACCGCTCCTGTCGCCGCCAATATGAGAGCATAAATTTTTTCTTTATGAAAGAAAACGGTACTGATAAAACTCTTTGGAAGCAACTGCAGGGTCAGTACAAGATGCTCTTTCCAATGGGCTTTCAGTAATACAACCGTCATTTCATGTGAAATTTGTGACACCTGAATCTCCTGGCCCACAGCATCCTCCGCAAGGGTCTCTTTTTCCTCCAGTTTTTCCCGTATCACATCTCCCAATATTCGACTGTTGGCGCCAAACGCTTTAAATATTTCACTCCATTCCGTCCAGCTTTTTTTGTAAAATTCCTGCGAGGTGCGATTTTTCTGTATGATTTCCCATGTGCCTTCAAATATCTCCCGGCATAGTTCGTCTTCAAACAACACTGCATCTTCTTCCTGGGCAACATACAACAGTCGCTGCACCAGCGTCTGATCGGAATAATCCAGTGCAGGCGCATCAAAAAATACTTTTTCATAAATCCTTGTAAGCCCGGAAACTGCCTGCATCGTCAAAACAATACAAAAAAAAGCGGCAATAGTTCTAAAATACCAGGAATCCTTCAGCTTCTCCCTTTTTTTCCTCTGAATCCGATTCTTTAGCTGCACATAAAAAAAGGCAATTCCCAGAACAGCAAATGTAAACAGCATCTGGGGGCGTACCCATTCCATGATCGCCGCCGCAAGAAGGCCATATACAAAATATCTGTTTTGACCACCGGTCACCCCCCGCAGCATAAATGCCATAAAGAAATAAAAAATGGGATAACTGAGCGATTCTGTCATTAAGGTATGTCCAATTGGATCTTCGGGAAGCAGTATGATAAAAGGCAGCAAAGAGGCGAGCCAAATTACAATTATCTCCCAAATACACAAATGAAAGATATCCCATATCGTATGAACCAGATAAACTATCGCCGCCGATAATATCAAAATCTGCAGCAATGCTGCGGCAGAAAGATACAGACGCTCTCCAAAGATACCGTGTAAAATGTGGAGAAACAGCGGATACCCCGGTGCAACACCTATATGATGATGAAAATTCAAATAATATGCTTCTGTATCTCCTCCTATTACATATCCGGGTTCTCCCTCCAGCAACAAAATTCCCAAAAAAGACAACAGCCAAATAATCCAAAAGATCAGGTCCCTATCCGGCAAAAGTCTGTATATCCTATCAATAGTTTTTCTCCCCTTCATCGCTTCCACCCACGTCTTATCTTTTGAATAAGCCTCTCCGGTACATTGATAAAGCGCGGGTATTTTTTATTCTTTCCACGCCATTGATGGAACAAAAATGGCTCTACTCCATCATTTTCCGGTATAGTATGTTCTCGTCCAAAAAATACCGCTTCTTCCAACGGTGCGAAACGTATCCCTTTTTCCTCCATCCGCAGTCTATGTTTGCAACACAAAAAACAATCTTCGTTATAATCTCCCGATTCCGTTTTTTCCCAGGGCAGGTCATTTTGTTTCGGGAACTCCAACAGTCTCCTGCTGCGCAGGGAAACGCCATTCCCCACCCTTACAATATTTCCTTCTGCATCCCGGTAACGAACCTCATCCTTTGGAAGCGGCCACGGAGAACCGATATAATCATATTGGAGGAAACTGTTCCTCCAGGCTGAAGGATTTACCACAAAACCATCATGATGCACGATTAGAGCATACTCTGTGTCAACATAGTCCGCCAGACAATAGACACAAAAATAACTATAATCATCCACACTTCGGAATTGTTCTGTTTTGATAAACTGTATAGACGGCGGAAGGTACCACGGCTTTTTATGAGAAAAGAGCAGTGTTTTCCCAAACGCAATTCCCCTCATGCTATAGCACAGGGCCCTGACAGTTTCATATAAATGTACGCTGCTAATCGCAACAAGCGTCACTTCCGGCAAATTAAGCTTTTCCCTATCCATAAATCTCTTTTCCTTTTTTGCAGGCACATAACTAATAAACAACAAAACAAAGTAAGCACGGATATAATATCGGCAGCTATCCAGTTTACAGGTTCTGCAAAATATGCCGCGAGATGATATTCCTTCCCGGGAATTAATAATGGCAGATACGCCCTGAGAACACCTTTTTCTCCTCTCCCGATCTGCAGTTCTTCTCCGTTCAACAACACTCTGTAACCGGGATAATAATAAAATGGCAGCTCAATATATGTCTCATCCGCACCGTCATCCACTAAAATATCTGCCGTCAGGCCGCTTCCTTCTTTTACCATATTTTTACAAACTGCTTTCCCCGCATCATTAAAAGAAACAATATTTCCCCTTACTTCTCCATATCCGATATCGCCTTTTTCATAATAATAAAGCCTATCCGTATAATTACTGCCTGCTGCATATTCCCTCCCCGGGTAGGTCGCCGCATTTGAAATAGCGTCAAGAATAGGCCATCCCAAAATCACAGCAATCAAAAAAAATGTAATCACAAACAACTGCTTTTGTTCCGAATTTATCTGTAACCATATTTTAACTCCGGAAACGGAAACACAGCAGAAAAAGAAAAGCGCCGGTCCCAAAAATCTCCACATAAACTGTATGGTATACAATCCCTTCATCAGTCCCTCGCAGGAACGCAGAATATCCCAAGGGAGTATCCAACTGCTTAATGCAAGGGCAGAGACTGCCATTCCCAAAGAACATAAGCCTATCTGCCTCACTTCTTTCAATAGTTTGTCCTTCCTTATCTTATCCCGGTATTGAATCAGCATGCAAATGAAAAAAATTCCTCCAATCAAGGAACTTAATCCTACAGAAAGCGGCATCTCTCCCTTTGTGCTTCCCAGGGGCAGAGAAGGGCCAAAACACTCCTCAAAAAAATTCATAAATACCTGTGAAAAATAAACGGTGCGATCCGGTATATATATCTCGGAATCAAGTGCCAGAAAACCTTCTTTCATATAATCCAGCATGGGGAACAGGAACCACAAATTACACAATCCAACGAGTCCCCCTGACAAACAAATAGCCCCGATTCTTTTGAGCCGGTTATCCATAAAGAAGAATCCTGCCAAAAAAACGGCCAACACGATCAGACAGCAGATCGCTGTTGAAAGGACATGACTCTGCAACACCAATGAAAAACCAATAACAACAACCGGCCATTTTTTATAATCACGAAACAGCACCTCATATATTCCCCAAAAAATCAGAGGCAGGAACGCCATCGCAAGTGATTCTCCTAAATTGGCGCGAACATACAAATTAACAATTCGATATGTTCCCATCATGTATAAGGCGCATCCTGCAACACCTGCATATCTATCCCCCCAGACTTTTTTAAAACAAAGATATGAACAAACCGCCGTCATCAAATTTACGGCAAATATCATCACTTTATAGCAATTCATCAGGGAAATCCCGCACAATCTCAGAAAAGCAGGAAAATACAGAAACAGCGATGGATACATAACCGGTGAGGCGTAGCCATATCCGGCATTCTGTACCGGATTAATACGAATCGGGAACTGTCCATATCGGAGTCCTTTTGCCATTCCTTCTATTCTTGCAAGGTGAAAATCCAAATCGTGACCCCAAATCAGGAAATCATTCATAAACGGTAATGTTGCTATAAATCCCATGGAAATAACAAAAACACTGATATCAAAAATCCTGTTCCCCGCTCTTTTCTGAATATTCCACGCCCCATATAAATAAATAGCAAGCAAACTATATAAAATCCAAAAAGCAAAAGAATCAATATATTTCTTACAATTACGATATGCAATTTCCTTAATCTTCAGCTTTCTGTCCGCCGCCTGTATTCGGATATAAAGATTGGTAACATCCTGTTCAAACTGTACCTGTATCGTTATCCGCTTTTGTTCAGGATCCAGGAGTTCCTCTGCATATATTACACCGATATTCCCCTCATCATCCAGCGTCGTATCTGATACCACCTGTATGGTGTTATTCCCTGAATCTGTCTCGTAACCGATACTAAAGACATAGCTCCCCTTTTCCAGAAACATTGCGGGACTCTCCACGATTCCGTTCCCGGTATTTCCCTGCAGCTTATCCGATATAATCCCTTTCCCGTCAACAGCATCTGTCCAATTCTCAGAAACATACATTTCATCCTGATTGAAAATCCTGACATCAAAATGTCTTCTGCATATACAAATGCTTATAACTCCCAAAACCAAAAAAATTGCTGTCGCTATAAATTCTGTTTTATATTTCCGCATTCACCCGTTCCTCCACCTGTCACACACTCAATTGTATCCAGCTTTCCGGCACATGCAAAATATAGGAAATCCCATGATTGATAATAGAGTAACGAGGCGCAATGACCGTTTCCGCGTTTTCGCCCAGCCAGACGCTCCAAAGCGCAAAAGTGCTGTTGGAAATGACCGCATGTCTGCACGCAGACAACATTTCCATGTCAAGTGCCGCATTCGCCGATCCGTGTCCAATAATCTCTTTATTTGGAATATCGGCAAATACATTCCTGACATATTCCGGATCATCCGAAAAAAAGTAAAAAGTAAGATTTTCTGTTTTTTTCATGAGAAGCCGTATGGCTTCCCGATAATACGTTTCCGAACAAATATCAAATTTACTGTGAACAAAGTCTCCTCTGCGTACATGTATGCCTACAGAATTTCCATTTTTTATTTTTTCAAGGGTTTTCCGATCCTGCGGCGTATATTTATCCGTGTTGTGAAAGGAAAAAGCCTCTTTCACACGCTGCCGGCATCCGTCAATATACCGAAAATCCTGCCACAGGCCGTCTAAATACCAGTCCTGTCCGCTGTCCAGTGAAAACACGGCCGGTTCATATGCACTGTGATATCCCTGTTTATAATATCCGGCCGTTTCCCCGGTTTTCTTCTTTTCCAAAATGCGATATTGTAAATGTCCGGCAATCAGACTACGCATTCCTTCCGGCAGTCTGTCAAAGAAGGATGATGGCACATAATACGGAGAAAGCCGGCGAATTTGACGCGTATCAGCCTCCGGAACATGAATTTTAAAAACATCCTCCAGTTCAAAGCCGTTATGTTCCCTGTTCAAACGATAGTGTGTCAGATCAGCAAGAACCTCTGCACCCGCATAGTGACGCTGCACCGCAAGGCCAAACGCATATTGAAACATCTGATTCCCCAGGCCGCCGCGATATCTGATGACGATCATTTCTCTGCAGTCTCCTTTTCATCTGCAAATACATATTCTTTGGATCGCTCGGTAATTTTCTGATCCGCAACTTCATAAATGATATCCGCATTCCGAATGGTCGTCAGGCGGTGCGCTATAATAATCATTGTTTTGCTTCCCTGCAAATGTTCAATGGATTCCATGACTGCAGTCTCTGTCTCGTTATCCAGAGCGGATGTCGCTTCATCCAGAACAAGAATTTCCGGATCGTGATATAATGCCCTTGCAATCCCGATCCTCTGCCTTTGGCCGCCGGACAGCCGCACACCTCTGTCGCCCACCACGGTTTCCAGCCCTTTGGGAAGACTGTCCACAAATTCCAGCATCTGCGCCTTTTGTAAAGCTGTCATGACCGCATGCTCGTCAATCTCCTCCTCTTTTATGCCGAAGGCCACATTATTTCGTATAGTATCATCCGAAAGATAGATTACTTGGGGAATGTATCCGATTTTATGATGCCACAGCGTCAAATTCCGAAATACGTCGATATCATCCACCATGATTTTACCTCTCTGCGGCGTAAGCAGACCTAGAATGATATCAGCCATCGTTGTCTTTCCTGCTCCGGAGCTTCCAATAAATGCCACCGTTTTTCCCTTAGGGATAATACAGGATGCATCCTGCAGGACATTTCTTTCTGTATCAGGATATGCGTAGGTAATGTGTTTTGCCGTGATCGCTTTCTCAAATTTCCATGTGCATCCTTCTTCTTCTCCCTGCTCCTCCCGATAATCTTCAATTCCCTTCAGATCATCATAGATCAAATCCACAGAAGGCGCCGCATAGAGTATATTGGTCACATGCTCATTAATTCGGCCGACAGACGGCAGAAGCCGAAACGCTGCGACGGCAAAGGTAGCCAATTGTGGAATAAATTCTGTAATTTCCTTCCTTCCAAAATTTAACTTCAGAATAATTGCGATCAAAAGCCCTGTCATGCAGATCGCCTCCACCATATATTTGGGGGTAATGGATAACAAACGATTCAGCCGCACGCCTCTGATATAATATTTATAATTGTTTTGATAGGAGGAAACGAAAAAATCTTCTCTATTTAAAACTTTAACTTCTTTTACTCCTCCCAAGGACTGATTCACCCATTGATAAAGCTTCCCTTTATAATATTGGGATTCCTTTCCCATATTCTTTGAAAAATTTTTATTGATCACTGTGAAGATCACAATACAAACTACCAGCAATACCACGATCACTCCCGTGATCGACTGGCTGACATTCAACAGGAAAACCCCGAGGACAATGCAGACCACTACCTCAGAAACCAGCTGCAGCGTATGCATGAGTACCTGCGTAAACAACCCGGTATCCTCCTGCATACTACGCTGCAGCACCGCAAGATTATGATTCAGATGAAACGTATATGGTTCATTCAGATATGT
Organism: uncultured Eisenbergiella sp.; assembly: GCA_947630215.1. Taxonomy (GTDB): domain Bacteria; phylum Bacillota; class Clostridia; order Lachnospirales; family Lachnospiraceae; genus Gallintestinimicrobium. The sequence continues at coordinate 101,187 of CANRGX010000001.1, read as the reverse complement.
TGTCAATAATCTGGTAGACAGTCTCTGCTGTACACCATAAGTAAAGACCAGAATGTAATTCTGCTCCAGCCAGAGATAGATGTTTTTGATCACGTAAATAAATATAATGCAAACCGCAAGCACCGTCAAAAACCCTTCTGTGGTTTTGCAAACAAACAGCCTGTCCAACATGGAAAGCCAAGGGGTTTCCGCAATAGATCCAGGATTCATGATAACATTCACAAAAGGCTGAAAAACCGCCACCCCTAATAATTCCAGGAAGCTGCCGATAATCATCAAAAACATCAGCAGAATCATTCGGAATCTGTCGCGTTTACTGAAAATATAATTCAATTTTCTAAACATACCCTATCTCCCAATCTGAAAAAAAGTATTGCTCTTTTTTTCTTTTTCATGCACATTATAATATTCAAAATACCAATAATCAAGAATCTGTTGGCTAAATTCCGTTATATCTGAATATCTATAGTCCACACCGTTTCTATCACAATAGGAATCGTACGCTGTCAGAATGGGGATTTCTTCCGACAGTTCACACATGTACCGGTAATAAGGGGATTCCTCTACTCCTGCCGTTCTTAACAGTCTGGGAACCACATAGGGCATGGAAGTAATTCCCCAATTTTCGTCTTTCAGTCCGTAATTTGACCAAATAATAAGGGGCGTACATTTTTCTCCATACTTTTGTACCTTCTTATCCAATCCGGCTTTCTTTGCAACGGTCGCCGCATAATCCGGTCCGTGATCTCCCACCATACAAATGATGACCGGATTCTCCACCTGGCTGAAGTATTCGGTCAAAAACCGAAACGCATTATCGGATTCCCTTAAGCAGGAAAGATAAATGGAGGCCTGTTCTTCCATCCCTTCAAAACCGGAAACAGGATAAACCGTAATATCAATATTGGTTCGGTAGGAGATATGATTCTGTATCGTGAGATTGTACGCAAAAAACGGTTTGTTTTTATCTCTCTGCTCATACTTTTCGATCAAAAACTCATACCCGCTTTTATCACTGATATTTCCGTGCACCAATTCATACGATTCCATATCATCCTCAAACCAGACATCATCAAATCCCATCTCCGGATATTTTTTATCCCGATTATAATTTCCACGTATTCCCTGGTGAAATGCCATCGTATAATAGCCCTGTTGCTGCAAAACGGAGGAAATACTGTTTGCATCCTTCAGATCAAGCGACCAAAACGGCAAAATATCCTTCATGAGAGATAAAGAATTACTGGTCAGCAGCTCGTATTCAGAACGATTTGTCCCCCCACCGATTGTGGGCACGGATACATACCCCCGAATCACATTTTTCAGAGAGTCCATATAAGGCATGACGGGCTCATTCGTTTCAAAATCATGGATCAGCGAAAAATCAAACAACGTTTCATTCAGAATCAGAATGATATCCGGTTTTTGGAAGTCATACGACGGAGTTAATGTTTTTTCATAACTCTCCATCTTTTCCAGCGCTGATTCTGTCGTATAACCTTCCGGCTTTTCTATGATGTGCAATGCTCGCTGAACCGACTCTATACTGCAGGCTGTATAACCGTATTTCCAATACTGATCTCTCCAGATCCAGGCAGAAGTATTCGCCGGCTTAGGCGAACAGCTGCTTGCATAAATAAACCACAAAAAGGTCAGGCTGATCGCAGCACGAACTGCCTTTCCTTTATAATTCCTTTTGTGCACTGTTTCACAACGCCGCAAAAACCAGGCATACATGATACTGCATACCGTTACCAGCAAAAGAAACGAAGCTACAATCTGCAGCGTAAACTTCAAATCCGAAGAAACATTGAGCGCAGTCCGGATGGAAGGGATATCCTGTGCTGTAACCGGCGTCCCGCGAAAATACAGCGTATAGTAATTGGCAACTCCCAATACAGCGGTAATCACCTCCCCGACAATGATCGCCAGCCATGCACGATTGCATAATATATAAATTATCTCCAAAAAAGCAAACAAGGTCAGAATATTGATTCCAATATTCAAAAGGGGCATTGTCCGTGGAAAAACATTATGGTTTGCTATTTCCAGCTGACAAAAACCAATGACCGCGGTAAATAAAAGGCTCAGATCCGGATAACCGCAAAGCCGCCTGCGCCCTTTTTCCGTTCGGAATATCAACTTTAATAGGAAATACACACACACTCCCACCGCCGTGCAAACCGCACACTGCAAAAACCATGGTGCATCTATTCCTGTCAAAAACTTCTGTATCATCTGATTTTCCACCCAAAATTTGACAAATCTGCCTGTATTCCCATTTATTATTACATATTATTTTCTCGAACGCAACCTTTCGAGCCCATGGCCGCTCTCCTCTTTTTCCTCCCGCTCAAAAATCCATATCCTGCCAAAATGCAGAATGACAGTGCCGAAACCCCATCCGCCGCTTTCCATGCCGGAAAATCATCAAACCATACCTGCAGCCTGCCCTGCTCAAATCCGTCCGGCAATAACACGCGGATTACACCATCATTTCCCTGTTCCAGCAAGGCGTTCTCGCCGTTTATGCTGGCATGATAACCCGGATAATAATACAGGGGTACCTCGACCCAGCTGTCGGTATGTCCTGCCTGAAAGAATAATTCCGCACTCAGACTTGTTCCCTGCTTTTTATAATCTGCAATGCGCCATAATCCTTCTCCTCCGGTTGTGATCACATTTCCCCTTTCCCGCAGGGGAGCATCCGATTGGCCTGAATAAAAATAAAGATAATCAGTCAAATTTATATTTTCCGCATCAGCACGGTTCCGGATAGCCTCCATACCGGACGATTGCTCAATAAAATACAGAGAACCGAGCACACTGCATAAGCAGATCAGGATGGTCAACGGACGCGCATAGGCCTTCCAGTTAATGGAAATCAACATGACAGCAGCCACACACGTCACGCACAGCATAAAACTGGAAACAGCCAATAGTCTCCATGGGAACTGGAGCATTTTAATCATCCTGTCGATCACAATCCAACGGCACAAAAGCTGCCATGGAAAAATCCACAAGGTCATAGCCAGCGTAATCAGCGCCGCAATCAATCCGGTTCTTCCAAGCCGCAGCCATCTTTCCGCAGTGTGCGAAACATTTCCTTTGCTCCGGATATAAGAAGAAACCAACAAGTACAGGAGGGCGCCTGCCCCCAAAAATATTCCAAGAGATTTTGCCCCGCTGTTTGAAAATACCGCAAAAATTTCACTTAGGGGAAGGAGCCGATCCGGCAGATAAATATCCGCCTTCCCAAAAACAGAAAGATTCTCCCTGGCATATGTAATAATCGGAACGATCTGCCAAAGACAGATCATAACAGTTACCGCAGCCGCCTTACAAAGCGCCGCTATTCGCTTTGGTTCTTTTACAAATCTTCCTGCACGGATAACGCAAAAAACCGCCGTTACGATCACTACGAGTTCAGTCGATAAAATATGGCTGAAAAAAATGCCGGAAATGGCTGCCGATTCCCACAGCCATTTTCTTTCATCTCCCCATACAATCTCATAAATACCGTAAAAGGCCAGCGGAAAAAAAATCATGGCAAGCATTTCGCCTAAATCTCCCCGGATATACATATTGCCCAGTCGGTTTATGCTCAGCACATATAAAAATGCGCCCATAATTCCGGCCTTGCGGGAACCAAACACTCTCGCAAAAGAAAAACCGCTACTGAATATTGAGCCTATCTGAATCAAAAAAACCAGAACCTTGTAACTGTTCATCAGTGACATTCCCGAAAGATGCAGCAGAGCTGCAGGATATAAAAACACCTGCGGATAAAGGATTGCAGACGCATAACCATACCCATAGGATTGTATCGGATTGATCCGTACCGGAAACACACCATTTCTTAGGCCCTCAGTGATCCCGTTAATACGGGCAAGATGAAACTTCAAATCATGTCCTATAATCAGATAACTGTTTAAATAGGGCAGCATAGTTAAAAAAACCAGTATCCAGAACGCCGACATCAAAAGGAGATTTTCCACATAACGCGGCGTCTTCCTCCAATGCCGCATAAGATTTGAAACAAGCACAAGGAGCAGAACACCGAATCCGAAGAACCATAAAGGATCTGTCAGCTTTTTCGTATTACGCACCGCAATTTCAGACAATTCCATATCTCCGTTCTCACAGAAGATTCGCAGTTCCAGATTGCTGACATCCTGAGAGAATACCGGCCGAAAATAGAGACGTCCTTCTCCGATTTCAAACTTCTGACTCTCATAAATCACACCTATGTTTCCCGCTTCATCCATCATGCCGGGAGAATATAACTGACAATAATTTCCGTCAGAATTGCATTTATAGTTAATTCCAATAACATACTCTCCGCTTTCCAGCCACATCTGCGGGCTAGACAAAAGAAAATTTCCCTCTCCGTCCGTTGTCCTTTTCAGAGAAAAAACCCCTTCTGTCACATGATTGGATAATTCTTCCGGGACAGTAAAATCCTCCAAATTTAGCATTTGAAAGTCCAGCGTATCTATATATGAATAACATGCTGAGACACCCATTCCCAGAACAAGACATATCATTCCCAGATGTCGTCTTATTTTTCCAAATAAATTACGCATAGCAACTCCTTGATTCAACAAATAGTTTCAATGATTTCTTCCAGATACTCCTGGTATCCCGCCGCCTGATTTTCCTCCCATGTCCGGATCTCATGCTTCGGCACCCGGCACTTCTGTACCGCGCCTTCACAGAACCACCCATATTCCATGTCGAGACTGCCGATATCCAGCACACGGTATCCCTGTTCAAAAAGATCGAACGTAAGCACCTTGCCCGCCGCCCCAAGGGAAACGAGAATCAGCCGGTCCTTGGACAGCTTCCGGCAGGCTGCGAGGATCCGCGGGTAAACCTGCCACGCCTGGGAACCGGGACAGATAATCCGCTCCGTTGATCTCACATTATCAAACAGATCCACATCCACGCCGTTATGGGAGATCTCTCCCTCAACAAAAACAATCCTCTCCTCCCGCCAGATCGTTTTCATTCTTTCAAACAGCGCGCGGCAGCCGCTTCGGTCCCGATACATGATATAGGGTCTGGAAAAAAAGGCGTTCTCATAAACCATATCCGCAAGGCAGAGGCGTTCATAATCCCTCCTGTGAAACAGCATATGCTCTTTCCAGAACTCGCCGCTTTTCTGCACATATGCGGATACATCCGTGAAAACGTCCGGCAGCGCCACTAAAAGTCCTTCTTTGGGGGAGCAAAGAATCTCCGTCAGGCGGCGTGCCAGCGCCGGGTCAGGCTCCTGGAACGGAATCGCCCTGCCGCAGATCAGTTTGATTTCCCCATCTCCGAAACGGACCAGACTCTTGCCGGTTCCGGCCAGCTCCTCCACCGTTTCCGCTATACTTCTGACCCTGATTCTGTTTTTCAGCGCTCCGCTGTGATATCCGGCAAATACAAAATCCGCCAGCGCTTTTTTTACTATTTTCTTCATGCACGGCGCCCCCGTCTGTTTCTGAAGTGCAAAAGCGCCTCGTATAAGGAAGGGGCTTGGAAAAACAATCGGTACTGCATTTTCCTTCTCCCCGGCAGGCCGCTTTTTTGGATCGCATTTTGCTCTGCTCTCATTTCTCTTTCCAGCTGTTTGGCCGTCGAAGACAGCCCCGCCAGGCGGGCCTGTCCGTAATAATGCAGCATCAGCTCGTATTCCTGTTCTTTGGACAGGGCATACAGCCTGCTTTCCCTACACTCCCGCAGAAAAGCGCTGCGCTGCCGGAAAACCTCCAGCTTATCCAGTGTTCTTTCGGAAAACGCCGCCGCGGTTGTGCTGTCCTGCCGCAGCGTCCTTTGATACAGGTTTTCATTCAGATAGACATAGGTCCGGCACCGGCAGAAGGCCTGACACAAAAACCCGTATTCCTCATGGATCCTGCCCTCCGGCAGGCGCAGATCCCTTATCAGTTCTGCCTTAAACAGCTTGGACCACAGGGAAGTAGAGGGATACCGGCTGGAAATTCTCAGGTCCAGCTGCCTGGCAATCGCCTCTCTGCCGTCCATTTTCAGACATTCTCCCTTCGGCATCCGATCCGGTTCCGGGCTTTTCCTCCCTGTGAAATTACATTCGGCGATGTCCGCCCCCGTCTCAAGCATCCGGCAAAGCAGCGTCTCGTACATCTGCGGCTGCGCCCGATCATCCCCGTCTACAAAGCCGATATAATCTCCCGTCGCCTCTGAAAGCCCTGCGTTTCTGGCGAAGCTCTGTCCGCCGTTTTGAAGATGCAGTACTCTGATCCGTCCGTCCTTTTTCGCCCAGGCGTCGCATATTTCCCCGCTTCTGTCCTTTGAACCGTCGTCCACTAAAAGAATTTCCAGATTTCTCCAGGTCTGTTTACAGAGGGACTCGATGCAGCCGGCAATATAGTCCTCTACTCCATAGACAGGAACAATGACTGTGATTTTGCTTTCTTTTTCCGCTGTCTCCATATCCGCCCTTTTATATATGGTGTTTTCGTTTTGCTGCTCCGTCCGGCTCCTTCAGACGGTCCAGCAGTTCCTCTATTCCCTTCAGATAAGCGTCGATCTGGTATTTTTCCAACACAAGCCGATAGCTCTTGTTTCCCATCTGCCGTCTTTTTTCCGGATCGGATACTATTCTTTCCACCGCCTCGGTCAGGGCTTCCTTATCGTTATCCCGAAACAGGTACCCGTTCTGCCCGTTTTCCACATAGCAGGCGGTTCCGTTGGCATCGCTGCAAATGACGGGCAGGGAAAAGGCCATTGCCTCCAGCTGGGAAATGGACGCGGGCTCCCGCGTGCTTGGAATGATGAAAAGATCCGCCTTTCGATACTGCTTTTCTACCTGTTCCCTGTTCAGGTTCCGGTAAAGCGTTACGCGGTTCTCCAGTCCGTGCGTGCGGACATACTGCGTCAGCCCCTCATAATAGGCCTGATGTGCGTCAGTGGTGCATTCCCCCGCTACGGAAAGATACAGCGGATATTGAGGAGAAAGCCGCTCCAGCACTTCCAAAAGCATTTGCTGATTTTTTCGCTTTTCATATTTTCCAATGCAGAAAATACGGATGACGCCTCCCTCTGAGAACCGTTCCTCCCTCTCCTCCGGCGGCATGGCGGGTTCCATCACAAACGGGACAAAAACCGCGCCCGGTTCCTTCTTTTTGTTTTCACCCCAAATCCCCATCACCGGCGTCATACGCACATTTGGCGTCAGCCTCCGCATCAGTCTGTGAGGGATATCTTCCTTAATGCGATCCTCCCAGAGCGGGCTCTGGTTATACAGGATCGCCGGAATGTGGTACCGGCGGCACAGCAGACAGGCAGCCACAGAGTATACGGATCGTTCGCGCAGGATCGCTACGTCCGCTCCGGATTTTTTGATTTGACCGGCCAGCCTGCCTATAGGGGGAAAGCCGAGCTTGATTTTTCGATCCGCCGCGTATGCGTCACGTTTTCCCATCCATTTCAGATACAGCCTGTCCCAAAAAAGAAAAAAGGGGGAATAGCCGACCACGACGGGCGTCACATCCCTGTAATCCTCCATTTTCCCGGCGTATTGACTTAGGAAACACACTTCGTGTCCCGCCCGCTTCAGTCCCCGTATAATCGGGATCTGATTGGTATGATAGCGGGGGGCAACATATAAAAATTTCATACCGCTTATCCTTTACGCTTTTTTCCTCTCTGACTTACGGATAAAATCTGCTCCAGCCACGCGTTTCCGATATTCTCTATCGAAAACGTTTCCCTGACCTTTGCCGCCTCCTCACCCAGACGGCGCGCATATTCGGGATCCGATGCCAGCTTTTCCATTGCCGCCGCAAAGGCTTTAGCGTCTTTGCACGGCACAAGCAGCCCGTTTTTCCCATCCTCAATGCACAGGCGGGATCCGCCGATAGGACAGTCCGTGGAAACCGCCGGAAGTCCAATCGCCATCGCCTCCAAAAGGGCGTTGGAAATTCCCTCGTAATCGGATGCGAGCGCATAAATTCCCGCCCGCCGGATCCGGGTAAGCACGTCCGTTCTGAACCCCTCCCATACCACATACTCGGAAATGCCCAGCGCATCGGCCTGCTTTTTCAGCGTATCCAGCAGTTCCCCTTTCCCGTAAATATGCAGTGTGTACTCCGGAAAACTCCGGTGAAAGATCGCAAAGGCCCGCAGAAGCATGGCATGGTTTTTCTGCGCTTCCAGCCGTCCCACCGCCACCACGGTTTTATCCCGTTTTCCGCTCCAGGGCGCAGGCAGATCCTTTGCTGCCGGATTTGGTATTACAACGCTCCGCCTGCGCAGACCGGCCGGAAAGCTGCTCTGCGCGTCCTGCGTCTGAAAAATCAGACGATCCGCGCGGCGGTATACCAGATTGCGCAGCACGGGATGCGGACATGCGGCAGGATCGTTGCGCTCCGAGATCAAAAAAGGGTGCCGCAGGAACAGATCCGCCGCGACCGCGAAAAAGCTGGTGCCCGGGCCGAAGGAAACGATCACGCTGTCTCTCTCCTCCTTTAACAGCGTCCTCATTTTTGTAATTCTTTGCAGCCGCTTTTTCATGCTCCCGCCGGAAGCTTTGCCGGCGCAAAACAGTCTGACCGCCGGATCCAGCTCATAAGCCACGGTGTCGCCGGCGGTCATTAAAATCGTGACGCCGATTCCCCGCCGGACAAATTCATTGGCAAGCACCGAGATCACCCGTTCCGCTCCGCCTCCCGCCATGCTCACGATCACGAAAATGACCCGTTTGATACGGCCCTTTTCCCTCTGCAGCACTTCCCGGTAAAAATCCTCTATCGCGTGGGCCATGACGGTCTCGTTATATTCCTCCTTCACGTAAAGTGCGGCCCGTTTTCCCAGTTCTTCCCGCAATAGTGCGTCCGTCAGCAGGCGCTCCATTTTTTCACACAGATCGGAGGGATTCCCCGCCCCGTAAAAGAGCGCGTTCTCCCCGTCGCGCACATAATCCAGCATACTCGGCACACGTGCGGCCACAACGGCTTTCCCCAGCGCCATCTGCTGCAAAAGCGTCATCTGCCCGAAAGAATAATTGAAATGCTCCAGCGGCAGAACGCAGAACAGCGCCCGGCGGATTTCTCCCATCAGCTCCCTGACCGGCAGATAGCCGGACATCTCCAGCTTTGCGCAATCCGGCAGACGCACGTCCTCCGGCAGCGCGTAATCTGACCTGCCGATGAGCCGCAGGGCAGGAAACTTGCTGCCGGGACGCATCATATCCAAATCTGCGTCCGCTTCTCTTTCCGCCAGCAGGCTGTAAGCCCTCACCAGCGTATCCCAGTCCCGCTTCTGATAGCCGACGCATAAAATGTAGGATCGCAGGCAGTCCGTCTGTTTTCTTTCGCCTCCCGTCCCGCTCTGCGCCGCCTCAAAAAACAGACTGTCCGTACCGAAACGGACAAACCGCGCGCGTTCCAAAAGCCAGGGAAAGCATTTTTCATAATAACCCTTTTGCGACGAGGTGTGATAGATCACCCCATCAATGGAATGGGAGGCATACTGCATCAGCTTCAGCGCCAAACCCGACTCCGCCGCGCTGTTAAAAGAGCCGATATCAAAAACAATATGTCCGGCCTTCCCCGGAAACAGGCGCCGCCAAAGGCTGAGCACCACGCCGCTCTGCATCCCATGGGACACGATCAGATCATACCGGTTTCGTTTCGGGATCGCGCGCAGCGCCTGGACGACATAAAACCGCAGCTTCTCGCGCTCCCATCTCTCCAGAGCCGGAAAGCTGGAAATATCCAGTACATCCACCTGAACCGGTTCCCGGAAGTACCGGTAAAACCAATAGGGCTCCTGCGGCGTCACATAATCGGGCGGCTGCCTGTCCGTCGGCGGCCGCTGCGTTCTCAGTACCTTCCAGTTCACCAGCATCAGTATTTTTATCATGAACCGCACTTCCTTTTTGCCGTCTGTGCAAACCGCGTTTCAGCGGATATAACCGTTTTCCTCCAGGCTGTATCTGCCGCCCTTTAAAAATTTATGCTTCACGACCCACCAGCCCGGCACCCAGATATATTTGTGCATGGCCGGAGAAGCGCTGCCGATCATCCAGCAGTTCCTGTCGCACTTTTTCGTGCAGGCGCGCACCTGTCTGGCCTGTTCGGAATTCCACAGCTCCTCCCAGTCCTGCTCCTTCAGGTTTCCCATCACCGCCTTTTGCTCCATCCCGTTGCAGGGAATTACATCGCAGAACGGATCGATAAAAAAGGCGTTTTTTGACATATCGCATGGCAGCAGCCGTTTTTGCCCGTAAATATAGTTTATCAACCCGTGATTAAAATACGCGCGGAACCATTTTTTCGGCGAATTGCTCTGCAGAAGTTCATTGATCAGCTTTTCAAAATTTTCCGCCACCTTCCTTTTATCCAGGATCCGGTTGTCCGTCTTCCGAAAATAAAAGGAATTGTGCAGCGTCGCCGTGGCGAACTCCATACCCATGTCGTTGGCGATATGATAGAGGGGAACGAGGTCCTCACAGTTCATATCCTGGACAGTCATGCCGAATCCCACATCCGGATGTCCCATTTCCACCAGCGTCTTCAAAGTCGTGTATCCTCTGTTAAAGCCGTCCGGGATCCCTCTTATCTTATCATTGGTTTCCTGCAGCCCCTCGATGCTGATACGGATACCCACCTTGGGAAATTCCCGGCACAGGGCGATAATCCGATCCGTAAAATATCCGTTTGTGGAAATGACAATCCTGTCCGACTTTTTATACAGTTCCCTGACGATCTCCGGCATATCCTTACGGATAAAAGGCTCGCCCCCCGTAATATTCGTAAACGCCATCTCCGGCAGTTTTCTGATCACATCCAGCGTGATCTCCTCCTCCGGCCGTGTGGGATCCCGGAAGCAATCGCACATATTGCAATGCGCGTTGCATCGGTAGGTCACAATTACGGTTCCGTATAATGTTCTTCTCGCCATCCCTGCTTTCCCCGCTTTCTCTCATATATCCAAACACCGGCCAGACATACCAGGATGCACCCCGCTACAGCGCCTGCCAGCATCATACTGATCATCCGGCGGATCTGCTCCATCCGCACCGTATTCCCCTCAAACACATATACCTTGGTATCCGAACCCGTACAGTGGATCTGCAGACTGTTTTCCACAATTTCTTCTGGGAGTTCCCCAAAGATAAGATAATCCTCTCTGCCGCCCACCCGATCACTGTAGGTCTTGTCCACAACGACATACGGCGGCACCTGAAAGCCTGCTCCCAAACAGGCGCCCACAGCGGCTCCTGTCAGACATACGGCGGCCGCGGCCAGACGGAAACGCATCCCTCCCGGGACCTTCGACCTTAGAAGTCCATGCAGCCATTCCCGGATCGGCCTGCATAAATCGGGAATCGGGATCTTCCAATCCGCCCTGATAATTTGAACCGACGGAATTTTTGCACCGGCAGCCGCCCTGCCCCGCAAAAGTTCTTCATACAGCCATGCGCCCAGGATCGGAAGAATCAGATTTTTAAAGGAAAAATTGAACTGAAAGGGCTCCGTAAATCCGGCGGCCACCATCCCCAGCACCAATGCCAAATCCTTCGTCCTGTTTTTTTTCAGCAGATAACGGATCAGGAAAAAATACCCCAGCATAAACAGCGCAAACAGCACAATTCCGTAAAACAGCAGACAATAGACATACGAGCAGTCTATCGATCCTGCATCCATGACAACCGGTGTGCCAAACAGGGAGATCGTCTCCCGACGCAGATAGCGTCTTGACAGACGGAACCTCCAGTTTACGATTTTATCCATTATTTCAAAAGCCTGCCCCTTCAAAAGGAGCGGCGCAAACAGGGAGGTCAGCACACAGACCGGCATCAGGCACTGAAGAACGCCGTCCTCCGCCTTGGTCCTCTGACTGCGCAGAGTAAAATACAGAATCAGGATCAGATAAACAGCCGTCATAGCAAAGCCGGTATAACTCAGAGAATACAAAAAGATGAAAAAATTGCCGCAAAAGGCGGCCAGAACGGCCCGTACCACCGTCCCTTTGCCCGGAGGGAACACATAAAACCAGAAGGCGATCAGGATCATATAGGAGATATGAAGCACATTGGGGTGCGTATAGCCCAGAGAATTCCGGACGACATATCCCAGGCCGGCCTTCTCATGCACCAGCATCAGTGGTTCTGTCACGCCGGTCAGCGCCAGAAACAGCGTACAAAAGAAACAGGGCGTCCAAACCGCAAGGCCGATCCGAAATACCCTTCTGAGCGGAATATCCTTCATCCCGGTCACAACGAGGACGGAAATTAACGCAGCCTTCTCACCGGAGGACCGGTAGGCGGCAAAGCCAAAACATACCAGCAGAGCGGCCGCCGCTGCCTCCCGCCAGCTCCACCGGGTCAAAAGCATCTTCATCCCCCAGCAGATAAGAGCCAGCACGAGAAATATCCGGAAGCTGCCCTGTCCGTCATACAGTCCAATCCCTTTTGCAAACAGCAGCAGCCCGAAAAAAAGATAATAGAATACTTCCTGAAGGGATAAAACCGCCCCTTCTTTTTTCCCCTGCAATTCAGCCTTCACAGTCATTTCCCCATCTGCCCTGATAAATCATACACAGCTTCCGGCAATATTCCTCTACGGTATCAAAATGCGCCGTCCCGCAGTTTTGGGTATATTGCGCGCACAGTTCCCGGTTCTGCCACAGGTTCTCAATCCTTTCCGTAAGCTGCGCGGCATCGCCGCAGACAAACAGTTCCCCGTCAACCCCCTCCCGGATCAGTTCCGGGACTCCTCCCGCGTCAACTCCGATTACCGGCGTATGACACAGCAGGGATTCCATAACGGAAAAAGGACAGTTTTCATAGCATTCCGACGGAAAGACCGAAAAACGCGCTCCCGCGATCAGATCCATCAGCTCCTGTCCGGTCAAAAATCCTCTGTCCTCGATGTTGTCCACTTCCGCCACCTGCCGCTGAAACGGTCCGCTCCCGGCAAAGACAAACGGGATCCGGGGCAGATTCCTGCAGGCCTGCAGCAGCGTACAGATTCCCTTCTCCGGCGAATATCTTCCAAAATACAGGACATACTCCCCTTTTTCCTGCGCTGCAGCGCCGGCCTCCGCAAAGTTGCGCAAAACGATCAGTTTTTCCGCCAGTACAGGATCGGTCTGCAGCCGCTCCTTCAAAAAAACGCTTGGACAGATAATCTGATCCAGCATCCGGTAGGTCTTCAGACGGGCGTATATGACGTGCTCCAGCGCCGCCAGAATACTCCTGAGCCGGGAACCGTGGATACATTTCCCCTTTACACAGTTTTTCACGCCGTCCTGCATACATTTTGTGCATCTCTCCAGTGTCAGCGGATTCTGCATCAAATGATTCGGACAGACCAGCTGGCTGTCATGGGCGGTATATATCATCCGGATTTTCTTTCCGACACGTTTTTCATAGGCTCTGACTTCATACAAGACGGAGGGAGTCAACTGAAAATTAAAATTGTTCAGATGGATCACATCCGGGGAAAACTCCTCCAGCACAGGACGGAGCTTTTTTTTGGCCTCTGTTGAGTACAGGATTTTAAAAGGATACAGCACCTTTGACAGGCTGCCCGTATGGAAATCCATGTCCCCCACATAGCTTTCCGCCCTGTTCCCCACAATTCTTCCCTCATGCTCCATGCCGAAATATTCCACGGCATGTCCCATGGTCTCCAGCTGACGGCCGACTTTAAAAATATAAGTTTCCGATCCCCCATTTGGATGCAGAAATTTATTGATGATTAGGATTCTCAATTTTTCGCGGTTCCTCCTTCAATAAGGCGGTAATTCTCTCTGGGATTTTTCGTTCTCTCAGAACAGCTATAGCGGCCCCGGCTGCCTCCCGGATTCGACCCGCAAGAACCTTTTCCGTTTTTCCGAGAAGCGACTGGCGCAGCACATCCAAAATCAGACAGCAGATAAACACCGCAAAAATCAAAGCCGTAAGCCATAAGGGAAGAAGCTTCCCGGCGGTTTTATTCTCGTCAAAATGAAAGATCCAGACGTTCAGCAGCCGCATCACCGGTTCATTTAAAATATAGATGCCGAAAACATGCGCCGCTATCCTGTTCACTCCCTTTGAGGTAAAACAAACGTCCTTGAACAGATACAGCGCCGTCACCGCGATCCCCGTCATGGTAAAGCTGTAATCGTTCAGGAAATCCAGCGCAAACAGCATGGTTCGCACAGGAATAAAGGTAGATATCCATGCCAGTCCCAGAAAAACCGTCAGCAGCAGGATACATGCGCCCCGCTTCATTTTCCAGTCCGCATAAAGCCGGATGTATCTGCCGATATAATACAGCAGAATCATATTTACCAGGCCCTTGCCCCCATCGCGCATGATCTCAAACCGTAAGAACGTGGGCGCCAGCCCGAATAAAAAGTATCCCAGCAGGATCAGCGTTCCAAACCCCTTCCTGCTCAGCTTTTCCACCGGCAGATTGATATAGGGGGCAAATACCAGCAGACAGATATAACAGGTAAAATACCAGTGCTTTCTGGTCAGTACGGGAAGCACGGACTGCTCCAAAAGCAGCAGGATTTCACTTCTGGGATAGTCCTGCGGCCATACCAGGCGCATCAGCACCGCGGCGCATACCGAATAAAAGACGACCATCAGCTCCAGCCGTATGATTTTAAGCCAGTCGCGCTTTACCCCAAAATAACCGGAAATCAGAATGAATATGGAGACCCCGACGTTCCCCAGGCAATTTAAAAGCCGCACGGTCTCCGCCCCGGCTCCCTGCACCGGCAGATTCTCGATTATGCCGCAGGCATGAATGGATATGACACAGAATATTCCCAAAATCCGCAGCAATTCAATTCCCGATTTTCTCATTCTGCCTTACCTCTGATATAATGCGAGGGTCTTTTCCACAACCCGATCCCAGTTGAACCTGGCGCAGATATAATCGCTGCTGCCCGCGCGCATTTCGCTGACTTTGCCCGGATGATCCAAAAGTTCTTCCAGCGCCTGCTGCAGCGATTCTATATCGCCCCTTTTGAAAGTATAGGCGTTTTCACCCACCACCTCCACATTCTCCGGAATATCGCTCACCAAACAGCAATTTCCGTAGCTCATGGCCTCCAGCAGGCTCAGCGCCATCCCCTCCACATCGCTTGGCAGCACAAACAGCCACGCGTTGCTGTAAAGCTCCTCCAGCATCCTGCCCTGCACAAATCCGGTCAGAATGATCCGTCCGTCAGGTGCGCAGAGCCGGCGAATCTGCTCCAAATACTCCATGCTGTGACTGCATCCTCCGGCAATCACCAGTTTTTTATCCGTCCGGACCCTTTTGAACGCCTCAATCAAATAATGCACGCCCTTTTCGGGAACGATTCTCGCCAAAAAAAGGATATATCCGTCCTTTTCCAGTCCATAGCGCGCGCGGATTTCCTCCGGCTCCAGCCGCTGCGGGCGCTCGATTCCGTTGGGAATATACACGGTTCTTCTATGATACGTTTCCCAAAAATACTCCTGCACATTCCGGGACAGCACGATGACCTCATCCGCGTGTCTGACCGCCGTTTTCTCTCCGCGCCTGAGCATACTCGACGCAAAGTCCCCCCATTTGGAGCGCTGCCAGTCAAGTCCGTGGATGGTGGCAACCACGCGGATCCCAAACAGCTTTGGGATCCACAGCATGATGCACGGTCCCTCGGCATGATAATGCAGTACGTCATACCCTCCCGTTACCGCCTTCGCCGTAGCCAGGACAGTCGCAAGAAAGGAATAGACAATGGCGTTGAGCTTACTGCTGTGGAAGGTAGGAATGGTGATCAGCCGGACGCCCTCGTATATCCTGCCGCGTTTCTCATCAAATTCCTTTCCCGAAACATGGTAGCCGGAACGGTTATAAGCATCCACCTGATGGCCCAGCTTCACCATACGGGTGGACAGTTTATCCACCACGATCTCCACGCCGCCCTCCCTGGACGGGATACGTTTATGGCCAATCATGGCAATCCTCAGACCGCGATCCGCCGTTTCCGTATTTTTTTTCTTCCCCGCCTTCACCGCTTTCCTGCTCTTTCTCCATTCCTTCACAAGATAATACAGAAAGGAGAAATTTGTATCCAGGTATCGCGGCAGCAGCCGTTTGGGATCCTGCGCCATCCGCCAGAGCCACTCCATACAGATTTCCTGCATCCATCTGGGGGCGCGTCTCACGGTACCCGCATGGAAATCAAATCCCGCTCCTACGCCCAGCATGACGCCGTGCAGACGGCCCCTGTGCTCTGCCATCCACACCTCCTGTTTCGGCGCTCCAAGGCCCACCCAGATATAATCGGGATCCGCCTCATTGATCATCGCAACGGCTTTCGCGTCCTCCTCCGGCGTAAGCGGGCGAAACGGCGGCGAATACATCCCTGCGATCTGCAGCCTGGGATATTTTTCCCCAAGCTGTTCCTCCAGCGCCTTCAGCGTCTCGGGCGTGCTCCCATAAAAATAGTGCCGGAAGCCTTTTTTTTCGGACAGTTTAAAAAGCTCCGGCATCAGATCCGGCCCGGGCACCCTTCCCGCGCTCTTAAATCCGCGCCGCCTCTGCACAAGGGAAAGTGGCTTCCCGTCCGGCAGATTCAACGCGCTGTTATTCTGCGCTTCCTTGTATTTTTCATCACGGTAAGCCATCACGGTCGTGTGAACGTTGGACACGCACACATACTCTCCCCGCAGCTTCTCCAGATTCTCATCCAGATATGCCACCGCCTCTGGCATCGTGATGATATTGATCTTTGTATTTAAAATTGTGGTATGGGGTACCTGAACCATGTAATTTCCCTTTTCCCGTCCCGATTCTTTCGCCCCGAAGTCTCCGGGCCCGCCGTCCTTCCTAAAAAAGGAAATGCACGAATACGATGAAAAGCCAAAAAACAGCCATTTCTATATTCGCACATTTCCCTTGAATAGTCAATAAAATCCGCCCTACCAGGTCACCTCCTGAAGGACATAAAACAGCGTATACAAATTCACGCTTACCGCTATCGGATACAGCCAGCGTCTCAGGTCGTCCTTTTTTCGCACAAACCAGGTATTCTCCAGTGTTGTCAGCATGAGAAATGCTATCGGAATCAGATAACGGCCCTGAAATCCGACGATGAGATTGTTGCCTGCTTCATTGTAACCCAGATACATACTCCCCCAGGTCAGTGCCAGAACCAGGAGCCAAATCAGGGCAAGCCGCAGCTTTAACCCGCCCTCGATCCGTCTGCCGTTCTGTGCGGGCGCTGCAGCCAGAACGACCAAAAATCCCAGTGCAAACAGCAAAGGCAGCTCGTAAACCGGGATATTCAGTCCTCCCATATTGCTCCCCATGAACTCCATGATCACATCGTGTCCAAAGGTCTGCAGTGTCCTGTATGCGGTTTGGAGGAAATCATACGGATGATTCACAATGTATGCGATCTGCTCTTTGCTGGCGGCATCTCCCACCTTTCCGACGACGGTCCAGAGGACATTGCCCCCCACGGCCAGCGCCACCGGCCCTACCGTATGCAGCATTTTTTTCTGATTGGGGAACATCCGGGCCGGTATCAGAAAAAGCATGGCGCACAAAGGAAGATATACCGTCTTACAGAGCCCAACCAGCGGGGCGAGCAGCCATATGGAGAATACCCCCCCCCAGGCCAATTTTGCGTCTGCGTCCGAAAAGATACAGGAAAGGCAAAAGCACGTCAGAAAGATGGATAGTCCGTTGATAAAGCTGTCGGCGGACAGAGAAATCAGTTCCTGGAACACAACCGGCAGCATCAGGAGGAAAAACATACATTCCCGTTTTGCCGGAAGTATTTTCAATGCACGGTAAAACAGGAAGAACCCGGCCAGCAGACCGCAGAGACGGCCCGCATAGATGATCAGCAGGACATTTTCCGTAAGGCGGTCCGCCAGCTTTACGCCAAGCAGCTGCGGCAAGTAAGAAGCCGGCGAATATAATGCCATATTAGGGAAGGAATACCAGGTTTCGTTTGTCCGATCCATCTGCAGCTTCCTGTGATCTATCATATCACGGAGCGTAGCATAATGCTGCCTCACATCCATGTCGAGATTTCCCGGCATCTGCCTGCCCGGCGGCAGTCCTTCCTCCCCCGGTTCTGTCAGCATATGTCCCTGCGTTATTTCATAGATGCGGAAAAAGTGAGATTCTTCATCTGGAACTCTGGCGTAAGGAAGGGCTATCATCCATGCCAACGCCAGAATACCGCCCAGAATGAGCCACGCACGCGGATAATCCGCACGGGTGGCCAAAAACACGCTGAGAAACAAAAGAAATGCGCCAAACACAAGAAGCGCGGCCCTGAGCGCCGTCACGGACACTCTGGCACAAATCGGCTGAACATTTCCAATCTGAAAGGCGCGCGCCTGCTCCAGGCCCGTTTCTACCCGCAGTTTAACCGTTACATCCTGCATATCCGAAACAGGCTGTGTCAACACGAACTTAAAATCCGATTCAGGCCGGATTTCTCCTACGGATACAATCCATTCCCCGAGTTTTTCCCGCTTCCCGGCGCCGGATTCCTTCAGCATGGTGACCGTAATATTTTCGTCGGTCCCCTCCCTTTCCGGCGGCTCATTCTCTTTTTTTACGTTATACAGTTCGCCCGAGGTTCTCTTTAAGTTTCCCTTGTAATCCTGATCCGACAGCAAAAACCGCAGGGAAACGCCCCATAATTTTTTACTTCCGTTTACAAATTCCGTTTCCCAGGCATTCCGAACGCTTACCGGATTCTGTCCGGACTGATTGCTGCGGATGCTGTCAGACGGGCCAAAATATATATGTCCCAGACATAAATCCAGAATACAAAGCAGCAGCAATAACGCCAAAATAAAGATAAAACAGGCGTAACCGATTTTCACTTTGCATTTCATACCCTTTTCCCGCAGCTGCCGATATGACACATCCGCAGCTTCAATCCTCATCCTCTGCCGGCCTTGTCCCGTCATACCGCAGCCTTCTAATCTGATACTGCGTATCCTCCAAAATCTTTCGGTTCGTTGCAATCACATCCGCCAGCAGGCCGATGACCAATGTAATAAAGCCGATGATCAAAAGCGCGCACGCCAGGATCAAGGACTGCACATGCCCGCTTCCCCTCCCCGAAAAAAAGTAGGTCAAAAAACGGATCCCGATTCCAAGCCCAATCAGGGACGGGATCGTCGCAACCACACTGAAACAGTACAGCGGCCTGTACCACAAAAACGCCCGCAGAATCGTGAGCATCGAGCGTTTTACATATCCCCACATACTGTGAAACAGCCTGGACTCCCTCAGCTCCGGATTTGTCCGGATCGGTACGCTGGTGATCGCCATTTTATTGCGTCCGGCCTGCACAATCGTCTCCAGCGTATAGGTATAGTCGTTGACAACGTTAATGTGCATGGCCGCCTCTCTGGAATAGGCCCTGAATCCGCTGGGCGCGTCCGGAATATCGGTTTTGGACGCCTTTCTCACAACCCAGCTTCCCAGATGCTGGAGCTTCTTCTTCAGCGGTGAAAAATGCGCCGTCTCGTCGATGGGACGCTCCCCCACCACAATATCGGCCCTTCCCTCAAGGATGGGCCGGATCAGCTTGGCGATATCCTCCCCGCAATACTGATTGTCCGCATCTGTATTCACAATGATGTCCGCGCCGTTTAACAGACACGCATCCAGCCCCGCCATAAACCCCTTGGCAAGCCCCTTGTTCCTTCTGAAATTGACCACATGATGAACGCCCCACCTTTTGGCCACCGCCACGGTCTCGTCCTGGCTGCCGTCGTTGATGATCAGGTATTCGATTTCATCGATCCCGTCAATTTTCTTGGGAAGGTCGTTTAAAGCAATTTCCAGCGTTTCCGCCTCATTATAACAGGGTATTTGAATGATCAGCTTCATTTATCTTCCAATCTCCCGTCCGTTTTGCTTTTCCTTATTCTACAATACTTTCTCTGCACCGTCAAATGGATCGCCGTCCCGATCCGAAAGAGTTTCCCTCACCCCTCCACAATCACCCATCCCGGCCAGAGCTGTCTCATCAGCCCGATATCCGCCGGCTGGCTGTTCTTATGCTTTGCCGGCCGGATCATGATCTTGTCCGGATTGGGATTCAGCCTGGCCCCCCAGAAGCTGAACGTGGAATTGGCACAGATATTGTGCTTACAGCAGCTCATCAGCTGCATATCATAGAAACTGTTCTCTCCCCGATTCCAGTCCACCACCGTATAACGGCCGTCCCGGTATTTCTCCCGCACATATGCACTGTCATCCGAAAACACATAAAAATGCGCGTCCGGACAGCGCTCCAGCACATAGCGGACCGCCGCCTCATAGTAGGCGTCCGTGCATATCCCGCCAAATATCGCCGCATTTTGGGGATCCAGATAATCCCCTCTCCGGACGTGGATGCTGACAGATATTTCCTGCCTCATTTCATTTATTATCTGTTTATTTCTTTTATATATATTATTTTCACATATATTTTCTTTCAAATCTGTCGAATTTTCTTTTTTATATATATTATTGCAATTATTTGTATTTTTTATATTATCATGGATATTTATACTATTCTGAATATTCTGTCTTTCATCTTGATATAGACTGTTTTCTCTTTCAATTCTATCATTTTCTTCTGTATTATCTGATATATTTTTCTCCTGCGGTGCGTTCCCTGTGCCCGGCGTATCCATCGGCTGTGGAAACCGGATCGTCTCCCGCAGCTGCGGCAGGATGTCGGCATAGTACTTTTCACAGGCCCAGAAACCGGTCAGATACATTTCCTCAAAGGAAAAAATCTCCGGATGGTACATCCCGGTTTCCCAAAAGTGCCGGGTATTTTCCTGTCCCAGCAGCTTCCCCAGTCTCCGTTCCAGCTTCCCCAGCAGATTTTCCTTTCCCAGCAGCTTCTCTCTCTCCTGCCTGGTGCATACCTCCATGGGAAGATCCGAAAAATAACGCAGTTCCAGCTTCCGGCTGGCCAATACGCTCTCCTGCCTTTTTTCATCCTCAAACCAGGAAATATCCAGCTTCGCTTCCTTTCCCAGCGTCTTCATTTTCCGGTAGAGCGCGTACTGCTGCAGCTGGTTCCCCAGGCCGCCCATGACCTCTATGATGATCAATGTGTTTCCCCCTTTCGGATCTCACCTTTCCGGCCGCCCGATCCGTTCCTTTACCGCATGATACAGATACCCAAATTCCGCCGTCCTGCCAAAGGCGAGCAGGAAACCGGCGTTGAATACCACGGTGATCACAACCAGCATCAGGACAAATTTTGCCGCTGTCACCTGGGGCATCAGCACACCCTGCAGCAGGCTCAAAAGGCCCAGCAGGACGACGATGACAACCGTGTATTTCCCAAAGTCCGCAAAATAGGCCCAGGCGGATCGGTCAAAGCAGACCCGGTAGATGATGATGGGCTTGGTGACGTTGGCGATCAGCCCCGACACCACCGTGCCGATATACACGCCCGTCAGCCCCAGCGGCCGTACCAGCGCAATGGAAAGCACCAGATTCACAACGCCCTGGATCAGCGCCAGATATTTGTCCTGTTCAAACACGCCCGCCGCCGTTTTAAAGTTGGAGAGCACGATCCGCTCCCCCTTTAAAAAATAGTCCGCCAAAAACCAGGCAATGACAGAGGAAGCCAGCACCAGATCCTTTCCCAGGAAACGTCCCACCAGCTCCAAAAGCGGCGACAGCAGCAGGAAAAATCCCACCGTGGTAAATCCGTAGACCCAGACGGCGAAGAACCGGTACACTTTAAACAGGGCAAACTGCTTTTCTTTCCCCTCCGTGGCGATCAGATTGCCAAACCCGGAAATCACGGAATTGAAGATCACATTCACATAATTGGATACGGAATTGACGATCAGCTTATAGTTGCCGATAAAACCCACCGCCGCCACATTCTCAAAAGCGGAAATGATGACGGCGTCCGTCTGCAGCCGGGCCATATCCCCCAGCCGGTGCATCAGCAGGGCTCCCGTCTTTTTCTGCACCTCCCGGCGTTCGGCAAAAGACAGCGGCTGTACCTCCTTTTCCTTCAGCAGCGGATACCTTCTGTCCAGATACCGGCTGATGAAGATTTTCTGGGCCAGCTCCACCGCCGCCTGCGTCAGCAGATACACCATATAGTTAGGCAGCAGAAAGAGCCCCAGAATCTGGAGCGCCACCGTGATCATTTTCGTGACGGTAATGGTATTGGTCTGGATATAATTTTTCTGTTCAGCGTTTGCCAGACTGTATTTATAGGCCACGAAATAGGAACTGACCGTGTTGAACAAAAATACGAGGTAATAGGTCCGCAGCTGTCCCAGCGTCAGGCTGCCCGGTTCTCCCACGATGTACGGCAAAAAAGGCACCAGCGCTACGCCCGCCACCGCAATGACGATAGCAATGATCCGGTATGCCTGCCGGTAGAGACGCATATAGGATTTTACTTTTTCCCGCTCGCCTCTGGCCACCGGGCCGTACAGGCTGAAGTTCAAGGCGGTTCCGACGCCCAGCTCCGCCAGGGACAGAAGCGTCAGCACTTCCGTATACAGATCCTCCACGCCGGTCAGCGTCTCCCCCAGCTTCGCGATGAAAATCGTGCGCAGGGCAAAGCGCAGCAGCATGGTGACCACGTTGCCGCCTATCCCAAATATGATATTTTTTGCCGCATATCCGATTCTGCCCGTCTGCCGTTCCATTTTCTTCCCCATCAGCGCCGGTTTTGCTCCGTCTTTTCAAGCAGCTGTTTTTCACTGAAAAACTCCAGCGCGCTGCCCATCCCCCAGGGATATACTCCGTAGACCTGGGGATATTCCCCGAATCCCACGCACTCGCCCAAACTGTCCCGGATCACGCCATCCTCCAGCGAATGCTCCATGGCGCCGGACAGCCGCGTCAGCGCCTCCTGCACCCGTTTTTCCTCGCCTGGGATCCGATCCGGATTTTCCTGCGCCATCTCCAGCGCCATGGCGCTGCCCACCGTTCCGGTGTCCTGAAAATATCCCATCCGCAGGCCGCTGCACAGGGCGGCTCCGATCATGCCCTCCGCGGACGTGTCCCGGTGGCCCTCCGTGGCCGGAAGAAGCCAGGAAAACCCGCCGTCGGGCCGCTGGAAATCCAGTATGGCGGCCGCCAGCTTCCGATAGGAAAGCAGCAATCCGGCAAACTCTTTTTTCTGTCCCGTCAGCCAGGGCAGACTGTCCGCCATTCCCTTTAACAGCCAGCCGCAGGCCCTTCCCCAGCCGATTACGCCGTATTTCATGCCGGTTCTTTCTTCATAGCCATGATAGGGCAGGCCGCTGGCCCTGTCCATTCCCCGCTCCAGAAAGACCTGCATCTGACGGATGCCCAGGCGCAGCAGCGCCACATCCCCCTTTTGCGCGCCGTAGCGGCACAAAAACGGGCATACCATGCCGATGGTATCTGCAAAAATCCAGTCCGGGTGCTGCGGCCGGTAAGGCAGGATGCCCTCCGCCGTTTTGGGCGTCTGCCGCAGCCAGTCCGCGCAGCGATCCAAAATCTCCCGACAGGATTTCTGCAGCCCTCCTTGCCCCGGATGCATCTTTTTCTTTGTTTTTACCCCCTCCGGCACATTGCCGGGCGCTGTCCTGTCACCGGACGGGGTATGTTCCATCAGCCCCTCCACCCACATGGCCAGCTTGCCGTTCATAATGTTGTCCGCATAGTGGATGGGACAGCCTTTTTTCGCCCATTGCTCCAGATAAACGACGGTATCCAGAAACGCCTTCTGTTCCCCCGTGGCCGAGAATGCGGCCAGCAGTCCGTCGCCCAGCATGGCATTGGGCCAGGAAAAGGCATCCAGCGGCGCGATCTTCTGTCTGAACAAAATTTTCTTTACCAGCCGCTTGCCCTTTTCGGACGTTGTGACGGCAGGGTAGGAAAAAAGCAGTTCTCCGGCCCTGTCGCTCATTTTTGTTAAGTTTTTTTCTGCCTTTTCATTTCCCATGTTTTTCAGTCCCCCGCCAGGCCGGAAAGCACAGCCCTTCCCCTTTTGGCCTGCGCCCGGTAGTCCGGCATCCTCTGCTCCAAATGCCTGCGTATGGCTTCTTCCTCCCTAAGAAGCCGCCCAAAAGCGTCGGTCAGATCCGTCTTTTGGGAAAGCGCCTGCACGGGAAGCACATAAGCCTGATCTGTTCCGAACAGATCCCGCGCAATTCCCTTCGCCTTTATAGAATACCCCAACGCCAGCGTAGGAACACAGGACGAATAGGCGGCGATGACGGCATGCGTCCTGGCCCCCACAAACAGACGGCACCGGCTGATGTAGCCCTTCAGCTGCGGCGCGGAAGCGTCGGGAAGCAGCAGCACCCGGCCGGTCTTCTCAAAGGCTTCATACAGCTGCGCCAGCGGTTTTCTGTCGTCGTTGCTTTCCCAGACCACATGCGGAATCAGCGCCACGTTCAGATCGGTGTTTTCCAGCACATACCCGATCAGCGCCCGGTAATTCTCCATGGTAATCCCGGCCTTGTTTTCCTTCTCCACAATCATGGGACTGACGTTGAGCCCCAGCATTCTGCCCTCTGCCCAGCCTTCCGGCAGCGGCAGTTCTTCTTTTTCCATCAGAAAGGCCGGATCCGGGCACAAATACAGGCCCCGATCCACGCCCGCCGCCCGCAGCGCCTCATAGGTGAGACTCTCCCTGGCCACAATGGCGTCGTAGCGTTTCATATCCTCCAGAATTTCCGGCCGTTTCAGAAGATCTGGCTCCACGGAGCAGCCGTAAAGCACGGTTCTGCCGCCCTGCCGGTGGAACATCCGGTTGGAAAGCAGCAGCCGATCCAGCATATTTTCATAGCAGTAATTGTCCCCGCCGATGGAAATATTCAGACGTCTGGCGTTTTTGCCGCAGACGGCCCTATAACGGTAGCGCATGAAGCTCTCCGGATCCCGCGCCAGCTTTCTCCAGCCGTAATAAAAGCTGTGGATCAAAAAATGCTTTTCTATCTCTTTTTCCTGCAAAATCCCGGCGCACAGCGCGCCCAGAGAGTAGCGCGCATCCTCTGCGGCCCGGGTGCTCATCAGAATCGCGGGCGCGGGCAGCAGACCGCACAGACCGTTGACAATGGCCTCGCAGCCGTGGTTGCCGCTTCCGGCGTGCATATACAGGACAACTTCGTCTGTTTTCATGGGTTTTTCCTCCCCCCATTTCAACGCTTCCAAAGATGATACAGCCCCAGATACAGATTCGGGCAGAAGGAGAGCAGCGCCGTCTTGATTTTATATCCGCCGGGCAGTTCCCGTTTCGCTCCCGGCGTCTTGAGCGCCTGCCGCACGGTCTCCCGGCACTTCTCCACGAACCGGCCGAACTGTTTTTGCCTATCCGGCGGCAGAACCGCGATCTTGCCCGCCGTCAAAACGGCGGAGACCGCAAGAATACCGCTGGCACGCGCATTCAGATCCGGAAAATCCCGCCGGATCCTGTCGGCGGCCAGTTCCCAGCTTTTGATTTCGTCCATATAAGAAGGCACAAAGGGACGCAGCATGGCGCCGCCCGCATGCACCCGGTATCCGTATCCCGGATATGCCGTCACACTCACCGCTGAAAGCCGCGGCAGCAGATCCACCAGAAACATCATATCCTCGCCAATGGTCAAATCTTCCCGGAACCGCACCCCGCCGACACATTGACGCCGGTACAGGATCCCCCAGCAATGGGAATGTCCTCTCAAAATATAATCTGACAAATATCTTTTATTATCTATATTTATAACATCATTTTTCTGTTTTTCCTGTCTATTGTGTTCTATATTATTATATTTATCTGAATATTCTTTTAATTCTGAACATTTATTATTTTTATCGAATATTTCTGTATCCTCTGATTTTATTTTAATATAATCGCATAACGCAATATCGCTTTTTTCTTTATTCAGAATATTTATCCATATATCAAATATTTTTCTGTCTATAATATCGTCCGCATCCACAAAAGTGAGAAACTCCCCGTCCGTTTCCTCTATCCCCTGATTGCGCGCGGAGGAGACGCCGCTTTTGTCCCGCTGTAGGAAACGGATGCGCGCATCTTCTCTCTGGATCCGGCGCACAATGTCCGCCGTGCCGTCCTGCGAGTGGTCGTCCAGTACCAGCACTTCAAACCTGGCATAGGTCTGGGCCAGAATGCTTTTTAAGCAGTCCGCAATCCACGCTGCGCCGTTATAGACCGGCACGATCACGCTGATTTTTCCCTTCTCCACATCCGCTCCCCCTTTCCTCTTTCCTCTTTCTTCTTTCCTCAGCGGGTCCTCAGCCCGTGTACCCAAAACAAAATGCCCAGCGCCTGAAAAATCACCGGCCCCGGATGCCGCATGGCAAATAAGAGCAGCCGGTTTTCCCCTGTCTCCAGCTTCGGCGGATATTCCCGGGCCGCCTGCGCTGTCTGCGGGCCGGTGCAGATCTCCTGCAGCCGCCTGCGCCATCCGGGCTTCTTCCCGCGCAGCTCGTTCTTCATCGCCAGAAAGGTCAGAAGCACCCGCTCCCTTTCCAACTGTCCCTTCCAGTCCGGCGCTCCCTTTTCCCGCAGGATGTTTTCCGCCGTGCGGCAGAACCGCTCCACATTGTCCGCCAATCCTGTGTCATACCGGTGCGCCATGGATTCGCGCAGATACAGATAATGATAATAACACGCGTCCTCTAAAAGGACAACCCGCCGGGCGTCCAGAAAAGCCGGGAGGGTAATGTTTACGTCTTCCGCCATGACGATGGCCGGATCGCACCAGCGCAGGTTTTCTTCGATGAGTTCCCGGGAAAACAGCTTCATACAGCGGGAGAGTGTGACCGGACGCTTTTCCTCTCCCAAGAGTCTGCCAAATAACTGTTCCGCCAGCGCCCCTCCTTCATACGTGCCCGGCGGCATGGACTGTATCACGCAAAAACGCCGCTTTTTCTCCTCCTGCACATAATTGCCGCACAGAATTTCCCGTCCGCCGCCGGAAGATACCTTCATCAGTTCTTCCACCATACAGGCGTCGATCCAGTCGTCGCTGTCCACAAAACACAGGTACCTGCCCGTGCTCATGCGCACGCCGTCCATCCAGGCCGCCATCAGGCCGCCGTTTTTTTTATGCAGGACACGGATACGCGCGTCCTTTTCCGCCCACCGGTCGCAGATGGCCGGACAATCGTCGGGGGAGCCGTCGTCTATCAGGAGGATCTCCAGATCCGCAAACGTCTGCCGGGTTATGCTTTCCACGCAGCGATCCAGCCACGCCTGTGTCCGGTAAACCGGCACGATCACGCTTACCTGTTTCATCCCATGACTCCTTCATAAATGGCGGTCAGACGATCCACATACCGCCCAATCTCATAGCTCTCCCGAATCCGTTCCCTGGCGTTTTGTCCCATCTGTCTTTGCAGCTCCTCGTCCTGCAAAAGCCGGATCAAAACGGTCTCCAGCGCTTTTTCATCCTTCTCCCGGAATAGGACGCCCGTCTTTGCTTCGCCGTAAAAACCTGCCTCTGTCCCCATGATCTGCGGGATTCCCCCCACCGCGCTGACTGCGGGGCACAGCCCTACCGCCATGGCTTCCAGCAGGGAAATCGGCTGTCCCTCAAACCAGGTGGGCAGCACAAAGATGCTGCAGGAGGAAAACAGCTCCGTCCGGCGCCGCTCCCCAACCCAGCCGGGACAGTACACAAACTCCGCCAGAGCCGCCGCCCGTGCCTGCAGATCCTCGCTGCCCCTCTCCCAGAAGCCGCCCAGAATCAGTTCAAAATCCGGCACCGCGGCCCGTACCGCCGGCGCGGCCGCCAAAAGCTCCCCGATTCCCTTTTCCCTGCACAGCCTGCCCAAAAACAGGACGCGGTGACCGCCATAATCCCGCTTTTCTTCCGGCGGCAGGAAAACGGCGTTTTGCAGCACTTCCATCCGCACGTCCGGCAGAAGGGACGAAAAGAAGGTCTTCCATTCTTCAGAAAGCACCAGGAACCGATCCGCCTTTCCCAATATCCTGCGGATCCTGCGCTGCTGTCCCCTGTGGCAGCGCAGATTGTAATAGCCCGGGAAATCCCCGCCATGCTCGTGGATCACCACTTTTTTTTTGGCCAGATACGCAAAGCGCAGAAAGATCATTTTCCGTCTGCAGCTGGCGTCCGCCGCCATGTTCACATGCACCAGATCGGCTCCCGGAAGGCAGAACAGAAACCGGATCAGCGCCCGGATCCCCTTCCACAGTTTCCGCGCCCTGCTGCCGTCTACCACGGTGCCGATATAGGTCAGATCCACTCTCTTATCCAGCCCTGCCCGGTACAGATTGTTCACCACCGCGGATACGCCGCCCTTCACGCTGCGATCCGCACCGATCATGAGCACCTTCATCGATTCTTTCCCCCGCTTGCAAATAGTGTCCAGAACCGCCACCAGTACGCCGTCCGGCCGCGTGCATTGCCGGGGAGCATGGCCGTCCAATAAGCCCCCATCAAAAGCAGGACGTAGTTTCTTGCCAGATAGACCGAAACCGCATGGGCCTCCGTCAGCGTATACAGGGCAAAGGACATGACCAGCACATACCCGAAGGCATCCCGCTTCTTTTGACACTGACGGATCAGCAGACACACCAGAAGGATGGCGCAGGCGCCCGGTACGATCCCGTACCAGAAGAACAGGCGCACATAGCCCATGTCAAAATATTCGATATAATCCGGATCCCCGAACAGCTTCCAGTTCTCCAGCACCCCTCCGCCGTTCTCGAAAGCGTAAATACTGACGATCCGGCCTGTCAGCACCCGATCCAGCTTGATCTGCCAATCCTCCAGGAAATCGTACCAGGTGGAAATATGGGCGGCATACATGGAAAAGGCCACTTCCAACAGCACCAGTACTATCCCGCCGCCATAAACCCATTTCGACTCCCGCAGCTTCTTACTGTACCGCATCAGAGCAGCCCCCGCCACGGTCACCAGCATGACCAACAGCGCCGTCCTGGTCACGGTCGCCGCATATACGGCAGCACACAGCAGCAAGAGCAGGAGAAAATGCGGCAGACGCATCCTTTCATGGTACAGATAGATCCCCAGCGTCATCAGCGCCCAGATCATACAGGCCAGCGCGTTGGAATTGCCCACGCCCAAACACAGCCGGGGGATCGCCGCCTTAAACCCGTAGCCGGCCCCGGCGTCCACCACTTCTCCCAGCACACCGGCAAAAGCCAGGCCGGCCAGAACCAGCAGCCCTGCTATGGTGCCCCAAAAAGTCAGCTTCATGGCCTTTTTATGGTCGATTCCCTTCATGGAGACCACAAAGACCACGGCCCGCACCGCCTCGTCCCGGGTGGAGATCAGATAGCAGACCGCGGCCACCGCCCCGGCCAGAAAAATCGCGCCCCACTCCCTGGCCGAATATTTCGTACAGCATACTTTGAGCACAAAAAACAGGAAGGTGACACGGAACATCTGCCCCTCCACCGGATTGATCCAGGAGCTTTTATCCAGGATCACAATCAGGATCTCAAAAGCCAGGCCCAGATAGAAGAAGGCCTGTCCCATCCGCTCTATTCTGCTGTCGTATCCGCCTGTTTTTGTCATGCCGCTTTTGTTCCTTCTTTTACCTTTTTGCGCCCGTCAGCTTTCTTTTCGCCACCCCCGCCAAAAACAGCAAATCCGCGCCTTTCTTTTGCCAAAAGGCCCGGGTGTATGCCCCATACCCGATGCCGTAAGGTTTTACGGCCGCATAGGGCTTATGGTAGGTCAGCGCCACCTCTATCAGCTTTTTTTGATACCCGGTCTTTTCCGAAAGCTGAAATTCCCGGTACAAAAAGCCGTATTCATACAGATTCAGATCCCCGTCCTGACTGCACTGGCGGGTCAGCTGGCTTTCGCTGACGCCGATACAGATCAGCGGATCCGTGGTGGAAACGAAGCAGGGATTCTGCTGCAGAAGGCGCATATAATACTCCACATCCACCAGCCAGGTCAGTTCCTTCGCATATTCCAAACCGGTCCTTTTATAAAGGACCGCGCTGGGCGCGCCGATATAATTGCCCAGAAACAGGCTGCGAAAGTCCCCCCGGATCAGATCCAGCTGCCGCGGTGTGATGTGCCGGTCATAGGGCGCCTTTTCCCCCGTCAGATCCACCTGCCGGGTACCGCAGAAGGCAAGCGCTGCCCCGGGCGTATCCTCCAGCAGCTTTACCAGCCGCTCCAGGCTGTCCGGCCCGGCAAACCAGTCGTCATGGTGCATCATCTTCATATAACTGCCCCGAGAAAGACGCACCGCCTCGTTCCAGTTTTGGGTGGCGCCCAGACGGGCCGGATTTTTCTGATAGCGCAGGCCGGGAAGGCCCGCTTCCCAAACGGCCTTTTCCACACTGTCATCCGGCGAATCGTCCGTCACAATCACCTCGTAGTCACTATAAGTCTGTTCCTTTACAGAGGACAGCAGACGCGCAATCCCCGCCGGATTTTTGTAGGCTGGAATGCAGATGGATACCTTCGGCATAACGCTCAGTTCCTTCCCCGCAGACGGTCAAAAATGGTGGTCTTGACAGGATACATCAGATACCGGTATTCGTCCAGGTGTTCCCGCAGATAGGCCGGATAGCTTTCGTCCACAGGCACGATCTCAAACCGGCTTTCCCGTCCCAGGATATCCTGGTGGCTGCGGATATTCTTCCGCACCTGGGAAAGGGTGGCGCGGTTATTGTACTCCTGATGGGCCGCGCTTTTGATCTTATATTTCACCCTTTTTTCCACGGATTCGTTTTTCCCGCCTCCCATGTAGGAAAAATGCCATCCGCCGTCCGGCACGCGCACCATCAGGGATTTCTGCGCCTTGTCGCGCAGCTGTTCCGTGGTATAGCGTTCCAGCATACGATATTTACAGATCTTGGTGCCCAGCCATTTCCGGGCGCTTCCTTCAAAGCCGTCAAATTCCCCCGTAATGGAAAGCAGATTGCCGGAGGTCTCCTCCATATCCAGATAGCAGTAAAAATTCCGCTGGGCCAGCGCGTAGATCTTACTGTCGTCAAACTTTTCCAGCACCTTTTTCACCGCTTCGGGATTGGGGATCTCATCCACGTCCGAAAAAATGACCACGTCCTCCGGATCTGCCCCCGCAAGCCCTCTTGCCACGGCGCATTTCTGGTGGCTGTCCCGTAAGAAAGGACTGACGTCCATGGGCGTATCGTCCACCACGCGGTAAATAATCTTATCCGCAAATTCCGCGAACATCTCCCGGTTTTCCTGAAAATACAGCGGTTTTTTCTCCCCGGAAAAGGTTACGGTGGACTCGCTCACCACAAACCGGTCCGCCACATCGTTCATGACGTGCATCCGCAGCTTCAGAATATCCAGTTCATTGAAAAATTGAAAACAGTCGTATACCATTTTTCTCCTCCATCCTCACTGCCGATCCGGTCCTGAAAACAGACGCTTTACACGCCGGTTGATCAAAAGCAGCAGCCGGGGCGTCCCTTTGAATTTCGGATAGCCGGCGTTTGTGCCGGCCCACTTGTGGAACGCAAACGGGGTGATCCCTTCAATCTCCGGGATCATGGTCTCATGGGAAAAATACTTCGCCACCTCAAGCGGCGCGATACGCATGCCCGCCGCCTCCAGCAAATGCCGGTTTTTACAGCACAAAAACCCGTCCTCGTGAAAATATCCGTGATCCGCCTCAAAGGGGAGACCCGCCGCTTTTGGAAACTCCAGCAGCCGTTTGCTGCGGATGCCCACGCTGTTGCCCACCCGGCAGAGATTGCCGTGAATGTCCCGGTAGGTAAAGTCGTCGTTTGGCACGGGCCAGGGGGCGCCGATATAATCGTATTCCAGAAACGCCTCCTGCCACATTTCCGGATGCACTACAAACCCGTCGTAATGCACCAGCATCACAAAATCCGTATGCACGAATTTCCCCATTTCATAGAGCATCTGATAATTGAAATCGTCGATGTTCTTCAGTCTGTCCGTTTTGGCAAACCGGATCGTCCCGGGCAGATACAGCGGTTTCTTATGACTCACCAGCACGCAGTCCCCAAAGTCGATTCCGCGCATGCTGTAGCGCATGGCGCAAACCGTCTCCCAGACCTTTACGCTGGTCACCGCCATCAGCGTCACCTCGGGAAGCTGCAGCCTGCCGTCCTTCCATCTCATTTTCCCTGACTCTCCCTTCCCAGAGCGACCCTCATCCTGCGCAGGAATCCCCGGTACAGCCGCAGGATCCGGTGGCGCCGGTACAAAAGTTTACTTTCCTTCTCCCACAGCCATTTCTGCAGCCCCTCCGGCGGTTGGTTCAAGCGCCGGTAGTTGGGCGACTGCGCCCGGTAAGCGGCCAGCTCCTGCCGGCACTCCTGGGCGGTAAACACCCGGCCCTTTCTGTCCATATAGTGCCAGCCTTCGTAAATGTTCTGCTCCGAAGCCCAATAACCGTCCGAAACATTGTGCCGCGCCCAGTACTTGGGCGCCAGAATATAACGTACCGTTTCGGAACACAGCGCCGGAAAATAGGCGAAGGAGGAGTTGGCCAAAAGCAGGTATTTGGCGTTTTTTAAGATCGTGTAATCCTTGGCCAGATCGAAATTGCAGGCCGGAATGCCGGGCAGGATTTTTCCCGCCTCCTTCACATCGTTGGTCACGATGAGAAACTCCATCTGCGGATCGATCCGTTTCATCTGTTTCATGCCGTCCTGCCAGTACTTTTTGCGCAGATACATTTCCGGAAAATCCAGATAGTCGGAACAGCGCAGATGGAGGATACAAAGATGCTCCCGGGAGAACTCATAGCAGTCGTATTCGGGCTTTACCCGCAGCCAGTTTTTGATCTCGTCCTTGTATTCCAGAAAATACGCCTCCGCCTGGAGATTGCCCAAAAGCAGCGTCCCGTCGGGCACCTCAAACAGGGCGGGATCCGCGCCCGACACATAACAGCCGTGCTGCATATCGTGCCGGGAATTGCCCAGGTACAGCCGATCCTCCCGTTCCTGATAGACGTTGGGGAAGTCCTCCCTGGCGGCTTCTTTTCCGAAGTCCAGATCCATGAAATACAGGCCGCACCGGCTGTGGATATTGTTTGCCAGCGTCTCTGCTCCCAGGATGGAAAAATCCAGTCCCTTCTTTTTGGCAATACAGCGGCAGGTCACATAGCAGAAAAGCTGATTGCCCAGTCCCTGCCCCTTGGACAGCATCGTTGCGATCATTTCTGTGCCTCCACCACGGTTACGCTGTTTTTCCGATAATAGCCCACAACGGAAAGATTGAGCCAGTAGTCGCTGCTCCCCTCGTTTCCCACATCCTCCTTAAAGAGCAGATAGGGCTTTGCCGTCAGATAGGAAATCGTCACATCCGGCAGGCTTTCGTCCCGGTAGAGCGCGATGCGCGCTTCATTCTCCGCATAATACTGCACCGCTTCCCCGTTTACAAGAGAGCGCAGGGCGGAAACGCTGGTGAAGCTGTTTTTATCCGCCGGAAGCACAAAAATCAGTCCCGCCGCCAGGCTGGCGCACAACAGCCAGGCAGCGTAGCGTTCCTCTGCCAGTCTCAGGATCCGGCAGATCAGGTGTTCCCGGCGATGCGCGCCCAGCCAGCCCAGATCGTTTAACAGATTGAGAAACACCAGCAGATAAAGCACAATCCGCATAATATTCTTGCAGCGATCCGGTCCTTCGCTGGAAGTGGCGTAAAGGGTGGGGGTAAACATGGCGGCAAAAACGCAATAGCTTACCGCTGCCGCCGCCGGCGGGAAAAAGAATTTGGCACGGGATTCCCTGGTCAGCTTCCACAGGACGGGAAGCAGCAGGAAAAAGCAGACTATCGCCAGCGGCTCCATCCATTCCGTTATGAAGACCGCCGCCCAGTAAAAGGACAGGAGAATGGCCGAAACGGCCCCCATTCCCGCCGCGGTGGTCTCCCGCACGCTGTTGCCCGGCGCCAGAACGTTAAGCGCAAACCCTGCCAGATTGACTGTCAGGGGAAACAGGATCCAGAGACGGCTCCGCACGCTGTCTACGGCGCTTCGCACGGCCTGCCGGAAAAGAAGCAGCGCCAGAAACGCCGTCAGAATACAGGACTGCAGTCCGGTCAGCAGATTGGCGCCGCCCAGCACGAACGCCAGCAATCCGGACAAAAGCACTCCGGCCGCTTTTAACGATCCCTTTTGGGTCCGGCAGATCGTCAGAAGAAGGGCGGCCTGAAAAAACAGCACCGATTCCATGAACACATAGTGCAGCGCCCCGTTGTACCAGTACAGTCCGTCGGAGGGCGCCACCATCGTCTGCAGGCACAAAAACAGGACCACCAGAATGCCAATCGCTTTTTGCCCCCGGGGAGCCGCAGGACAGACGTACCGGACCAGCACCGTATGCAGAAGCGACCAGATGCTCAAACAGATCATTCCCGTCATCAGAAAGGTGGTCAGAAAATACCATTTCTCATCCAGCAGGCCGGGAGAAAGGGTCATCAGAAAGATCGAAGCATATGTGCCCTGCCAGTTATGCCAGTATTCCACCGTGGTAGACAGCGCCGCCCGAAGCACGGCCGCCAGCGACCCGGTATCCAGCCAGGCGCCATGGGTCCGGATCCCGTAGGTATAGTCGTCACAGCCCGGCACGGCATAGCGCGACAAATACAAAAGCGGGATCAGGCTGCCGGCAAAAACCGCCAGCCAGAGAACCGCCGCCCATCTGTCCGTATTCTTCTGTATCGTTTCCCAAAGTTTTCGCATATGTCCCGTATGTCCGCTCCTTTTTTGGCAAACACCGGAGGACTCCCCTCAGTGTGCCTCCGCTTTCAGGGTGGTCTGCACAATCTTGCCCTTGTCCACCTTGTAAATCATATCGCAGTTTTCAATGGTACGCAGCCGGTGGGCGATGATGATCAGCGTTTTCCGCCCGTGGAAGCTGTCGATGGCCTCCATGATGGCGCTCTCCGTATCGGTATCCAGCGCGCTGGTGGCCTCGTCGAACACCAGAATTTCCGGATTGTGGTACAGCGCCCTGGCGATGCCCAGCCGCTGCCGCTGCCCGCCGGAAATGCGCACGCCCCGCTCGCCGATGGTGGTGTGGATGCCGTCCGGCAGCTCCTTTACAAATTCCTCCAACTGGGCCTCCTTAAGCACCTCCCAGATACGCTTATCCTCAATCTCCTCCCGGGCCACGCCGAAGGCGATGTTTTCCCGGATGGAATCGTCGGTCAGATAGATGGTCTGTGGGATATAGCCGATATGGGAAAGCCAGGAATCGTAATTTTCAAAAATATCCCTGCCGTCGCACAGAATCCTTCCGCCCCTGACGCGCAAAAGCCCCAGCAGCACGTCCACCGCCGTGGACTTTCCCGCCCCGGAAGGCCCCATGACGCCCACGGATTTTCCCATGGGCACCACCATTTCGGCGTGCTCCAAAATGAGCTTGTCCGTGCCGGGATAAACGTAGCTTACATCCTCCATGCGAATTTCCTTCTTCAGTTCCATGGGCGCCGTATCGGCGGCCTTGTCCCGCTGATACCTGCCGTGGAGCCGGTAGGAAGTGAAATCCACATTTTCATAGACATAATTGACGCTGGGCTCATAGAAAGCGATATTGCTCATATGGGTGTTGATCCGGTTGACAGAGGGCATCAGCCGCATGGCCGCCACCGCGAAGGCCGAAATATGGGGCACCAGCTCCGACAGATCCGCGCCGCTTAAAATGCACCAGGCCAGATAGCCCAGAATGCCGCAGATGCTGAAGGTTTCAATCAGAAGCCGGGGCGCGCTGTTGAGCACCATGTACCGGGTCTGCAGCCTGGCGTTGCGGGCGGAATATTTTCCGAAGCTGGAGGCGAAATAATGCTCCTTGTTCAGGATCTTAACGTCCTTGATCCCATAAATGGACTGCAGCCGCCACTTTCCCATCTGACTCTGCAGCCGCTGGGTGGCGCTCCCCAGCCGGTTCAAGGTGGGTTTTAACACCGTGATGACCAGCATTGTCAGTCCTACCATGATCACCATAATCATGATGGTCATTCCCGGATCCACCACCAGCAGCGTGACGCCCAGCACCGCCGAAACCATCAGTTCGGTGGCCAGCTGGATAAACTCCATCAGCACGGTAAAGACCTTGGGCACATCGCCGTCTATGGTGCGGAAAATCGTGGGGATATCCGCGTTCAAATAGTATTCGTAGGGACGGTTCAAATACTCCTCCAGCATATAGCTGATGGTTTCCGACTGATTGTTGTTGACAAATTTACTCTGGACATAGGTCTGCAGCAGCAGATACGCGTTCTTGGCGAAAAAGACGGTGATAATGGAAGCGATGAGAAACAGCAGCCATTCCCTGGGCTCGGAAAACGGCAGGAACTGTCCCAGGAACCGGATATAGCTTTTCTCCAGCAGGCTGTCCGCCCGCATTACGCCTTCCACCACAGGAATGATCAGACCCACGCCCAGCATTTCCAGCAGAGCGCCGATAAAAATCATGACGCCCAGGCCCGCTACCTTCCGTTTCTGCTCCTTATTCAAAATGCCCATCAGTTTTTGCAGAATCGCCAGCATTCTTTTTCTCCCGTTTCGTCAAAGTAAAATCATTTCTTTCGTATAAATATCCGTGCAGGCTTCCCGCACGCCCGCCTTCCCCAAAGGATCCACGTTCAGCCACCGCTTTGGCGCGATCACCCGCTTGTCCGGATTGGCATTCAGCCAGGCTGCCCACCAGGAAAAGGAACTGTTGGCGATGATCTGGTGCCGGCAGCGGTTCATCAGATACAGATCGGCAAAACCGTTCTCCTCCGTATGTCCTTCTATCACAGTCACACGGGGGCCCTGATAGTGTTTTTTCACCCACTCGGGATCGTTGGAAAAGAAGAAAAATTCCGCCTCCGGAAACTCGGATTGGATCCGGAGCATGGCCCTTTCATAATACCCGTCGTCGCAGATCCCCCGGTAAAGGGCGCTGTATTTCGGATCCAGATAATCTCCCCGCCGGATATGCACCCCCACGGAAAGGCTTTCCCGAATCCGCCGGTCATATTCCCGATCCGCTCCCGCCGGCTCATATCCCCGGAACCGATAGGCCTCCCGCACCTGATCGGCAATGTCTATAAAATATTTTTCCGTCTGGAAGCAACCCAGCAAAAGCGCCGGTTCCCGCGTCAGAACCTCCGGGTCGTAGTTGGCGCTGCGCTCCCGGTAGGACAGATCCCGGCGGCCGGTTATTTTCCGGCGGATCCGCTGGGTCAGGCGCAGGGAAGAATCCGTCAGCGCAATATACTCTGCCTCCGACAGCCGTTCATAGGAAACGCCGAAGATACCCAGCATATTCTTCCGATCTGTCGGCCCATAACAGGTGAAATCGTCCATCTTCACCTGCTTTCCCATGGATTTCAGTTTCAGATAGAGGGCGTATTCAAACATCTGATTGCCCAGCCCCCCGGACAACTGCACCCCGATCATGTCGTCCCCTTTTTGCTTTTCCGGTATCTTTGCTTCACAGGCAGCACAACGGAATCGTTCAGCCGCATGACCGCCATATACAGAAGCGGGGAAACCAGGAAAATTTTCAGCTTGCGGTACTCGTTGGGATTGGCCTGCGGGATGCCGAATATGGCCGGATACCGTTCCCTGCCCTCATACAGCCTGTGCTTCAGATATTTTTTATGGGCCGCCTTCTGCGGATCGGCGCTGCGCGCCACGGCGGTATAAAACAGCAGCAGACGCTTATACAGGAAATAGTCCTGCAGCAGGGCCAGATCCTCCCGGCCTATCTGCCGCAGAAATGCGCTTCTGTCGTACAGGTTCGGAATCAGATCCGTATAGATCCGCTCGTTGAGCCCCCGGTTCATGATGCTGGTTTTGCGGTCGCACACATAATTATGATACGCATGATCCAGATAGACGCTCCGGGCCGTCCGGTTCAAAAGCTGAACCGTATAGAGCATATCCTCATACCACCGGGCAGGGAACCGCAGATCGCCCAGGATGCTGCGGCGGTACAGCTTATTCCACGCCGCGTTCTGAATCAGGAAGTCTTCCTCCTCCTCCAGATACTTGGCCAGCATCTCCTGGCCCTCCATCACCACCGCCCGATCCGTGGAGCCGTCCACCGTCGTATCCCGGTAAACCCGTTTATACCGGCAGGCCACCAGATCCGCCGCCTGTTCCCACAGACAGGACAGCATACTCTCATACATATCCGGATCCACCCAGTCGTCCCCGTCCAGAAAGGCCAGATACTCTCCCGTGGCCTGTTCGAGTCCCACGTTCCGGCTGGTATACAGCCCGCCGTTTTCCTTGTGAATCACCCGGACCCTGGGATCCAGGGCCGCGTACCGGTCGCAGATTTGGGGACAGCTGTCCGTGGAGCCGTCGTCCACCAGAATCAGCTCCAGGTTCCGGTACGTCTGGTTCAACACGGACAAAATGGCCCGATCCAGATACGCGTCGCTGTTATAGACCGCCATGGCCACGGAGATCTTCTCCGTCTGTTCCCCGGGCAAAATGGGTTTTGGCTGATAGTGCTCGATGATCCTCAACGCAAGGCTCCTTCCTGTTCCCGGATAAATACGGCCAGCCGGCGGATGCCCTCCTGTAAAGACACCGGGGAAAACGCGCCGAAATCCGCCTGAAAACGGCTGATATCCAGCACGTTGACCGGCACATCCACCGGCCGCCCCTTCCGGAAGATTACCTCCGGCTCCCGGCCCAGCACCGCTACAATGGCGGCGATCACATCCTGCACGGAACGGCCTTCGCCCCGGCCCAGATTATAGAGCCGGTGCCTTCCCGGCAGATCCGCGATCCGCAGGATCCCGTCCACCGCATCGTCGATATAAATATAATCCCGCACTACGGAACCGTCTCCGTACACTTCGATAGGCATATTGTGCAGCGCCCGCCAGGTGAAAGTGGTCACCACGCCCTGTACGCCGTCCGGCCTCTGGTACGGCCCGTAAGGATTGGAAAGCCGCACGATCCGGTAATCCAGCCCGTGCATTTCCCAATACAAATAGAGCATCTTTTCAATGGCCAGCTTCTGCACGCCGTAGGAGGTGATGGGAAAAGCTTCCTCCTCCTCCCGGCAGATCCCGGTGTGGCGCCTGCCGTACACGGTTCCGCCGGAGGACAGAAACACCACCTTTTTTACCTCTGCCGTCACGCAGGCATCCAAAAACCGAATGGTGGCGATCAGATTTTCCTCCATCTCCCCTGCCACATCCCGGTTGGAATTGGTCGGACAGGTGCTGCTGATCAAATGGAAAACCGTCTCCACCTCCCCAAGCTGCGGCAGCGCTTCCAACCAGGCGCCGGGCGCGTCAAACCGCCCGGAGACAATCTGTGCCTGTCCGCTCTCCTGCGCCCGCGCCACGGCGTCCGGATAGCGCGCCCCCGGCCGGTCGAACAGGATCAGCTTCCTGCCCCCGGCCAACAGCCGCAGGGTGAGATTGGTCCCGATAAATCCGGCCGCGCCCAGAATCAATATCCGGTTTTTCTCCCCTGTGCTTTGTCTCATCTGCTCACTCCACGGGCCTCCCGGGCCAGCCATTCCTCAAACTGCAGCAAATGCCAGATCTGCTTGCGCCAGATCCCCCTCTGCGCAAAATCCTCCCACAGCCGCTTTACGCCGTCGGGATCCAGATACCCCTCCCGGCGAATCTTGTCCCTGTCCAGAAGGGACTGCGCCCATTCGTACAGCTCCGGCTCCTTCAGCCACCGGCTGATGGGTACGGAAAATCCTTTTTTGGGCCGGTCCATCAGCTCCTTTGGCACATAGCGGTACAGCACGTCCCGCAGCACCTGTTTGCCTGTGCCGTCCGCATATTTCATGGAAAACGGCAGCGTCCAGGCAAATTCCACCACGTCCCGGTCCAGCAGGGGCACCCTGCTTTCCAGGGAAACCGCCATGGCCGTCCGATCCACCTTCACCAGGATGTCGTCCGGATGATACATCAGCAGATCGATCAGCATCAGATTGTTTCCCGCTCCCGGCAAAAAACCGCTCTCATATTCCGTCATCACACAGCCTGCCGTCTTTCGTTCCTTTGCCAGTTCTCCCAGAAAAGGCTCCGCCAGATCGGAAAGACGGTACAGATCCTCCGGATTTTTCGCCCCCAGCAAAAGGCCCCGGGTCACAGTCTCTTTTTTCTGCGTTGTCAAAATTTCCTCCGTCATCAGACGGCTGACGCATCTGCGCAGAAGAAGGGGGGCTCTTTGGATCCGTTCCCATTTATGAAAGATATGCGGATACACCCGGTAGCCGCAAAACAGTTCATCCCCGCCGTCTCCGCTCAAAGAGACCGTCACATGTTTCCGGGTCAGCTGGCTCACCAGATACGTAGGGATCTGGGAGGAATCCGCAAAGGGCTCCCCAAACAGAAACGGAAGCTTCGGCAGAACCTCCTTGGCCTCTTTTTCCGAAATATACCAGTCTGTGTGATCCGTCCCCAGGTGCGCGGCAATCTTTCGGGCCAGCGCCGCCTCGTCGTACTCCTTGTCCTGCATCCCGATGGTGAAGGTCTTCACCGGCCGATCCGACAGGGACTGCATCAGGGACACCACTGTGGTGCTGTCGATGCCGGCGGACAGGAAAGCGCCCAGCGGCACATCCGACAGCATCTGTCCCCGGATGGCATTTTTCAGCAGCCGTTCCAGCTCCTCGCCGGCCTCCTGCCGGCTGCCTGCAAAGGGGTGCGCCTGCCCGGCCCTGGCCACGGCCGCCATGGACCACCAAGTCTCGATAGCAAACTCCCGGAACGGGGCCCTGGTACGCAGCAGCTTCCCCGGCTCCAGCTTGTATATGCCCTCGTAGATGGAATGGGGCGCCGGAATATATCCGTAAATCATATATAGATTGAGCACAGACTGGTTGATCGGATTGCGAAATCCCGGCAGAGCCGCGATACAGCCAATCTCGGAGGCGAACACAAAGCTGTCGCCCACAAAGCCGTAATACAGGGGTTTCTCCCCGACCCGGTCGCGCAAAAGCCACAGTTCCTTCTCCCTGGTATCGTACAGGGCGATGGCAAACATTCCTTTGCACAGACCGATCCCCTCCCGCACACCGTAGGCTTCCAGCGCCTCCAGCAGCACCTCCGTATCGGAAGCGCTGTTTTGATAGGGCAGATGTCCTTCCGAGCGCAGCTTCTCCCGGATCTCCGGATAATTATAGATCTCGCCGTTATAAGCTATCACATACCGTCCGCTGTGGGACAGCATGGGCTGGGCGCCGCAGGGGGACAGATCCAGAATGGCAAGACGGCGGTGCCCCAGCACCACGCCGGCGTCTTCGCTGGCCCAGGTGCCCTCCGCGTCCGGCCCCCGGTGCGCCATACGCGCCTTCATGATGGCAATCTCTTTTTCCCAGTTTTCCCGCCGGTTACAAAATCCCGCGATCCCGCACATATGCGCCCTCCTTTCCTGTTTTGTCCCATCCGTTTCCCGCCGGTTTTACTCGATCACTTCCGGCGCCCAGTTCTGGGTAGCGATATCGGCCAGGCAGCTTTCCTCCGCCGCTTTTTGCTCCTTCAGATACAGGGCGTAGGCCGCGTCCCAGCTTTCATAGCCTGCCTGCCCCCGGCGGTCCGGCAGCGTATAGTGCTCCCGCAGATAACCGCCCAGATAATCGGAGCATTTCGCCTCTCCCAGGGCGTTTACGTGATCGCCGTAATCGTAAAAATCCGTCCCGAAGTCCAGTCCCATTTCCCCGGTACATTCATTCAGATCGAGCATCGGATAGCCCGCGTCCTCAATGACACAGCGCATATAATTGTACTGCATTTTCTCCTCCGGCTCCACGGTATAGGGCGTGAGCAAAAACAGGGCGTCCTTTCCTGTCTCGTCCAGCCATTCCAGCAGATCTGCCAGCACCGCCTGCTGCTCCCTGGCCGGCTCTTTTTTCTGCGTCACCCCGCTTAGATCCATAGCCTGGGCGGGCCCCACTCCCGTTTTGATCTCCAGTCCCTTTAGCGGATGGGCCTTCTCGTAACGCCAGCAGGCCAGCTGGCTTGGCATCATTATGGTTTTCCAGTTGGAATGGTACTTAAAAATATCAAAGTAATAGGTATAGCGTTCTTTTTTATCGCTGACCAGCGCGTTGACGGCCTCCACCCGGTTGAGCGAGTACTTCAGATTATCGGTGACGCCCCGGGTGAATACCATGGTATCCTCCCATTCCTCGTCCGGCATGGAAAACATTTTCAGCTCAATAATAAAAAGCGCCGGTTCCTGGGTTTTTAAGGCTTCTTTGAGCAGATACCGGATCGCCTTGGGGCGCTGGTTATTGGTAGAGAGCGGATAGGAAGCAATCCCGTATTCCCCGTACAGCCTAGGCGCGCTGTAGGCAGGATAGACCGGGCTGGAGCCCACCAGAATCACATCCAGCGTGTCCTTTTTTTCCGCATAAAACCCCACGAAACGATCCTTCACCCCTCCGTTGGTGCGGACAATATAGGTCACCGCCATCAATATGAAAATAAACAGAGCCAGAAAAATACCTGCCCTCGCCGCCTGTTTTTTTGTCATATCCTTCTCCCGGCATCCCCATTCTGCAGGAATGCCCTATACCCGGAAATTCTGATAGATAAATTCCGAAGCGCTGTAGCCCGGCCCGTACTGTCCCAGCAAAATCACATAGAACAAAAGT
The DNA here is from genome assembly GCA_947630215.1 of uncultured Eisenbergiella sp. Taxonomy (GTDB): domain Bacteria; phylum Bacillota; class Clostridia; order Lachnospirales; family Lachnospiraceae; genus Gallintestinimicrobium. The sequence continues at coordinate 58,665 of CANRGX010000001.1, read as the reverse complement.
GCGTAAAGCACGGCCCAGCGAAACAGGATACTGCGCCGCTCCAGTCTCTGGCGCACGCCCTCCTTCTGCTGCAGCAGGCTGACCACCCCCAGAATCAAAAGGGAAACCGCCGCTATCGTAAACTCTATCCAGTCCAGTCCCAGGGAAAACAGCGTGCCGTTTATCAACACCTGCGGATTGAACGTCGAAAATCCGCGCCCGATCATGCGCAGCGCGTCAGGCACCGCCGCGTTCCGGAAAAACACCAGGCCCAGCGTCACCAGGAAAAAGGTGCGCAGACGGGAAAACCACAAAAACCACCGGGTCGTTTTTTCAATCCGCAGCGCGCTGCGCCACTTTACAAATACCGGTTCCAGAAGCTCCCCGGATACGATATAGAACCAGTGCAGCAGACCGGAGCCGATGATGAAGTTCCAGGTGCCGCCGTGCCAGTAACCGATGGCAAACCACAGAAGGAACATGGCCAAAAACGTCGGGATCTGTTTGGAGAGCCGCTTTCCCAGCCGGGGCTTTAACTTTTTAGGCAATTCCATAAAAAAGCGCGTGCGCAGCAGCGGATAAAACAGATATTCCCGCAGCCAGTTCCCCAAAGAAATGTGCCATCTGCGCCAGTACTCGGAGATCGTGCGCGCCAGAAACGGCGCGTTGAAATTTTCCGGCAGATCGATGCCCAGACATTCCGAAATCCCCAGCACAATATCCATGCACCCGCTAAAATCCGTATAGAGCTGAAACGTGAAGGCGACGGCCCCGATCCAGATCTCAAGGCCTGCATAGCTTTCATAGTGATCGAAGACCTGATTGGCCACAAGCGCCATCCGTTCGGAAATCACCAGCTTTTTAAAGAACCCCCAGAGCATCCGCTGCATCCCGAAGGTGACCCTGCGGTAATCAAACCGGTGCCCGCAAAAAAGCTGTCTCTCCATCTCCTGATATTTCAGGATGGGGCCCGATATCAGCGTGGGAAAATAACACCCAAACAGGGCCAGCTTCCCGTAATTTTTCTGTACGCCTCCGATCTCGTAGTACACGTCGAACAGGTAGCCCAAAAGCGTCAGCGTATAAAAGGAAATCCCCATGGGAACCACCGGGCCCAGGCGGTAGAACTTCAACGCGCACAAAAGCCCGATACAGAAAAGGACAGCGCAAACAAGAGCAGCCCTTTTTACCCTCTGCTCCTTTGTCCTGTCTATCAGACGCGCCGCAAAATAAACCGCCGCCACCGCGGCCAGCGGATAGAGCACCGCATACCAGGCGCCATCCTGTGTTTTCAGGGAAGCCATAAACCAGGCAAAGCTGACCAGTAACAAAAACCCCCACTGGAACCTTTTGGGGATCCCGTAATAGAGCACCAGGAGTACGGCGAAAAAACACAGGAAGGAAAAGGAAGTTATGCTCATCCTTTCAGGTCTCCCCTCCGGATTAGATCTTTTGCAGAATGATATCGGCCATCTCGCCCACGTTCTTCATGGTCACTACCTGCCCCATGGAAAACTTTATGCCAAATTCGGATTCGACCGCCGCAATCAGGTTGATGTGTTCCAGGGAATCCCAGCCCTCGATGTCGTCCGCCGTGGTGCTGTCGTTTACCGTAATGGATTCCTCATCGAATACATCCCGAAAGACCGCATTCAGTTTCTCAAACACTTCTTCTCTGGACATATCAAAACCTCCTGCACATCATACTATCATTTTAGTATAGCACGGATCCCGGCAATATACCAACTACTTTTTTCCCAACCGCACGAAAAGCGGCGGAGAAAAGTACCGTCCGCAAAACTGCCTAGATCCTATCCTTTTTCTTTGTGGGGCGCTCCATAATTTCGCCAAAATATGTCTCCCAACGGGCGTTCACCTGCTTAGGCCGGTAGCTTTCCTGCAGTCTGGCGGCCTCCCGGCCCATGGCCTGCGCCCTCTTGGGATCGGCCAACAGGCAGTCCAGCCGGCTTGCCAGCGCCTGCGTATCCCCGGTCGGAATCAAAAAGCCGTTTTTCCCGTCCTCAATCAGATCCCGCGGCCCCCCGCTGGGACAGTCCGTGGAAATGCAGGCCAGTCCCAGGGACATGGCCTCCAGCAGCGTATTGGGCATTCCTTCCGTATAGGAAGCCAGCACGAAAGCGTACGCCTGTCCGATGCGCTCCGGTACGTCTGTCACTGTCCCCGGCAGAAACACCCGATCCGCCAGCCCCAGTTCTTTCGCCTGTCTCTCCAGCCGTTCCTTAAGAGGACCGTCGCCGTACAGAAAGAGACGGCTTTCGGGATACCGGCCGGACAGCTTTGCAAAGGCGTCCAGGATCATTTTCTGGTTCTTATTCTCATCCAGACGGCCTACGGCCACAATGTCCTGCCTGCGCTCCCCCTCATAGCGGGGACGCACAAAGGCAGGGTTCAGTGAATTTTTCAGAATCACGCACCTTTTTCGCAGGGCAGGAGGGAAAAACTGTACCGCCTCCCGGGTCTGCATCACGATGCCGTCGGCGAAAAAAAACAGCGTGTCGGCCAGAAACCGCATCAGAAGATTGGGATATTCCTCCCTGGGATCCGCCACCACGGAAACGACCACCTTCGTCGGCAGAAAGGCGTTGGCCAGAATTGCCATGAAATTATTTTTCCCGATGGTAGACAGCACCAGATCCGCCCGGATCTCCTTAAAAATCCGCCGCAGCTTCGCACAGCGCCGGAAGAAATTGCCGATGCGCCCCCCGGTCTCGCTCTCTGTCAGATCCGAGATCACACGGTTCGCGCCGTCGGGAAGATCGTATTCCTTCTCCCGTTTGTACTGCGTCACCATAGTCACCCGGTATCCCTGGGACAAAAAATATTCCGCCAGGTTGACAAACACCCGCTCCGCGCCGCCTTTGGAAAGAGAGCCGATATAAAACGCGATATGTTTTTTCTCTCCCATCTGATTCCCCTTTCGCCGCCCTGTCCGTTTCCCTTATCCGCACAGATAGTGCGCGTACCACTGCTGAAACACGAAAAACGACCATACCAGCCTGGAAAAGTTGCCGCCGGTGAAGGGCCCGGCATCCCCCGTGGCAAGATAGCCCTGAATCAACGCCGGGACAAAATCCGCATCGAAAAGATCCTGCCTTTTGAGAAACGTCCTTTCGGAATAGTCCAAAAGCCTGGATTTTAACGGCCCGCGCAGCCATTTGTCCAACGGCACGGCAAATCCCGTCTTGGGCCGATCCAGAAGCTCCTTGGGCAGATATTCATACGCAATCTCCTTCAGGATGTGCTTCTTGTCTCCCTTATGATATTTAAAGGAGTGCGGCAGCCGGAAGGAATATTCCATCACGTCCTGATCCAGAATCGGGCACCGGGCTTCCAGCGCGTATTTCATGGTGGCCCGATCTACCTTGCAGAGGATATCCCCCGGCAGATAGGTATCCATGTCCAGAAGCATCCGCCGGATCTGCCAGTTTTTTGCCGGATAGGCGCTCTCTGTCTCATAGTGACAGGGCAGATTCCCCTCTCTGTGGGCCGCCATTTTCTGGGCGCAGAGGATGTAGTCGTTGGTGCCAAACTGGGTTTTTGTCTCGCGTCCGCGGTTTTTGGCGATCACCCGTATGCGGAACGGCAGCCGGTCCAGCAGGGAAAGTCCGGCAATACCGGGCAGATTGCAGAACCGGTAAAGAAGCTCCCCTGCAGAATCCAGCCGCTGGGCCTGCGCCACCTTCTGATAGAGCTGATAGCCGCAGAAAAACTCATCCCCGCCGTCGCCCGACAGCGCCACCGTCACATTTTCTCTGGCCAGCATGGCCACCAGCATGGACGGAATCTGGGAGCTGTCCGCAAAGGGCTCGTCATAATACTGCGGGATGCTGTCCACCAACCCGAACATCTCCGGTTCGCCGATGTAAAGCTCCGTATGATCGCAGCCCAGCGCCTCCGCCACCCGGCGGGCATAACCCGCTTCGTCGTACCGCTTTTCAAAAAAACCGATGGAAAAAGTTTTGACCGGCCCTGCAGCGTTCTCCTGCGCCATGGCCGTAACCAGAGAAGAATCGTATCCGCCGCTCAAAAAGCTGCCCAGGGGCACGTCGGCGATCATCCGCTCCGCCACCGCCGTTTTTAATTTCCCCTTCAGTTCTTCCCGGGCCTGCTCATAATCCGTCACCGGATTCTGCCGCCCGGCGGCGTACGCCCTGCGGATATCCCAATATTTTTGCAGAGAAATACGGCCCGCCTCCCAGGTCAGGATCGCGCCCGGCTCCAGCTTATAGACGTCCGTAAAAATGGTTTCCGGCGCGTTGATATATCCCTGGTACAAATACCGGGGCAGCACTTCCCGGCGGATTTGGCGGGGAAAATCATCACAGGCCAGAATGGGCTTTATCTCCGATCCGAAAAGGAGTTCGTCCTCCCCAATCCCGTAATAGAGCGGTTTTTTCCCGATCCGGTCCCGAATCAGGTACAGCTTTTGCTGTTCGTGATCCGCCAGCGCAATGGCAAACATTCCCCGGAAGTGCTCCACACAGGAAATGCCCCACCGGCAGTAGGCGGCCAGAATGACCTCCGTGTCGCAGCTGGAACGAAAAGGGTAGCCGGCCAGTTCCCGGCGCAGGGATTGAAAATTATAGATCTCCCCGTTAAAAACCACGCTCACCTTTCCGTCCGCAGAATGCATGGGCTGATGCCCCAGCGCAGACAGATCCTGGATGGCAAGCCGCCGCTGCCCCAGTCCCAGCTCATACCCGTCCTGCCAGGCAAAGATCTCCTCCCCGCCGTCGTCGGGCCCCCGATGATACAGGGTGTCGTTCATTTTCTTCAGTTGTGCCCCGGTTCGTCCTTTTCTGGAAACAAATCCGCATATCCCGCACATAGGCCTTCCTTTCTGCCTGCCCTCAAATCAGCCTGGCGGAGAGAAATTCGTCCCGGTATTCACAGAAATCCTTGCACTCTCCGTCGATGCTGTCAATCATCTCTATGTATTTTTCCCGGATCAGCGTCGCATAATTGTCCCGATTATCATAGCCTTCCCTGGTCCAAGCAAAGGGATGCGTCAGAATCTGCACCCGGGGATTGCCCAGAATGGTGTCCCGGTCAGGATAGCCGTAGCGCCAAATGTGGTTGGCGTCCGACATATACTTCACGCGCAGTTCCGTTTCCGGCGTAATCTGCGGCGCGAAGGTAAAAAAGTCGTCCTGATAGGCGTTTAAAATATTCGGCAGCTTGATATTTTCCGCCAGAATGGCTTCGGTGGGACGGTGCACGGAAAACCGGTTGATCTCAAAGTCGAACATATCGGACAAAATCCGCATTTCCTTTAAAATCTGATGGCGCACCAGCCGCATATCCGTCAGACCGTTTAACGCATAGTGCAGGCCGATCTGGTGCCCCCTGGCGTGCATATCCCGGATCATTTCCCCGCTTCGGCGGGACAGGATATTGTAGGAATTGTTCGTCCACTGGAAAAACCAGGTGGAGGCAAACCCCATTTCACTTTCCACCTGGGAAAGGGCAAAAGCCCTCTCCACGCTGTATTCCACATCGTGCCGCATGATGACAAAGCTGTCCTTGTGCAGGGCCTCCTCATATCCGGCCGCCCGGCCGCTCTCCTGAATAATCCGGATAATTTCCCGATAATCGTCATACGAAAACATCTTGCCTGCCCTCCTCATTCTCTGTCCGCGCTCAGGCGCGGATCACTTCCTCTATATAATCGTCCCACTGAGCAAAAACCGCTTCACCGTTGGCAATCTCCGCAATTTCGGCCGCTTTCCTGCCCAGACGGACTGCCAGCTCCCGATCCTCAATCAGCCGCAGTATTCCCTGTGCCAGCGCTTCTTCATCCATGATCGGCACCAACAGGCCGTTTTCTTCATTTCGGATCACGGTTCTTGGGCCGCCGCAGGGGCAATCCGTAGCCACAATGGGCAGCCCCAGCGCCATGGCCTCCAGCAGAGCGTTCGGCAGCCCTTCCCAATCAGAGGAAAAGGCATAGACCGCCGCGCCCGGAAGCTGTTTCTCCAGCTGATCGCTGCCACCGCATAAAAAGACACAGTCCTGCGCTCCTCTCTCCCGGATGAGCGTCTCCAGGATTTCCTTCGTTCCGTCCCCGGAATCCGGCCCGTAAATCTTGAGCACGTAGTCCGGATGTTTCTCGTGTACCCGCAGAAAGGCCCTGATCAACATGGGCTGATTTTTAAAATCTACCAATCTTCCGCTCTGTACCACTTCCCGTCGAAACGAAAAACCTTCTTCTCTCTGACGGTATGCCTCAAGATATTTTTCGTGGATGGGATTTAAAATGATACGGGAACGGCGCCTGGCGCAGGCAGGGAAGAAATCCCGCTGCCCCTCCGTCTGGAACACAAAGCCGGATGCCGTCGGAAACAAAAGCGGAATCTGCAGTCTGTCTGCCAGTCTGTCATAATGCCCCTTCGGATCCGTCCGTACACATACGATGGTTTTCTGCCTCAGCAGAAGGGAAGACCAGAGCGCGCGGTAATTGGCCTTTCTCCCAAAGGCAATCAGCACCTCAGGTCTCTCCTGCCGTAAAAACCGGCGCAGATAGAGAAAACGCAGCAGAATTTTAGTCAGTCTGGATTTTTTTTCGTCGGCCTGCGTGGGGCCCACGATCACGCGGCGCACTCTTTCGTCCAGCTCAAATTCCGTTTCTGCCTTCCACTCCGTGGCCACTATCACCTCATAGCCTTTCCGGGCAAACTGATGGGCCAGATTGGTCACCACCCGTTCCGCCCCGCCCTGTTCCAAACAGTTCAGATGAAAAGCAATTTTACGCATTTACTCACTTCCTTTTTCCGTCACGCCGCTCTCCTGCGCGATCCGCAGTATCCTGTCCCGATAAACCTCCTCCGAAAACTGCTCGGCCCGTTTTTTCGCGGCGCAGGAAAGTCGTTTCATCCTTTCCTCATCCTGCAGCAGCTCTGTCAGTACCGCTGCCAGCCGCCTTTCCTCCTCTGTAAAAACAGAGGCGTCCAGATTTTTCTCCGGATCCATCAAAGGCACCAGAATACCGTATGCCTCCTCGCTGTACGCCTGCAGGTCCTTTACTTCTTCAAACCGATCCGACAAAATTTCGGCAGGCCCGCTCCGGCAGTTGGAATGTACCGCGGGCAGGCCGTTTCCCATGGCCTCTACCAGAGAATTGGGGAACCCCTCCATGATAGATAATCCCAGGTACAGTGTGCTCTGCCGCATCCAGGGAAACGGATTTTTCTGCAGCCCGGTAAAATACACCCTATCCGAAATTCCCAGCTCTGCCGCCAGCCTTCTGTACCCGGCGTAACTGCCCTCACCCATAATGCACAGCATCGCTTCCGGTACGGTGTCTTTCATCAGGAACAGGCACTTGATCATGTGCCATAGCTCCTTGCCGTCGTCTTCCCGACTGGCATTGAGAATCACCTTTTTGCCCCGAAAATCGGGCATACCCTCCACCGGATAGGACGCCTGCTTCTCCATCCATACCAAATCGAAGGGATTATATAAAACCTCCAGATTCTGTGCGCCGAACCTCTCCTTTAATTCCGAAGCAATCAGCTTGGAACAGCAGATCACCCGATCCGAGCGCCGGATAAACAGACGGAGCTTTTTGGGCACATCCATATCCATATAACTCCGAATTCCCGTCCAGATCCGATCTCCTGCAGGCGTCAGTACATTGATCAGATTGGCCGTGGGCCCAAAACTGTAGCTGATGTCCGCCCTGAACCGTTTTTTTAATGTATACAGCCGTCCGATCCGCCTTACCACGTTCCACGTCTTCTGAAATATCCCTTCCTGCGCAGGCACATCCAGATTGACCACATACAGCCCGCTGACATCATAAGCAATATCCTTATCGGAAAAAATCGCAATACACACGTCAAAATACGGTTCCAAGATGCGCGCGGTACGCACGCATACCCGTTCAAAACCGCCCTGGTGCAGCATCGGAACGATCAGCAGCAGTTTTCTTTTTCCCATATCGGATCCCCCTTTTCATAGAAATCCATCCAGCGTGCTGCCTGCGCCGCCGCGTCAAAACCTGCTCTGCGCAGCTGGGGCAGGCGGGTTCTCCTGTTTTCCTCCCATCTCTCCTCCCCGTTTTCCAAATCAGCCGCCCCGGCGCATACGGTATTCAACACTTCTTCGGCCCAGGCCTGCGGGCCGTCCGACAAGCTTTTATAAGTCACCAGATCGGTCACACCCACCTCCCGCGTTATCGTATCGGAAAGCAGGCAGGGCAGTCCTGCGGCCTGCGCCTCCAGCACTGTGCCCGGAAGTCCTTCATACAGAGAAGGGAACAAAAAGAAATCCATCGCCTGATAATAGTCCTGGACGTTTCCTTTCTGCCCCAAAAAAAGCACCCGTTCCGCAATGCCCAGCGCCTGCGCTTTCTGCTTTGCCTCCTGTATGCCGCTGCCCGTACCCAGCAAAAGCAAAACGCTTTCCGGACGTCGATCACAGACGGCGCGAAATACCTCCAGCAAAAAGCCATGGTTTTTCATCGGACTGAACCGTCCCACATGGCCCACCGCAAATTTTCCCTCCAGGGAAAGCCTCGCTCTCATCTCGGCCCGCTTGTCCGGATCGTACTCATATTTCTGAAGCTGGACGGCATTGGGGACCACATGAACGATACCCTGCGCCGCCGCATACCTGCCAAAAACCGCTTCGCCCGCAAGCGCAGACGCCGCCAGACAATACTCCGTCTTTTTATAGAGCGAACGGCGCAGCAGCCTGGTCAGCACTCCCTTGATCCCGCTGTCCACTCCCGCGCTTCTGGCATGTGCCACAGTCCTGGGAACCCCTGCGGCGCTTGCCTGAGGCAGATAAATGGCTGCCGTACTGGTCATATGCCCATGTACGCAGGCATAGTCCGGATGCTCCGAAAAAAAGAGCTTCCAGGCCTTCCGGTAAGCATACCAATTATAAACCAAAAAGCGGGGCATCCGGTATATCCGTCCGCCCATCGTTTCAATTTCTTCGTCAAAAAAGCCCTTTTTCTCCGTATGCACCGCAAAGTCAAACTGTACCCGTTCCCGATCCATATTCCGGTATAAGTCCATGACGCGGCTCTCCGCCCCGCCCAAATCTGTGGTTCCCAACACCTGCAAAACGCGAATCGGTTCTCCCATCTCTTTCCTCTCTGTCTATTTTCTGAAAAGTCCCGCTGCCAGGCGCTTTCCTGCCGCCATCGCATATTCTGCCGTGCCTGCTCCCCAGAACCGCTTTCTTGCAGGCTGCCGCAAATAAGTCTCATAGGGCACAAACGCCTCCCGGTGTACTTGGAACATCCTCTCATATTCTTCCAGTTCCTGCGGTGTGCAGCGGTTACAGTGTATCACCAGCGTGGTAATCCCGTCTTTCTTTCTGAACAGCCGGCTCCGCAAAAAAGAAATAGGAAGAAAAGTCATGTCCCATCTGCGGTACGGTTTCCTTCCGTATCCGTCCGTCATATAAGAAAACCCGTTCCGGCGCAGAATCTGTACCGTACGCCGATCAAAGGTATGTCCCGGCGCCATAAAAATGACCGGGCGAATCCCATGGTCTTCCAGGATCCGCCGTCCGGTCTGTATCAGTCTTTCCTGCTCCTGTTCTGAAACCCCCGCGAACTCCGAACGGCAGTTCAGCGGAAAAACGCCGCCTTTCTTTGTCCGGTAAAGATGGTGGCAGCCATGCATGGCCAGATTCCATCCCTTTTGCTCAAGGGTGCGCATCTTCTCCCAGAAATCCTCCCGGGCCGGGGAAACCGACAGCGTTTTGTCCCGATTCTCCGGCACGATCCCCAGAAGCGGACGGATCCCATAGCGTTCAAACATACGCTCAAACGCCTCAAAACTCTCCCAGTCCATGTCCGGCGTAATGTCATCCATTCTCACCGTTACCTTCATCTTTTCCTCCACGCATCCGCACGGTCGTACGTCTGATCATTCCAGCACCGTGCCGGCCTCAGGACGGAGCGCGCATTCATATTCCTCTATCAAAAGAGAGCCGTCCACAGTTCGCACAATCAGCATATTATCATAAATATCAACGATTTCTCCCGGCGCATACATGGAAAGATCCAGAATTTCATCAAAAGGATGGGCGCGCCATACCGTCATCCGTTCTCCCTTGCAGCTGCAGAAGGCTCCCGGGAAAGGCCGCGTCACACCGCGGATAAGATTGTAAAGATCCCGGGTACGTTCATGAAAATCCAGTTTTCCGTCTTCCGCCGTCCGTTTCCCGTACCAACTGTCAAAATCCCGGGAATTGCGGTTCACGCTGATATTTCCTTCCCGGTAAGCCTCAATCAGCTTTGCAATGAGTCTTTTGCTTACCATCATATTTTTGTACTGCATGGTGCGCACGGTATCATAGGGGGTGATGGCGCACATCTCATTTGCAAAAATATTGGGACTGTCCGCCTTTTCATCGTACCGGAACAGATTCAGGATAAAACGGGTATCCCCTTTGATGATCGACCAGTTCAGAGGGGAACGGCCCCGTCCGAACGGTAAATAACCGCAATTGCCGTGAAAGCCGAATACCCCGTACCGGAACCGTTCCAGTACACCGGCCGGTATCAGCCTCTGCCATCCCATGGAAATACCCAGTTCAAAAGTGTTTTCTTCAAAAAAACGCCGGGTCTCCTCATCCTTTAGGCCGTATGAACGTGTCTCAAAAATCTGCGTGCCGTAACGTTCTGTCAGAAAAGACAGGCTCTGATAGCCGGACACCTGATTTTTGGAAAGCACCTCCGGATGGATCGTCACCAGCAGATCCACCGGACAAAGGTTGTCCTGAATATAGGATGCGATAGCAGCGGTAGTATCTTTCACTCCGAATAAAACAATTCTATAGTGCATGGTTTTCTCCGTTCCTGATACCGTATTTTTCATCGGGCGGCTGCAGCGGTATACATCCAAAAACCCGAAGGCCGGCCGACAAGCATGCTTGCCGCCGGCCCTCGGGTTTTTGATGTGCCCGGCTCGTAGTCAATTCTATTTTACAGATTTTCCTTATACCAGTCAATGGCAAGTTGGATCCCTTTTTCAAAATCATATTCCGGATCGTAACCCAGAAGCTGTCTGGCGCGGCTGATATCGGCGTTGGAATCCCGGATGTCCCCTTTTCTGGGCGGGCCGAAGACAGGCTCGATAGAAACGCCCAGAGCGTCGCACAGGGTATGATACAGATCGATCAGATAGATCCGGCCGCCCGAACCGATATTGTAAGCCTTTCCGGCCGCCTCCCCCGGGGCCAGGCAGGCCTTTAGGTTCGCCTCAATCACATTATCGATATACGTAAAATCCCGGGACTGCCTGCCGTCTCCGTTGATGGTGGGCGCCTCCCCGTTGAGCAGCAGCTTCAAAAACTTGGGAATCACGGCCGCGTACATCCCCTCCGGGTTCTGCCGCCTGCCAAAGACGTTGAAATAGCGCATCCCGTAGGTGTCCAGCCCATACAGCTCCTTATAGAGCCTGCCAAACTCCTCATCGGCGCGTTTGGTCAGCGCATAAGGAGACAGCAGATTTCCTTCCGTTCCTTCCCGTTTGGGCAGACCGGGATGATCCCCGTAAACGGAGGAGCTGGAAGCATAGACGAATTTCTTCACCTTGCACTGCCGCGCCGCCTCCATCATATTGAGCGTGCCGATGATGTTGTTGTACGCATAGAACACCGGCATCTCTATGCTGCGCGGCACGCTGCCCCAGGCCGCCTGATTGAGCACGTAGTCCACGCCCTCGCAGGCTGTCATACAGGTGTCCAGGTCCTTGATATCCCCTTTGATAAAAGTATAATTGGGATGATCCCGGAACATATCCACATGCGCCTGGCTGCCTGTGGAAAGATCGTCCAGACAGCGCACCCGGTACCCCATATTCAGAATGGCCTCGCACAGATTGGATCCGATAAATCCCGCGCCTCCCGTCACCAGAAAAACGCTGTCCCTGTCAAAAGTCAGATGCTGATATCCCATATTTTTCTCCTGTTCTCAGTCTATTTCCATCGCATTGCCCGATATCTGACCCGGCTGTGCGTAAAGCAGGGCGCCGACCACTGCCCGGGCATACAGATCCCGGCCCGCCTCGTTTAAATGCACGCCGTCCTCCAGATACTGATCCGAATTATACATATCGATACCCAAATTATTGTAGGCATCTACGCACAGGGTCTGCTCCCCCCTGGCCACATCGCAGGCCACGCTGGCATAATTATACAGCGCCTTCTCCCCCATATTGGAAACCGGAACGGAAAAATAGGACGCATAGGAGGGCGCCACAATCAGCACCTTCGCCTGAGGGAAAATCCGTTTGATGCTGTCCACCCCGAGGGAAAGCGCCGTGCCGAATCCCGTCCAGGGCATATCGGAACTGTTGATCGGTACCTGGCTGAGAAAATCATTCATCCCGTAAGCCACGATCACTACGTTGATTTCTTCCTTATTTTCCAGGGCGCGCTGCATATCCTCATAGGCCGGCTTTCCCTCCAGCAGGCCCACATCCGTCTTGCCGTCCAGAATGGAAATCATTTTCAGCAGAGAGTTTTCGCTGGCCGGGCCAAAGGTATACGGACTGTCCTCCGGATCGATAGTGGCCCGGGTGCCGCCGATGGCGGCGTTATAAATTTTCGCGCTGTATCCCAGCTGTCCCAGGTATTGATCCACCTTTACGGTCACGCCGGTATTGTCGCGGTAATTGCCCCAGATGCTGTCGCCCAGCACCAGAATCTGATAGCTGTGCGCCAACGCGTCCTCCTCTCCGGCCTGCGAACTGTCATCCGCCGTCTCCTCCGGCTGCGCATCCTGTCCATCCAATCCCGCACCGGATTCTTCCTCTGCTGTACTCTCCTCCGAAATTATCTGTGTCTCCTGCAGGCTCTCCTCCAGCGGTTCCTGCCCGGCGGTAAGCTCCTCAAGCTGTGCCCGCAGTCCCTCGTTTTCCGCCGCAAGGGATTCCAGCTTCGCCTGATATTCCCTGATTTCTTCCGTATAATCACCGGTCTGGGCGCAGCCGGAGCATACAGTTCCCAAGAGCGCCGCCGCAGTCAGTCCCAGGCTGCACAAAAATTTTGGCATCCGTTTCATTTCCACACCCCGTTTCCTTTTTCCAGGAATGCCCTGTTCTTTTTTCCGTTTAGAGTATATCCCTGTTTTTTCCGAAACGCAACCGCATTCATGGAATCTTAATCAAAAATTCATCCGCCCTTTTGCCGCGTCCGAAACAGTTCCCGGATCAGCAGCAGGGCCGCGATATAGAGAAAAGGGAACGCGTAAAGCATATAGCGGGACAGGCACATGATCACCAGGGAAGTAGAATAGACATTGGCCGCCGCCGTAAGCAGCGAAAAAGCGGCAAACCTTGCGGCTGCGCTTCCTGCGTCCTTTCGGAACAAAAAGCCGGCCCCCGCCAGAAGAAACAGATAGAAAAACAGGACATACCAGTTCAACAGCGGGTGCACCACCGCTGCGGTGCGGATCAGGCCGCAGACGGACAGGGCCAGATAATCGTACAGCCACCGTCCCAGCACGGCAGGAAGCAGGCTTTTGGTTATTGTCGCCGCAATCCTGTCCTGTTCCACATTTTCCAAAATATAGTCCTGAAATCCGGCCTCGTCGTGAATCTGCCGCCAGGGCTCCTCTATGATTTTAAATTTCAGTTCATCGTGCCACTGTTCCAGATGGGCCGCCCGGTTCAAAAGCCCCTTGGGCGCCTCGCGGTAATTGGCGCCCCGCTCCATGGCCAGTCCGAAGGAAAGGTCAAAATAGGCCCGTGCCTCCTCGTCCTGTATGCGTTCCCCGTCCTGTTCATCCGCGGCATAGAGCACATTCGCCAAAAAACTCACGCTGCCGAAGGTATTGTCCATCCAGTACCCATTAAAGACCCGGTTGTAGCCCCGCACCAGCACGGTCCGGCAGCCAAAGGCCAGCAAAACGGCGGCCAGCACCAAAACGGCCTGCCCACGGCGCTTCCCGGTCAGACATAAGAAACCCGCCGTCACGGCCCACAGCAGCAAAACCGCCATCATCTGCCCCCGGGTCAGCGACAGCAGCAGGGCGTATCCCAGCGCGGCCGCCGCGCTTTTTTTGCTGCGCCTAAGAAGCATCGGCACGCAGGAAGACAGGAACAGATAAAAAAGCGGAAGCCCCAGCGCTTCGCTTAGAATACCGTTGGAAAATACCAGCCGGGTGACGGAAAAAAAGGGCGTAATGATATGCGGCGCCAGCAAAAGCAGGGAAAACAACAACGTCAGAATGCGGCCCGTCCGAAATTCCCGGCGCAGGCAGGCCGTCAGGCAGCAGACGGAAAGACAGGTCAGAAGATTCTGAAAAAAGCGTACTGCCTCCAGATACCGCCCCTCTCCCAGAAGCGCGCGGAAAATCCACAGGAAAAACGGATACAGCGGTTCCCTGTGGATGTGCATGGCGATATACTGCTGGCTGTCACTGTAGACGCCCAGCCTGCCGAAAAGCCACAGTCCCGTAAAAAACAGGACCGGGATCAGATAGGCGGCCCAGGGGCCCTGCCGGATGGCCAGGGCTTTCTTTCCTTCCCCGCGCGCCTCTGTCCTGATATTTCTCATTTCCGTCCCCTCGCGGATGGCTTTTATAATCTCCAGTAAATATAGGAGTCGTCCTCGTAAAGCGATTTGTCCAAAATCCCCTTGACGTCCACCAGCACCTTCTTCTCATTGGAAGGCCGAAAGCAGGCGTCGATGGCATCCCTGGTCAGCGACGCAAACTCCCGGTGGGCCACCGCGATAACCAGCGCGTCCACTTCATGCACGCTGCTCCATCCGGCAAGCTCCACGCCGTAGAGCTGCCTGGCCTCCTCCCGATCCGCCGTCTCGTCCACAATCACCGGAGAAATCCCGTATTCCCGCAGTTCCTTTACAATATCAATGACCTTGGTATTTCTGGTATCCGGGCAGTTTTCCTTAAAGGTAAAGCCCAGAATGGCCACCCGGGCCGATTTCACCGGCACATCCGCCCGGATCAGGTTCTTGACCACGTTTTCGGCCACATATTTCCCCATATCGTCATTGATCCGCCGGCCTGCCAGAATAATCTGGGAATGATAGCCCATCTGCTCCGCCCGATAGGTCAGATAGTAGGGATCCACGCCGATGCAGTGCCCGCCCACCAGACCGGGCGCAAAGTTCAGGAAATTCCATTTCGTACCGGCCGCGGCCAGCACGCTCTTGGTGTCAATGCCCATTTTATTGAAGATAATGGACAGCTCGTTCATAAAGGCGATGTTGATGTCTCGCTGGCTGTTTTCGATGACCTTGGCCGCCTCCGCCACCTTGATGGACTGGGCGCGGTAAACCCCGGCCTCCACCACCAGTTCATAGACCTTCGCCACCACGTCCAGCGTCTCCCGATCCATGCCGGAAACGATCTTGGTAATGGTCTCCAGACGGTGCACCTTATCGCCGGGGTTGATCCGTTCGGGCGAATATCCGATCTTAAAATCCACGCCGCAGGTCAGGCCGGACTCCTTTTCCAGAATCGGCACGCAGATTTCCTCCGTCACGCCCGGATAGACCGTGGACTCAAACACCACCACGCTGCCCTTTTGCAGATTGCGTCCCAGGATCCGGCTGGCCCCCTCCACCGGCGTCAGATCCGGCGTCCTGTCGTCGTTGACCGGCGTGGGCACGGCCACGATATGGAACTTCGCCTCCCGCAGCTTCGTCTCGTCCGCGGTAAATTCCACCGTCGTGTCCCGGATGACCTCATCCCCCACCTCCCGGGTGGGATCCACGCCGGAGCGGTACAGGTCAATCTTATGCCGGTTCAAATCAAAGCCCACCACCCGGATCCGCCGGGCAAACGCCACCGCAATGGGCATTCCCACGTATCCCAGGCCCACCAGCGAAAGTTTTTCTTCTCCGCTCAGTAATTTTTCATATAATCCTTCATATAATCCCATACGTATCCTCTTTTCTGCCGTCCGGCGGCATAATCGGTATTTTTCGCGCTGCCGCGCCCTTTTGTTTTCTCTCATTCGGAGCGTATTTTTTGCACGGCCTTCCGATAGGCCTCTACCACGTTTCTGCGATCAAAGCCCTGTTCCACATGGAGCCGGGCCCGCCGTCCCATGGATACCCGGTCCGCATAAGAGAGGGATAAAAACGTGCGGATGGCCCCGCAGAGAGCTGCCGCGTCCCGGGGCGCAAAGGCGATGCCCGAAACGCCGTCCTCAAATATTTCCCGGCAGCCGCTGATATTGCTGGCAATCACCGGCCTGCCCGCCGCCGCCGCTTCCTGCAGCACGTTGGACATGCCCTCATGATAAGAAGGATGAATCACGGCCTGGCAGCTTTCATAAAATGCCGGGACATCATCCCGATATCCATAATACCGCACAAAGCCCTGTTCCTGCAAGTCCCGGATCTGCGGCTCGTAGATCTGTCTGGTTTCCTCCTCGTAGGCGCCCAGTATCTCAAAGATCACATCCGGATATTCTGCGTGGATGGCGCGGGCCGCGGTCAGAAGCTCTCCAATCCCCTTATCCTCCATGATCCGCATGACGGAAAGGAACCGCACGGCCCCGTCCGGCGGATAAGGACAGAATTTGTGCGCCTCCAGATTCACCCCGGAGCCGGGCAGGATTTCCGTCTGCGCCTTCCGGGAAACACAGCCCTTTTCCACCATAAAGTCCCGGTTCTGCCGGTTCTGGAAAAAGACGCAGGCAGCTCCTTTGAGTCCCTGCCGGTACAGGAACACAATCAGCTTCTGCAACAGCCCCCCGTGTTCCAGCGTCGTCCCCAGTCCGGTGATATTGGCCAGATAGGGGGTTTGAAGCAGGCGGCAGGCGATCCCGCCGTAAACGTTGGGCTTTATGGTATAGGTCAGCACGGTCACCGGCTTTGTCTCTTTGATCAGACGCAGATAGAAGGAGAACAGTTTCAGATCCTTTTGGGGATTCATGCCCCGCCGCTCCATTTGGGTGTCGTGACAGACACAGCCCAGCGCCCGGATCTTTCCCACATATCCGGTGTCCGGCACCGACACATGGACGCAATAGCCCTCCTCCATCAGGGCGGTCAATACCTCCCTGCGGAAATCGTACAGACCGGAGTCGCTGTTGGCCAGAACCAGAATTGTTTCACGCATTGTCCGGCATCTCCCGTATCATAATCTCATTGTATTTCATCATCGCGATCCCTTCCCGGTACGCGCCGATGGCCGGTTCGTTGGCCCTGCCCTCCAGATTCTGCAGAATCATGGCAGGCACATTCACACCGCAGGCGTAGGCGTGGGGATACCCGCCCCCAAAGCGGGGATTGACCTCGGAAATATACCACTTTCCGCCGATGGAAAACAGATCGATATCGACGATGCCGCGCAGACCCATCTGGGTCACAAAGCGGCCCAGCAGTTCAAAAAGCCCCTCGTCCTTATAGGAAACCGATTTATCCGTCTCCCCGGCCCGCATCTTAATCTTCTTTTTGACAAAAATGGAAATCACTTCTCCGGAGATCAGATCGACATAAACGTCGGCCCCGTACTCCTGGCCGTCCATATATTCCTGGATCATCAGATCCGCATTTCGCTTCCAGGATACCTCCACTTCCTCCCAGCAGAGCGCCTTGCTGATGTTTAAGCTGGCGCTGCCGCAGACCGGCTTTAAAAAGACGGGATAGCGCATCCGGCCCGCCTGTACCTCCTCCAAAAATAACCGGGGATCCCGAAAACACTTTCCGGTCCGATATCCCAGCTTACAGAGCTTTTGATACATGGCATATTTATTGAAACAGGTTTCCACTACCTCTGCGTCCGAAATAATGGGCGTGGCGCCAACGGCCAGAAACGCTTCCCGGTTTGCGGCCAACAGGCTCAGTTCCGGATCGATCAGGGAAAGCACGCCGTCGATTTTCTTTTCCCGGCAGATCTCCAGAATCCTTTCCAGATAGCCCGGTTCCGTAATGCGGGGCACAATGACGTATTCGTCCGCCTCATATATGGCCGGCGCCAGATCGCTGCAGTCCGTGGCAATGACCCGGCCCCGCCCGGCCAGTTCCTTTTTGAAATACTGCACCACCTTATCGCGGGTGCCGGCGCTCAGAATCAGAATATTCACCCTGCGTTCTCCTCTCCGCAACGATCCTCAAAAAACAGCGGCGTCCCTCCGGTATGCAGAAACAGAAGATTTTTCCCCGCAAGCTTCTCCCGCTTCACATACTCTGTCATGGCCCAGAAGCCCTTTCCCACATAGGTGGTATCCATGGGAACGCCGTAGCGTTTCATCGCTTCCTCCACCGTCCGGACGACCGCATTGTTATAACATCCGTAGCCTTCCAGCCGCCAGGCGTCCTCAAAGCATACGGCCCTTTCCACTTCGTCTTCCGAAATCCTGCGTCCGGTCCGGGGGGCGTAAACGTGCTCCAGCCAGGAAAGCGCGCTCTGCACCACCACGGGCCGCCCCCGCTCCAGGGTACGGGCATTGCTCAGTCCCACGACCCGGGTGCGCTCCTGCTGCCTGCAGGCAAGCAGGCCGCAGACCAGTCCCGCCTGAGTCGTCCCGGTGCCCGAAACATGAAAAATATAATCGAAGGAAATCCCCTGCTCCTGCTCCCAGCTATGGATCTCCTCATAACATTCCTCATAGGCTGCCGTTCCCGGATCCCCGTGACCGCCGCCCTGAATAAAATACGGATTTTTCCCGCTTTTTTGGTAGGCTGTCTTTCGCGCCTCAATGGCCCGGCTGATCCCGGAAAGCGGAACCTTCTCCACCACCGCGCCGAACTGCTCCACCATCCTGCTGTTGGGCGTATCCCTGTAATTTTCCTCCGGGGAAATGATGTGGCAGGGCAGCCCCATGGCGGCCGCCATATTGGCAATGATCCGGCAGTGATTGGAACTGGAGCTGCCGTAGGTCATCACCACATCGGCGGAACACTCCAGAATTTCCCGGTAAAAGTGCCGCGCCTTCCGGACCTTGTTGCCGCCGAAGGAAAAGGGAAGGAAATCTTCCCGTTTCAGGAAAACCCGGTTCCCGGGGCAAGCGTCTGTCAGTTCCTGTATGGGCGTGGGACTAAACCCGCGCTCAAAAACGTCTATTTTCATCCGGAAACCATGTCCTTTCTGTATTCGTCCAGATCCGGCACCGTCTGCTGCGCGCCGGAAAGCACGTCTGCCCTTTGGAATACTTTTCCCACAGTCTGCAGCATAATCGACAGATCCAGACCAAAGCTGCACTTCTCCACATACTGCAGATCATAGGCAAACCGCGCCTCCCAGTTTAAGGCGTTGCGGCCGTTGATCTGGGCCAGCCCCGTCAGACCCGGCCGGATACTGTGGCGGGCCCGTTCCTCCGGTTTATAATAGGGCAGATAGCGCGCCAGCAGCGGCCTGGGACCGATGAAGCTCATATCCCCCTTCAGTATGTTGAAAAATTCCGGCAGCTCATCCAGACTGGAGGAGCGCAGGGCTCGCCCGAAACCGGTCAGTCTGTCCTGATCCGGCAAAAGCTTGCCCTGTGCGTCCCTGGCGTCGGTCATGGTCCGAAACTTATACAGCCGGAAGATTTTTTCCCCCCGGCCCGCACGCTCCTGACAAAACAGCACCGGACTGCCAAGCTTTAAGCGCACCAGCGCCGCCAGCACCAGCAGCACGGGGCTGAATATCACCAGTACTGCCAGGGAAATTGCAATATCCAAAAGACGTTTGACATACTTCTGATACATAAAAATCCCCCATCCTACAGGCCGTGCGTCATCTGCCGAACTGTCTGCGGACAATATCGCAGATCAGTTCCATATCCTCCGGCGTGTTTTTAATATCGCTGGGCAGACACAGCCCCCGGTCAAACACTTCCTCCGAAACGCTATGGCCATCCCGGACCTGGATGAAATCACAGGCTTCAAACACCGGCTGCAGGTGCATGGGCTTCCAGATGGGCCGGGTCTCAATGTTATATTCGGCCAGCGCGTCCATGATCTGCACAGGCGTCACCGGGCAGTCCGGCGCGACTGTCACACAGGAGAGCCAGTTATTGGCCTCCCCCTTGGGATTCATGGGATTCATGGAAAGCTCCGGGATGTCCGCAAAGGCCTCCCGGTACTGCCGGTAAAGGGCACGCTTTTTCTCCAGGTGTTCCTCCAGGTGCAAAAGCTGTCCCCGGCCGATTCCCGCCACAATGTTGGACATCCGGTAATTGTAGCCGATATTGGAATGCTGGTAATGCCGCGCCGGATCCCTGGCCTGGGTGGAGAAAAACCGCGCCCGTTCGACCACCGCTTCCTCCTTCGCCGCCAGCATACCGCCTCCCGAGGTGGTGATGATTTTATTGCCGTTAAAGGAATAGATCCCGAAATCCCCAAAGGTACCGGTCATCTGCCCCTGAAAGGTGGCGCCCAGCGATTCGGCCGCGTCCTCAATGAGAGACACCCCATGCTCCCGGCAAATATCCCGGATTTCATCGATTTTTGCCGGCGTGCCGTACAGATGCACCGCGATCACGGCCGCCGGATGCGGATACTTTTCAAAAGCCAGGCGCAGCGCCGCCGGATCCAGGTTCCAGGTATCGGGTTCCGAATCCAGGAAAACCGGAACCGCCTTCTCATAGCAGGAGGGATTGACGCTGGCGGAAAAGGTCAAAGACTGGGCGAACACGATATCCCCTTCCTTTACGCCCGCCAGAATATTCGCCAGATGCAGGGCGGCGGTTCCCGAGGACAGCGCGGCCGCATATCCGCAGCCCGTATAGGCCGCCAGTTCCTTTTCAAACGCATTCACATTCGGCCCCAGGGGCGCCACCCAGTTGGTATCAAACGCCTCCTGCACAAACCGCTGCTCGTCTCCGTGCATGGTGGGAGACGCCAGATAAATCCGTTTTCTTTCCATCTCTTTTCTCCTGCCTTTTTCTTTTTATCCGTTCTGCTCCCGCTCCAGAAGCTCTATCATGCCCATGGCCGCGTGCATCAAAAATACCACCCGTCTGCCGCCGATGGCGGGCGCCGCCTGCGGATCTCCCATCCGGACGTAGCCGGTCTGCTCCAGCCGCTGCATATCCGCCTCAAAATCATCCGCCTCATAACAGATGTGATAAGGAGCGTTCCTGTAGGTTTTTAACAGGCCTGCCACAATGGAATCCCCGGAATAGGGACTGATCAGCTCCACCCGATAGCCGTCCTTTTCCAGAAACAGAATGTCCGCCTTACGTTCTTCGTCCCGCACGGCATCCTCCTGTCCGAAAAACCCCAGCGCCCGGAAAGCCTGCGCCGCCTGCGGCAGTTTTTTTACCAGATATCCGATGTGATGGATCTTCATCCCTGTCCCCCTTTGTCCGTCCTGCTTTTCTCCTCGTAATGATAGGTGGGCACGATCTGTCTGATCAGGGGGCGGATATCCCGGCATTCGTTTTTGGAGGCCGTCTCCAGTTCTTTGAGCTGCACGAAAAACTGCTGCTCATCCAGTTCGATGGGCCGACCGATGTGAATCCGCTTATTCTCCGTCTCCTGCAGTCCTTCTTCCTCCATCAGAAGCTCCTCATAGAGCTTCTCCCCCGGGCGCAGTCCCGTAAACACAATGGGAATATCTTCCCCCACCCGGTATCCGGACAGCCGGATCAGGTTTTTTGCCAGATCCAGAATGCGCACCGGCTCTCCCATATCCAGCACGAAAATCTCGCCGCCCTTGGCGTAGGCGCCCGCCTGCAGCACTAGGGAAACCGCCTCCGGGATGGTCATAAAATACCGGATAATATCGGGATGGGTCACCGTCACCGGTCCCCCCGCCGCAATCTGCTTTTTAAACAGCGGAATCACGCTGCCGTTGGAGCCCAGCACGTTTCCGAAGCGCACCGCCACAAATTCCGTCTCGTAATGGCGGTTGAAGGTCTGGACGATCATCTCGCAGATGCGTTTGCTGGCCCCCATGATATTGGTGGGATTGACCGCCTTGTCCGTAGAAATCAGGACAAACTTGCGGGTGCCGTTCGCCGCGGCCGCCATGGCGGTCTTCCAGGTGCCGAATACGTTGTTCTTTATCGCCTCGTTGGGGGAATCCTCCATCAGCGGCACGTGCTTGTGCGCCGCCGCATGATAGACAATATCCGGCTTCCAGGTCTCAAAGACCGCATTGACCCGGTTGGTATTGCGGACGCTGCCGATGAGCACGGTCAGGTTCAAATCCGGATATTTTTCCTGCAGCTCCCGCTGAATATCATATGCGTTATTTTCGTAAATATCAAAAATGATCAGCCGGGAAGGTCTGTGGGCCGCGATCTGCCGGCAGAGCTCGCTGCCGATGGAACCGCCGCCGCCCGTCACCAGCACCACCTGATTTTGCACATAGCCCAGAATGGAATCCAGATCCACACGGACGGGCTCGCGCCCCAGCAGATCCTCCACCTCCACATCCCGCAGCTTACTGACGTTTACTTCGCCGTTTACCAGCTGATACAGGCCGGGCAGGGAACGCAGCTTGCAGCTGGTTTCCTTGCAGATCTCCAGAATCTCCCGAATCTGCGCCGGCGAAGCCGAGGGAATCGCCAGAAAGATCTCGTCCACATCGTACAGATCTGCGGATTCGATGATCTTGTCCCGCCCTCCCACGACGCGGATCCCCTGGATAAACTGTCCCCACTTGTTCTTATCATCGTCGATGATACAGCGGATCACCATGGTGGAATAATTGCTGGTGATGATCTCCTTGATGATCGTATTGCCCGCTTCCCCGGCGCCGATGATCATGACGGAAATGCTGTTCTTGCGGTTTTGCCGCTTATGCTTCTGGCTGCGCAGAAACCGGTAGGAGAACCGGCTGCCGAACAGAAACACCAGCAGGAAAAAGAAATAGCCGAAATAATAGCTGTCCGGCACCGCCTTGGCCGCCCCGGGGACCCGGAAGAAATTGACGCCCACTCCCGTGGCCACACTGGAGGTCAGACAGGCCAGCACCAGGTTCTGCAGCTCCGTTTCTCCGGCAAACGCCCACAGGCTGTTGTATAGGCGGTACAGATAAAAAATGAAAATGGTCACAAGGATGTTGATCCCCAGGAAGTTGCGCACCGCCACGAGAAATTCCGTCTGTACCGCGGAAAGCTGGAAATCATAGCGGAACAAAAGCGCCAGAAAGCTGGATGCCACAATACTGACGATATCGTAAGCCACCAGCGCCGTCCTGCGGTAAAACTTCTGATAATTTATCTTAATTTTCCTTTTTTCCCTCTTTGTACTTTGCATCTTTCTCTGCCACTTTCTTATCCGTCTTCTTTTTCCCAAAATACAGGAGCGGGGCAAACATCACCATCACGGAATATCCCATGGGATTACAGGGATGGAACAGCCACTCCACCAGTCCCGCCACGGCAAAGCCCCAAAAGACCGCCAGCGGCAGGGGAGCATACGGATTCCGGACGCTTTCCCTTTTTGCAAAACCAAACAAAAGTACTGCGCTGACCGCGCCAAACAGCAGATAATACAGCCCCACCGGCAGGCCGTGGTCGTGAATGACCTGCAGATAGGTGTTGTGCGCGTGAACGCTCACGGTCCCATCCGCCAGTTCTACGCCCATACTGTCATGTCCGGTCAGATTCCATGCGGCGATATAGCGCCGGAAAATCTCCATTCTGCCGTTGGAAAACTCTGCCACGCTGTCCATTCCTGCGCCGTCCGCGGCCGCCACCAGCACAAAACTTGGCGTCTCATGAAGGGTGCCCCGCAGGCACAACAGGACGTCCTTTGCCTGTTCGTCCCAGGACGCCTGCACAAACAGCTTGTTTTCCATCACATATTGAAAATAAGAAACCGACATATAGGCGCTGGAATCCTTGGGATCGTCTTTATGGATCGCCGCGGCGGATTCCTCCACCGGGTAAATATACGGATCGTTATACAGGGCCGGCAGAAGCCGGACGCCCGTATAGGTCACAGGCACACACAGCAAAACGGACAGCGCCAGCATCAGGATTTCCCGAAACAGAGCGCCCCATCCCTGCCGGAAACAAAGGAGCACCGTAAACGGCACAAGGATCCCCGTCATCACCGCCACCGCCAGATAGCCCGTGCGGGACAGGGTAAAAAACAACAAAGAAACCGCCATCCCATAGAGCAGAAGCGTGCCCCACATCCGGATCAGGCCCTTCCTGTCCCGGTACAGCCCAATCAGCAGCCGGATTGTCAGCGCACAGATCACCAGCGTCAGGTAATAGGCCGTGATGGTCACGGTGTGGAACACAAAATTATAGCGGGAATACACCCAGGCCCGAAAGGGCCGTCGGGCCAGCGCAAACACCAGCGCAAACGCAAAATTCAGGGAAACGCCGCTGCAGAAATTGCAAAGCAGGCGATCCCGGCGGTCCCACCCGATATAAAACAGATAAAAAATACCGAAATATGCGGCCAGATAGATCGGCCAGCCTCTGGTATTGCGAAACAGCGCCAAAAGCAGCAATATGCCAAACAGCGCACAGGCATAGAACCGGTTCAGCCCCCGCCAGACAAAACGGCGGCCGCGCACCTTGTCCGCAAGGGAAAGCGCTGCCAGGCCTGCCGCCATCCCAATGCCAATCTCCCAGCCAATCTGAGAAAGCCGCGCTGCGTCTGCACCCCCGAACCGCCGGTACAGATACCAGATAAGCCCGCCCGCGCCCGAAAGCAAAAGCCAGGCGATACCCCGCCGGTTCAGCACCGCTTTTGCCGGCCCCATGGTCAGAAGCACCAGACAGCCCCAGAACAGCACTTCCCGGTAGGCCAGATCCTGCTGCACCTGGAACTGGGCGTTCATGAAATGGATGGTTCCCATGAGCACCAGCGCAAAACAGGCGGACTGCAGCCAGTCCATCCCCTTTTCCGACACCGTTTCCAAAAAGGGCGGCAGCTTTTTCTCACTACGCCTGCCAAACAGCACCCAGGTAAAATAGATCGTGGCGATACCGATTCCGGCGGCATACACGATCCGATCCTCTGTCTTGCCGCCAAAAAGATTGCGCACAAAAATCTCATAGAGCAGCCATAAGGCAGACGCATACCACACCGGCCCACAGGCGGCGACTGCCAGCCAGCGGACCCGGATCCGGCGGGAAAGGAAGGAACTCTTTTTCCCTGCGGCCCAGACCGCAGCCGCCAGCGCGGCCGCCGTCAAAAGCAGGACGCCACAGGCAGCCGCAACCTTCCAGGCCGCCGGTCTGTCCGTGTAGACCAGACGCATGACAATATTTTGCCCATCCTGCATCTGTGTCTTTCCGTCCTGCAAAAAATAATAATTTCCAAAAGTGGTCAGCCCCGTCCCGGCGGTATTCTCAAACGCCAGATCCATCGGCGTGTCCGTCCCCTTCAGCTGCCAGACATAAGCGGTTCCCGGCTCGGTTTCCACGCCTATGGGGATCCGCAGATAGCCCGGAAGGGCTGTCTCGGGCATGGCTGTCTCCCGGTTCAAAAGCTGCTCGTTATGCTCGTCGTACAAAAACAGACGGTAAGTTTCCCCGGCAGAATCCTCCGAAGTCACATACAGATCCAGATAGCGCAGATACGTTCCCTCCGCCAAAAAGACCTGCTGTACCTGCTGATCCAGCCGCACCTGTACCGTCCCGCAAATCGCCTCGTTTCCCGCCGTCATTCTGTCCCGTTTGAAATGGCAGGGCAAAAGGCAGCCCAAGACGGCGTAAAAGAGGATGAGGTATGCAATTACATGACTGATCCTGACCTTTCGATTCATGAGAGCCTTTCCTGTAGAGCGCCCAATCGGCAGGCTTTTCCACTTTCCCCATTATCCATAGCAGTATAGCATATTTGGGATCGGATGACAACCAGAAAAAGCGGCAGCGCAAACCAGAAAATCAGCACATAACGCACCAGGCAGGCCGGTCCGAACAGCACGGACAGCAGATTCAGGTAGACCGGTGCAAACGCCCCCAGATCCCTCCACCGGCCCCGGGCCGCCAGATACAGGCCGCCCGTCACATAGATCCAGCACAAAAAGCCGGGAGAGAACATCCAGGATACCACCGGGATCCGGTGGATCTTATCCCGCCAGGAAATGCTTTTATAGACGGCCTCCAGAAAAGGGAACCGGCTCTGCCGCACACCGGGCGGCTCCGTCTCACAGCTGAAATAGGAACAGGTCTCATAATACCGGCTGCCGTTGTAGACGTCGATCACCGTAAACGGATACCAGAATCCGTAGGAGGTCATCAGCCACGCATTCCCATAGGTAAAGGGCGCCCTGCCGCCAACGGAAAGCCAGAGCCGCCAGAAGCGCGCCGGATCCTCCCGGTACTTTTCCGTCCGGAAATCGATCTTCACCGGATCGGAGAGCTTTGGCGTATAGCGCGCCAGCGTCTCCCGGGGCAGAAAGGCAAACAGATCCTGCTGCCCGGTTTCCCCAAAGATCTCCGGACTGTACGTCCAGGTTCTGGCCAGCTGCTGTATGGGAACGGTAAACGCCTCCTGGGCATCCGTGTCCACCGGGCGCAGCAGCGTCCGGAGAAGCCCCTTTGTCCCCAGACAGAGCAGAAGCGCTGCCAGACACACAAACGCTGCGCGCTTTCTTCCCCGCCTGCCCGCCAGTCCCAGCACCACCGGAACGGTGAGCAAAAACACATAGAGCCCGTTGCTGCGAAAAACCGCCATGCCAAAAAGGGACAGGGTCAGCGCGATCCCATATCCCATCCGTTTCCCGGATACAGAAACGCCATATCCGGACGCGCCCTGCCAAAGCAGCGCCACCGCGGCCAGCATACAGGCCGTATAGGGCAGATCCTTGCTGGTACATAACGCATACATGGGAATCACGGGGAAAAATGCAAAAAAGAACAGCGCTGCCGCCAGCCATTTTTTACTGCAGACACGCCCTATCAATCCCAGAATCCAGGAGATCAGAAGCGCTGTCAGCGCCATCTGCACCAGCACATAGACCGCGATTCCGGTGTTGTAGCTGCCGGTCAGCTGCCGGATCCCCTGCACGGTTTTCCCCAAAAGAAGAACGTGCACCAGCGGATGCCGGGTCACGTAGGATCCGGTCAGCACTTCCTCCAGCTCGTCGGTGGCGTCATAGGAAAAAAAACCCGGATAGGCCGCCAGAAATACCAGGAACCAGGAAAGGAACAAAATGCCCGCCCTGCACCAGAACCCGCCGCGCCCAGCCAAAGCTGCCGGCTGCCGGCACCTGGGGGAACGGGAAAAAAGCCACCGGATCCCCGGCAGCAGACAGGCCGCCATAACCAGGGGACACAGCCAGGTTTGGAGCGACAAAAAGTCCACGCCTCCGTTTCTGTCCAACTGCCGCCCCCACAGAAAGGAGAACGACAAAAACAGAGCGCAGACGGCGGATGCTGCATTCACACGGAGAGTATTTTTGTCCCGCCGGACACGGCCCACGTTTTCCCCCACCGTTTCATTTTGTTGTCTGTTCCCCGTCTTTTTCCTCATCCAGGCCTATCCGTTCCCGCACCACAAACTGCGGCGCGTGATTCATACAAATATATATTCTTCCGATATATTCCCCGATCATCCCCAAAAGCAGCATCAGCATACCGCCGATGAACATGATGCCGGACATCAGCGCCGAAAAGCCCACGGGCACGTCCGGAACCACCAGCTTTTTGATCACCGTATATATCCCGTACAGGAAACCGGCGGCGGCGCAGCCGATTCCGGTGATGGTGGCAATCCGGAGCGGCTTTTCCGAAAAAGCGGTGAAGCCGTTGAACCACAGCGACAACAGCTTGCCAAAGGTATAGCCGGACACACCGGCCTTACGCTCCCGGTGCTCCACCGTCACATTCACGATATTGCGGGTGGTCCGCAGCACCAGGCCGATGACATAGGGAAAGGCGTTTTCATAGCGCAGCATTTCCTCCATCACAAACCGGCGGGCCGCAAAATAACTGGAAACAAAAAGGTCCTTCGGCTTATGGAGCATCAGGCACAGCATCCAGTCGTTGACCCGGCTGCCGAAATTGCGAAAGGCGTTATGCTGTTTATGCCCGTACCTGGCATAGACCACGTCGGCTCCGTCCTCTATGGCCGCCAGCAGCTTTCCCACCTCGGCGGCAGGCGTCTGCCCGTCGTCGTCCAGACAGACCAGCAGATCGCCCTGTGCTTCATGAAAACCCGCCATCAGCGCCGCGTGCTGTCCGAAGTTGCGCGCCAGATCCACGCCGCGGATCCGGGGATTTGCAGCGCACAGTCTGCGGATCTCCCGGAGCGTGTCGTCGGGCGAACCGTCGTTGACCAAAATGATCTCATACTCGTAAGCCCCCAGCGCGCCCATGGCGGCGCCGACCTCCTCCGTCACCCCGCCGATGGTCTGCGCCGAACGATAACACGGGATCACAAAACTCACCAACTTTTTTTCCATAAAAATCCCCATTCCGGAGCGCTTAGCAGGCAATTCGCATAGGCGCTCCTGTTTTTGCATATTCTGCCGGGTCAGTTCGTATCAAAAATCACGGCCATCAGGATCAGATCCCGGTATCCTCCGTCCTGCCAAACCTCGTCCTTCAAATAGGCCTCCTGGGTGAAGCCCGCGTTTAAATAGCTCCTGACCGCCGCCCGGTTGTCGGCAAACACCCGCAGCATCAGCTTGTGCAGCCGGAGCACATCCCGTGCGTAGGCCACCGCCAGCCTGGCGGCCTGGGTGCCGATCCCCCTGCCGGCCGCGTCCGCCTCCCCGATGAAAATGCCGTATTCCGCCTTTTTGTTCACCGGATCGATATCCCGGAAATAGACGCTGCCCACCGGCCGGTTGGGCTCTTTTTCCCAGATGATGAACTGTACCACCCTTCCGGCGGCCACCTGGGTACGCATCCATTCCTCATGTCCCTCTTTGGTAAAGGGTTTCTGATAGAGAAAATTGCGCCGCACCCGATCCTGGTTCCTCCAGGCCACAATCCGGTCGGTATCCGCCATGGTAATGGGCCGCAGATAGATTTGTCCGTTTTCCGGATATGCCGCAGACATCTGTGTTTCCTCCCTTTCCGGCAGCCTTTTGCGCTCACGCGGTAAGCCCTGCCGCAGCTTCCTCCAATACCTCAAAATAATTTTCAAACGTCTTTTTGCAGCAGTCGGGATCCGCAATCCGGATGCCCTCCGCCCGCAGGCCGATGAGCGCAAACCCCATGGCCATCCGGTGATCCTCGTAGGTTTCCACCAGAGCAGGCTGCGGTTTCCCGGGCCATATGGTAATGCTGTCCTGCGTGGTTACGCAGCGGATCCCCAGGCGGGACAGCTCCGTTTCCATCGCCGCCAGCCGGTCGCTCTCCTGATACCGGATGTGCCCGATCCCCGTGATGGTGACCGGCCCTTCGGCAAAGGGCGCCAGCGCCGCCAGCGTAATGGCCTGATCGGAACAGGCGCTCATATCCGCCGTCAACCCGGCCAGCTTTCCGTCCGCGGGCCCCTCCACTACGACGCCCGCTGCACTCTGGCCGACCCGGCAGCCCATCCGCTCCAGAATACCCAAAAACGCGGCGTCCCCCTGGAGTCCGTCCAGCCGGGCGCCCGGCACCGTCACGCGCACCCCCAGAAGCGCCGCCATGGCAAAGAAATAGGCGGCGGCGGAAAGATCCGGCTCTATCCCATACTCCCGCGCCCGGTAACGCTGCCCGGCGCGCACCTCGTAGACGATCTGTCCGTCCTTGGAAACCGTCCTTTCACAGCCCACGCCAAACTGCCGCATCATCTCCACCGTCATATCCACATAGGCCATGCCGTGCGTGCCTTCCACGGCCACCCGCAGTCCCTGTGGCGCCAGACAGGAGGAAATCAGAAGCGCGCTCAAAAACTGACTGGAACGCTGAATATCCACGGAAACCTCCCGCCTGCCCGTCCGGCATCCCTCCAACCGGAAAGGGAAATGCCCCTCCTGTCCTTCAAACGCAACCTTCGCGCCCATTTCCTCCAGCTTCTGTAAAAGAGGCTGCATGGGCCGCCTGCGCATCTGCCCGGATGCGTCGAAATGCCAGCTGCCCTCCGACAGTCCCAGAAAGGCCGTCAGAAATCGGGCCGCCGTTCCCGCGCTGCCCACATAGAGCGCCGCCTCCTTTACCGGGACGAGCCCTCCCAGCCCCTTCACCCGGATCCGACGCTTTTGTTCTTCCACGACCGTTTCAAACCCCAGTGTCTGGATACACTGCAAAAAGAAGCGGGAATCCTCGGAAAAGAGCGCGCCGCAAAGCAAACTCTCCCCTTCCGCCAACGTGGCCAGCAAAAGGGCGCGGTTGGTGATGCTCTTGGAACCGGGCACCGTCACCGTCACATCCCGGTTTTTCAGCCTGCCGGCTATGGGTTTTACTTCGTATACCTTCCGCTCCACGTTTTCCCTTCCTCTCATTCCAGCGTTTCTATCCCCGACACAGGCAGCACCTGATAGAGATCCACGTCCTCTGCCGCGCTTCCCGTGCGCACCACCTCGTATGGCAGCTCCTCCTCTGCGAAATACGCCCTCAGCCAGTCCATATCCGTCTGTGTGCTGCACAGCAGGAAAACATTGCCGCCGGATCGCAGCGCCTCTCCCATGGAGGAAAATCCAAAGGCCGCCAGCTTCCGGGCCGTCAGCGGGCTTTTTACCAGCCACCCGCCCAGCAGATCGTAATTAAACGGCTTCTGTCGGTCCACCGTAATGCGCTCCGAAAAATCCACCGTAGAGTACACATCTTCCAGAAACAGCCGGTTCTGCCGGGCAGCGCAGTACGCCATGACCGCCCGGTTCTCTGCGTTGACCGCCTCCCGGCGGGCGCATTCCTGTCCGATGGTTTTGACGGTGAAAGGCAGGCCAACCAGAGCCGCAGCGCCCAGCACACAGGCCAGCAGACAGAGGGACACGCGGCTTTTTGACGGGTTCTTCCCGGGTTCCTCCTCAGGGGCCCCGGTTCCCAGCCAAAGCCCGAAAAACAA
The DNA here is from genome assembly GCA_947630215.1 of uncultured Eisenbergiella sp. Taxonomy (GTDB): domain Bacteria; phylum Bacillota; class Clostridia; order Lachnospirales; family Lachnospiraceae; genus Gallintestinimicrobium. The sequence continues at coordinate 27,876 of CANRGX010000001.1, read as the reverse complement.
CAGAATCTGCGTCAGATACAGCGGGTGCACCACCCGGTCCACGATCCGATCCCGCAGCAGCAAAAACAGCCACAACGCGCCGCCTGCGATCAGCAAAAGCAGCAAAAGTCCCAGCGGGCGGAACCGCTTTTTTTTCAGAAAACGCCAGGCCGCAGCCGCTAAAGCTGCCCAGAATACCAGGTTCAAAAACAGATCCTTACGGCTCAGCCAGTGCCCGTACAGCAGATCCCAGAGGCCCTCCCGCAGGCTTTTGCGGAACAGTCCTCCCATCTCCCCTTCCCCGGCAGCTTCATTGAGCGCCGAAAGCAGCGCCGCGTCGATGCCGTCGTCCACACCGAAATTGTAATTTTCCAACAGCGCCTGCTGCCGCGGGGACACCCCGGCGGATCGGTAGGCCGCCTCATTGCCCTCATAATCGCGGATCACGTCCTGCCGGTAATCGTAGAGCTCGGTACGGGCGTCAAAAAACTGCTTAAACTCCTTCCATTCCCCGCTGCTATAGGCGAGCGCATCCCAGCCGTAACAGACAAAAAGTCCCAACAGCAAAGCGGCAAAGGTCAGCAGATACTTTCGCGCCCTTTCCGGCCGGAGCATCCGTCCCTCCCGGGTCCATCTGCAAAGTCCCGCAGCGGCGGCCAGCGGCAGTAAGAGAAGCGCCATTTCCGACCGCAGGCAGAAGGCCAGCCAGTAAAGCAAAAGAGCGGGCAGATTCCGCCGCAAAAAGCTGCCTGCCGTCTCTCCCTGTATCTCCGGCAGGGTCAGCACCCGGAAAACGGCCGCCCCCGCCAGCATCCCCGCCGTCACCGTATACTGCAAAAACACCAGGTGCCAGCCGAAGGACACCAGAAAAAAGACGCCTATCCCGGCCAGCGCCAGCACCTTTTTCCCCCATTCAAAAAAGCAGCGGACGGTACACAGGCCGATGACAAAAATGCTCCCGAACTGACACAGCGCCAGAAAAACACCGAACACGGGCAGGGAAAGGCAGCGGTATAAAAGGCTCAAAAGCAGCCCCAGCGGATACAGAAGCTGCATCGTATGGCCCTCCGGCGCCCCCGTATAAACCCCGGACAAAATGTCCTTGATCAAAACGTCGTCGTTGAGATCATAGTAAAAATCAAACCGCAGCACAAGAGGGACAAACAGCGCCGCCGTCAGAACCAGCGCCCCTATGCAGTTGGGATGCTTTCCTATGCGCGCCACCCGGCCATATGGCCGCGCGCCCTCCTTTTCATGCCCCATAAAATTCCTTCACCTGATCCGCCACAAAGGCGGCGTCCTGAGCCGACAGCCCGTAGTACATGGGCAGACGCAGCAGCCGTTCGCTCTCCTTTGTCGTATACCTGTCCTCGCCAAAAAACCGGCCGTATTTCCTGCCCGCCGGCGCGGAATGCAGCGGCACATAGTGGGTGACGGCCAGCACGTCCCGACTCTTTAAAAAGTCCCGCAGCGCGGCGTTTTCCTTTTCATCCGCCGTTTTGATATAAAACATATGCGCATTGTGCACACAGCCCTCCGGCACTACCGGCAGCTCAATCTTCTTCTGCTGTGCCAGGGGCGTGAGATTCTCATAGTATTCCTGCCAGCGCGCAAGACGCTGCCGGTTGATTTCCTCCGCGACCTCCAGCTGCGCCCAAAGGTAGGCGACATTGAGCTCGCTGGGCAGATAGCTGGAGCCGAACTCCTGCCAGCGGTACTTGTCCACCTGTCCCCGGTAGTACTTGCTGCGGTCCGTCCCCTTTTCCCGGTAAATTTCCGCCATTTCCACGTCCTTGGGATCCCGGATCAACAGGGCGCCGCCCTCTCCCATGCTGTAATTTTTGGTCTCATGGAAGCTAAAACAGCCAAAGTCCCCGATGGAACCCAGCGCCTTTCCTTTATAGGAGGCCATGACACCCTGGGCCGCATCCTCAATCACCGCCAGACCGTAGCGGCCTGCGATCTCCATGATGGTGTCCATCTCACAAGAAACGCCCGCATAGTGCACCGGTACAATGGCCCGGGTGCGCTCTGTGATCGCCGCCTCAATCTGTTTTTCGTCGATATTCATGGTATCGGGCCGGATATCCACAAACACCGGCACCGCTCCCCGCAGGACGAAGGCGTTGGCCGTGGACACAAAGGTATACGAAGGCATGATCACCTCGTCCCCCGGCCCGATATTGCACAACAGCGCCGCCAGCTCCGTGGCGTGGGTGCAGGAGGTGGTCATCAGACATTTCGCCGTGCCCGTCCTTTCCTCAAACCACTGACTGACCCGCCTGGTAAATTCCCCGTCTCCGCAGATCTTTCCATTCTCCACCGCCTGCTTCATGTACTCGTATTCTTTTCCCACAAAGGGCGGCACATTGAACCTGATTTTTTCCTTCCCGGTAAAGGGCGGTTTGCATTCCTTCATGGCATAGCCTCTCTTTCTTCTATCCCGGCCGTATAAATCTGATAGGTTCCGTTATCCAGCCGCAGCACGTAGTCCCATTCCTGTATGAAATCCTGCAGAAGCTCCCATTTTTGGGCCTCCTGCCCTGTCTCCAAATCCACCCCGGCCGCGTGGGTCAAAAGAACCGGCAGGCCGGAATCCCGGAAGCGCGCCGCCGCCAGTTCCTCCTGCATCTTCTGCACGGGATAGGTGTCCATGTCCGGCCAGTCATGGGACAAAAAGGACGGCAGATCAAACAGCCAGCCAAACCCCGGCACATCCCCGAAGGTCAGAATCGTCCGCTGTCCGTAGGCGCCTGTCAGTCTGTTTTCTTCCATAAAATCCACCACATCCTGCAGCGCTGCCGCGCTTTCCTGGTTGGTGTAAATCCCGGCCAGCTTTGCGTTCCCCGTCACCCTGCTGTCCCTGGGCTGGCCTTCTATGCTGTCCCGGAACGACGCCCGCACGCCAAACCCCAGGCTCTGGAACAGGAAAAAGGCCGCCGCTGCGATCAGCATGGCGCGGACGGGAAACAGTATTTTTTTTGTCCGCATCAGCAAATACCACCGGTATCCCAGCCAGAAGGTCACCGGGGCGACCAGAAACAGATTGTTCAGATTCGGATAGGTTTCATTGTTGCTGCCAAGGGGCGTGATCCCGATGATCAGCAGCACAAACAGCGCCAGCAGCTTATCCCGCCGGAAAAACCGCGTATCCAGAAGCGCCCAGACGCACAGGCCGACGGCCGCATAGAGGAACACCATGCACCATTCAAACACGCACCAGTAAAAAGCATACTGAAAATCGAACATCCCGCGCCCGTACAGCAGACGCAGCAGCACCGGCAGCATACACAGATAGAGCGCGGCCTTCGCCCGCTCCCACCGTCCGGGACAGATAAAAAACAGGACGCAGCCCATCGACGCGGCCGCCGCCAGCAAAAGCACCCATTTCAGGGCCCGCACATACTCCCCCAGTACGGACGCAAACATGGCGAAGGGAGAATAGGTGGCGTCCGTCGCGCTGTAGCCGGACAGCCCCGCCAGCATCTTTCCGTAAGCGTCCGGCCCAAACTGCAGGCTGATCGCGGCAAACCCGGCCAGAAACGCGGCCAGGAAGCCCGCCACGCAGGCCCATGTATCCTTCCAGATCTCCCCCGTCGCCTTTTTCTTTAGAAGATCGTAATAAAACACCGTCCCGATCAGCAGACACTCCAGAACGTTGGGCAGCCGGGTCAGCACATTCGCCCCCAGACAGACCCCCGCCAGCGCCATCCAGCTTCGCTTCTGCCAGATCAGTCCCCGGTAGAGACAGACACAGCCCGCCAGAAACAGCGCGAAGGTCAGATAATTATACAGGCTCGTATAGGGAATCCAGCAGAGACTGACAGCCGTCACCTCGCCCAGAAAGGCCAGCCACGCCGGCATCTTCCCCTTCAGGAAAAAATAGGAAAGCAGCGCCATGGCGCTCACCAAAAGCCCCGTGTAAAACCGGATTCCGATCAGCGTATCCCCGAAGGGCAGCCGCATCAGAAATGCGCCCAGCACATTGGCCAGATAGGTGGCCACCGTCCATTCCTGCCCCGCATGGGGGAAAAACCGGAAGTTCACCAGGCCGTAGCAGGAATCCGTCAGATCGATGCCCTGGCCGATCTTCAAAAACGGATACAAAAACAACAGCGCCGGGAACACATAGCCGGATATCCGCCGTCTGATTTTTGCGCTCATAGCCTGCCTCCCCTCCTTTTGGATTCCAACGCCTTATTTCTTCGCCAGTTTGCGCTCTGCCCAGGCAAACAGCGCCCCCCGCAGCTTATCCAGCGCAGCGCACAGCACAAACACAATCGTGACCTGCACAAACAGCACGGCCAGAAACCACAGTGCCTTTCCCGGCCCCTCCGCCGCCGCGGATACCGCTTTGCTGTCCAGCCCCACCGGGGCCGTCAGCGCGTCGATCCAGCTGCACCAACGCGGCGCAATGTCGCTCTGCCCGTGGATCAGATATACCCCCAGCGCCGCCGGGCTCACAAAACGGACAAAATCCGAAAGCCTTCCCTCCTGAAGCGGCAGACGGGCAAATCCGTAAAACAGCCCCAGCGCCCCCGTAAAGCAGAGCAGGAAATTACAATGGAAAGGCACGCTTGTATAATAGCGCAGCCAGGAAAAGCGCCCCCCCAGCCAAATCAGCGAAAGCTCCAGAACCGCGATCAGCCCTGCGGACGCCAGATACACCCCAAAGCCTCTGGCAGAGGATTTGAAAAAGGGAATCCCGAACCGGCGCAGATAACCGCCGGTCAGGTACAGCACCAGAAACCATCCCAGATCGTAGCCGTAGCGATCCGTGGCAAACTGCAGCGGGCTGAAGGACTTCCCGATGCAGAACAGCAAAAGCAGCAGCAAAAGACCGATCTGCATCTGCCTTTTGTCCATCTTTTCCAGCGCGGCATTCAAAAACGGCGAAAGCAAAAGCATCGCCACATAAGAGCTGATAAACCAGTAGTGCCCCGACTGGACGGGGAACAGACTGTTCCAGATATGGTACACATTCCACACCTCCGAAAAGGGCAGGACGCCAAACAGCGCCAGCACCAGAGGGATGGACAGCGTATAGAAAAGCACCTGGAAAAGCAGCCGGATCAGCCGGCGCAAAGAAAAGGGCTGCACGCTGAGAAAGTAACCGCCAAGCAATACAAAGGCGTCCACGGCCACGATGCAGACACTGTCCAGCACCACCGCCGTGACGCTCAGACTGTTGATGCCCAGATCGAAAAACAGGGAACCCACATGGTCATTCAGATAGTGCATCACCACCACCATATACATGGCGGCGATCCGCAGCAGTTCAAAATTGGCCTGTCGCTTTTTCATGCGTTCCCTCCTTTCGTCCTTACTGTCAGCGCTCCCGCAGGATCTGTCCGTGCTCCACCCGGTACACCATATCGCATTTCTCAATGGTCTGCAGCCGGTGCGCGATGATCACCAGGGTCTTATGCCCGTGCAGACTGTTGACGGACTCCATGATGGCGGCCTCCGTCTCATTGTCCAGCGCGCTGGTGGCCTCATCCAGCACCAGCACCTCCGGATCCTCAAACAGCGCCCTGGCAATGCCGATGCGCTGCCGCTGGCCGCCGGAAATGCGGATCCCCCGTTCGCCGATTCCGGTATCCAGCCCCTCCGGAAGGGAACGCACAAAATCGTCCAGCCGCGCCTTGCGCAGCGCCTCCCATACCTTCGCGTCGTCGATATCCTCGTCCGCATAGCCGAAGGCCACGTTTTTGCGAATGGAAGCGTCCACCATAAAGATGGACTGGGGGATATAGCCGATGTTTTTCAGCCAGGACTCATAGTGATCCCGCACCTCCACGCCGTCCGCCAGAATATGCCCCTCCTGAATCTGCAAAAGGCCCAGCAGGATATCCACAATCGTAGTCTTGCCCGCCCCGGAGGTCCCCACGATGCCCACGGAAGTCCCCACCGGGATTTCCATATGGGCGTGATTGAAAATCAGCGTGTCCGTATGAGGATATTTGTAAACGATGTCGTCCAGCACGATTTTTTCTTTGACCGGAAGCTGCTCCACCTGCTTTTTCTGTTGATAAAACGCTTCGTCATAGACCATGTTCTCGTCGTGGATTTCCTCCTGCAGATTGTCGGAAACCCCCATGAAGAACGGTTCAAAATAGGAGATGGAGGTCAGATGGTTGTTGATCCGGTTGGCGGAAGGCAAAAGCCGCATGGCCGCCACGCCGAACGCGCCGATCTGCGCCACCATGTCGGTGACGTTCTGCCCGGTCAGAAACATGATCATCAGATACAGGATCAAGCCCGCCATACACACCGTCTCGATGAGCAGGCGCGGCGTGGAATTGAAAAGATTATAGCGCTGCACGGCACTGACATACCCTTTGCCGCATTTTCCGTACTCCACGATGAAATAGTTTTCCTTATTGGCGATCTTGATCTCTTTGATCCCCATGACCGCTTCTTCGATCCACTTATACAGGCCGCTGTAATAATCCTGATTCTCCACGCCCGCCTGCCGCATGATGGGCTTGAGAATGAATTTGATAATCAGAAGCGTCACGATGAGCAAAGACGCCACCGTCAGAATCATCCTGGGCGCGATGGTGGTCAGGGTCACCGAGAGCAGCACAAAGATGATGCCCTCGCTCAAAAGCTGCAGGCAGGCCAGCACCAGTCCGAACATATTGTTTACATCGGAGGTGATCACCCGCTGGATCACGGAGGTATCCGCGTTCAGATAGTACTCGTAGGGCCGCTTCATGAAATTGATCATCATGCGCTGGGACGTCTCAAACTGGTTGGTATAGACAAACCGCAGCATGACCACGTTCTGAAAGTACAGAAAGACGTTTTTTAACACAAACCCCAAAATGATCAGCGCCAAAATCAGCACCGTAAAATAGGTGGGATTGGAAAGACCGGTCAGCCGGTAGGCCCGGGCCACGATCCCGTCCCCCTCTACGCTGGAGGGCTTCATGATCATCTGGATGGCCGGCACCACCAGTCCGATACTGGCCGTCTCCAAAATGGCGCCAATGACCATCAGGATCAGAATCTGCACCATTTTCCATTTCTGCTTCCGGTTCATGAGAACCATCATTTTTTTCCAGATTTTTTTCATCGTAACCTCACTGGGACTCTATCATCTCATTGAACCGGTGTGCCTCCGGTTTTTCGTAGCGATCCATGAAATCGTCCCCCAGGAAAACTTTCTCCTTGGCAAAATGGATGGCGTCGGTCACCGTATAGACCGAAATGACCTTCTCAAACGTCAGTCCCTCCACAAAATTCAGGATCTCCATGGGAAACATACTGTCCAGCACAATATATTCCGGAAATTCCTTCCGGTAATCCAGCACATCCCTGGGGTGCGGCTTGATCAGCACCTGCGCGCCCTGTCCGTAGGCTGCAATGATATCCGAAAAAATCTGCCTGCGCACCGTCAGATCACAGAGCGGCTCGGACAAAATCAGCACGCGGTTCTCATGATGCGCGCCGCACCTTAGCTGTTCCAGCAGCCTGTCCCTGTCCTTTAAAAAAATCCGGGTGAGGATCTCCTTATCCGCACGGCTCAGCCGTTTGGCCAGCGCTTCCCGCGGCTGCTCGATATACTTCCTGCAGGGGTACTTCAAAACAGAGCGGTTGTTCACTTCCATATCGACGCAGTATTTGCTGTAGCCGTTCTGAATGAATATCAGGTTCCAGGAGGCCAGCAGGGCCTTGAGCTTAAAATGTCCCCGGTTATCGTACCGGGCCGTATCGTAATAGAGGATACAGTCCAGCCCATCCTCCAGCGCATGGTATTTGATTCTCTTATAATTTAAATAATAGCCTATGGGATCGGAATCGCAGAACACGTAAACGTCCCCGTAGGCCCCAAAATCCACCGGCACGTAGGGCTGCTGCAGCTTTCCCAGCCGTTTGGTAAAGATCATGCGGGAAAACAGATTGCGCACCAGGCTGCCATAATCCTTCCGGTACCGATCCAACTGCGGGAAAAACTCTGCCTTCTTTTCTTCAAACATCAAAACCTGCTCGAACAGACCGCTCTTTTGGGCCCGTTCTTGCAGATCGCCAAAGTCGTTGGACAGGGTGCTCAAAACCAGCGTGGCCTGTCCGCGCATAGTCTCGGGCAGCGCCAGTTCCTTCAGGCAGGTCACATATACATGATAGTAAGTATGACAGACGTAAATCCGCTCCCGCATTTTCCCTCTCCCTGCCGTCCCGCCTCCCCGACCGGCAATGACGCTTCTTTTAATCATACCACGAAACGGCAGGAATTACAAACATTCCCACCCCGTTTTCCACAGGATCATGTCCAGTATACCCCATAACGGGCCGGGCGCACAATATAAAATCTTTGAAAATGGCCCGTCCCGCCGGATTTTGTTGGCAAACCGCGCCGATTTATGATACAGTAATCGCAGAAGGATCCCACCACGCACAGGAGGTGTTTTCATGTCAGCGCTGGCCATCATTACCGCCCGCGGCGGAAGCAAACGCATTCCCCGCAAAAATATCCGTCCGTTCGCCGGACGGCCCATTCTTCTATACTCTATCGAAGCCGCCCTTTCCTCCGGACTCTTTGACGAAGTCATGGTTTCCACGGAAGATCCCGAAATTGCGCAGATTGCACAGAATGCCGGCGCACAGGTGCCGTTTTTGCGCAGCAGGGAAACGGCCGGCGACTACGCCTCCACGGACGACGTGATCCGGGAGGTGCTGGACGCTTACGCCGCCCGGGGAAAGACCTTCGATGCCTTTTGCTGTATTTATCCCACGGCCCCCTTCGTCACGGCCCAGAAGCTGCAAACCGCCATGGAAATGCTCCGGGAAGCCGACTCCGTCATGCCGGTAGTCGCCTTCTCCTATCCCGTATGGCGGGGGCTTCGTCTGGACGAACAGGGGCGTCTTTGCTACCGCTGGCCCGAATACGCCACGGCCCGCAGCCAGGATCTGGAAAAGCTCTACCACGACTGCGGCCAGTTCTACGCCTGCCGCACCCGGGCTTTTCTCCGGGAAGGCACCACGGACACCCGGAATATGGTTCCGCTGTTTCTGCCGGAAACGGAGGTGCAGGACATCGACACCCTGGAGGACTGGGCCCTTGCGGAAGCCAAATATCGGGAAATGGTGAAACACCGCCGCCCGAAGGAGGACTGATCTATGAACCGTGAAATTATGCTGGGCGGCAGGCGCATTGCCGCTGACGCTCCCGTTTTCATCGTGGCGGAAATGTCCGCCAATCATCTGCAGGACTACGACCGGGCCGTGCGCATCCTCCACGCGGCCAGGGAAGCGGGCGCGGACGCGGTGAAGCTGCAGACCTTTACCGCCGATACCATCACCTTTGACGGAGACAGCGAACTGTTTCGCATCGGCGGAGGTACGCTGTGGGACGGTCTCACCTATCATAAACTCTACGAGCAGGCGCATACGCCCTGGGAATGGCACCCCAAGCTGATGGAGGAAGCGAAGAAGCTGGGGCTGATCTGTTTTTCCTCCCCCTTTGATCCCACCGCCGTGGATTTTATGGCACAGCTGGACATGCCCGCCTTTAAGATTGCCTCCTATGAGATCAACGATATTCCGCTGATCCGCCGCGCGGCGCGCCTGCATAAGCCCATGATCTTCGCCACGGGCATCGCCCGGCTGGAAGACATCCGGCTGGCGCTCTCCGCCTGCCGGGAAGAAGGCAACGAGGACGTGATCCTGTTAAAATGCGTGTCCGGCTATCCCACGCCTTACGAGGATGTGAACCTCCGGGTCATCCCTACGCTGGCATCCGGATTCGACTGTCTGACGGGGCTGTCCGATCACACGCTGGGCATCGCCACCGCCCTGGGGGCCGTCTGCATGGGAGCGGTTATGATCGAAAAGCATCTGACCTTAAACCGGGCGGACGGGGGACCGGACTGCGCCTTTTCCCTGGAGCCGGCGGAATTTAAGGAAATGGTTCAAAACGTCCGCATTCTGGAAAAGGCCCTGGGATCTTCCGAATACCGGCTGACTCCCATCCAGGAATCGGAACGCCGCGACCGGCGCTCCCTTTTCGTGGTGGAGGATATGCGCCCGGGCGAAGCCTTCACCCCGCAGAACGTGCGCTCCATCCGTCCCGGCATGGGACTTGCGCCGGACTGTTATGAACAGGTCCTGACAAAGAAGGCGGCCTGCGCCATCAGAAAGGGGACACCGCTGTCATGGGATCTCATCCAGTGATCTATATCCGCACCGACGGCAACGCTGCCATCGCCACCGGCCATCTGATGCGCTGCCTTACCATCGCCCGGGCGCTGAAGCGCCGCCGCGCCATGCCGGTATTTGTGGTTTCCGACGAAGCCTCCATCCGTCTGCTGCGCGGTATGATGACGCCGGAGGAACTGACCGGGCGCAGCTTCCCCCTGATTCATATGCAGACGGATTACCGGGATCCGCAGCAGGAGATCCCCATTTTGTCCAAAATTCTTTCGGAACACCGGATCTCCTGTCTTTTGGTGGACTCCTATTTCGTTACGCCGGCCTATCTGGAGCAGATGAAAAAAGCCTGCAAGGTCGCCTTTCTGGACGACAGGCAGGCCTTCGATCCGCCGGCGGATCTGGTGATCAACTACGATCTGACCGTAAATACAGACTTTTATCAAAACGGCGCGCAGGTGCTGGCCGGCAGCGCCTATACCCCCCTGCGGGAACAGTTCTCCCGGCATTCGTCCTATCATGTCTGGGACTGCGTCAGGGATCTGTTTGTTTCCACCGGCGGAACCGATCCGTACCGCGTCTGCGTGCGGATCCTGGAACACCTGCTGCCGCAGACAGACTGGGCAGACTGCCGGTTCCACGTCCTGACCGGGCCGCTGCACGCCGGCCGGGACGCGCTGTGTGCGCTGGCAAAAAAGGAGGATCGGGTGATCCTGCACGAAAAGGTAACCGAAATGGCGGATCTGATGGGCAGCTGCGATCTGGCCTTCTGCGCGGGCGGCACCACGCTGTACGAGCTGTGCGCCATCGGCGTCCCGGCTGTCAGCTGCAGCATCGCGGACAATCAGATCCCGGGGGTAAAGGCCTTTGACCGGGCCGGGCTCATCCCGTGGATCGGGGATATCCGGCAGAATCCGTCCTTCTTTGACGACGCGGCAGACGCGCTGCGCCTTCTGGCCCAGTCCCCCGACACGCGCCGGGAACGCTCCGTCCGCATGCGCCTTGCCATAGACGGCGCCGGGGCGGATCGGATCGCCGACGCCATCCTTTCCCTATAGAAACAAAGGGCGGGGACGCTGGCTCCTTTGGGAGCTGCGTCTCCGCCCTTTGTTGCTGTCGTTCACTTCGGATTTGCGATCTTCTTCCGGATGGCCCGGTACGTCCACAGCAGCTTATAATAGGCCATGAAGTACCACGTGGATCTCTGCTGCATGGCAATCAGCTTTTTTTCCTCTGCGTCAATCCGCTCTTGATAATAGGGGTTCTCCTGGAACTCCGGGAACGTCCTTTTCATCTCCCGCCCCATCTCTCTCACAAAACGGGGGGACTTTCTCCCCTTCCCCACCATATAGGAGAAAAGGGTATTGACATAAAACAGCACCGTAAACTCAAAACACAGTTCCGGCCTGTAATCTTCCAGATGGCCCAGCCGCCTGGCCTCCCGCACAATGCCCCGGGCCGCTTCCATGCGATCCTCACAGCGCTGCCGGGTAATTGTATGGACGGTGGAACCGCCGTGCTGATAGTAATAGTACAAAGGCTCCGGGATATACTCGTAATGCTTTGCCTGCAGCATCAACGCCGGGCCGATGGCATTGTCCTCATAAAAAATATGTTCCGGAAACCGAAGGCCCGATCCGGTAAACATCTCCCTGCGATAGATCTTGACCACCAGGCTTCCGCCGTCCAAGATCAGGGAACGGTATTTTTCCGGCGTCAGTACGCCGCACTGTCCGGCATTGCCGTTTGGCACCGCCTGTCCGGTGGCCATACTGTGCTCATACGTCAGCTGATAATCGCAGCCCACCATGTCCGCGCCCGTCTCCTGCGCCCTTTTCAGGAGCTTCTCATACATATCCGGCGCGATCCAGTCGTCGCTGTCTATAAAACCGATCCAGTCGCCTTTGGCCTGGGAAAGGCCGATGTTCTTCGCGCCCCCCTGCCTTTTATTCGTCTCGGAAAACACGGCGCGGAATCTGTCCGGATACCGCCGTTGATACTGCCGCAGGATCTCCGGCGAGTTGTCCTGGGACGCGTCGTCCACCGCGATGATCTCATAGTCCGAAACGGTCTGTCGCACCAGGGAGTCCAGACAGTATTCCAGCTTGCCCTCCGCCGCCATGTTATAGACAGGCACAATGATGCTCAGTTTCATTTCCAGTTCCCCAGCAGCCTGCGGATGTCCTCCACGGACAGCCACTCGGCATTATTGCCGGAGCTGTAGGAAAAGCCGTCCTCCACCTTCCGGCCGCTTTCATCCGGCTGCTGCTTGTTGTTCCACGTCATCTGCGGATAGACGATGAAATGCTTTTCATATTCATAGGTGTGGAAAGAGTCCTCCGGAGTCACCATGATCTCATGCAGCTTCTCCCCGGGCCGGATGCCGATTTCCTCCAGTTCACAGCCCGGCAGCATCGCCTCCGCCAGATCCGTGACCTTAAACGAAGGGAGCTTACTGATAAAGGTCTCTCCGCCCTTTGCCTCCGCCAGCGCCTTGATCACCAGCTCCACGCCCTGCTCCAGGCTGATCCAGAACCGGGTCATGCGCGGATCGGTAATGGGCAGCTTTCTGCCGCCGTTGCGGATGATATTCTGAAAAATCGGGATGATGGATCCTCTGCTGCCCGCCACGTTGCCGTACCGGACGAGAGAAAAGTTCACGTCCTTATCTCCCACATAGGCGTTGGCGGCAATGAACAGCTTATCGCTGACCAGCTTCGTGCCGCCGTAGAGGTTCACCGGATTCACCGCCTTATCGGTGGAAAGCGCCACCACCTTTTTCACGCCGGTATCCAGCGCCGCCTCAATGACATTCATCGCGCCGTGGATATTGGTTTTGATGGCCTCATTGGGATTATACTCGCAGGCGGGCACCTGTTTGAGCGCCGCAGCGTGCACCACATAATCCACCCCGTCGAAGGCCCGCTGCAGACGCTGCAGATCGCGCACGTCGCCGATAAAAAAGCGGAGCCTGTCCGCATATTCCTTAAAATCGTCCTGCATCATCCACTGCTTGAACTCATCCCTGGAATAGATGATGATTTTGCGCGGATGATAGTGCTCCATCACATATTTTGTAAAGCATCTGCCAAAGCTGCCTGTGCCTCCCGTAACGAGAATCACCTTGTCGTCCAAAAGCATGAACCTGTCTCCTTTCGTTCCGTCCTGTCTCCGATCATACCATATCGAACCGCCCTTTGCAACCGCGCGGGTTTTGAAAATTTCCGCGTCTCACTCCTCGCCCGGCGCGCTGAGATCGGTATACATATCCAGCAGCGCCACCGTCTCGCTGGCGGGTCTGCCATAGGCGTTGCAGCACTTGTGGGAGACCTCCTTGCTGCCTGCCCGTCCGGGCGCCATTTCCACGCTCATGCGGGCGGCTCCCAACGTCGTCTCCCCGTCCAGATGTTTCAAAATATCGGCGATCATTTCTTCCTGCGTCATTTTCGTCCCTCCCTGTCTGCCGCCATACGCGCCCCGTCACAGAGTCCGGGCGTCCCAAATCTGCGACAGAATCTCTGCGATCCGTTCCAGCCCTGCCTGATCCCGTTTTGTAAACCGGTTTTCCTGCGGGCTGTCAATATCCAGCACGCCCCACAGCGTCCCCTTCCAAATCAGGGGAAGAACAATCTCCGAACGGGAGGCGCTGTCACAGGCAATATGCCCGGGGAAGCGGCGCACATCGTCTACCGCTACCGTCCGCCTTTCGGCCGCCGCGGTCCCGCAGACGCCCTTCCCCAATTCGATACGCACGCAGGCCGGTTTCCCGCCAAAGGGCCCCAGCCACAGCACACCGGATCGCAGCAGATAAAACCCTGCCCAGTTGATCCGATCCAGACCGCCGTACAGCAGGGCCGCGGCGTTGCTCAGATTGCTGATCAGCGGAAATTCCCGATCCAGCAGTTCCTCCATCTGCGCTGCCAAAAGCGCATACGTTTCGTCCATCCTGTTCTCCCTTCCGAAGCGTCGCAGATTCTTCCTGTCAGAGGCGCTCAAAAATCCAGTGAAAGCGAGGAAAAAAAGTCCCCGTATCCCAGCTTTTCTTCCCGGTAACGCATGAAATAGGCCTTCATTTCGGGATAGTTCTCCCCGATGTCCCGTAACATCCCATCCAAATTCTCTGCCGTCACACAGCCCAGCCCGGCGAACAGACGGTAATACGCCGGTTCCTCCCCATATTCCTCCAAAAGCACCTGCCAGCTTTCCTCCGAGGCGCACCCCTTGGTATGTTCCGTCAGATAGGCTTCCAGCTCCTTTCGGATCTCCTCCGGCAGGCCGCAGGAATACCGCAGCCTTAAAAAAGCCAGCCGGGCCTTGGCCTTTCGTTTTTCCCTGACAAACCGTTCAAAATCGGTACTGGCATAGTCTTCCTCCCCGGTCAGCACATTCTTTTCAAAACCGGAAGCGTCCGGCTCCCGCAAAAGAACCAGCATCCTGGCGTCCCACCGGCGTATCCACCCGGCGCTGCCGGCGTCTTTTAAGGAGAACAGATGGGGATCCTCCATCCGGACGGCCGCCGCCGCTAAAAGGGGCGCGATCTGCGCACTGTCCGCCTGTCCCGGCCCCTCTTTTTCCCCTTCTTCCTCCCGGCGCCGGAGGAAAATTTCTCCCAGTCGTTCGCTGCCCAGGAAAGGATCCTTTCCCATCCGCAGCGTTTTCCAGGGTAACTCTACCCGCTCCAGATTCACGCAGTGGGCGAAGGCCCAGCTGCCCACCTCCTCCAGGGAGTCCGGCAGCCATATCTGACGCAGAGAACGGCAGTTGAAAAACGCCTTTTTGCAGATCTCTGTCACCTGTCCGCCGTCTATGCTTTCCGGGATACGCAGCCGGGCCGCGCTGCCCTCCATTCCCAGAATCGCCACATTCCCCCGGCTCTTTTGGTAACGGAAAACAACGCCGTCCGTCTTCCACTTTCCTTCTTCCATGCCGCCCTCCCGCGTTACTGCGTCAGATCCGCGATCTGGCGCCGCAGGATCTCCTGCCGCTCCGACAGCAGCAGCTCCTCATTGTGCTTCTGATAATCGCTGCAGCCAAACATCCCGATAAAACGGGCGCTGTTTTCGTTGACCGTCAGCTCCGTCATCAAAATCAAAAGTTCGTTTCCGCCCGAAAACGCCTGCTCGGTAAACACAAACAGCCCATGCAGCTGCGCCTTTATCCCCTCCGTTTCCTCCCGCAGTTTTTTCACGAAAACGTCATATTCCTCTTTCAGCAGCGCAAAGGTCGCTTCCCCGCTCTCCCGGCCGCAGGGACGCAGCCGCTCCTGCGCTTTTGCGAGGAACCGCAGAACCTCCTTCTGCCGCCGTTTTTCCGAAGCGGACAGCGTATTTGCCTTTTCCTTGGATTCCAGCAGCTTCCGCCGTCCCTCCTCCTGCTTTTCCAACAGGCCGGCCAGATCGGCCGCCTCTGCCGCCGCTGTCCTGTCCAGGAAGGCCTTCGCCCCTTTTAGCAGAACCGACAGATCCGACAGACTGTCGGCGCGCTCCATCGCCTGCCGGATGGCAACCTGTACCTTATCTATCAGCATTCCCAGCAGGGAGAGCCGTTCGTCAAAGGGCGCAGCGGCCGCTTTTTCCACCGTCGGCTTTCCGGCCCGGCCCGCCAGAATCTCCTCTATGGGATACTCCTGCTTATATTTCCGGTACAGATCATAATATGCGCTAAATTCCTTTGCAATCTGCGGATTGCGCAGATACTGTCCCACCAGAGTCTGATCCGCGGCCAGCCCCTCCTGCTCGTAGAGCTTTAAAATGACGGACAGATCCTCCCAGCCCCGCGCCGTCACATAGGAGCGGCCGCCCACCGTCGTCTCGATCCGGTAAAAATATTCTTTTTTCAAATCCAAAAAACCGGTGACGGCGTCGTGCAGCCCCCGCTCCTTCGCATAGACCTTCCACGCCTCATAATCCTCCTCTACCTCCAGTACCCGCAGCCGATCCATGGTCACCACGTCAAATTCCCGGACGGATTTATTGTATTCCGGCGGATTGCCGGCGGTCACAATCACCCACCCGCCGGGCACGCGGTGCTTCCCAAAGGTTTTATACTGCAAAAACTGCAGGATGGAGGGCGCCAGCGTCTCCGATACGCAGTTGATTTCATCCAGGAATAAAATTCCCTCCCGGATCCCGCTTTCCTCCATCACGTCGTAGATGGAAGCAATGATCTCGCTCATGGTGTATTCGGAAATCTCCGTTTCCTGCCCGCCGTAGACGCGATGACTGATAAACGGCAGCCCCAGCGCCGACTGCCGGGTGTGATGCGTCATGGAATAGGAGACCAGCGCGACCCCCGTTTCCTGGGCCACCTGCTCCATAATGGCTGTTTTCCCGATGCCGGGAGCGCCCAGCAGAAAAATGGGCCGCTGACGTACCACAGGGATCACGTATTCCCCGTCTGCGTCCTTTTTCAGGTACAGTCTCACCGTATCTGTGATGTATGCTTTCGCCTGTCTGATATTCATGAAACGCTCTGCTCCTCCAGTTCTTCCTCGCTCAAAACCACCCGGATGGCCCACGGCGGGACCCGCTGCGAGCCTTCGTCCTCACTCAGAAACGCAAAAATCACGTCGTAGCCGGGCATCCGTTCCGGATACACCCCGTAGCCGTCGGTGAAATAAATCAGCCCCTTCAGATTTTCAAATTCCCCTTCCTCCAAAAGCCGCTCCACATAGGAAAAAACGGGTCTGAAATCCGTGGAACCAAAGCCCTGCAGTCTCTGGCTGCGCAGAAAATCCTCCAGCTGTTCCAAGCAGGTGATCTTCACATCGCTGCGTACCTCGCTGTCACACTGCAGGATATGTACGTTGATCTTTTGGAAAAAATGCTCCGTCCCCTTCAGAATGGAGTAAGTGCGCCGCACAAACGCCTTCACCAGATCGCCCCGGCAGGAGGCGGAGGTGTCCAGCGCGATGACAAACTCCCGGACCTTCTTCACATCCCGGTATTCCAGCGGTTCGATCAGCGGCATATTCCCGTAATGCGCCAGCCCGTAGGTATAATAAATATAATCGAACTCCCCGTCGTTGATCGCCATATCCTCGCCCATGACCGTAAAACGGCGCAGCAGTTCCCCATAGTCCACCCGATCCCGCGTGGCCTCGGCCAGGTTTTTCATCAGGCTCTCCGACTCCGTCTGCCCCTGGGAAAAACTCTTTAAATCCGCCTTTACCCGCTCGCTGATCTTCTTCCACATTTCCTCCGTGACCGTCAGCTCCTGCGGTTCCTGCCGTCTCCAGAGATCGTGCATATCCCGTGTAAAGAGGGCGCGCAGCTTCCCTTCTTCCTCCTCGTCGGGCGGCTGCCGGCGCAGGTACCGGTAGAGACGTTCCGCGGTCAGCGCGCCGGCCCTTTGGGAAAGCTCCTCCAAAACAAGGCGCGCCTCGTCGTCCCTCTCCATCGCTGCAAAGGGCAGCTTCATTTCCAGGATCGTATTTTCCACCGCCAGATCCGCCGCCAGATCCCAGAGCGCAGGATCCAGCGCTTCACAGCGAAAGCTGTGATAGAAAATACAGTGCAGCAGCATATGCAGACAGCTTCGGGCGCAAAAGCCCGGTTCCTCCCGATAGCCCAGCAGGACAAAATAAGGATCGTAAAAAAGGGCAGCACCGTCTGTGGCCATGCCCGAAAGTCCCGGCCTTTCTACCGGGCGCAGACGCGACATCGCCACATCCAGAAAACGAAGATGCAAAAAAATACTGTCCCGCGCCAGTTCCAGGACGCGGGCGGCCAGCCGGGACACCCTTTGCTTCCGTTCGTCCCCCTCCTGCGCCGCTTTTTTGGGCATACCAAGGTTCGACAAAGCCCGTCTCCTCCTTTTGCCACGTATGACAATATCTTAGCAGAAAACGGCGAAGCCGTAAACCTTTGGTACAGAATTGCGTGAAAAAAGGCCGTTATTTTTCCTCCGGGCGCTCCTGTTTTGCCGCGATCCGCCCGGCCTGGGCCAGTTCCCGCGCCACCGCGTAAAGCAGTAAAAAGGTCATGTACTGCCGCTCCGTCGGCTTCTCCTCCATAGTCTCCAAAAGAAGCCAGACCTCCTGTCCGGACAGTTCCATGTTTTCAAAGGCCGAGACGGGCAGCCCCGCCAGGGCCGTCACCCGGTACAGCTGTTCCAGCCACTCGCTGCAAAGCCTGCCCCGTTCCCGGATATAGGCGGGGCGCTGGGGATTGCGGAAGTGGGACATCAGCCAGATCATGCGGACATCTTCTTCCTCCGATCCGGCGTCCTTTTTCTCAAGGGCCGTTTCCGGCGCAGGCGCTTTGGGACATTCCTCCGTAAAACGCTTCAGACGGCACAGGCTGCTCCAGAACTGATCGCGTTCCCGCACAGGCTTATGCAGCAGAACCGCCGTCAGCAATATCACGCCGTCCATGGCGCAGCTCATGGATCGGGAATCCTTCCAGGGTTCCCCCAGCCCCTTCCACACAGAAGCGTCCAGACAGGGGGCGCTTTTGATCTCCTCCCACAAAAAACGCCAGCCTCCTTTGAGCATCCACCGCAGGGGCTTTAGGGCGGCGCTGTCTTTCCCTTTTTCCGCTCTGGAAAGGATCCCGGCCGCCATCAGCGCACTGCTGCGTTCTCTCCAGCCGAACTTTTCCAGGAAAGCGGGGCGGCGCCGCATCCATTCCACGCCCGCATCATACCATTCCTTTTTCCGGGCGGCGCCGGCATTTTGCATCCAGCGCCTGCACGTCTCCTGGTTGGCGGCGGCATAGATCACGGCGGGCGACAGATAAATGCGCCCCTCTCGCCGGCGCTTCCTGATCCCGTCCAGACAGCGGATCTCCCTGTCGGAAAGCGCGTCCAAGGGGCGGCCCTCCTGCAGGAAGTCTTCCGCATACAGGCTGTCCTCCTCGGCGCAGTCAAACCAAAACAACCCGCCCTTCTCACACATTTTTCCCCACCTCCGAAAACACGCCGTCACACAGCATTTCGTAACAGTCCCTGTCGGCCCTGTAGCAATAGACCCGGTCGGTGAGCATCTCCTCCCTGCGGTTACAGCGCCGGTTGGTGTCCCGCAGACTGCTCTCCACCACATCCGGCGAAATCCTGCTTACCGCATGGATCTGCGCCTCGTGAATGCTGGTAAAAGCAATATAAAAGTCCTCTCCGAACCCGTCTGCAATTTTTCTTGCCACGCCGGGATAAAACAACGACACGGCCCCGTTGATCTCCAGCGTATTGGTCAGAACATAATTGCACACCCCTTTGCGGATTGCAACGCCGCCTTCCGGCAGCATAAACTGGCCGTCCTCGTACCGTTTCTGCTCCCACGCCAGCAGATCCTCCATCCGGTACAGCCGGGGCGGATACAAAAAACTGGTATTGATCAGGGCTTCCCGGAGCACCTGCTCCTGGGGAATATCCCAGTGCTTCATCTGGCCGGCGTGCATTTTGGCCGTAAAGTAATCGTCCCCCTCGTGGGCCATGACCGCGTACAGCACCAGCGCCACATCTCCCAGCCGGATATGGGGCACGTCCCCCAGTTCCCCCTTGACGCTGTGATAATTGAGCGGGCGCAGGATCAGATCGTTTTTTACCCTCTCGTAGCTGCTCTCCTCGGACAGCGCGGTGCTCTCCTGCGCCCGGATGGCGGCCCGGAGAATCTCAAACAGCCGGGTCACCTGCTCGTCCCGCTTTTCCCCGGGACCCTCGCAGATGCACTCCAGCATTTCCCGGCTCTGCTTTAACTTTGCGCAGCATTCCCTCTTTCCGCTGCGCAGCCGGAACAAAAACTGCCCGCCTTCATACGAGACCTGAAAAGGATAGGGAAACTCCCTGTCGATCCTCTTTTGCAGGAAAGCGCGCGCATATTCCATTTTTTCGTCCTGTTTCATCCATACCTCCTGTTATGCTTGATTTCCCCGGTGAAAACTTGTGAATTGAGAATTTGAGAAAAAACACAGAAATACAAGAATCACTTGAAGGATTTTGCGGCTCACTGCAGCCGTCCTTTGCATTATACCACTCCCGACAAAAAAATGAGCGCCGGATCCGGCACTCATTTTTACATTATCGTCCGCTTTTTTTGCACAATCTTCCGGGGCCATCCGGAAATCTGATCCTATGTCCCTTATGCCTGTCCATAGATCCTGGCAAATACGTTCCAGGTTTTTTCCAGCCCTTCCTCCAGCGGCGTCCATTCCCGGCCGGTCAGCGCCGTCACCTTTCCTCCGTCATAGCGTTCCGTTTCCTGCTCCAGAAGCGGAAACGGCAGGAAGGTGTCCGGCTGTGTCAGCACAGGATCCTGCGCATCCACCCGGCGCAGCCTGGCAACACCGCCGGAAACGCCGGCAAACGCGGTCAAAAACCGTTCATAATCCACCGATTCCCCCGCCAGATTATAAGACTGGCCAAACGCCTCCCGCCTGCCGGTCAGATCCAGGATCCGCTGCGCTGCATCCTTTACATAGACCGGCTGGAAGCGGCCCGGCGCCCCCACCGGACAGATCCATTCCTGTCCCGCGCAGGCCGTCTGCACATAAACCGACTCCCGGGGAGCATAGTTAAACGGGCCGTAAAGCAGGGCGGGACGTACAACAGTGGCGGCAAAACAGCCGTCCTTGCACAGTTCCGAAAGTTCTTTCTCCAGCAGGACCTTGTGCCGGATATACTCCCCCGTCTCCCCGCCAAAGCGCCGCATTTCCAGCGGCGCGTCCTCTGTCAGGATCCGGCCCGTCCATTTGGCGTAGACGTCCACCGTGCTGACAAGCAGATATTGCTTGGGCCGGATCGAAAGACCCGACAGCAGCGTTCGGATGTCTCCCTGCCGGTACGCGCAAAAATCCACCACCACATCGTACTCTCCCTTTGGCAGAGCCTGGAGCGCTTCTGCGTCATGGCGATCCGCCTTCAGACAGATCGCGCCAAATTCCTCCATGGAATACGTGCCCCTGTTCAACACCGTCACCTCATGTTCCTTTGCCGCCAGCATGGTAAACACCCGGCCCAGGAAATAACTGCCTCCGATCACCAAAATTCTCATTCCGGCCTTCCCTTCCTCCCGTTCTTGTCCGTATCCGCGTCCTTTTGCATTTTCGCCCGGATTTTTCTGTGCAATCTGTTCATGATTTTATCCGGTGCAAGTAAAAGTTTAACAAAATTATAGTCCTTTTTCAACAAAACCCTTCCTGTTTTTTTCGTTTTATGATACAATTTATCCATCAATACTATATTCAAGCAGGGGGAATTATTATGGCAAAAGAAATGATTGCTATGCTTCTTGCCGGCGGCCAGGGTTCCCGTCTCTATGCGCTGACCCAAAAACTGGCAAAACCCGCAGTTCCTTTCGGCGGAAAGTACCGGATCATCGACTTTCCGCTTTCCAACTGCGTCAACTCCGGCATCGATACGGTGGGGATCCTGACCCAGTATCAGCCCATGGTACTCAACGAGTATATCGGGAACGGACAGCCCTGGGATCTGGACCGTCTCTACGGCGGCGTCCATGTCCTGCCTCCTTATCAGCAGGCTTCCGGATCCGACTGGTACAAAGGAACCGCGAACGCGATTTATCAGAACATTTCCTTTATTGAACGCTACAATCCGCAGTATGTCATCATCCTTTCCGGCGACCAGATCTGCAAGCAGGACTACAGCGACTTTCTGCGTTTTCACAAGGAGAAGGGAGCGGAGTTTTCTGTGGCGGTCATGGAGGTGCCCTGGGAGGAAGCACCCCGCTTCGGCCTGATGGTGGCGGATGAAACCGACCGGATCACCGAATTTCAGGAAAAGCCCAAGCACCCCAAGTCCAATCTGGCGTCCATGGGAATCTACATATTCAACTGGGACATCCTGAAAAAATATCTGGTGGAAGACGAAGCGGATCCCAATTCCGAGAACGATTTCGGCAACAATATCATTCCGAATCTGCTGCGCGACAACCGCAGTATGTACGCCTACCGTTTCAGCGGCTACTGGAAGGACGTGGGCACCATTTCCTCCCTCTGGGAAGCCAACATGGAGGTGCTGGATCCCGAACACTCCGGCATCAACCTGTTTGACGACGAGTGGAAAATTTACAGCCGCAACAGCGGAATGCCCGGCCATAAGATCAGCCCCGAGGCCGTCATCGAAAACTCCATGGTCACAGACGGCTGCCGGATCAGCGGCAGCGTAAAGCACTCCATCCTGTTTGCCGGCGTGCGCGTAGAGGCGGGCGCCGAGGTGGAGGACGCCGTCGTCATGGGCGGTTCCGTGATTAAGTCCGGCGCCGTTGTCAAACACTGCATCATCGCGGAAAACGTCGTGGTGGGGGAGAACGCTATCGTAGGCGCCATGCCCGCAGACGGTGAAAAGGGCGTTGCCACGGTAGGCTCCGGCGTCTATATCGGAGACGGCGCCAAAATCGGCCCCAACGCCATGGTCAATAACAATGTAAAGGACGGTGACGTGCAATGGTAAATACGAATACAAGCGCTCTTGGCATTATTTTCCCCAACAGCTACGATTCCCTTGTCCCCGATCTGGTCAGCGAACGCCTGATGGCGTCCATCCCTTTCGCGGGACGTTACCGCATGGTGGACTTTCTTCTGTCCAGCATGGTAAACAGCGGCATTGACAACATTTCCATCATTGTGCGCAAGAACTACCATTCCCTGATGGATCACCTGGGGTCCGGGCGGGAATGGGATCTGACCCGTAAAAACGGCGGGCTGAATATTTTCCCTCCCTACTCCGAGAAAAACGTCAAAATCTACAGCGGACGGGTGGAAGCGGTGGCCAGCATTCTGGATTTCTTAAAGAACCAGAAGGAAAAATACGTGATTCTGTCCGATACCCATATCGCGGCCAATTTTGACTTCCATCGGATGCTGGAGGAGCATATTGAAAGCGGCGCGGATGTGAGCATCGCCTACAAGAAAGAAGAAATTCCCGCCGGCTTTAAGAATATCCAGGTGAGCAAGGGCGATTTATATTACACCCTCCTCGTGAAGGACAGCCGGGTAAAACGCATTTTCATCAATTCGCCCGAACCCGGCATCCAGAACGTTTCCATGAATATCTATATCATGAACCGGGAATTTCTGATGGAGCAGGTGACCGGCGCCTATGCCCGCGGCTACATCTATTTCGAGCGCGACATCCTGGCGCCCAGGCTGGAGAAGCTGCACGTGCACGCCTACGAGTTCCAGGGCTATACCGCCCGCGTCAGCGACATGAAAAGCTATTTCGACGAGAACATGAAGCTGCTGGACGACGCGAATCTGGACGGGCTCTTTGCCCCCAGTCCGGTCTACACCAAGATCAGGGACGATAACCCGACGCGCTACATCAACGGGGCTACCGCCAAAAACGTTATGGTAGCCGACGGCTGCGTGATCGAGGGCAACCTGGAAAACTGTGTGCTCTCCCGCGGCGTGAAGGTAGGCAAGGGCGCGACGGTTAAAAACTGCGTGCTGATGCAGGATACCGTCATCGAAGACGGCGCCGATGTGGAATATCTGATCACGGATAAGAACGTCACCATCTCTGCAGGCAAGACGTTGAAGGGAACCGATACCTTCCCGATCTATGTGGCAAAGGGACAGGTGGTCTGAGACTTTTTTCAGAAAGGCCAACCCCCGGCGGTCCGCAGCAGCGGCCGCCGGGGGTTTTTCGTGCCAATCTTCCCATATTTTTTCTTTTAATCCTGCCGCTGATAAAGCGCGATGAGCTTTCTTCGGCACAAAATCAGCAACAAAAGGCCGCCCAAGAACATAGAAACCGCCGCGCTCTTTAGCAGGAAAGCGGTCTGCGCCCCTTTCCACAAAAGCTGTGCTACAAGCAGTGACGGCAGGACCAGGAGCGACAGCAGCAGGCACAGCGCCGCCCAGGTGGAAACCAAAACGCGCGTCCCACTCTCTCCGCCCAGTCTCCGAATCAGGATCTCCTGTCGTTCGCCGGCGGCCAGCAGCAGCGTCAACGCTGCCGAAAGGACACAAAAAGCAGCCTGCATCGGCAGGGACAGGCGCTGCTGCAGCGCCGTTTTATTTTCCAAGGGACGCAGCGCCTGTTCCAGTTCCCGACTGCCGACATAAAGCGTATATTCCACTTTATCCAGCCCTGTCAGGTGGGACACGGCTTCCTCCAATTCTGCCGTCACGCGTTCCAGATCCCTGTTATAGGCGGGATGGAGCGTAAACGAAAATTTGATATAGTAGTACCAGCGGTTTTGCGAGGCGGCATCGTAGGTCAACCGCTTTTCCCCTCTGGTGTAAAAACGGGATTCGGGGACAAGAATCGCTCCTTTTTCCACCATACTGCCGCCGTTTTTATAAGTTCCGATTACCGTCAGTTCCTGGGGCGCAGCTTTTTCTGTATAATGCCCGTTCTCATCTCCTCCCATAACGGAAATCGTATCTTTGGGCCGATAGCCCAGTTCCTCCGCCATGTCCTCATCCAACAGGCAGACGGCGGCATCCTCTTTAAAATCCACATCCCGGTATGTCTCATCCAGCATGACCGTCACATACATCTCCCGGCAAAAGACGGCCAGATCGTTGGTGCCGCAGGCCACAATCATGTTCCCCTCCGGCCCGTCCTGCGTCAGATAACAGGGATCTTTGAGCACACAAAAATACGAGTCCACCGCTTCCTGCCGGCAAAGAGCCCGGGCAGAAAAAGGCGAAATGGCAAATCTCCCGCCGGTAACGGTTTTCGGGAGCACCCGGCACTCTACCACGGCGGTATCGTACAGCTGTTCAATGGACGCCTGGTTTTCCCGGAGCGTCTTCTCATTGACCGAAAGGAAACAGGCAGACAGCATAAACTCCGTCAAAAGCAGCAGGGGGATCAGGGGACGGCGGCACATACGAATCAAAAACATCACCAAACACCACCTTTACTCTGTCAGAAGCTGTCCCTGGGAAAGGATATATTGTTTTTGGGCCAGATCCGCGATCATACGGTCATGGGTTACGATCACAATTGTCTTTTTCTCCTCCTCCGCCAGCTTTTGCAAGATTCCCATTACCTCCCGGGCATTTTCCTCGTCCAGATTTCCGGTGGGTTCATCCGCCGCAATCAACGGGGTATGGCTGGCAAGGCATCTGGCTATGGCCACACGCTGCTGCTCGCCGCCGGAAAGCCTGCCCGGCAGACGGCGATACAGTTCCTCGCCCAGGCGAACCGACCGGAGATGCTCTCTGGCCTCCGTTTCCGCCTCCTGCCGGCTTTTTCCGGCCAAAAGCAACGGATAACAGACATTTTCCAACGCAGTGCGGTTGGGAAAGAGCAGATAGGACTGCGCAATCAGACTGACCACCCGGCGCCGGTATTCCGTCAGATCGCCGGTAAGGACAGGCTGGTCATTCCAGCGCAGCTGTCCCCGGGTGGGGACATCCAGCCCGGCAATGAGATAAAGCAGGGTGCTTTTGCCCGCTCCGGAATAGCCCCGGATGGCGCTGATCGTACCCGGTGCAAAGGACGCACAGACATCGGACAAAACGCTCCTCTTGGCTTTCGGATACGTAAACCCGACATGATCCAACTCCAGCCCTGTCATAAGTAATCTCCTCCTTGATAACCCTGATTGCGCCTACGTCTCTCTATTATTTCAACAGAATCCGCACCGCGCGCCGCTGTGTGACATGACAGTACAGACGGAGCAGAAGAAGACAAAGAACCGCCTGCGCCACAGCCGCCGTCAGCAGAAAGGCCAGTATCTGTACGCTGTCCGGGGCATTGCCCGGTACTATCTGCTCCATCTGTGCCCGCAGCACCCGGCCATACAGCGCCTGTATGGCCAGAATTGCGCCGGCGGAGCCCAGGAACGTAGCCGCCCCAAAGGGAACGCTATACGCGCGCCATGCCCGGCGCGCCGGTGTTCCCAGCAGCTTTCGCAGGGCAAATTCCCGCCGGTATAAAAGCCCGATGAGCGCGACATACAGCAGACAGCACCCCGCCAGCGTAACCGCCGCGGCGGCAAGCATCCGCCTGCGGCGCGCTTCGATCTGGGCATAAATTCCCTCTACAGCTTCCCATCTGCTGGCGGAAAGCCGGACCGTGCAGCCCAGCTTCTCTATCTGCGGCACAACCGCATCCAGGAACGCATCATAGTCCTCTCCCATCACTTGGAAGGACATGGTATACGGACGTGCGCCCGCCAACGTCTCCCCGTCCTTTGCCGGTATAAAAATATCGTTGTAGGAAAATTGGAACGGATCGCCCAGCGCATCATGCCGGAGAAAGGCATATGTCCCGATGATCTCATATGCTTCCGGTTCCCCATACGGGAGGGTAAGCGTTTCCCCCAGCAGGGGCAGGCCCGTTTCATAGCCCGCTATGGTGTAGGCCCCTTCCGCCAGGGCCAGAGGAAGAACAGCCCCGATCTGCAGGCCGTTTTCCAGGGCCAGTTCCTCGCTGATGACGCATACCCTTTTCCCCTTATCGCCCGGCAGAATGCCCCGGCCGGAAGCATAGAACATCTCCTCCTGCGCGACCGGCAGCAGAAGGTTCATATCCCGGACGGTACGCACCGTAAAAACACTGTCCAAACGTTCCTCCTGCTCTGTGAATTTATCCCAGCCTCTCTCCGAAAGGATGGCCGATATCTCCTCTGCCGCCGTATCATCCTCCAACGGGAGCACGGCCTTGGGATACAGGGTTTCGGTATAGACAGAACATTCCTCTCTATGCCTTCCAAACATTATACCGGCGACCTCCACATGGGCAAAGGTGCCGTCTGATGCCGCTCCTTCGGCAATACAGGTAAAGCCGGTTATCAGATACCGGCCGCCTGTTGCGAACGGATCCTCCTCCCCTATGGGAACACGATAGACCACAGCCAGATTATCCACCTTTGCTATCCGGCTTTTTAACTCCGGCGGCCCCATATAAACGGTCACATCCATCAAGTAGCAATCCCCATAGCGGTACAGCCCCCGCTCGCTGGCCCTGGTGCCATCCCCCAGATCATGGTTCCGGACTCTGCCGTCCAGAATGCAAAGATTTCTGGCGGAATAGCAGTAAAAATCACGGGGAACCTGGCGCAGTCCTTCTATGCTGGCGGACAGAGTTCCCCGAATATCCACCTGACGGACGAGCCTGGAATCCGCAAGAAGATCTATCGCTTCCTGCGGGAGGGGGCGCACCTCCGGACTATTGGATCCATAACTTTCTCCCGCCACACTGTCCTCCATCAAAGTCCCTGTACAGGCATAGTATTCTTTCACATAGTCCAGATTAAGACCGTCGATATAGGTCTGCAAAGAAAAAAACAGTCCTGCCGCCGTCACAACGCCCAAAAACAGGACACATATCAAAAATCGCCAGGGCTGCCGTTTTATAATTCTAAGTTCCATACCGGTTGCTCCTTATGGAAGTATCCGACCAACGGGCCATCTCCGCAATCCAGATATAAATTGCCTGCATTGCGGAGACAAAATCGTGCCTACTCTACCGAACCGCCATTCACATATGGCTGTTCCTGACCGCCTGCATCTGGAAATAATGTTATTTCCCAAGTTGAATCGTGATAATGCTCATCCTGAGATCCCCATTTTGGTGAATTGGAACATGAACTACCCCCCCCCTTGTACCTTTTACCACTATCTTATCCCCAAAAAGGGCTCCTGGCAATTCTTCCGGAGGGTTTTCTGCCTGTGGGAAGATGGATTGCAGCTGAAAAAACCGCTTTCCGTTTTCCCTTTTTCCGGTTCAAAGTTCCGCCCGCATCGCTTCCCTCTGCGCCATACAAAAAAACAAAAGTGTGAACAAAATCAACATGGCCACCGCATAAGCGGTGGTCGGGTACAGCGG